>DAVO01000013.1:462-155510 GCA_002509405.1 Methanomassiliicoccaceae archaeon UBA72 | reverse complement strand
GAGGTCAACTTTCCCCTCCTGATCCCGGAGACCGAGTTCAAGAAGGAGAAGGAGCACATCAAAGGATTCGACGCCGAGGTATATTGGGTCACACGCGCCGGAGAGAACGAGCTCGACGTGCCGCTGGTCGTCAGGCCAACATCAGAGACGGCGATGTATCCCATCTTCTCGCTGTGGATCAGGTCTCATCAGGACCTTCCGCTCAAAATATACCAGATCGTCAACACCTTCCGCTACGAGACCAAGCAGACCCGTGCGTTCATCAGGGTCCGCGAGATCCATTTCTTCGAGTCCCACACATGTCACACGACCGAGGAGGACGCACAGTGCCAGATCGAAGAGGACATACAGATGCTGGAGAAGATCTCCCACGAGCTTTGCCTACCGCACTTCCTTCTTGTGCGCACGGACTGGGACAAATTCCCGGGCGCTTACTACACCGTGGGAATCGACACCGTCATGCCCAGCGGCAGGACGCTTCAGATAGGATCGATACACCACTACCGCACCAACTTCTCGGTGCCTTACGACATAACGTACGAGGACCTGAACGGAGAGCACAAGCACGCCCACCAGACAACGTTCGGAATGAGCGAGCGTCTTCTGGGAGCAGTGGTCGGGGTACACGGAGACGACAAAGGCCTGATCCTACCCCCGCCCATAGCGCCGTTCCAGGTGGTCATCATACCGATAATATCCAAGAAATCCCCGGAAGAGGTCATGGACGCATGCAAACTTGTAACGGACATATTGAACAGGTCAGGCATCAGGTCTAAGCTGGACGATAGGAACGATAGGCCCGGGGCCAAGTACTACGAGTGGGAGATGCGCGGAGTACCTCTCCGCATAGAGATCGGAGCCAGGGATCTGGAGAACGGTGTGGTTTCCTTCGCCAGGAGGGACACCGGGGAGAAGGGCGCCATCGCCATGGACTCCGTGTCTGCAGGCACCAGGATGCTTCTCGACGACATCTCCGCGACGCTTTACGCAAGGGCCAAGTCCGTCCAGGAGTCCGGCGTCATAGACATATCGTCGATGGATGACGTGCCAAAGGCGGAACTCGACGACACCAAGAAGGACAAGATCCTGAGGATGTGCTGGTGCGGATCCCCCGATTGCGGACACAGGTTCGAGGACTCCACGGGATTCAAGATGTTGGGCACCCCCTACAAGGCTCCGGCGTTCCCGGGAAAATGCATCATCTGCGGTAAGGAATCGGAGAAGCAGGCGTACGCGGCCCACACTATGTGAGTGCAACAAGTTATTACTCCGGAGGACATCGGACTAACATGGCGTTCCAAGAAGATGAGCTGGTCTATCTGGAGGACAGCTCGGGCAAGAGATACTGGTTCAAGATGTCTTTCGGGATGATAAAGGTGCAATCGCTGGGAACAGTGGACGGCTCCAGGTTCGCCGGTGCAGAAGATGGTTCCTCGGTCAAGATAGCCGGGGCGGACTTCACCGTTTTCAGACCAGGGGTCATAGAGCTAATCGAGTCCTTGGACAGAGGAGCGCAGATCATCACGCCCAAGGACGCGGCTACGATAATACTGAACTGCGACATCAGGAGCGGATCGGCGGTCATCGAAGTGGGCGCAGGCTCCGGAGGTCTGACGACGGCGTTGCTCAATTCCGTGGCACCGTCGGGAAAAGTCCTTACAGTTGAGCTAAAGGAGGAGAACGCCAAAAGAGCCAGACGCAATGTTTCGCGAACAGGCGCGGAAGTATGCTGGGACTGCGTGATCGGGGATGCCAAGAATGTGGAATTCGAATTTACCGCAGACGCACTGACCATGGACATGCCGGACCCATGGCTTGCCCTGGACAACATGCTGCCGCATCTCAGGCCGGGAGGGAGGATATGCATATACGTCCCCAATGCCAACCAGCTCGAGTCTTCGGTGCTGGCACTGAGGGAGCGCGGCTTCGCCGGAGTGAAGGCCATGGAGAATCTCCAAAGGGGCATGGAGGTCCATCCGGGGGGAGTCCGCCCGTCATTCGAGATGCTGGGACACACAGGG
Organism: Methanomassiliicoccaceae archaeon UBA72; assembly: GCA_002509405.1. GTDB lineage: Archaea > Thermoplasmatota > Thermoplasmata > Methanomassiliicoccales > Methanomethylophilaceae > VadinCA11. Next base: position 153,489 of record DAVO01000013.1, on the reverse strand, counting down.
TACCTCGTCTTCGGAAGGAAGCGTTCCATACCCTGATTTTCATAACATATTAATCGGTGCGCGCAATTACTCGTAACAATGGCAGTAATAGAGATCCGCATTGAGCTCAAGAAAGGTGTGGCAGACCCCGAGGGCAAAAACACCAGGAAGGCCTTGGAAGCCCTGGGATTCGAAGGGGTCGGCGAGGTCAAGACCGTGAAGGTCTACGACATCGAAGTCGAAGGGACCGATGAGGAAGCGGTCTCCGAGGGAGAGGAGATGTGCAAAAAGCTCCTCGCGAACCCCGTGATACAGAACTTCAAAGTGACCGTGAGATGATCAAATGGTCAAGGACCTGATGACCAGGCGCGACAAGCCATACGAGCTTTTCGACGTCTCGGTGAGAGAAGCTTCGGACGAAGACCTTGCGAAGATATCCGGCGATATGGCGCTCAGCCTGTCCCTCGACGAGATGAAGATGATAAAGGAATACTTCGTCAAAGAGGGCAGGGAGCCCACCGACATAGAGCTCCAGTCCCTCGGCCAGGCTTGGAGCGAGCATTGTTGCTACAAGAGCTCCAAGGCCATACTGAAGGAGTTCGTATTCGGGATAGGGCGCGAAGATGTCCTTTCCAGGGGCGATGCGGGAGTGATGGTGTTCGACGAAGACCATGGATACGCTCTCAGGATCGAGAGCCACAACCACCCGTCCGCGGTGGAGCCCTATGGAGGGGCGGCGACGGGCATAGGCGGGATACTAAGGGACGTTGTGTGCATGGGAGCGCAGCCCATCGCGTTGGCAGACCCATTATGCTTCGGATATCCCGACAGGAAGGGCGATCTGCCGCCAGGGACCAAACACCCCCGCTATCTGATGAGCGGGGTCGTCTCGGGGATAAGGGACTATGGTAACAGGGTCGGGATACCGACCATCACAGGAGGCATGTTCTTCGACGAGAGGTACACCGGGAACTGCCTGGTAAACGTCGCATGCCTGGGTATAGTCAAACGCGCCGACCTTGCCAAGAACTACGCAGGCGGACCGGGGGAGGTAATGGTGCTCATCGGCGGCCGCACCGGCCGCGACGGCATACACGGGGTGAACTTTGCCTCCCGCGACCTGACCGAGACGTCCGACGAAGATTCGAGGGGCGCGGTGCAGCTGGGGGACCCCATAACGAAGGAGCCTGTCATGCATGCATGTTTCGAGGTGAACGCCAAACACCTCATCACGGGCATGAAGGACCTTGGAGGAGGAGGCCTAAGCTGCGTCGTCGGGGAAATGGCCCTCGATGCTGGCTGCGGGGCCGATGTGGACCTCGAAAAAGTCCCCCTGAAAGAGTCAGGACTCGCACCCTGGGAGATATGGGTGTCCGAGTCGCAGGAGCGCATGATGTGCACCTGCAAGCCGGAGAACCTCGAAAAGGTACTGGCAGTCTTCGATTCCTGGGATGTGCTGGCGACGCCCGTGGCGATGACCACCGACACCCGGCGCACCCGCATATTCTGGCACGGGGAGCAGATATTCGACATGGACCAGCATTTCCTGACCACGGGCCCTCTCTACCACAGGCCGTATGTCGCTCCGCAGGTCTCTTCGATGGAGAACGAGCGCTCCCCCCGCCTTCCGGACGACCGCACGGTGATACTCAAGCTGCTCTCCGATCCGAACGTGGCATCGAAAGAATGGGCGATAAGGCAGTACGACCACGAGGTCAGGGCGGCAACGGTACTGCACCCCATGGTCGGCGAGATGAACAAGACCGGACCAGGGGACGCATCGGTCCTACGCCCGGTGCCTTCCAGCCGCAAGGGCCTGGCCGCGGCCATAGGATGCAATCCGTGGTTCACCGCGCTGGACCCGTACAGGGGAGGCATGTCATCGGTGGACGAGGCATGGCGCAACGTGGTCGCCGTCGGAGCAATGCCGAACGCTCTGACCGACTGTCTGAACTTCGGGAACCCGGAGAAGCCTGAAAGGCTCGGTGAGCTCAGAGAGGCCGTCCGCGGAATAGGCGATTTCGCAAAGGCGCTCAACATACCCATCCCATCGGGCAACGTGAGCCTCTACAACGAGGCGCCGGGAGGAGCATCGGTCCTCCCCACGCCCATGATGCTGTGCTGCGGCATAATCGACGACATATCGAAAGCCGTCACCGCAGATTTCAAAGGTCCTGGCAACAGGATATATGTCATAGGAGAGACCAAAGAGGAGATGGGCGGATCGCTGCTCTACCGTGTATTCGGAGGAAAACAGGGCGTCGTGCCGTCCGTAGACGTGGACAACGTCCGCGAGCTCACCGTAAAGACGCTCAGGGCTATGGACAGGCGTTTGATATCGAGCTGCCACGATTGCTCGGACGGAGGCATAGCCGTCGCTGTGGCGGAGATGTGCATATCCGGACAGACCGGCGCGGTACTGGATCTCAGGAAGGCGGCAGATATGTCGCCCCGCAAGGTGCTCTATTCCGAGAGCAACACGCGCTGGATAGCCGAGGTTTCAGAAGAGAACGCCGAGGAATTCGAGAAGATAATGGGGGGCTCTGCCCACAACATAGGAAAGACGGGCGGTAAATCGATGAACATAAGGGACTCCGGAGTGATAATCGAGGTCGAGGATATGCGCAAGGCATGGAACGACCCGATCTGGAAGATCATGGGGGGACAATCATGAAAGACGTCAAAGTGTGCGTACTCAGGATCGAGGGTACGAACTGCGAGGATGAGATGGCTGACGCCTTCAGCATGGTGGGCGCGGTTCCGGAGAAGGTACACCTGAAGCAGATGGAGAAGAACCCTCCCGCGGGCCTCGGCCGGAACCTGGAGGATTACGACATATTGGCATTCCCCGGAGGGTTCTCCGCCGGAGACTACGTGAGGGCCGGAGCGATATTCGCGGCCAGGATCAAAAGTTTGATGGGCCCGCAGCTCAAGAGATTCGTCGAGTCGGGGAAGCCTGTGCTCGGAGTGTGCAACGGATTCCAGATCCTGGTCGAACTGGGTCTTCTGCCCGCTTTGGAGGGGACCATGTCGGAGACCCCGACGGCCGCGCTCTACACCAACGACTCGGGAAGGTTCGAATGCCGCCCCACGGTCCTCAGGAACGACGACCGCGGAAAATGTCTGTTCGTCTCCGAGATTCCGAGGAAGAGCCTTGTCATGTTCCCTTCAGCGCATGCGGAGGGCAAGCTCATGAGCAACGACCCGGATTTCGTAAACAAGCTTGAGGACAACGGCCAGATCGTGTTCCGTTACGTCAAACGCGACGGAAGCGACGCTGAATATCCATGGAACCCCAACGGTTCGCCCTCTGACATAGCGGGAATATGCAACCCTGCCGGGAATGTCCTGGGCATGATGCCCCACCCCGAGCGCGTAATGACCCGTTTCACCCGTCCTGACTGGACGAGGGACCCCGGCTCCGAAGAGGGGGACGGCATGATGATCTTCAGGTCGGTGATGAAGAGCCTCAGATGACGGTCAGATGTTTACCCTGACCTCAACGGGGTCACGGTCGCTAAGGCTCAGAGTGCGTCTCAGGTGATACTGGCACACCACTTCGATCACGTCTGCGTAGTGGGACCTCTCGGGGACCACGATGGCGCAGTCGATGTTCTTTATCTTGGCCTTGTATGCGACTACGTTACCGAAGGTGCGCCCCTCGCTCTCGAAGCCCGTGATCAGCTGGCCGGCGGTGCCCCTGAGAACTTCCAGTTTACCTGTGTCCTCTTTGTTGACGGCAATGTTTAGCGTGCCCTCGAAAGGCCTGAATCCCAGCTTGTTCTGGAACTGCTCGATGTAGCCGGGCTGCGATATGTAGTATCCCCCCTCGCCCATTCCCGAGGCTACGTGGCCCCTGAGGGTGACGTGGTCTGTGAGCTCGAATATCCTGCGGTATTCGTTGTACTCTCGCTTAAGCTCGTCGATTCCCTTCTGGGTCAGCTTTATGCGCTGTCTCCTGGCACCCAGGTCGCGCACGATCAGCTTCTCGTCGAGAAGTTCAAGTATCCGCTTCGATGCGGATTGCTGGCTCATTTCAAGCGTATCCCCCAGTTCCCTGGAGGAGACAGCGATATAATCTTCCATACCGCCCAGTAAAGCTATCTTTTTCAGTGCGGATGTGTATTTATCGTCCACGTATCTCGATGGAAAAAAACAGTTATAAACCTACCGTTTTTATTGTAGGTAGAGATATATTTGTTATATGGAAAATAAACCGCCCGGAAAGTCCGGGCGGTCTTATTGTTTATCTAATCAGCCTGTCTGCCTTTATCCAGCGTCCCGTCAGGGAGTTGGCCGCGATCAGGATCTCGATCACGCCGATCGCAGTGATGATGATCCCGAACCAGATATCCATCGCCCCGAACATGGTGACCGCTACGGCCACTCCGGTGGCGAGGGCCGCCATAAACACCACGACACCCCAGCTTACGGAGCCGTCGTTCATGAACAATCCTCCGAGAGCGAAGAAAAGCACTACGACCAGGGCGCCCAGCCACATGTTGGCCGCCTCTGCCGTTTCGGGAACGAAGGCCATTATCGTTGCGATGCCCGCAATCAAACCGCCCAGAATACCGAACCAGAAGCCGGCTTTTACGATCTTAGGTCTAACTTTCATTTTACTTACCTTACCTCAGGATTCACTTTCTCTTATTTATCGTTGGTTCACAGAGGCCGTTTATGCCCCTCGCTATGACCCAGATGACCGCTTCTATGATCCAAACTACCTGGTACATAGCTGGTTCGTAGGCCGCGTACGCCCCGATCGAGACAACAAGGAGGAGCACGGTCAGCGAACCGTAGATCATGCTGCGGTTCTCCTTGAAGTCGTCGTATATCGAGGCGATCATAGCGAGGACGAAAGTGATGATGAAAAGCATCAGCGCGACTTTGTTTATGGGGTCGTCGTGCTCGAAGAACGCAACCCATACGAGGAGTATTCCGGAGATCATAAGGAGAACGCCCTCCGCGGTCTTGCCGGGGCGGCCTCCGTTGAAGACCATGCCGATGGAACCGAAAGCGAGGAGTATTCCTCCAAGAGCCATTCCAGACCTCAGGTACACGCCCGAATCAGAGGTCGAGACATCCCCGATGAGGTCCTCTCCAAACGCCCAGCCAGGCGTGTCAGCGATCGCAATCATCATCAATAGGAAGAACAGGGAGGCGGCCATTATGCTGAGTACGGCAAAGGCGCCACCGCTCTTTTTTTCAGATATCATGCGACGGAATTAGTCCAGGGGTTAATAACGGTAATGCTTGCTCCATCTGTTTTGGAGGCCAATCAACCTTAAATCGATATATGGGCTCTCTGTGGACATGAAGAACATCTTTTTCGTCGGCACCGCAGGCTGCGGCAAAAGCACTCTGGTCGCGGCATACAAGAACTGGCTGGACGAGCAGGGCTTCGACGCTCTGATTCTGAACCTGGACCCAGGTACCGACACCCTTCCGTACGAACCCGACGTGGACATCCGCGAATGGGTAAACACGGCCGAGGTCATGGAGGAATATGGTCTGGGTCCCAACGGGGCACAGATCGTCGCGGCCGACCTGATGGCCATGAACATTTCAAAGATGACCGACGTCGTCAACAAGATGAGGTCCGACTACCTGCTGATAGACACTCCCGGGCAGCTGGAGCTTTTCGCCTTCAGAGAGTCCTCGAAGATGACGGTTGAAGCCTTCGGCAGGGAGAGCTCCATGCTCCTCTATCTTTCGGACCCCTCGCTCTGTAGAGATCCCAACGGCTTCGTAACGTCTATGACCCTTTCCTCGCTGGTGCAGTTCAGGCTTCAGCTCCCGACGTTTGGCCTTCTGTCCAAGTCGGATATGCTTTCCGACGAGGAAAGGGATAGGATGCTGGGGTGGTTCACCGACCTGGACTCCCTCTATTTCGATCTGATGGAGCAAGATTCCAATCCCCAGACCGTTGTAGGTGCCGAGCTGTTCAAGGCCATGGACTCCATGGGCGTTTTCGGCGAGGTGAGGGGGGTCTCCGCAAAGGAGTCCATAGGTATGGCGGAGATATATGCCGCATCGCAGCTGTGCTTCTATGGCGGCGAGGACGCGGAGCCGGGCGAGATAGACGACTGATATCAGCCGAACATATAGGCCGGCGCGGCCTTTATCTTGTTGCGTCCGGCCTCCATGACCTTTTCCTTGCTCCTCATGAAGTCGCTCATGGTGACGGTGTCGCGGCCGTCCCTGATGGCCAACATGCCCGCCTCGGTGCATATGCTCTTTATTTCCGCACCGGAAGCGGTGTCGGTGATCTCGGCGAGCATCTTTAGGTTCACATCGGTGCCCACGTTCATGTGGGATGTGTGGATCTTGAAGATCTGTAACCTGCCGTCAGAATCCGGCATTCCGACATCTATTATGCGGTCGAACCTTCCGGGCCTGAGCAGCGCATCGTCCAGGATGTCGGGCCTGTTGGTCGCCCCTATGATCTTGACGTCGCCGGAGGGCTTGAAGCCGTCGAGTTCGGCCAGGAGCTGCATGAGGGTCCTCTGGACCTCGCGGTCTCCGGACGTGGCGGCATCCAACCTCTTCGCCCCGACCGAGTCAAGCTCGTCGATGAATATTATGCTGGGCGCCTTGTCCCTTGCCAGCTCGAACAGCTCGCGCACAAGCCTCGCTCCTTCGCCGATGTATTTCTGGACCAGTTCGGAGCCCACAAGCCTGACGAAGGTGGCGTTCGTGGCGTTGGCGACGGCCTTGGCCATAAGCGTCTTGCCGGTTCCCGGTGGACCTACGAGCAGGACTCCCTTGGGAGGCTCTATTCCGACCTTGGTGTAGAGCTCGGGCCTGAGCAGGGGGTCTTCGACGGCCTCGCGGAGCTCGAGCATCTGCTGCTTCAGCCCGCCTATGTCGTCGTATGTGATGTCCGGCTTCTCTATTATCTCCGCTCCAGTGACTATGGGGTCGAGCGAGGACGGGAGTATGTTCATGAGCGCCAGCGTCTGCTTGTTGAGCGATACCCTTGCTCCGGGTATCAGGTCCTCCTTCGGGACGTACTCGGAAACGGAAACGATGAAATCGGGCCCCGTGGAACTCTTCACGACTACGCGGTTGTCAGGCAGCACGTCGCGTAGGGAGCCTATTATTAGCGGGGGGCTCCTCAGCCTCTCAAGCTCGGTCCGTACCCTTGTAAGGTCCTTCTGGAGCCTGAACAGCTCGCTTTCCGAGAAGCGCTTCTCGTTCTCGGCGTTTTGAAGATCTTCCATCAGACGTACGTTCCTTTCTTCCAGCGACACGATCTTCGCTTTGAGTTCCGCAGTCTCTCCTTCGGCCTGATCAACCATGTTATCCCGAAGGCTATACGCTCTCTTCTTTATTACTTTTCGTCATTAACACGCGTGTTGTGCGTCAACAATCGCAGTTATTAACTATTAGACCGCACAATTGAGGTCCGATGCTTTGCGAGATGTGCGGTAAGAGCGTGCCGTTTACCAAATCGGTGATGATCGACGGCGCGAAACTAGAGGTGTGTCCCGAATGTGCCAGATTCGGAGATGATTATAAAGCGTCGTCGTCCTCCCAGTCCTCCGGACAGTCCACCGGCGGCAGCAGGACGGTCATCGAGCAGAGGCTCGAGAGGCGCGAGAAGAGGATGGGGACCAAAGACGTATATGCCCAGGCCAAGACCGTCGAGGTAATCGGGAACTACGGCAAGACGATACGCGAGGCCAGAGAAGCCAAGGGAATGGACCTGGACGCTTTTTCCAAGCTCATAAGCGAGAAGAAAGGCACGATGGCCAAGATCGAGGCCAACAGGCTTGTTCCGGACGACAAGCTGGTCAAGAAGATAGAGAAGGCTCTCGACATCAAACTCCTGGAAACGGTGTCGTCGGGAGCGGGCCAGTCGACCGGAGGCGGGTCCTCCGGGAAAATGACGTTGGGCGATTTCATAAAGAAGAAGTGAGCGTCACTTCTTCAGCACGGCGTCGCGGACCCTTCCGTAGAGAGAGGAAACGTCCGCACCGATGTCCCTGAGGACAATTACCCCGGCAACCTCTATGTCAACGTCAAGTTTTTTCTGAAGGGCGTTGCACGCAGCGATATAGCCAGATTTCCTCATTCCTCTCTTTTCCGCCATAGAGACCATCTCCGGGAAAAGCCCTTCGGAGGCTTTTTTGCTCTTGTTACCGGAGGTCACCGATGCGATCAGTTCGGGAGACGGCCTGTAAGCCATAGGGATGTCAAGGGCGGAACCGTCGAACTTAGGCCTCAGGAAGCCGTCCTTGAGTTCAAGGATCCCGGACGACACCATCGCATCCATAAGCGCCTTGGATTCCTTAACGGACATCCATCTGAGGTCCAGCGAAATGCCCATGGTAAATTCCTTTTCGGCGACCACGTCCCTCCCTTTGTTTCGGAAGAACGCGGCAGCGCAGACCGTAAGCTCGTCAGCCATCGTGAACGCCATATCGCTCGCTGTAAAAATATGCTTGCACGCCCCTCGCGCGCGTTATTAGTGTTCAACTAACAAATAAAAATAGGGGGCCCGAAAATTGCAAAAGGTTTATATCGGTCACCCTGATAGAGGGACATCCTGTGTGGTGAACATGAAGTACACTAGATTTGAGAAAGCTAGGATCATCGGTTCTAGGGCGTTGCAGATTTCATACGGCGCCCCGGTGCTCGTGGATTACTCCGAGAAACTGATCGATCCCATAGACATAGCCATGCTGGAATATGACAAGGACATGATTCCGATCACTGTCGTTAGAAACTAAGAGGCATTTTTACATGAGCGACGAGGATAGCGTTAAAATCGAAACCGAACTGCTGGTATCCGAGGACACATACCTTACATCCGGTGTCCACATCGGTACCCAGCAGAAAAGCGCCGATATGAAGGATTTCATATACAAGGTCAGGCAGGACGGCCTGTACGTTCTCAATGTCCAGAAGACCGACGAGAGGATCAGGGTCGCCGCGGCGATGCTCGCACGCTATGACCCCAAGAGGATACTCGTAGTCTCCGCAAGGCAGTACGGCCAGAGGCCCGCCAGGGAGTTCTCCAAGGCCATCGGGACACCCGCGTTCGCAGGACGTTTCGTTCCCGGAACCCTTACCAACCCCGTCAACCCCGGTTTCGTCGAGCCCGAGGTCCTGCTGGTCACGGACCCCGCTGCCGACAAACAGGCGCTCAACGAGGCTCTGAACCTTGGAATCCCCATCATCGCCATGTGCGACGCCAACAACGAGACCCGCAACGTGGACCTCATCCTCCCCACCAACAACAAGGGAAGGCGCGCGCTCGCATGCGTGTACTGGCTCCTCACCCGCGAGGTACTTGTGGCCCGCGGAGATCTGAAGGATCCCGCCGACTTCAAGATGGAGATCGAGGACTTCGAAGCGAAGCTCTGATTCCGGTAAAAAACCTTTTACCCAAACTCCCTTACCTTATCCATGCGCTACCCGGCAGTCGCAGGGCGTTTCTATCCTCTGAAAAAGGAGGACCTCGTCCGAGATATCGAAGCATGTTTCCGTCATAGGCTGGGCCCTGGAATGCCAGGTCCCGAGGGAAGTGCCAGGCGCATCGTTTCTGCAGTATCTCCCCATGCCGGGTACATGGCTTCAGGCATGAACGCCGCCCACGTTTACAAACGTATAAAGGAGGACGGCCTGCCAGATACCTATGTGATCATCGGTCCGGACCACCACGGCGTCCCATTCGATTTCGTCATGTGCTCAGATGATTACCTGACCCCGATGGGGCCTTGCAAAACCGACCGTGAATTGACCGGTGCGCTGAAGGGAATGGTTCCCGACAGCGCAAACGCCCACATGCTGGAGCATTCGGTGGAGGTTCAGGTGCCATTCATCCAATACATCGACCCGGACCCGCACATAGTCCCTATCATAATGTCCAGGCAGGACCCCGTCACCGCGCGGCGCCTGGGAGAGATCCTTGCGAACGCCTGCGAAGGCAGGGACGTCGTCATAATAGCGTCCAGCGACATGTCCCATTACGTTCCGAAACAGAGGGCCGCCGCCCTTGACTCGGAGCTCATCGGAAGGATCGCCGCCCTAGACCCGGACGGAATATTCCACGCTGTAAGGTCGAAGGGCATATCCGCATGCGGATACGGTCCCATAGCGGCCGCGATCGCAGCATCCCGTCCGGACAGCGCGGAGATACTGAAGTACTCCGATTCCTACGACTCCCTGGGCGGAGACCCCGGTGCGGTGGTCGGATATGCCTCCGCGGTCATGTACAGAAAATGATGTAAGAGGTTTCGGGAGCGCATCAGTAGTCGATGCGCTTGAGCCTTTTCAGGTCCGGTTCGTATACCATCCCGTTGTCCATCAGGGTGTCGGATATCTCCTCGAGCTCGGTGGCGGAGATGCCCTCGGCCTCCGCACGTCTCTCGATCTCGTCCCTCGGCGCCCCGCGACCGTCTGTGTCCAGCTCGGTGATTATGCGGAGTATCGTGTCCTCCATATCTTGGCGGTCCGCCGAGGACTGCTCCGAGTCCATGTCGATCTCGTCGGGAGAACCTCCCACATCCTCGGGGAACCCGAAGTCTATCACGCTGCCTGGGAGGAGCATCCTGAGGGCGTCCTGTATCGTCTTCACGTAAGGCGAGGAGTCGGGCATCCCGTACCGGTTTAGGGCGAGGTCTATGCCTTTTGCCTCCTCCGGAGCGAATCCGGCGGCCGTCAGGTCCTTCTCCGAGGTGCTGTTCACCGCGATGGCCTTCTTCATCCTGATGAGGCGGTCCCAGAGAGACCTGGCCGCGCTGAGGATCCACTGCCTGCGCACATCCTCCTGGACCTGGACAATAGTCTCGGGCCTCACGGATACGAACACCCTTCCGTCGTCCGCGGTATAGGTCTTCACCTTTCCCACGATGGCTACGAAAACAGGGACTTCCAGCTCGGCTATGGCCGACGCCGCCTCGGGCTGGAATTTCCCCACGTTTATGAAGAAGCTCCCGCCCACGTCCTGGACGCGCCCCCTCCATAGCGGCTCGTCCTCGCTTCCTATGTTCTCCTTCTCGGTGAGCACGCCTGCGACCATGACCCTGTTCACCATGGCGCCCAGCCGGGTGACCACATAGGTGGGCGACATCTCCTCGTTACCTTTGACCGAGGCCGAAGAACTGTTGAGCTCTCCCGCGAACAGCCTCCACGCCGTCTCCCTGGCGTTCATAGGGAGGCCTCCACTTCTCTGAGCAGTTTCTCAGCTTCTGCGGTCACGTCCTCTTTGACGACATCGGCGGCCCTGACGATCATCATCGGCCCGTAGTCGTCGCTCATAACGTTCCCGGTCAGGGAAAGCCTTCTGATTAGCATTGTCCTCGCAAGCTCCCTCTCCACGGGCTCCATGCTGCCCCTGGCCTTCGCGAGCCCCTCGGCCATCCCCAGAGTCACTCCCGTGAGCTTTTCGGTGAGCTCGCGGTTGATTATCGCGCTGATGGCGCCCGTCCCGTCGTCCAGGGTGAGCTTCATCCTCAGGTCCATGACCGGTTCGACCCTGCCGTGTGCCTGGCACTCCCCGTTGATTATAGACCTGTTGCATTCGGGGCAGCGCTCTATCAGGCCGCTCCCGCGTCTCATGTCAACGACGGTGCCCACGACTTTTATGTCGAGTCCGCCGCCGGTCCTGACGATGTCGCCGATCTTTTTTGTGTTGACGGTGTCAGCGATATCGTTGCCGAAGGTGTCGTCCACCCTGCTGACCTCGCACCTGTCTCCCATGTTCAGCTGGGGGATGCCCTTCCAGGAGCGTATGTAGGCGTTCTTGATGCGAACGGTCTCGCCCTCTTTCAGACCGAAGTCGTTCCAGGCGGAATACTGTATCTTACCCGTGTCGTCCGCTATCATTCCGGAGTAGACGGTCTTCGGCTCTCCTTTGACGGTAACGTTGCGCTCTTCCGCGGAAATTATGCGGCCTGTCACCGTGACGTTGCCCATACTCCCTGTTATCTCTCCGATTTTCGCCTCGGAGGACTCCATGGAGATGCTCCTGTCAGGAACGTCGACCCTCATGCCCTCGGCCTTCTCCACGCCGCCGCGTGCCCCGATGTTGATCTGGACCTTCTCGTTCCACATCTTGGCGTAGGCGCTCCTCAACCAGTACACGGAGCCCTTCTCCATCTCGACGTTCTTGCCTTCCCAGACGGTGAAGGAAGCCGTGCCCGTCTCGTCTCCTATGAGACCGGATATTATCGTCTTCGGGCTTCCTTTGACGGTTATGTCCTTCTTTTCGACGAAGATGGCCCTGACCAGCAGGTCCACGCTCGCCTCGCTTCCGGTCAGCTCCCCGATCTTCTTGACCAGAGAGGATGAGGAACGGAACGGGGACTCCTCCAGAGCCCCGAACTTCCTCAGTATCCCCCTTACAGCGGCCTGGGGAGTCACGTGGAATTCGTTGACGTACTTCTTCAGTTCGTTCATGATCCTTTCATCGTCGACCTTGTCTTTCAGCACCCTTTTCAGTTCTTCAAAGTGGGGTGTTAGTTCTTGTTCGTTCATTTTATCGACCTCCGCTTCGCGGTGTTCCCGCCTACGCATTGCTGCCTATAAAACTTAACCCGAAGGGTCGCCGATTATTCCGAATCACTCCCGCTCGGGTCCCGACCTAATCTTTAAATGCACCATATCTATCATAGGATATGGTTCCCAAGAAGAAGATCGATGAGATTCTTGACGGGTACGATCCCGCTGAAATAACAATAGCGACGTTGTGCTCGCATTCTTCTCTCCAGATCTTCCATGGCGCCCGTAAGATGGGCTTCAAGACACTGGGACTTACAATTTCTCACGATACCAAGTACTATGACGCGTTCCCGCTCGCCAAGCCCGACAAGATCATAAGGTACGCTGATTTCGACGATATGGAGTCGCGCATCGGCGAGCTTCACGATATGAACACCGTCATCATCCCCCACGGCTCGTTCGTGGAGTACATGGGCACGAAGAGGTTCGAGGACTTCGCCGTGCCCTCCTACGGCAACCGCGCCGTCCTCTCATGGGAGTCCGACAGGACGATGCAGAGAGAGTGGATAACATCTGCCGGTGTCCCGATGCCCCGTCTGATATCCGACGCCAGGGAGATACACGAGCCGGTCATGGTCAAGTACCACGGCGCGAAAGGAGGCCGCGGATTCTTCATAGCCAAGGACTACCCGGACTTCAAGATGTCGATCGACAACACCCAGCCCTACACGGTGCAGGAGTACTGCCTGGGAACAAGATATTACATCCACTACTTCTACGACAACTTCAAGGCCGACGGCTACAGGTGCGACCATGGAGGCTCCATCGAGCTCCTGTCCATGGACCGCCGCGACGAGAGCAATATAGACGAGATGTACAAGCTCGGGTCCATCGAGGACTCGAAGAGACACGGCCTATACCCGTCGTTTGTGGTCACCGGGAACACGCCGGTCGTCCTGCGCGAGTCGTTGCTGCCCAAGGCCCTGGAGATGGGTCAGAAGGTCGTCGACCGGGCATACGAGATGTTCGGCGGGATATGGGGCCCGTTCTGCCTCGAGACGGTGGTCAACGACAAGCTCCAGTTCAAGGTTTTCGAGATCTCCGCGAGGATCGTCGCCGGCACGAACCCGTTCATATCCGGTTCGCCCTACGCCGAATTCGTATATCCGGGGCTGAGCACCGGCGGACGAATGGCAATGGACATAAAGAACGCCGCAGAAAACGGAAGGCTGAAATCGATTTTGACATGAGGCGACGGGTCCATTATATACACCTAAAAGATAACCGTACGGTAAACCGAGAGGCGCTACATGGTTTCATAGAGACTCAAGAATATTCCGGCATCAGGGACTGTCGCGATTTCTAACAAGGTCAGCAGACTGAAGGCGGAGGGCCAGGACATCATTTCGCTCTCTATGGGAGAGCCAGACTTCACAACGCCGTCCAACATAGTGGACGCATGCATCGGTTCTCTGAACAGCGGGTTCACCCATTACACGCCGTCCCCCGGCATCCCGGAGCTGAGACGTGCGGTCGCCGAGACGGCCGTCGCCGAGAACAAAATCCCCTGCAGGGGCGCCAACGTTCTGATAACGCCCACCAAACAGGCGATCTTCATGGCATGCCTCGCATACCTCGACCCAGGGGACGAGGTCATACTCCCCGACCCGGCATGGGTATCGTATGAGGCGTGCATCCGTCTCGCGGGCGCCGTACCGGTTTTCATCCCGACTAAGTTCGAAGAGGAATTCATCGTCGACCCGGCCCTGATAGAGGCGGCGGTGACCCCCAAGACCAAGATGATAATCATCAACTCGCCTTCCAACCCGACCGGTTGCGTACTGCCGGAAAGCGTGCTCAGGCAGATAGCGTCCATCGCCATCCAACACGACCTGCTGGTCCTCTCCGACGAAATCTACGAGAAGGTCATCTACGAAGGGAAGCACGTTTCGATAGCGTCCTTCCCGGGCATGTTCGACAGGACCATCACGGTCTCCGGCCTTTCCAAGACCTACGCCATGACCGGCTGGAGGATCGGATGGGCGATAGCAAGCGAAGAGTGCATATCCAACCTCAACAAGCTGCAGTCGCATTCGATATCATGCTGCGTCTCTTTCGCACAGCAGGCCTCCGTCGAAGCGCTCAAGGGCAACCAGGACGAACGGTGCAGGTTCATCAGAGAATTCAAGCAGCGCAGGGACCTGGCGATCGACCTCATCACCGAGATGAAGGGACTCGACGTCAACTCCCCGCAGGGAGCTTTCTACCTGTTCCCCAGGTACGAGCCGGAGATCAAGTCGGCCGTTCTTGCGACCAGGCTCCTTGAGCAGGCCCATGTGGCCGTGACCCCGGGGTCCGCATTCGGGCCGGCAGGAGAGGGCTTCTTCAGGATATCCTACGCCACCAGCGAAGATCAGATAAGGGCGGGCTTCGAAAGGATAAAGAAATTCCTCGCCGACCTCTGAACGTACGCGCGTCCGTCAAAATAAATATAGGTTAGGGCATAGCCGTCCACGTTCGCCTGCATCTGGCAGGATGGGCAGAGGGATTCCATTTGAGCAGAGAACTTTTCACGGTCGGCCCAGTAAACGTAGAGCCAGAGGCCCTCCAGGCCATGGCCAGGCCAATGATAACCCACAGATCCAAAGAATACAAGAAGCTCCATGAGGGGATAGTCGAGAAGACCAGGAAGGCCCTCGGCACAGACATGGACGTCTTCATGGTCTCGGGCTCCGCCACCGTCATGATCGAAGGCGCGGCGAGGAACGGAATCGCAGGAAAATCGCTGGGGATAACCGGCGGCTCCTTCGGCGACAGGTCCATCGAGGTCGCCCAGCTCAACGGCAAGAAAGTCGACAAGGTGGAAGTGCCCATGGGCAAGGGCATAAAGCCCGAACACATAGAAGGACGTGTCAAGAAGGACATCGAGGCGGTCCACTGGGTGAGCAACGAGTCCTCTACGGGCGTCTTCAGCGATTCGACTGCAATAGCGGACGAGGTACGCAGGCAGAGCTCAGACGCCCTCGTCATCGTCGACGCCGTAACATCGGCCTTCGCCATGGACCTGGAGATCGAGAAGATGGGGCCCGACGCACTGATATTCGGAACGCAGAAAGCGCTCGCCCTGCCGCCGGGGCTGGGGATCATGCTCTGCTCCGAGAAGATGCTCAGGAAGGCCGCCACAGTTTCCGACCGCGGCTTTTACACCGATCTGCTGAAGATCAAGAAGCAGAGCGACGACAACTACGCGCTGACGACCCCCCCGGTATCGCTGATGTACGGCCTGGACTTCCAGCTGGACAAGGCGCTGGCCGAGGGCATGCCCGCAAGGTACAGGAGGCACCAGGAGATGGCAGACCTTGTCAGAGTATGGTCCGAGAAGCTCAACGGCATGTTCCCCGATAAGGGGGTGCAGTCAAACACCATAGGCGTCCTCAACCGCGGCGCCCTTGATTTCGACAAATTCCACGCATCGCTGAAGTCCCGCGGGTACGAAATATCCAACGGCTACGGCGGCGTCAAAGAGAAGACGTTCAGGATCGGACACATGGGAGACCTCACCACAGACAGGGTGAAGAGGCTCCTGTCCGCGATGGACGAAATACTGGAGGAGATGAAATGACCACTAGAATCCTGGTTTCCGACCCCCTCAACGAAGAGGGACTCAAGATCCTGAGGGACTCAGGTTTCCCGGTAGATGTGAAACCCGACCTCTCGGAGGACGACCTTTGCAAGGAGATCGCCGATTACGAATGCCTGATCATAAGGTCCGGGACCAAGGTCACCAAGAAAGTGATCGAGGCGGGCAAGAAGCTGCGCGTCATCGGCCGTGCCGGTGTCGGCGTCGACAACGTAGACGTCCCGGCAGCAACCGAGAAAGGCATACTCGTGATGAACACACCGTCCGCCAACATACTCTCGGCGGCGGAGCACACCTGCGCAATGCTGCTCTCGCTGGCGAGGAACATACCATTCGCCCACGACTCGATGCACAGGGGCGAATGGAAGCGCTCCAAGTACACGGGCGTCGAGATGAACGGCAAGGTCCTCGGTATCATCGGTGTCGGACGCGTCGGAGGAGAGGTGGCCAAGCGCCTGAAGGCGTTCAATATGACCATGGTAGGATACGACCCGTTCCTTCCCAAGGACGTGGCGGACAGCATAGGCGTCCGCCTTACGACGCTGGAGGAGGTCCTGAGGATATCGGACTTCATGACCATACACACCCCGCTGCTGCCTGACACGAGGAACATGATCTCCACCGCCCAGTTCAACATGATGAAGCCCAACGCCAGGATAGCCAACGTGGCCCGCGGCGGGATAGTCGACGAGGATGCCCTCTACGAGGCGCTCAAGTCCAAGAGGATAGCCGGCGCCGCGTTCGACGTATGGTGCGAAGAGCCCATATGCCAGGCCGAGCAGAAGCTCCTGGAGCTCGACAACCTTGTGACCACTCCCCACCTGGGCGCCAGCACCTTGGAGGCCCAGGAGAGGGTCTCCACCGAAGTCGCCGAGAACGTCGTGAAATATCTGAAAGAGGGTGTGATCGCCAACGCGATAAACGCACCCCGCGGGAAGCTGGACCCGGAGACAGAGGCATACGTGCCCCTCGCCGAGCGCATGGGGGTCCTGGCTCACCAGATCAACGGCAACGTCCCAATCGACGAGCTGGAGGTCACCTACTGCGGCGGGCTCGCATCAAAGCAGACAAAGATGCTGACGATCTACACGGTGATCGGTGTCCTGAAGAACATCATAGGCCCCGGTCAGGCCAACATGATCAACGCGCTCCCCATAGCCAAAGGCAAGGGCATAGCGATCAAGGAATCGTCCACAGACGAGGCCAAGGACTACATGAACGTTATCGAGGTCAAAGTGGTGTCGGCAGGAAAGTCCCGCACGATACGCGGAACGGTTTTCGGCGGGCAGCCGAGGCTGGTGGGCATCGACGCGTACAGCTTCGAGGTACCGATGTCCGGCGACATGGTCTACGTGCGCTACAAGGACGCGGCCGGAGTCATAGGCCACATCGGAACGGCGCTGGGAGAGGCAGGCATCAACGTGGCGCAGATGGCGGTCGGAAGGTCCGAGAAGTGCGCGATGATGGTCCTTATAGTCGACCAGGACGTCCCGTCGAAGGTGCTGGACAACATGATCGAAGTGTCCGGGGCGAAGGAAGCTAAATTCATCGACCTCGTGGACAACTGAGCAGGGAGGCGAAGGTATGGAAGTAATAATCACGGTCGAAGAGCTTACACAGGCCATAAAGAACGGTATTCGCCAGGCGAACAGGGAAATGGAGGAGGCTTACGCAAACCAACTGGCCCTCCATGTCCTCAATTTCTTCGGCTACTCCGACAGGATAATAGACAACATACTGGAGCCGGAGGACCGTGACACCTTCTATATGCTCGAGGACGCGGGCATCCTGACGACCGAGCGCGAGGAAACAACCCTTTACGACGGAAGGGAGTGGAGGATCCACTACTGGCTCTTCAGGAAGAAGAGGATAGAGGAATTGATCGAGGGCAACGACCAGGTCGAGTCCGAGGGCAAGGTCGAGGACACGTTCTACGAGGACCTTCCGGACGAGATCTGGAAGAGGTCCTGAGCCCCCAAACGCTTTTTATCCCCACGCGGGTACTCCCGCATGGACCTCTTCCCCTATCCTTTCAGAAGCGGACAGCGGGAGTTGGTCGATTTGTTGAGGGAGGCGGCCGTCGCCGGAAAGGCCGCGGTGGTCGAATCAGGCACGGGCACGGGGAAGACCGTATCGTCCCTGGCAGCTTCCATCGATGCCGCCAGGTCCACCGGTTGCAAGGTCATCTATCTGACTAGGACGAAGTCCCAGCAAAAGCAGGTGGTCACCGAATGCGCGCGCATTTCCGAGAAGGTGCCTCTCCTGTGCGTGCCGCTGCAGGGGCGGAAGTCCTCCACCTGTCCCATGATGGCAGACGACCCTGAACTTTCTGCCGGTACACCGGAAGAGCTTTCAAAGTTGTGCTCCGAGTACAAGCGAAAGGAGAACGGCATATGCGCCTGCATGTATTACGACAACATTGAGAAGGCAGACATTCCCTCTGTGATACAGTACATACGCGAATCGCACCCCACACAGGAGGATTTCAACCTGTACTGCGAAAAGAGGGACCTGTGCCCCTACGAGCTGATGAAGCACGCACTGCCGGAGGCCGACGTGATAGTCGCCCCATATCCGTTCATATTCATGCCCGCAGTACTTCACCACTTCATAGAATGGGTAGGCACGCCCCTCAGCTCCATGATCGCGGTGGTGGACGAGGCCCACAATCTCCCGGATTATCTACGAGAGGTCATGACATCCGAGTACGGACTCAATGCGCTGGCACTTGCCGAGAAAGAGGCCAGGGAGTGGGGGGACCCGGAGGTTGCCGAAGGCTTTACCGTCACAGACATCACGGGAGTGTTCCGAGATATAATCGTCGCGGCCACAGGCGAATACCTGATAGAGGAGGACGGACTGGTGCCCCCATATTTCCTTCAGGACGAGCTTATGGAGCGGCTCGGCGTGAGCTCACGGACCATATCTGCCATGCAGAGGGCGCTGGTGGACATAGGCGAGATGATATCGGATTCAAAGAAGAAGAGGAGAAAGCTCCCGCGCACCTACATAGGTTCACTGGGCAGGTTCCTCCAGCACTGGTACTCCACAGAGGAAGGGTTCTATGTCAGGCTGGTGATAGGCGGCGAGAACACCAAGCTCAAGGTATACTGCATGGATCCCAGGGAGGCTTCCCGGCCTCTTTCCGAGTTCCGTGCGTCCATCCACATGTCGGGAACCCTGGCCCCCCTTGACGAGTACGTAACGGAGCTCGGCCTGGAGGACGCGGAGGCACGCATATTCAGGTCGCCTTTCGATCCCGGGAACCTGATGGTGGAGTACGTCACCGACGTTTCAACCAAATACGATGAAATGTCAGATCCCGAAAATGTCGGAAGGATCGAACGCCATGCCGTGGATCTGGTCAGGTGCACCGAACGGAACACCGCAGTGTTCTTCCCGTCCTACAGGCTGATGGACACCTTCATACGAGACGGGGTTCCCAAACTTATCGGAAGAGACATATTCTACGAGGTCAGGGGAATGAGCCAGACAGACCTGATGGAGGCGGTGGAAGGGTTCAGGAGCACTCCACACGGCGTCCTATTCGCCGTAACAGGAGGACGGATCAGCGAAGGGTTGGACTTCCCCGACAAGGACCTGGAGGTGGCCGTGATAATCGGAATACCCTATCCCAGGCCGACCGCCAGGCACAAGGCCTTTACCCGGTATTGCGAGATCGTGTTCGGAGACGGGTTCGAGCACGCATCGAAGATCCCCGCAACGAGAAAGATCAGACAGGCGATCGGGAGGCTGATAAGGTCAGAGAACGACGTGGGCGCAGCGGTGATACTGGACCGCAGGGCATCTGCCCTGGACGGTATCGATGCCAAGCCCGCTGACGACCCGTGTTCCGACATCGTAAGATTTTTCAGATATAGGGAACAAAATTAATACAAGATGTATCTTTGTGAACCGCATGCCCATCGAGGTAGACGAAGACGTAAAGAAGAAAATCTTGGCCGAGGGCAGGGACTACCGAGTGTGCACCGCTTGCACCGGCCCGGCCCTGGTGCCTATAACCGTCAAACCCCCGAAGCCCAACGACATCAAGGTACAGATAGGTGACAATATATTGTACATCTCGGCCGTTCAGGCCAGGTACATAAACAGGGTCACAATGTCCATGGTGTACGACAAGGAAGACGTGGAGTACTGCCCGGCCTTCTATTGATCACGAAATTCTTACTGCCGAGTCGGCCGAAGCGGAGACCATGGCACAGATGTCAGAGGAGACATCGAACGCCTTTATCTTGGGGATCTCCGCTTCCGTCACCGGTCCCTTGGGGACCATCGTGCAACCCACCGCCGGACGTATGGATATTTCGTACGTGCCTATGCTTTTGGCTATCTCCTCGATCTCCAGCTTATCGTAACCGATGAGCGGCCTGAGCACGGGGAATTCCAGACCGATGTTCTCCGCGCGTATGTTGCGGAGGGTCTGCGAAGCGACCTGTCCAAGGGAATCTCCCATGACCACACCGGAACAGCCCATCCTGACCGCCAGTTCCTTGGCTGTGCGTTGCATGGTGCGCTTGCACATGACACACTGATATCTTGTTTCGCATGTCTCGCCAATGCGTGTCTGGCTCGGACCGTGGCTGGCGGAATACAGCGGCATATCCTGGCCGGTGGCCTGCCTGAGCCTTTCGGCCAGCTCCATGACGTTCTCCAAAGACCTCCCGTCTTCGTAGGGGGTGTTGTCCATGTGCAGAAGCACTATCTCCGCGCCGGCCTCCGCCATGATATAGGCGGCGACGGGCGAATCTATACCGCTGGACATCAATACGATGAGCTTCAGGTGATGTACCTCCCCGCCTGTACGGGGCCTTCTTCGTACTCATCTTCGTCGACCAGCATCATGTAGAGGCCGCCGATTATCTCCTTGAGGTCCTTGACCTCGGCCCTGAGGGCTACGACCTCGGCCTTGAGCGACTCGATATCCTGTATGTCTTTCATAGTTTTACGTTCCCGTAGTCGTCCGCAAGCTTCCTGGGCATGGAGTACTTGCATTCCGGGCAGTACAGCCCCTTTCCTTTGCGGACCATTTCGGTCTTGCACGTTCCGCACAGTGCGCGGATGACCCCCAGGTGCTCTTCTTTTGTGGTAAGCTGCAACGACGGCTCGGTGTCCAGCACCATCGCCCTGATGAAATCCCCTTTCCTAAGCTCCTTGCCCACGTCGTCGGTGTAGCCCTGGGATATCTTGGACACGTGGAGCGTAGCGTAAGTCTCGCCGCCCACCTGTCTCTCGGTGCCGTCTTTGGCCACCACATCCGCCGTCGCCATGGTGTTCCTTATGTCTGCGACGATCGCGTACACGATGTCTCCGTACTTCAGGATGTTCGGGGGGTTCGGCGTTACGACCCTTGCCACGCACTCCTCGTCGTCCAGGACCAGATATCCTATCTGGGATGCATAGATCTTACCGTTATCTGCGAAGGTCCCGTCCGACGCAAGATACTCTTCTTCTACCGCTACCTCGTCTCCTGGGAAAACCTCGATCTTGTTCTTCATGTCAAATCACCTTATGTTAACAACAGCTATCTCAATGCTGCGCTTCGTCTCTCTGTGGAACTCGAACGTGTGAGGAATATCGTACTTATATACTTTACAAACGGACGCGTCCCTGCCCCTCTTCCTGCAG
This sequence comes from Methanomassiliicoccaceae archaeon UBA72, assembly GCA_002509405.1. Lineage (GTDB taxonomy): Archaea > Thermoplasmatota > Thermoplasmata > Methanomassiliicoccales > Methanomethylophilaceae > VadinCA11. The sequence continues at coordinate 131,771 of DAVO01000013.1, read as the reverse complement.
TAGTCCGTTACGAAATCAGATGTTTCCGCTTTGTGAACCGAATAGATGCACTCCGAGATCTCCATGGCCTTGTCCAGGAACGGGCGGTCGGCGCCACGGTTCTGACATCCGAACGGAGGGTTCATGAATACGGTGTCCGCCCCTTCCCTCACATCCTTCACGTCCGAGACGGAGAACGATGCGGCGACACCCGAAGACAGGGCGTTCTCTTTGGAGATGCGGACCGCCTTCTCGGATATATCGAAGCCAATGGAGGCGCCGGCGCCCATCAAGGCGGCCGCTATGGCGAAGATCCCGTTCCCGCACCCCAGGTCCACTACCTTCATGCCCTCCACGTCTCCCCTTCCGTAGGCCCCGAAGACAACGTCCGCCACGATCGCCGCAGGTGTGGGGTACTGCTCGAGGGAAGCATCTGGCTCCGGCACCGGAGCAAGCTTTTCCAATGCGATCTCCAGGTCCTTTTTCTTCATCGGCCTTTGTGATGCGTTCTGCGTTAATATCCTTCGCTCGAAGCGCATCTAGGTTATTTGCGGCAACGTTACGGTATGCGGCTAGAATATGTCTAGGTATTACAATTATCATTAGACATTTGTCTAATATTATCAAAAATAATCGACACATAACGGTTAGATTTATATCCGAAAAGTGCATACTCGAGAATAGACAGCCCCCATGCTGCCAAGGAGATCAAAAATGTATACAATCGAAAACTCGAAGTCGACGACTGAAACGACGACCCGCGTCAAGGACGTATGCCCGGTCAGCGGCATGTGCCCGGTCTGTACGGAGGACTGTAATGTCGTATGCGAGGTCGCCAAGGGCGCTTTCAGAGGCAGAGAGGTCCTTTACCCCAGCCCCGAGCACTTCGGAAAGAGCACGGCCGCGTCGAACAAGGACTACTTCCTAGACTGGTCGCACTTCCAGATAATGGCCGAGCTGCTGGGTGCCAAGGGGATCGAGCCCAGCTCCGACCTGGCTTTCTTCGAGAACGCGAAGATCAACACCGTCATAGGGTCCAGGGGAAAGAACCCAATCAAGATGGCCCTGCCCTTCCACATCGCAGGCCTCGGGTCCACCGCAGTGGCAAAGTCAAACTGGCGCGAGCTGGCGTCCGGTGCGGCGATGTCGGGCGTATGCGAGGTCATCGGAGAGAACGTCTGCGGAATGGACGGGGACGCCGTATACTCCAACGGCAAGGTCCAGTCCTCCAAGGACCTGGCTTTCCGGGTCAAGTCCTACAGGGACTTCTGGGACGGGGAGAACGGACGCATCGTCCTTCAGACGAACGTCGAGGATCAGCGCGGAGGAGTCGACGAGTACGGGCTCTCCAAGCTGGACATCGAGGTCATCGAGAGGAAGTGGGGCCAGGGAGCAAAGGCCATCGGCGGGGAGGTCAGGCTGACCACCCTCGAGAGGGCACTCGAGCTGAAGTCACGCGGATACATCGTCATGCCCGATCCCGAGGACCCCTCGGTACAGGAGGCGTTCAAGGCCGGAGTGTTCAAGAGCTTCGAGAGGCACAGCCGCGTAGGATTCCCCGAACGCAGGTCTTTCCTCGAGGACATAGACAACCTCAGGTCGATGGGAGCCAAGAACGTGTTCCTCAAGACGGGCGCATACAAGCCCGAAGCCGTCGCATTCACGATGAAGGTCGCTTCCGAGGCGAAGCTGGACCTCGTGACCTTCGACGGGGCAGGAGGAGGAACGGGCATGTCTCCGGTAATGCACATGAACGAGCTGAGCACACCGACCATCTGGCTCTATTCGCAGGTCATGCAGTGCGCCTGGTATCTCAGGAAGAGGGGAAAGTATGTGCCGGACATCTCATTCGCGGGAGGATTCGTCAACGAGTCCCAGATGTACAAGGCGTTCGCCCTTTCGGACATGGGCGACGGGCCGATATGCAAGTCCATAGCCATGGCAAGGGCGCCGATCACTGCCGCCATGAAGGGTAAGCACTTCGCGGAACTGGCGGCCGAAGGCAAGCTCCCGGCCGGCTTCTCGAAGCAGTACGGGGACAAGCCCGAGACATACATGATATCCGCGAAGAACGTGGCCAAGATGTATCCCGACAAGGAGCTGGGCACCGACATCCCATGGGGAGGAGTGGCCCTATACACATACATGCACGACAGGCTCGGAGAGGGTCTGAAGCAGCTGATGGCGGGAACCCGCAGGTTCACCCTGGAATCGATAGAGAACGAGGACATAGTAGCCCTCACGAAGATAGCTAGCAGGGTAACGGGGGTCGAGACCCTGGAGGACAGGGCAGATCGCGTGATGAGAAGGCTCCTTTGAAAAAACCCTTAAACCCTTTCCGGGCGGGCCGTGACACCGGGTCCCGCCCGATGATATATTTTTGTAGAGCGAACCCCTTCGGGGAATGCACACGGTAAATGTTTGCACCTCTAACGAGGGGGAATAATACTGGCAGAGATCAAAAGAGCCATCATCAGCGTTTCAGACAAGGACGGGATAGTCGATTTTGCAAAGGAGCTGGCGTCGGCCGGTGTCGAGATAATATCCACCGGCGGGACGTACAGGCTGCTCAGGGAAAACGGTGTGCACGCGGTCGAAGTTTCCGATCTTACCGGCTTCCCGGAAATGCTGGACGGGCGTGTCAAGACCCTTCACCCGAAGTTGCACGCGGGGATACTGGCACGCAGGAACGATCCGGCGCACATGAAGGCCATCGCGGAGATGGGCATACTGCCGATAGACATGGTCGTCATCAACCTCTATCCGTTCAGGGAGACGGTGCTCAGGAAGGGAGCATCCTTCGAGGAGATAGTAGAGAACATAGACATCGGAGGCCCGAGCATGATCAGGGCCGCGGCCAAGAATTACGAGTCGGTAGCGGTTGTCACCCACAAGAGCCAGTATGCTGAAGTCCTAAATGAGATAAAAGAAAGCGGCAAGGTGTCGCAGGGGACCCTGGGCAGGCTGATGGCCGAGGCCTTCATAATCACTGCGAATTACGATGCGATGATAGCCAGCAGGATGTACGGCAGGTTCTGCGAAGGGTTTCCGGCGGCCTTCCCCGTTCCCATGGAGAAGGTGGAGGACCTCAGGTACGGAGAGAACCCCAACCAGAAGGCCGCATTCTACAAGGACCCGTTCACGGAAGGGACAACTGTGCCGAAGGCGGAGCAGCTCCATGGCAAGCAGCTCTCTTACAACAACATATTGGACCTCGATAAGTCTCTGGACATAGCCATGGACTTCGAGAAGCCGACCGCCGTTGTGATGAAGCACACCAATCCCTGCGGACTTGCTTCCGCGGACACTATCGCGGAGGCATTCATAACCGCCTACGACGTGGACCCCATGTCGGCATACGGTTGCGTAATAGCCCTGAACAGGGACTGCGACATGGCCACTGCCGAGGAGGTCAAAAAGCACTTCGTCGAGGCGATAATATGCCCGGACTATGCGCCCGAGGCCCTCGAGCTCCTTATGACCAAAAAGAACCTCCGCATACTCAGGACCGGACTGCCCATAGGCCCGGACCAGAGGCACCGCGAATACAAGATGAAGAAGGTTCAGGGCGGGATGCTCGTCCAGACCGACGAAGAGCTGGTGATCGATCCGGAGAAGCTCACAGTGGTTACCAACAGGGCACCCACGGAGGAGGAGGTCCATTCTCTGCTGTTCGCATGGAAGCTTGCAAAGCACGTAACTTCCAACGCGGTCGTCTATGTGAGGGGAGAGCGCGCCGTAGGGATAGGAGCAGGCCAGATGAGCCGTGTGGACTCGGCCAAGATAGCTTCCATGAAGGCCAACGAGCCAACTCAGGGATGCGTCATGGCATCAGACGCCTTCTTCCCGTTCAGGGACGGCGTGGACACGGCGGCGGAGGCCGGGATCACCGCCATAATACAGCCGGGAGGGAGCATCAGGGACCAGGAGGTCATCGATGCCGCCAACGAGCACAACATCGCAATGGTCTTCACGGGATGCCGTGTGTTCAGACACTGAACCGAATGTGCCAGATGTCGTAAAACCATTTAATTCGATTCAATTTTTCCTGCTGTCTTCAGAGTCCAGCGGGATTATGGGTTTACCTTCGGCCTTCCTCTTCATGTGACCGCCGGGGCCTCCGCGCTCTACGCGCGCCTTCTCTATGCATTCGGGGTCGTCGCAGACGAACGCAGCGTAAACGAAATTGGTCGAGGTTTTTCCACAGAACTCGCAGGGATAATCGCTGAAGTTTATCGTCATGAGGGGGTCATTGCGAAACTCAGGTAAAAAACAAGCGTTATCTAACCCGACATCGATACGATACCATGGAACGTGGGGCCCTGGCTGAAAAGTTCGAACTGGCGAAATGCATCCAGTGCAAGAAGTGCACGCGCAACTGCCCATCGGCGAAGCATGGAGGGATAGTGCCCAACGAGGTCGTTCTCGGCGTCCGGGAGGGAAGATACGAAGGGAATCCATGGACATGTCTGATGTGCCACAGGTGCAGCATGGTATGCCCCAAAGGGATCGAAGTGGCCGGATTGGTCATGGTCCTCCGTAACAACGAGGCCGAGTCGGGGAACATACCAGAAAGGTTCGGCAGGGTCTACGGTAACTTCAGGAAGACAGGGGACACGATGAGCATCGCAGGCGCCGTCGACGAAGAGCGCAGAGCACTGGGTCTTATGGAATTATGCAGGGACCAGAGCATACCCGGCAAATTGGATAAGATGTCGAGGAAGGCGATGCAATGAAGCTCTTCCCCGGATGCACAGTAAGTTCAAGGCTGCCGTTCGTCGAAGCGGCCGTAAGGTACATCGCAGAACGTCTGAACATAGATCTTTCGCCTTCCGAGTGCGGTATGTGCTGTTTCGAGCCCACAGGCCTCAGGTCAGTGGACCCGGACATGTGGAAGTCTGTAGGGAGCATGGTGCACTCCATTAACAAGGGGGAATATCTGGTCACGCTATGCGAAGGGTGCAACCTGTCCCTGTCGTCGTCGGAGAGGATGCTGAGGACCGGGGAAGGTGCCGATGACGCGGCGGGAAGGCTCTCGAAGGTCGGGATGGAGTTCGGGATCGCAAACATACGCGGCCTTCTGGAGCTCCTTTACGATAACATCGATGGCATAAGGGAGCTTTCTAAGGCTCCCGTTGCCGGAACGGGTGCGGTGTTCCCGGGCTGCCACGGGGAGTTCGCCTACAAAAGCAGAGGAGGGGACGCGGCCGTGATGATGTCGGAGGTCCTCGATGCCGCAGGTTGCAGAAATGTTGTGATCAAGAAGCCGATGTGCTGCGGCGGAGGGCTGCAGGGGGTGGAGGACGGCATCGCAGCCGGGATACTCCAGGACACCGTCGGCGAGTTCAGTGACGCGGGAGCGGATTACGCCGTGGTATCGTGCGTGTTCTGCTTCCGCAGGCTGGACATATCTGCGAAATATCCGGTGATGCATATCTCCGAGGTGGTGGCCCGCTCCATGGGATGGGAGGCCGACACCTCCAGATACCACCGTACGAAGCTTTAATCCAGGTCCATGGAGAACTGCACCGATGGGGAAGAGTGGGTCAGGGACCCCATGGAGACCATGTCGGCGCATCCGGCGTATTTCGCAACGTTCGACAAGGTTATGTTACCAGATGCCTCGACGAGCGCTCTGGGGTTCTTCTTGCGGACCGCGGAGCGGAGCCTCTTGACGTCCGCCGGCTTCATGTTGTCGGCCATTATTATATCGGCCCCCATCTCCGCCGCTGTCTCGGCATCCTCGATGCTGGAGACCTCGATCTCCACCTTCAGGTTGAAAGGCGCCTTCGAAGCCCTCTCCATCGCGCCGCGGACCGATCCGCAGGCCTTGACGTGGTTGTCCTTTATCAGTATCATGTCGTCGAGCCCGGACCTGTGCTCCGCACCGCCTCCGAGCCTGACGGCCTTCTTCTCGTATTTCCTGAATCCCGGGGTCGTCTTCCTGGTGCCGCAGACCAATATGTCCGGGTCTTTTTCCCTGAGGATCTCCACAGCCTCGGAAGTGGCGGTCGCAATGCCGCTCATCATCATCATGAAGTTTAGAGCTGTACGTTCGGCGGTCAGAAGCCCTCTGACAGGGCCGCTTACCGAGATGACCCTGGTTCCGGCTTTCACGCGGGAACCGTCCTTGACCAAGGCGGTGGCGTCGGCCCCTACCATCGAGAATATGTCGCACGCCTCTTCGAGCCCTGCGACGACAGCGTCCTGCTCGCATACTATCGATGCCCTTCCGCTAACGTCAGGCAACAGGTCTGCTGTTGCATCCCCCCTCCCGACGTCCTCCTTCAGAAAACTTTCCAGACCGGTCATTTTCACACTTCCAGTTCGAAATTCTGTCCCAGTTCGGGCAGTATGACGTTATAGTCCTGCAGGTCCGGAAGGAACAGCTCCCTGACCTCCGAGTGCATGAAGATCACATTCTTGGGGTCGCACTTCTGGATGAAGTCGACTATCTCGCTGTGGTCCGCATGGGCAGAGAAATCGAACCTCTCCACCTCGCACTCTATCTTGTACGATTCGCCGTCGATGACCATGCTGCCCTGCTCGAGCAGCATTCTTCCGTTCGTATCTTCGGCTTGGTATCCGACTATGAGGATTGCGCTCTTCGGGTCGTTCTTGACGTTGTTCACATATCCGAGGACGGGTCCGCCGTCCAGCATCCCGCCGGTGGTGACGATGACCTGCCCCCTGGAAGCGTTGCGTCTCATGTTGGAGTTCTTGACTGTATTGAAGTTCCTCTTCGCGGCCTTCAGCTTCTTTGGGTCGCGCAGGTATTCAGGATAGTCCAGGAACATGCGCGTGACCGAGCGGCCCATGCCGTCGACCCACATTTCGTATTTGAGGTCCTTGAGCAGAAGCATGATCTCCTGGGTCCTACCGATTGCGAAGCACGGTATGATGCATTTGCCGCCTCTTTCCACGACCTCGCGCACCTTGTTTAAGAAACGGACTTCGGTCTCGCTCCTGGGAGGATGGTTGCGCCCGCCGTAGGTCCCTTCCACGAACAGCGTCTCGCATCCCACGGGCTTCGCCCCGGATACCAGCCGCTGGTCAGCGGTGTGTATGTCGCCGCTGTATAGCGTCGTCGTGTCGCCTTCGAAAAGGAACATGGACGCGCCCGGGATGTGTCCTGCGGAGTAGAGCGTAACATCGGCCCTGCCGATCTCGATCGTATCCCCGAAAGTCAAAGGAACCACGTTCCTCATCGTGCGGTCCACGTCGCTTGCGGTGTATGGCTGAGGATAGTCCTCGGCCTTGGCTATCTTGAGGGAGTCGTTCATGAGCAGCTCCCCGACCTCTGCGGTCACAGGTGTCGTGAAAAGCTCGCAGTTCTGCCTGCCGCAGACAACCGGGACCATCCCGCAGTGATCCAAGTGGGCGTGGGTCAGGAACACGTGGTCGACACGGGGTGCTGGCATAGGATATTCGGGCGGCTTCGAAGGGCTCATGCCGTATTCGATCAGGATCGTCTTCTTAGGGCCCTCCATTGTGAGTCCCATGCGGCCGACTATGTCTGCACCGCCCAAGAATTGATATTTTACTTTCATTGTCATTCTCCTTTGTTATTTTGCCATAGGCTGTGAAAAGAAGGGGCCTAACGCCTCTCCTTTGACTGTGAATCGGAGCGGGCATAACCCGTCTTAAACTGGCTAACCTATCGCTGTATATTTAGTTTCCTTATGCCCGGGCTATATGCTGCGATAGCGCTAAAAATCAATGTGCCACAAGTTAAAATATAGGAGAATGCGTTACAACATTCATGGGATACACTCGAAGCAGCGCCAGCTATTATGGGTTCTTCGGAATCCTTGCGGTAACGGTTTACGCGATTTCTTTTTTAGCGGCATCGGACCACATCGGCACATGGATAGCGGGGACCAGCCGCACATCCGAGCTTTTGGCCGAAGGCATATACAGGGCCGGCCTCGTGCCGGCAGGAATTCTGGGTGCTATATTCGGATTGGGTTTCGCGGCGCGCCGCCGGGGGCCAGCCAATCTTATCGGTTGCGTGCTGTCCGTCCTCGCGGGGATCACGCTTGCAGTTATGGGGCTAGAGGGAACAGGCGTCGGGGAGGATCTCTTCTGGATATTCGCGTCATTTATTGCCCTGGCGGCCCTGGCGGATGTTTTTGCAAGATCGGCGGGCGGAGAATATATCCCGTCCGTGGTCTCAGCGGTTCTGGCACTCCTCATCGCAGCCACCTATTATTTCGAAGTACTCTGCGGGCTGGGGTTCATAATCGCATCGTTGGTATGGGTGTTGTCCGCCTCGGTCGTCATGTTGGTGTGCGGCCCCGGAGAGGATACCGGTGATGCGAAGGTTACGGCCTATGAACCAGGTCAGGACGAAGGAACGTTCTCCGCATGCTCGCCGGCATATGATCTGCATGAAGATATTCCCGAGGTCCCCTCTGCGATTCCGGAGGGCCTGTCGGAAAGGCCGGGCGAAACCTCCCCTGTCGGGAGTTGTGATATTGGGCAGACATCGGGAACGGTTTCAGAGGAGGAGGTTCAGGACCTTCGCGACATCTACACCGACAACTCCCCCGAGGCCCTCGTGAGGAGGGCGGCCTTCAACAAGGGGCTCAGGTGCAGGAAGAATTACGGAGAGCACGGGATACAGATAGCTTTCGTGGCGCCCAGGGTTGCCGTTTTCGTTCAACCGGAGAGTGACGGGGATTCCCTCGACGACAGGCTCAGGTCCGAAGGATGGGCCGTCCTCAGGTACAGCGAGGAAAGCGTCACGGACGGCTCGGTCCAGGGCGAGGAAATACTGGCAACGGTAAGAAAGTCTGAAAAACAGAGAGCCAGGCATGGTGGGAAATCCGCTAGCTGATAAACTTTGCATCGTTATTCGGACCCAAAGTTATTAAATGCAGAAGGAATAAGGGGAATCGGGATGCAAGCTACTCGTAAGGTTTCGTCGGCCAAGGATGCCGGCGGTTCAGTCGGCAACTCGCCGTATAGCGTAGTCAGGTCTGTAGCCGGAGGTTTCGCTCTGGCCGCGGTGCTGTGGTGGATCCCCTTCATCGGCCCGGCGATAGCCGGCTATTATGCCGGACGCAGATCGGGGTCTTTCATCAAGGGGGCCATTTCATCCTCCATAGGAGGAGGCAGCCTCATGCTGGCCGTAATGGCCGCTTCTTATTACCTTCTCGGCCCTGCGGGGTTTCCGAACACGGCTGTGGATGCGGCAGCCGGAACATTGACGGGAATATACTGGAGGGCCGGGATTTACCTCGAATTGTTTTTCAATCCCGGGACCGCGGAGCTGTCCCTGACGCCCCTGGGCATCATGGTCGCCTTCGGTTGCATAGGAGGTTCGCTTTCAGGGCTTTACCGTCGCGAGGCAACCTCTCTGATAGCTTCCGGTGCGGTTTATTCGGCGATAAGGCCCATGGCAAGGTCCGTGGAGCTTTATGAGAAGGGCAAGAAGCTGGGGTTCGAGTCCTACAACGACTGCGAATCGGTGAGGGATTCGGCGGTCAGCGCCGTACCGGATGCCAGGCAGCGCACCGCCGCCATGCCAATGAAGAAGAAACCTGTCACCACCACCGTCCAGGCAGTTACGACGACCGTGGGCGAGGGAGCAACCCCGACATCTTCATCCTCCGAAAAGAGCCAGAGCCCGTTTTCAGACATACTCAGGCGCTCTGAGGTCCGTAACAACGGCAGAGAAGACGCACAGAAGAGATGAAGAAAACCTCTGCTCGTGCGCGTGATAACTTATTAATATCGTCATCCAATGGGGATACCAGTGATAGCTTGTTTTGTTCTCAGTGCGGATCTTTGATGTTCCCCAACGAAGGGAAGTACGTCTGCAGTTCATGCGGCGAAGAAAAGGAAATCGGGAAGTCGCACGTGATAGTCACCGGCTCCAACGACAAGGAAACGACCGTGATAAAGGAGGACGTGGCGACACTTCCAAAGACCCGCATCGCGTGTCCTCTCTGCGCCCATACGGAGGCCTACTTCGTCATAAGGCAGACCCGTGCCGCCGATGAACCAGAAACCAGGATATACCGTTGCTGCAAATGTAATCATTCCTGGAGAGAATATTGAGCAAGCCAGAAGGTGAAACAATGTTCAAGGCAGAGATAAAGTCCGATACGATGAAGGGGCTCGTAAATATCGTTTCCACGCTTATTGACGAGGTTAAATTCACAGTGGATCCAGAGGGAATGAGCCTGAAGGCCGTCGACCCCGCCCACGTCGCGATGATAGAGCTGCGCGTGGAGGCCGGTGCGTTCGAATCGTACGTTGCCGACGAGACGGAGATAGGACTCGACCTCGACAAGGTGAAAAGCGTCCTTAAATTGGCATCGTCGGGCGACATCATCACGATCGAGCAGGACGAGGACCACGGCAAACTGGTCTTCAAGGTCGGGAACATCACACGCCGCATGCACCTCGTGGACACATCGGGGATGAACGACCCGAAGGTCCCGCAGCTCTCCCTCTCTGCCAAGGTGAGGATCGCAGTGGATGAGCTCCAGCAGGGCATCCGCGCATCCGAGACGATATCAGACCATATAGCCCTCACGGCCAGCCCCGAAGGGTTCGAACTCTCCTGCGAAGGCGACACGGATTCCGCAAGCCTCGTGGTGCCTAAGGACAAGCTCGAAAGACTCGAGGCCGAAGGCACATACTGCAGTCTCTTCCCCCTCGATTACTTCGCGAACCTTGTCAAGGCGATCCCCGCAGGCACGGTCGTGAACATCGAGCTCGACAAGGACTACCCCATAAACATAAGGTTTGAGATTGCGGAAGGAAAAGGCAGAGTGGATTACCTCCTGGCTCCGAGGATAGAGAGCGACTGATTTCGGTGATGTGGTTGGCAAAAAGCGAAATGGAGCTTAAAGAGATCGCAAACAGGCTTAGGTTCCATGTTATCGAGATGACCTCCGAGGCCGGGTCCGGGCATCCTGGAGGCTCCCTGTCGTCCGCCGACCTTATGGCAGTGCTTTATTTCAGGGTCATGAACCATCGCCCCTCCGACCCCTCATGGGATGGACGGGACAGGTTCATCCTTTCCAAAGGACACGTCGCGCCCATTCTCTACGCGTCGCTGGCCGAGTCCGGTTACTTCCCGGTCGAGGAGCTGATGACCCTCAGAAAGATGAACAGCAGATTGCAGGGCCACCCGGTCCGCGGGAAGCTGCCCGGCGTAGAGATGTCCACAGGATCCCTCGGACAGGGCCTCAGCATGGCCTGCGGATTTGCGCTGGCCGCCAAGATGGACGGCAAGAAGCACAGGGTTTACTGCCTCGTCGGTGACGGCGAGCTGCAGAGCGGCATGAACTGGGAGGCGGCGATGTTCGCGTCCCAATACAAACTCAATAATTTGGTGCTCTTTGTTGACCGCAACCGCCTTCAGATATCCGGATGCACCGAGGAAGTGATGGGCCTGGAGCCCCTCCAACGCAAGTGGGAGGCCTTCGGATGGAGGGTCATCACAGTAGACGGCCACAACATCGCGAAGCTGATCGAAGCCTGCACATTGGCCAAGAGGGCCCGGTCGAGGCCTACGGTTATAATAACGAACACCGTGAAAGGCAAAGGGGTCTCGTTCATGGAGAATAACGTTGCATTCCACGGCAAGAGCTGCAATGCCGATGAAAAAATCTGCGCAGAGAACGAACTAGAGCAAGCGATGAGGTCCTGCAGATGAGCCAGATGCTAGCGCAACGCGACTATTTCGGAAAGGCCCTGAGGGACCTTGCAAAACGGGAAAACATCGTCGTATTGGATGCGGATCTCGCCGGCTCCACCAAAACATCGGAATTCAAAAAGGCCTGCCCCGAACGGTTTGTGGAGATAGGCATAGCCGAGCAGAACATGATCGGGGTGTCCTCCGGACTCGCCGCTGAAGGTAAGACTGTTTTTGCATCTACTTTCGGCGTTTTCGCAACCGGACGGTGCTGGGAGCAGGTCAGGCTATGCGTGGCGTACCCCGAGCTCAACGTCAAAATCGTCGCGACACACTGCGGTATCAGCGTCGGAGAGGACGGAGCGACGCATCAGGCGCTCGAGGACATTTCGCTCATGCGCACCATGCCGAACATGACCGTAATATGCCCCGCCGACGCGTATGAGACATATGCGGCCACGATCGCGATAGCAGATTACGACGGCCCGGTCTACATGAGGATGGGGCGTTCGCCGGTCCCCATAATAAGCGAAGAGGGCGAGAAATTCATCGTAGGCAGGGCCAAGGTGCTCCGTGAAGGGAAGGACGTCACACTGTTCGGAACCGGGCAGATGGTGTTCAACTGTATGGAGGCCGCGGAGGAACTGGAAAAAGAGGGCGTGTCTGCGGAGGTCGTCAATGTTTCGACGATAAAACCTCTCGACAGGGAGACAGTCATCGCATCCGTCTCCAAGACGGGATGCGCAGTGACAGCGGAAGAGCACAGCATCATAGGAGGTCTCGGCTCCGCTGTATCGGAGCTGCTGTCTGAAGAGCTGCCGTCTCCCGTATTCAGGATAGGTACGGGGGACTTATTCGGAGAGTCGGGGTCACCGGCCGAGTTATTCGTTAAATACAAGCTCACATCGGGCGATATAGCGGAAGCCGCCCGTAAAGCAGTGAAGAAGGGATGATGACATGAAGATATTCATAGACACCGCGAATCTGGAAATGATAAAGGAGATTAACAGCTGGGGCATCCTCGACGGAGTCACCACGAACCCCAGCCTCATCGCCAAGGAAGGCACGGACGTAAGGACGAGGGTAAGGGAGATCGCGAAGATTGTAGACGGCCCCATATCTGCCGAGGCCATGTCCCCGAAATGGGAGGACATGGTCGATGAGGGAAGGGAGCTTTCCAAGATACACAAAAACATCAACGTCAAGCTCCCGATGTGCATCGACTCCCTGAAGGCCACCAAGGTCCTCTCCTCCGAGGGCATCGATGTCAACATGACTCTGATATTCTCGCCCCAGCAGGCGCTGTTGGCCGCCAAGGCCGGAGCGAAATACGTATCCCCGTTCATCGGCCGTCTGGACGACATAGGTATGTACGGTACCGACCTTCTCGACCAGATATGCGGAGTTTTCGACAACTACAGCTACGACACCCAAGTGATAGCCGCCAGCATAAGGAGCCCCGTACACGTTCTGGACGCAGCCCTTGCTGGATGCGACATCGCGACGATCCCATACGACATCCTTCTTAAGATGGTCGCCCACCCGAAGACGGACGAAGGCATCGCCAAGTTCATCTCCGATTACGAGAGGACCAAGAAGAAATGATCATGCGAGACGTCGTCGTCATCGGCGGCGGACCGGCCGGCAGCAAGGCCGCCGAGCTACTGGCCAGGGACCGCGACGTACTCGTCCTCGAGGAGCACCGCGAGTCCGGCCTCCCCGTCCAATGCGCCGGGCTGGTGACCGACGACGTCATAACGCTTTCCGGGGTTCGCCCCGACATCCTGAACAAACTCTACGGGGCCAATGTATTCTTTCCGGGGGGAGGCGAACTGTCCGTCAGATCATCTTGGCCGAAGGCCAACGTGATAGACCGTGCCGACCTGGACCGCAGGATGGCATGGCGGGCGGCGGACTTCGGGGCCGAATACAGGTATAAAGACCGATACATCGGACATACGGCGGCCGGTCACGTTACGGTACGATCGACCGTAGGCGAGACGGGATGCGCTCTTCTGATAGGGGCGGACGGGCACTCTTCTTCGACGGCGATGTCGCTGGGCGCCGGCAACGGCCCCATGGAATACGTCCGCGGGTTCCAGATGGACCTGCGTAAGAGATACGAAGAGCAGGACATGATAAATATCAGGCTGGGATCGGAGGTAGCCCCGGGGTTCTTCTCGTGGGAGATCCCGTTCGGAGACAGCGTCCGCGTCGGTCTGTGCACTTCGTGGCCTGCCGGGCCCCCCGCGGTATACATGAAGGCGCTTTTGAAGAAGGCCGGTCTGGAAGACGCCCAGATAATCAGGAAATATTCGGGAAAGATACCTCTGGGAGGTCGGCCGAAGACTTACGGGGAGCGCATTATGCTCATAGGGGACGCCGCAGGCCAGGTCAAACCGATATCGGGAGGGGGGCTTTATCCCGCTTTCAAATCCGCGGACGCGCTGAAGGATACTGCTGAATCATCGTTCATATCGGGAGATTTCTCCGCGAAGGCGCTGTCTGCATACGAGAAAAGGTGGAAGGCGGAGGCAGGCACGGAGATGCGGAACGGGTATAGGCTCAGGAAGGCGTACCTTAAATTGGAGGACGGAGACCTTGACAGAGCTTTCGCTATCGCCTCACGCGAGTCGGTGCGGAGCGTCCTGGACGAAATAAACCTGGACAGGCCCAGCTCGGTGGTTTCCCACATGAGGAAACGGGATCTCGCGAGCCTCCTGCCGATATTGATGAAGGCGTTACTGTGAAAAAGGTGATAGCTGCCATGGTTCCCGAGGATTCCGCGCACTCGGTAATTCCCGAGCTCGTTTCCAGAGGCATCGCAGACAGGACCGCCAAGATATCCCGGAAAGGAGGATACAAGCTCGTCCCCATCGTCGATGAAAGGATAGAGGAGGCAAGGGAGAGGTTCGAGCTCTGCGAGACGATGGCCCACTCGATCGAGAGGATGAAGCCCCAGGAAAGGATAATCCAGGGCCTGTCACATCTGCCGGAAAGCGTCAGGTCGGCTCTTCCCTTGAAATGGGAGTTCGTCGGCGATGTCGCGGTGATCAGGCTGACCGAAGCATGCGAGCGATACAAAGAGGATATCGGGAAGGTGTATGCCGGTGTTCTCGGTGTGAAGACCGTATGTGCCGACATATCTGGAATATCAGGAGAATTCAGAAGACCCAGTAACGAGATTATCTACGGCACGGAGCCAGAGTCGGTCAGGCTGGAGAACGGCATTCTTTATGATTTCGACGTCACCCGGGTGATGTTCGCCTCAGGGAACACGGACGAGAGGATGAGGATGCGGAATATGGACTGCAGCGGCGAAACGGTGGTCGACATGTTCGCAGGCATAGGCTACTTCACTCTACCGATAGCAAAATTCTCAGGTGCCAGGAAGGTTTTCGCATGTGAAAAGAATCCGGAGTCCTACGGCTTTCTTCTCAAGAACATAAGACTGAACGGCGTCGAGGAAAAAGTAATTTCCATTTTGGGAGACAATCGAAACATCCCCGGCTCCCGGTTCGCGGACAGGATTTTGATGGGTTACGTTCAAACAACGTCCATGTTTCTTCCGAAAGCAATATCGATGATACGTCCGGGAGGCATCATCCATTATCATGATACATTCCCGGTAGGGGAGCAGGAACATAGGATAAACGAGATCTTCTCCGAAGCATGCGAGGGATTCGAGGTACTGGGTATACGCGAGGTCAAGTCGTTCGCGCCCTCCGTCTCCCATTACGTGGCAGATGTCAGGATATCAGACCGATTCGCCTGAACTGCATGCGGTAAGCATTGTATTCATGTTGCTGGCATATTTCGACGGCTCAGAATCTATCAGAGCCTTTGCGAAAGGTATCAGGTATTCCATGTAGTCGGTCTCGTCCTTTGAAAGCTTGAACGGGTATTTCGCCGACCTGTCGCAGGCGGCGAGGAAAGAAGCCGAGATGGACCTGGATTTGCTGTCTTTGGCGAAACTGCGCTCAAGGGAAGAGAGCACCATGTTGGCTCCTCCGACCTTAGCAGACTTGGCGAGACTGTCGCACATCTGGGTTATAGGTCCTGCCTTGTTGAACGCAGGAAGCGAACCCATCACGTCCGCCAGTGCGAACTTCTTCCGGGCATCTGCCAAAGTGTCGGCGGGGACGCATTTCGAGACATCGCCCATTGATTCCGCGGTCTCTTTGGAAGTGGAAAGTTCGATGATCTTCTTATAGTTGGACTCCCAGACCGCAGAAAGGGCCTCGTTGAGCCTCTCCGTCCTTATGACGACCGGCGTAGGCACATTCTCTAGGAAACGTCTCAGCGAATCCATGTCCTCGTTCGATCCCTTAAGGGAAGCGAGGAAGGAGCCCAGGTCGGATCCGTAGTTCTTTGTTCCGATGATGTATGTAGCCTTTCTACCGCTCTTGAGGTCGTCCGCTTTGGTCCTCATGACCGATGAGACCAGGGACTTGTCGGTAACCGCCCCCCCGGCATATTTTTTCAGGGTGTCACCTTCGATTTTAACCCTCCCGTCATCCCCCTCCCCGCGATACTTGTGGGTTATGTAGACCTCCATGTCGTCCAGTGGGTCGATGGCCGCTATGCGCGAGATAAGGTATTGGAGGGACGAGACGTCTTTGGCGCAGTCGGAGCATATACGTATGCTCTGACCGAGGGATTTTATCTTTATTTCCAACGTGGCCAGGGCTTCGTGTCCGCATTCCAGGGCGTCCTCCGCAAACTCGTAAGGGGACTCCCAGAACGTGTCGTAGAGATAATCTTCCGGCATGTTCGGAACATCCGAGCAGACGATATTCTCTCCGAAGGAATACAGGTGCAGGCGGTTCTTCTTGATCATCGTGTTGTAGAGGAGCAGTCTGATCCGGGGGTCGTTGTAGTACTGGCAGCCGATGAGCTTATCCGCCCCCACGGTCCCTCTGACCGCGTACGAGATCTTCTCGTCGCCCAGCTTGGCGGTGGCCAGCAGGGGGACTGTCCCGGCGGCGGCCAGGGAAACGGTCCCCGCATAGGCGCGGACCATGTCGTCGCTTCCTTTGGTCGCATCCTTCAACAGCGCATCGGGATTGCCGGAGTGCCTGGCGACGGCGTCTATGTCCTTGAACGTCCTATCGAAATGGCATTTGCGGCAGTTACCGGCACACATCGGCCTGAGGATCCCGGGGTTGGTCGCCAGCTCGGCGGAGCGGTCCAAAAGCTCGTCCTCCAGCCGTTTCGAGGCATGCTTCACTCCCCTCATCCTGATGCGTTTCTTGCCTGCCATGCTGGCGCATAATGTCGTACAGGCTAATAACACTAATGCGGGCCGTGAACAGTACTAATATTCCGAAAGGGATTATGCGTTGTGGACACGTTCGAGCAACACAAGAGGGCCACAAGAGAGCTTCTGGCGAAGCCTCCGTTCGGCTACAGGAACATCCCGGAGGAAGACCTGGGGCTCTTCGCCTCGGCACTGGTCCACGACAGTTATTCCAACGAGGCGGGCGGCATACGGAACAACGAGCGCCTGGAGTTCCTGGGCGACGCTGTCTTGGAGTTCGTAGCCTGCGAGCACATCTATCGCAACACCGACATGACCGAGGGCGGGATGACGGACATGAAGCAGGACATAGTCCGCAACCGCAGCATATCGGATGCCGTTCTGGCGTACGGCATACGCCTGGACGATACCCTGCTCGTCGGCGGCGGTCACGTGGACCCTATGACCAAGAGGCCTATCGTCAACGAGAACATGAGAGCAGATGCCTTCGAAGCTATGCTGGCCGCGGTCTATGTGATATATGGTATGGACGAGGTCAGGAGAATAGTGAGAGATGTCCTGATAGCACGTTAGGCACGTATTTAATGGGGAATGGCCATTATCAAACGTGGCAGAGATCATTGAAAAAACAGCTGAATCTATCAGGAACATGACCATCCGCGGTGCCGGCAGGATAGCCCGCGCCGGTGCTTCGGCAATGGGTGATTTCGCTGCAGGTTACAACGGGACTTCTTTGGAGGATTTCCGCCGCGATATCAAGAAAAACGCCGCAATCCTCACGGCGTCCCGACCTACCGCCGTTTCTCTCTGGAACGGAGTAAGGGCGACGATGAGGGGGCTGTCGTTCGTATCGACCCTCCAGGAGGCCAAGGACCTGGTGGTATCCAATTCGGAGGAGTTCGTCGAGATATCGTCCAGGGCCGTGGCGACAATAGCCAAGATAGGCGCCAACCGCATAAAATCAGGCGATGTGATAATGACCCATTGCAACAGCAGCGCCGCCATCGGGGTCATCAAGGAGGCCCACCGCCAGGGCAAAGACATCAAGGTTTACGCGACGGAATCCCGTCCATGGAGGCAAGGGATCCTGACGGTCAACGAGCTGGCCGAGGCGGGGATTGACACCACGCTGATCATCGACAGCGCGGTGCGCACGGTCATGAAAGGGGTCGACAAGGTATTCGTTGGCGCGGATACGATAACATCGCACGGCGCCCTGATCAATAAGGTCGGGACCTCCCAGCTTGCTCTGGCCGCACACGAGGCAAGGGTGCAGTTCTACGTGTGCAGCGAAACATACAAGTTCTCTTCCGCGACGATATTCGGTGACATGGTCACCATCGAGGAGCGGAGCACAGAAGAGGTAATCAAGAAGGGCGAGGTCCCGGATTCAGTAAAGATATTCAACCCCGTGTTCGACAGCACTCCCGCCGTCTACATCGACGCGATAATCACCGACGTCGGGATGATTCACCCCGGTTCGGTCTACGACGTCATGGTGAGGCAGCTGGGCGACAGTCTTTTCGAGGAGTGAACGAAGTGTCAGGATTTTCATATATGCACCTGGGAGAGGAGGCGGACCCCGCAACAGACGTGGTATGCAAATACCGTGTCACCACCGACCTGCCGATTGAGAAGGCCGCCGAGGCTATAGCGGCAGAGCAGTCTACGGGGACCTGGACGGGCATATCCACACTTACCGAGAGCACACTAAAGAACTACGGCGCCAGAGTGCTGGCCATAGAAGGGGACCTTGTGACGATAGCGTTCCCGGACGTCGACTTCAGCATCGAGGTGGGCGGCATACCCCAGATCCTCAGCGTTGTGTCCGGTAACCTTTACGGCCTGGAAGCCCTGAAAGCCGTCAGGTTCGAGGACGTCCGGTTCCCGAGGAGCATCACGTCGATGTACAGGGGGCCAAGGTTCGGAGCCGACGGTCTCAGGAAGATCCTGGGCCGCCCGGAGAAGCCCCTAATCGGGACAATAGTCAAACCCAAGATAGGGCTCTCGCCCAAGGAAACCGCCGACTACGTCTACGAAGCAGGGGCGGGGGGACTCACCAACAGCAAGGACGATGAGACCCTCGTAGACCAGAAGTTCTGCCCTATGCAGGACCGCACCGCCGCAGTGGCCGAATCCCTTGACAGGCTGGCGGGAGAAGGCCACAGGATGGTCCACGCGATCAACATCAGCACGAATGGCGACAAGATACTCGAGGTGGCCGACAGGGCACAGAGCTGGGGGGCCAAACAGCTGATGGTTGATGTAATAACATGCGGTTTCGGAGCGGTTCAGGCTTTGGCCGAGGACCCGTCGATAAAGGTGCCCGTACACGTACACCGGACGATGCATGGGGCCATGACCAAAAATCCGGAGCACGGCATAGCCATGCTCCCCATGGTCAAGCTCATAAGGATGTGCGGCGGGGATGCTCTGCACATAGGCACGCTGGGGGCAGGCAAGATGTCCGGCGACGTCAAAGGGGACCACGACAATCTGGATGCCTGCCTGGACCCCTCATCGCCCTACAGGACGGTGATGCCGGTATGCTCCGGCGGGGTATATCCCGGAATGCTGGAGAAGATGGTCCGTGTTTCAGGACTCAACGTCCAGATACAAGCAGGAGGGGGCGTGGCAGGCCACCCCGGAGGAGTAAGGAGCGGTGCGATGGCGATGTCACAGGCGGTCAATGCCATCTACAACAAGATACCGCTTGAAGAGTATGCCAAGAACCACAAGGAACTGGCCCAGGCGCTGGAGAGATGGGGGTTGAAAGAATGAAGCTGAAAGCGAAGTATTTCGATGTGGACGTGTCCGAGCCGATCGTCATGATGCACGACGACGACTGCAAGGAGATAGGAGTACAGGAGAACGACCGCGTGAGGCTGGAGGCGAAAGGTACCGCCACGGCGCTGGTCAGCATGTCAGACACCGTGGTGGAGCGCGGTACCATAATGATACCGGCAAAGACGATGACCGTGACGGGTGCCAAAGACGGGTCATTGATTTCAGTAGTGTTCGCCCCTGCCCCCGAGTCGGTCAGGAGCATACGCAAGAAGATGGACGGAGAGGTGCTATCAAAGGACGAGATCTTCAGTATCGTACGCGACATTCTGGACACTAAGCTGTCCAAGATCGAGATTTCCGCTTGGCTGACATCGCTTTACATCAACGGGATGTGCATCGAGGAGATAGCGGACTTCGCCACCGCAATGGTGGACACGGGAGAGAGGATAGTCTTCGACAGAAAACCCGTCTATGATTTCCACAGCATGGGCGGCGTCCCGGGCAACAAGGTAACGCCCATCGTGGTATCGATAGTCGCCGCCGCGGGACTCATGCTTCCGAAGACATCGTCCCGCGCCATCAGCAGCGCGTGCGGGACTTCCGATTTCATTGAAACGTTCTGCGACGTCGCGCTCTCGGCCGAGAGGCTGAAGGACGTGGCCGAGTCCACCGGGGGCGCCCTCGCATGGGGCGGAGCCATAAACCTGGCGCCCGTGGACGACATGGTTATAAAGATCGAGCACCCGCTCGGCATAAACCCGCGCGCCCAGATGCTGGCTTCGATACTGAGCAAGAAGCTAGCCATCGGTGCGGATTACCTGCTTATCGATATTCCGATGGGCGTCGGGACAAAGGTCCCGGACATAGAATCCGCACGCGCATACGCCAGGGACTTCATGGACCTGGGGGACAAGCTGGGCATGCACGTGGAGTGCGCAATAACATATGCAGACCAGCCGGTGGGAAGCGCAGTGGGGCCCAACCTCGAGGCAAGGGAAAGCATCCGCATACTGGAAGGCAAGGCGCATCCCACGAGCGTCGCCGAGAAGGCATGTGAGCTGGCAGGTATAATTCTGGAGATGGGAGGGATATCCAACGGCAACGTCAAGGCCAAGGAGATACTCAACTCAGGTGCGGCGCTCAAGAAGTTCAAGGAGATCGTGGAGGCGCAGGGAGGCAGCCGCGATCTGAAGTCGGAAGACCTGAAGCCCGGTCAATTCATGGCGGAGCTAAGATCCCCCAAAAGCGGATATGTGCACGGCATAAAGAACAAGGACATAGTGGCCGTCGCGAAGGCCGCAGGTTCCCCCAACGACAAAGGTGCGGGACTCCTGCTTTTCCGCAAGAAGGGACAGAGGGTGGAATCAGGAGATGTACTGATGGAGATCTACGCCGAGAACGAGGCCAAACTGCAACGCGCAGTGAACCTCGCGGAAAGGTACCAGCCGGTGGATATACAGGGTATGCTGATCAGGCGTGTTTCGGTTCCTAATATAAAATGATGATATGAGGTCCTTTTGCTTCACGGTCGATGTAGACAGGGATGCCAACATACCCGTCCCGGGAATGAGCCAGGCAGGCTCTTACAACAGGGGCCTCGGGACAGCGCCCAGGTTCAGGTCGTCCGGAGAAGGGATAGGGACACTGACAGGAATACTTGACGAAATGGGCGTGAGGGCCACGTATTTCGCCGAGGCCAGGACCCTTTCCAACATAGGGGCACAACATCTGGCAGGTCGCGAGGTCGGCATACACGGCTTCGATCACGAGGACTTTACCGGCACCTTCCCCCCCGGAGGAAAAATGGAATTGCTTAAGAGGGCATGTGAAGCCGTCGAGGACCTCACGGGAAAAAGACCCAGATGTTCAAGGATGCCTTATATGAAGATCTCGGAGGACATACCGCCTATACTTTCAGAAATCGGGATAAGGTACGACTCTTCGCAGTATCAGGAAATGGGTAAAGAGATAATACCCTACGTTCTTGGCGAGGTTATAGAGGTGCCAGTACCTGTAACCAGGGACGCTTCGGACAAGAAGATATTCGGATATCTTTGGCCCATGCATGAGGGCAAACGTCCTCCCGGGGACTATGTGAATATGGCCTCACGCATGGAAAACGGCATTTTCATACTCGCAACCCATAGCTGGCACATGTCTGAGCGCATAGACGGCGGATACGTTACGAAGCAGGAAGCCAAAGCAAACGAAAAGAACCTCCGCGAGGTGATCACGGGTATATTGGATATGGGTTTCAAGGCTGAGACATTGCCCGATGCCACGGGACGTTTCGGCGTGCGCTAAAGTAATAAATATAAAGCGCGGTTCGCTCACGGTTATCATGACCGCTAATCTCATTCTTGGCAAGGAAATATCCCAGCAGATATACGGAGAGCTCAATGCCAGGATAGAAAGGCTCAAGAAGAACGGGATGACCCCGGGCCTAGCAGTCGTTCTGGTCGGAGACGACCCGGCGTCGCAGACGTACGTGCGCATGAAAGGGAAAATGTGCCAGGAGCTGGGTATGCACTCGGACACCATAATCATGCCCGAGACCACGACCCAGGAGGAGCTTCTGTCAAGGGTTAAGGAGCTCAACGAAAACCCCGACATCCACGGATTCCTCATCCAGTTGCCGTTGCCCAAGCACATCGACGAGCAGGCAGTCATCAACGCCATCGACCCGTCGAAAGACGTTGACTGCTTCCATCCTTTCAACGTCGGTAGAATGCTGATCGGGGAGCCGGAGTTCCTTCCTGCGACCCCTGCCGGAGTTCAGCAGCTTCTCATCCGTTCGGGCGTCAAGACGGACGGGAAGCATGTGGTCGTGGTAGGAAGGAGCAACATAGTGGGAAAACCCATGGCGGCGATGATGGTCCAGAAGGCCATAGGCGCCAATTCTACCGTTACGGTGGTCCACTCCAGGACCGAAGACATCGGGTCTATAACACGCCAGGCGGACATACTCATAGTCGCCATAGGAAAGGCGGGCTTCATCACTCCCGGCATGGTGAAAGAGGGAGCAGTCGTAATAGACGTGGGGACCAACCACATACCCGACCCCACGGCCAAGAACGGCACGCGTCTGGTCGGGGATGTGGACGAGAATGTGAAAGAGAAAGCTTCGGCCATGACCCCCGTACCGGGAGGCGTCGGTCCGATGACGATTTGTATGCTCATGTCCAACACCGTCCATGCGGCGGAGAGGGCTTACGAGAGGAAGTGCGGTCAATGATACACGAGTGCGAAGAACACGGTTATTTCCGTGGCGAGGAGTGCCCGCTTTGCGGTGAGGAAGGCAAATTCATAATGAGCGACTATGAGGTCGAAAAGCTCGGAAGGAGCATGGCAGCCATCCTCAGGCACGGAAACGGGGACCCCGATATGGACGAGCAGGGTTTCGTGGACATACGCGACATAGTTTCAATGGTCAAAGGAAGGGACCAGAGCAGATGGAAATGGCTCAGGCCCCACCATATCGAGGCGATGGTCGAGACCGATCCCAAGGGAAGGTACCAGATATCCGGGGCAGACGTCAGGGCGACCTACGGCCACACGATAAAACTGGAGCTCAACCTTCCGACCGACAACGTCCCGGAAGAGCTTTACTATCCCGCAACAGACGAAGAGGCGGAACTGATCCTGGAAGCCGGCCTGATGCCAACCGACCGTGCGATGGTGCACCTGTCCCTGACATACGACGATGCTGTTACGGCCGGGTCTGTCCGCAGCGAGGACCCGGTGATCATCGCAGTGGACACATACGCCTGCTCCGAGGCAGGATTCCCCGTAGGGAAGGCGGCAAAGACCGTGTTCCTTTGCGAAAAGGTCCCTGCGGAATGCCTGTACCTCGCAGAGGAGCCTGAAGACGAGTACGACGATGAAGAATACGAAGAAGACAGCAATGCCGAAGATGGAATGGATGAGGAGAGGGAGGACTGAATGCCCACCATCCTCAGGCCCGACGAGGTCAAGGCCAAGTACGGGCCCCTGTTCTGTCGCGGATTCTATACGATGGTTGATGAGGAGAACGGCATCGCCCAGATCGTCGAGGTCTGCTCTTCGAGAGGTCCCGCTGAATGGGACATAGTGAACCGCCGCCGTACCGGAGGGATAATCAAAGACATAGACCTGGACGGACAGACGCTGATAATGGACGTCGATATCGGAGAGAAGGAGCTCAGGTTCGGACCCGTATCGGCAAACCTGGGCGGCCAGGGCGTATCGTCTCTGAAAGTCGAAGGCGTCCGCGTACGCACGGCATGGAAAGGTCTTGCGGGGGCATCGGTGGGTATCGGTGCCTGCATACCCCAGTGCCCGGACGTTATCGAGACCGTATATCCGGACGATTTCAAACTGGGCGGTGCGCATGCCGCCAGTGTGGAGATCGTCACACCAAAGATGGTGCGTCTCGTCATCGGTATCGACGACACCGACACAAAGGAGAAAGGCGCAACGTGGGTTGTCGGGATGAAGCTGGGAAGGTCGTGTCCCTACGGCAAGTTCATCGAGCACAAGATAATACAGCTGAACCCGGACGCGCCAAACAAGACCACCAACTGCTGTTCCACCGCGATCTCTTTCGCTGCAACGGAAGAGGAGATCCCGAAGATAGTCGAGTTCGCGGTAGATTTCGTCAGAAAGGAGTCTTATTCCGAGGATGCGGTAATCACGGTGTACAAGGGACTGAAGATACCCAAGGCCCTCAGTGATTTCGGATGGAGTGCGAAAACGGTGCTCTACGAACGCGAGACGGCCATAAAATTGGCCGAGGAGAACGGTGTCCAGATAATCTCCGTCACAGGCATGGGCGGCGTCATAGGCGCTGTCGCGGCGATAGGGTGCTTCGACATGGGCGTCCGTTCCGCAGGCGTTCCCAGTGATTTCGAGTGATGAAATGTCGATCTCCAACATTCTTACCAACAGAGCTTATTCGGCGTACGAGGCAAGGCTCAGGAAGGAGGTCCTGGCAAACCCGTTGCCGAACCATATCGCTATAATAATGGACGGCAACCGCAGGTACGCGGAGGAGCGAGGGGAGACGAGAGAGGAGGGCCACAGGCTCGGCAGCGAGAAACTCGAAGAGGTGCTGGACTGGTGCGTCGAGGACGGGGTCAAATTCCTTACGGTCTACGCCTTCTCCACGGAGAATTTCAACAGGGAGAAAGACGAGGTGGATTACCTGATGGATCTGCTTAGGCAGTCCCTCATCAAGTTCGCGGAGAGCCCCAGGGTCCACGATAAGAAGGTCCGTCTGAAGGTGCTCGGAGATGTGACCATGCTGCCCGAACATGTCAGAGATGCCGTAGATTATGCCGACGAGAAGACGAAAGACTACTCGGACTACCATTTCAACATGGCCATAGCCTACGGTGGCAGGCAGGAGATCATAGCCGCTGTGAAGACCGTCGCCCAGAAGGTGGCGGACGGTGAGATGGATGTGGAGGACATAGACGAGAACGTGCTGTCGGAACACATGTACACCTCCGACACTCCAGACCCTGACCTGGTACTCAGGACCTCCGGGGAGATCAGGATATCAAACTTCCTTCTTTGGCAGCTGGCCTATTCCGAGCTTTATTTCACCGACGTCTACTGGCCCGGTTTCAGGTACATCGACTTCCTGCGTGCCATAAGGACATATCAGCAGCGCGGAAGACGCTATGGGAAGTGAAGCATGACAAAATACGATGCGGTATTCATACATGCCCCGAGCGTATACGACTTCAGGAAGAAGCCGATTTTCTACGGTCCGGTAAGCGATGTCATACCCTCTTCTCCTGTGTTCGAGATGTATCCGATAGGGTTCATGACCATCAGCGCCCATCTTCAGAGGGCCGGATTCAGTACGCGGATCGTCAACGTCGCCGTAAGGATGCTGATGAGCGACAGGTACGACGCCGAGAAGGCGATCAGAAAGCTCGACTCGACGGTGTATTTCATCGATCTCCATTGGATGCCCCACGCCCACGGCGCTCTGGAACTCGCCAAGCTGGTAAAGAAACACCATCCGGAAGCCAAGGTCGAGCTTGGAGGACTGACATCTTCTTACTTCTGGGAGGAGCTGATCGCCCGTCCAGAGGTGGACATGGTGATGCGCGGAGACTCCACCGAGGAGCCGACCGTAAGGATGATGCAGGTACTCGAGTCCGGAGGAGACCTTTCAGTGGTCCCCAACCTGGTGTGGAAAGACAGTCACGGGAAAGTACACGATAACAAGGTATCATTTGTGCCAGATACTCTCGATGATATCATTTTCGACTATGGGACCATGATCAAAGGAGTCCTGAAAACAATGGATATCAAGAGCTCCCTTCCCTGGGCCGGATGGAGCTCGGAACCTCTGACCATGGCGCTGTCGGTACGTGGATGTTCGCTCAACTGCGCCGAATGCGGGGGTTCGCACTTCGCTAACGGAAGAGTCGTATGCAGGAGCAGGCCCGCTTTCAGGAGCCCCGAGAAATTGGCAGAGGACCTGGAGGCGATACAGAGTTACATGAAGGCGCCCATATTCGTCGTGGGGGACATCAGACAGAGCGGCACGGGATATTCCGAAAGGTTCCTCAGGTCGGTTAAGGAACGCGGCATAGGGAACCACGTGGTCATCGAGCTCTTCAACGGTGCCAGTGCAGATTATTTTAAGTCCCTTGACCATGCTTTCGAAGGCGGATACACTATAGAGTTCTCACCGGATTCCCATGACGAGGAGGTGCGTTTCGCCCTCGGAAAGGGATATACCAACGATAACATCGAAAAAACAGTTCAGAACGCCTTCGAAGGCGGATGCATGCGCATGGACCTTTTCTACATGAACGGGCTCCCTTTCCAGTCATACGAATCGGCGATCAGCAGTGCCAGAGCATCAAAAAAATTATGGGGGCTCGTGGATAAGAAAGATCCTCTTTTCATTTACAATTCTCCGTTCTCACCGTTCGTAGACCCCGGTAGCAGAGCTTTCGAGGACCCGAAGGCGTGGGGTTACAAGTTCTTCGCGAGGACCCTCGAGGAGCACAGACTTCTTCTGGACAGCCCCTCCTGGAAGCTGACCCTTTCATACGAGACAAACCTCATGACGCGTGACCAGATAGCAGAGGCATCTTACGACGCGGCTAATGTACTGGCACAATGCGAATTCGAGGCAGGGAGGATATCAGAGGAGAGGTTGAATTACCGCACAGGAAGGACGGAGGTCGCACGTTCCCTTATGCATGAGGTCGACGAGATAATGGCCCTAAAGGACCACGCCGTCCGCGATGAACTGCTATGGGGGATAAAAGAGAAGGGGATGGAGCTGATGAACTCCACAGTATGCGAGAAGGACGACCTGGTGTGGGAGTCCAAACCCGTATGGGCTAGCGCGCCAAGGGCGCTCAGGGGACTGATGTTCCCGTTGAGGCGCGACTAATTATCATTATTTAGTAATATAAGGGCGCGCGAAGGTCACTTCCGCCCCATCTCGCGGGACTTCAATGTGCTAGCTTCCACCGCCGCGATGAATGCCGACCTCACGCAGGAGTCCTCCAGCACGCGTACGCCTTCTATCGTGGTCCCGCCGGGGGAGCACACAATATCTTTCAACTTATCGGGATGTTCTCCGGTCTCGAGGACCATCTTCGCCGAGCCAAGCATAGACTGTGCCGCGAGTTTGATCGCTTTTTCGCGCGGTATCCCGCAGAGCACGCCGCCGTCGGCCATTGCGTCGATTACCATGTACATGAATGCGGGAGAGCTGCCCGCGAGCCCGGTGACAGCATCAAGGTCCGATTCCTTGACCTCTTCCGCCATGCCAGAAGAGGAAAGGACCTTCCGTACCTTCTCGACATCGGCGTCTGTGGCTTTGGTTCCGCGGGAATAGCCCGCCGCACCTTCTCCAACAAGGCAGCAATGATTGGGCATAACTCGAACAATTTTGCTATCTGGCACATACGCCTCTAAATCAGCGATCTTGACCCCTGCTACAATGCTCATAACCAGGTGCGATCCGTTAATCCTCAGGCCCTCCTCGGCAAAAAGGCCCCTCAGCTGGACAGGCTTCACGGCGAGTACCAGGAAATCCGTAATTTCCGCCACCTCAGCGGCGGTCCTGTAGGTCCTGATACCGTATTTGGCGGCCACCTCGCTCCTGGTCGAATCGCTGGGTGCGCATGCGACCACTTCGTCCTTGGTGTAGAGCCCGTTCGATATGATCCCGCCTATCATGGCGGAAGCCATCTTCCCGGCGCCGATGAAACCGATCTTTGCTGACATTGCAATCTATTGCGAATCGACTACCTCCATAATAACTTGTTCCCGCGCTCGTGTAAATAAGAAAGGACGCGACTCAACCGTTATATACTTTTAAGACGTCGCGACGCCCCAATGTCACTGATAACGTACTACATTCCGCTGATGGTACTAGGCGTGGTCTGTATGGGCTTCGCGCCGCTAGCGTGGTTCGTGTCTAGGTTCATAAGACCTACGAAAACGACGCCGTGGATGGAGTCGACCTATGAGTGCGGGTCGGAACCGATAGGGGACGCACACGTCCAGTTCAGGTTCCAATACTACGCTTTCGCTATCATTTTCGTGGTCTTCGACCTTGTCGCGACCATCCTGATGGTGTGGGCCGTAGGATTCTCAGGTCTCTCGACCATGGCTCGCATATGGGTTCTCATATTCCTCGGCGTAATAATTCTGAGCGTATCGTATGCGCTGAAAAAGGAGGAAAAAATATGGATATGAGTCTGTATCCCCACGCGGTCGCCATGAGTGCCGAAGAGTTCATGGACTGGTCCACTCTGGTCATCAATGACCTTCTGAGCGCCGGGACCAAGAAGACCATCGACAAGCTCACAGGCCCCGTCTGGACATGGGCCATGAAGAACTCCATGCACCCCCTGCACTGGGGACTCGCATGCTGCGCCCTCGAGATGGCGTCCGCCTCGACCACAAGGCACGACGCCGAGCGTCTCGGAATAATCTACCGTTCTTCCCCGAGGCAGACCGATATCCTGCTCATCAACGGATGGATCGGGAAGAAGGTCAGACCCTCGATAAGGCGCCTTTACGAGCAGATTCCCAACCCCAAGTGGGTCATAGCCATGGGAGAGTGCGCCATTTCCGGAGGGCCCTGGTACGACTCCTACAACTGCGTACAGGGCGTCGACCAGATCGTACCGGTCGACCTCTACATCCCCGGATGCCCGGTGAAGCCCGACGCGATGATCGACGGCTTCATGCTGCTCCAGAAGAAGATTGGCGACTACTTCAACAGAGGCGTGTTCCTGGAGGACTGAAGATGATGGACACAGAAGCTATCTACCAGGAGCCTTCGGTCTCCGAAATAAAGCATCTCCTCGAGAACAAGTTCAAGGGGAAGGTTACAGTCAGCAAAACGGATGTACGCCGCGTTCACGCGGAGATCCTGAACAAAGAGGACGTCTTCGACGTATGCAACTACATACACGACAACCTCACGTTCGAGCACTGCTCCATAGTCATGGGCGCAGACATGATCGACCATCTGGAGGTCATATATCTCCTCACCAACTATTACAGCGGAACGGTGATCGAGATATTTACCAAGCTGCCGCTTGAAGACCTCCACGTGCACTCTGTCGCACTCATATGGGAAGGTGCCAACTGGCACGAGAGGGAGACCTATGAGCTCTTCGGAATAATATTCGATGAGCACCCCAAGCTGAAGAGGCTCCTCACCCCGGACACATACACGTTCTTCCCGTTCAGGAAGTCCTACAAGCTCAGGGGGCAGGAATGATGGTAGTCGAGAACACAATAGATACATTCGATTCGCCTCCCGAGGAGAGGATCGCCAAAGACAGGTACCAAACGGACGCGATGTGGATCTACATGGGTCCGCAGCACCCCTTCTCCCACGGACTTTGGACCCTTAAGGTCAGAGTCGACGGAGAGATAGTAACGGATGCGGAGCCCGTCATCGGATATCTGCACCGCGGATGGGAGAAGGAGGCCGAGAACAGGGAGTACCCCAAGATCATACCTATGGCCGACCGTCTCTGCTATTCGGCGTCCATGACATACACCCACCTATACTGCATGACGGTGGAGAAGGCCCTCGGAATCGAGGTTCCCGAGAAGGCGGAGTACATCAGGATCGTGGCCGACGAGATATGCCGCATACAGTCCCACCTGATGTGGCTGGCGGCGGTAGGGACCGACCTCGGAAACCTGACGATCTTCCTCTGGGGAATGAGAGAAAGGGAGTATTGGCTCGACCTCAATGTGAGGCTGTGCGGCCAGAGGATGACTACCAACTATCCGCGTATCGGAGGGGTCAGAAACGACACCACCGATATATTCGACAGGGACGTCATGAGATGCACCGAGCGCTTCGAGAAGGCGCTCTGGGACATCATCAACATGATCGACAGCAGCTCGATATACGTTTCGAGGATGAAAGGCATCAGCCGCCTTACCCGTGAGCAGTGTGCCAACCTCGGTGTCACAGGGCCAGCCATGAGAGGATGCGGCGTCGACTTCGACCTCCGCCGCGACGACCCCTATGGAAAATATGGGGAAATAGACTTCGAAGTCCCGGTCCTCACGGAAGGGGACACCTACTCCAGATACATGGTTAGGATCGAGGAGATGTTCCAGTCCTGCGAGATAATAAGGCAGGCGGTCCGCAAGATCAACGCTCTCGGCAAGAACGCCCCCTACAGGCTCAAGGTGCCCTCCAAGGTGCCGGCCGGAAAGGCGTTCTGTAAGCTCGAAGATCCCCGCGGCGAGTCCCTGATGTATCTCATCTCGGACGGAACGGACAAACCGTTCAGGCTAAAGGTGCGCGCCCCCCTGTTCACCAACATCTCGGCCTCCAGGCCCATGGTCAAAGGTGTAAGGGTCGCCGACGTACCGGCGGTGATGGCTATGATAGATGTCTGCATGGGAGAGACGGACAGGTGATAACATGGTGTCTTCAATGAAAGATTGGATGCAATACGGAGACCCGATGTCGAACCCGTACTACCCGTACGACACGTACAATGTGGTCTACGACTTAGGTTATGAGGTGTATCAGTTCCTTGGAGGAATTGTAGCCTGGCTCATAGATCTCCTCCTGCCTGGGAACCCGGTGTCGGAGTGGCTCATGTCCGATGCCGTGGTCAACGCCTTCTCGATAATCATCCTGGCGCTCGTGATATTCCTGGTGATATTCGTAGGTGTCCTGATATCGTTGTGGGAAGAGCGTAAGGTGCTCGGAAGGTTCATGGACAGAAGAGGGACCATGATAGGCATGAAGGGTTTCATGCAGTGCGTGGCCGACGGTCTCAAGACCTTCATGAAAGAGAACACCATGCCCAAGAAGATCGACAAGATGACATACATGTGGACTGTCTCCCTCATCATAGGGACCTCGGTCCTCGTGGCATGCATGCTTCCCCTGTCGGACAGGTTCTTCATCGTGAACTTTGACTCGGGACTGCTGATAGTCATGGCGCTTTACGCTTTGGCGCCCTTCTTCATCCTGGTCTCGGGCTGGTCCCAGAACAATAAATATTCTCTGATCGGAGGAATGAGGGCCGCGGAGTCAATGATCTCCTACGAGATCCCTATGCTGATCATCGTCTGTTCCGTGGCGGTCCTTTCCGGCACGTTCAACATCGGCGGAATAGTTGCCGCCCAGAACGAATCGATGTGGTACATCATTCCGCTCTTCATAGGGTTCATCGTGTTCTTCACATGCTCCTGTGCCGAAGCGGAGCGCTCGCCCTTCGACCTTGCAGAGGCAGAGGCCGAACTCGTCGAAGGATGGCAGACCGAGTACGCCGGAATGAAATGGGGACTCATAATGCTGGGCGACTACCTCAGGGGATTCGCGTCATGCGCCATGATATCCATAATGTTCCTGGGAGGCTGGAACATAGCTCCGTTCGCATCCGATGCGGTCAACGGGTTCCTTCCCGAGGTCGTGCAGCTGCTCAAGGGCTGGTTCATCTTCTTCATAATGATCTGGGTCAGGGTCGCCCTGCCCCGTGTCAGGATAGACCAGATACTCAACCTTGGATGGAAGGTGTTCATGCCGCTGTCGGTTATCAACCTGGCAATTGCGGTGCTGCTCAAAATAGGAGGTGTCTTCTGATGCCTATAAAATATCTCGACAAATATCCGAAAAACCCTGCCAGGAGCCTTTGGGTCCTCAAGCCGATGTGGGTAAGTCTGAGGCTGTTCTTCAAGACCGTCAGACACAGGCCGGTCACCATCCTTTATCCCTATGAGAAGGAATGGATACCCGACAACTACCGCGGACGCCCCGGACTGAGGTTCGACAAATGCGTAGGTTGCGGCGTATGCTCGAGGATGTGCCCCACAGGGTGCATCAAGATGGTCGAGGTCGCGGACGACGACGGCAAGATGGTCATGAGGCCTCAGGTGTTCGTCGGAAGGTGCGCCTTCTGCGGATACTGCGCCGAGTACTGCCCCGTGAACGCAATGACGGTCACGCCGGAGTACGAGCTCGCGGAACTGTTCAAGGAGGACATGTTCTACGGGCCACGCAGGCTCAACTTCAAGGACACGACCCCCGGAATGGAGGTTCATCTCGAAGTCACCCTCCAGTCCGACATCGATGCGGGATCCCCGGAGAAGAGGCACCATCCCCACGAGATCGACAACCCCGTCGTCGACGAGGATGCTTGCATCGGATGCAAGAAATGCCAGAAGGTATGCCCTGTCGATGCGGTAGAGATGGTGGAGAAGGGCCTCAACGCAAAAGGCAAGCCCAAGCTCATACCCTTGTTCGACCCCAAGAAGTGCATATGCTGCAAGAACTGTGTGATTGACTGTCCCAAGGACGCCATTCACATCGAGGAGGTGCTCTGATGTCTACAATACAAAACATATGGACCATGTTCACCGACTATCTGGGATATCTCGGCGACAATGGCGACATGGTGATGTTCCTGGCCGTAGCGGCCATCGGGATCACCGCCGCGCTCTTCATGGTCACCGACAAAGAGGCCATGCACAGCGCATTCTACCTCGCCCTTGTGTTCGTCGTCGTGGCAGTGGTCTTCCTATTCCTGGAGGCCGAGTTCATGGCGATAATACAGCTGTTCGTATACGTCGGTGCGATAACGATCCTGTTCGCGTTCAGCATAATGCTCACCAGAAGGTACATTATGAAGACCGGAGGTGGCAACGATGATGAGTAAGAGGACGATATACGGTATCGTTACAGCGGTGATAGTGCTTTCTGCCCTCACCTTCGCTGTCTTCGCCACCGGATGGGGAGACATCGTCTCCAACAGCTGGCCACAGTCTCTTCCCACATTCAACCCGATCGACGGAAGCGGCAACATCCTGACCGGCTCCCTCACATACGTAATGTTCGAGACATACGGCCCCATTGTGGCCCTGCTGTCCCTGATCATGTTCGGTGCGATGGTCGGTGCGATATGCGTTGCAAGAGAGGAGGTGGACGACGATGATTCCAATTGAGTTCTTCCTCATGTTCTCGGCCATATTGTTCGTCATAGGTATCTATGGGATTATGACCAAGAACAACGCGATAGTCGTGCTGATGTGCATCGAGCTGGTCCTCAACGCTGCCAACATAAACCTGGTTGCGTTCGCCGCGTACAACGGCGACATAATGGGACAGGTCTTCGTGGTGTTCACCGTCGCCGTCGCCGCATGCGAGGTCGCAGTGGGCATAGCGATACTGCTCAACGCATACAAGATGAAGAAAACGACCGTCATAGACGATCTTACGGAATTGAGGTGGTAAGATGTTCATTGAATACACATGGCTCATACCGGTGATTCCGCTGATTTTCTTCGTTATCATCGGTCTGACCGGAAACAAAACCCCCAAAGAAGGGGGACTGATAGCTGTAATAGGAGCCCTGGCATCCTTCGTCCTCTCAGTGCTGGTGGTGTACGAGTTCCTTACGGGACCTGCGTACAACGGCGGCGTCGGTTATGCGACCGATGCGGTGACATGGTTCTCCATCCCGGGCGGGTTCACCCTCACACTGGGATACTATGTGGACGGGCTCACATGCGTGATGCTGATGTTCTCCTCCCTGATCTCCCTGCTGATCTTCATATACTCCATAGGGTACATGCATGACCAGGGCAAGAGGAGCAGGAGATACTTCGCCGAAGTGAGCTTGTTCCTGGCGGGAATGCTGGGACTCATAATCTCGAACAACTACCTGATGACCTTCGTCTTCTGGGAGATAATGGGCCTGTGCTCCTACCTGCTGATCGGGTTCTGGAGCTTCAGGCACCCCGAAGGGGACGCAGCTTCCGACAACGCCGCATCCGCGGCGAAGAAGGCGTTCATCGTCACCCGTCTGGGAGACGTGTCCTTTATGGGAGGCCTGTTCGTACTTCTGTACGCGTTCCAGTCTCTTGATTACGTCAACCTGTTCGACCCTGCGGCCATAGCCGCAGTCGATACGAACCTGATAGTGCTGGCGACCCTTCTGCTGTTCGGAGGTGCGATCGGAAAGAGCGCACAGTTCCCTCTGCAGGACTGGCTGCCCGACGCGATGGCGGGCCCCACGACCGTTTCGGCTTTGATACACGCGGCCACGATGGTCAAGGCGGGAGTATACCTCGTTGCGAGGAGCTACCCTCTGTTCGTTCAGTCCGCAGACGTCATGTTGCTGGTCGGCCTCATCGGAGGCATAACCGCGATACTGGCGGCATCCATGGCGCTTAACAACATGAACATCAAGAAGGTCCTCGCATACTCGACCATCTCCCAGCTTGGCTACATGATAATGGCCCTGGGTGCGGGCGGATACATGATGGCCATCGGAATGAAGGAAGGCAACGCCGCCCTCATAGCGGCAGGTGCCGCCGGATATACGGCGGGCGTGTTCCACATGTTCAACCACGCCTTCTTCAAGGCCCTGCTGTTCCTGGGTTCCGGTTCGGTAATCCATTCGTGTGGCACGGAGGACATGCGTGAGATGGGCGGCCTCGGCAAGAAGATGAAGTGGACCTCGATCACGATGCTCATAGGTTCGCTGTCTATCGCCGGGTTCCCGTTCTTCAGCGGGTTCTGGTCCAAGGACCTTGTCCTGGAGTCGGTTATGAAAGCGTCCGAATACGGCCCCGAGGGATACATATTCATGATAATCTGGATCCTCGGAGTTGTTACGGCGTTCATGACGGCATTCTACATGTTCCGCATGTGGTACATGACGTTCGCCGGCCCCGAGGGCCATGCGACAGAGCACTCGCACGGCGAGTCCCCGTCTACCATGACGGTCCCGCTGATGCTGCTCTCCATATTCGCTTTCGGATCCGGTTTCCTCATCCTGTTCGGGCTCGACGGAATAATCACCATATCTCCCGACTCGATCACCGGAGCGTTCATAGTGGGTATGCACGAAGGCCACGGAGCGGTTCACTACATCGAAGAGCTGTTCACCAACCCGTACACCTACCTGACGATCGTCCTGGCGTTGCTGGGGATATACATTGCGTACCTCATGTACAGCAAGTTCTCCGTAAACCCCGGAAAGTTCAACAAGGAGGGCGAATCCAGGCTCTACAAGGCCTTGGAAAAGAGATGGTGGTTCCCCCAGCTCTACAACTGGATATCCTGGAAGTTCGGATACGGCATCGCAAAGGGTGTCGATTACTTCGACAGGAACGTCATAGACGGAACCGTCAACGGGCTCTCGGGCTCGGTTGTGGGATCGGGCGAGAGCGCCAAATATGTTCAGACAGGAAACGTTGGCAACTATGCCTCGATCGTGATGATCGGGGTCGCGGCGGTGTTCGTCGTGGCTCTGGTATTGATCTATTACATGGGAGGGATGTGAGTTGTTCGACGAAATATTCGCTGAGATACCCATACTGACGCTGTTGCTGGTGATCCCGCTCATCGGGGCCATAGCGACGCTCTTTATGGGCGGAGAGAGACAGAAGTACGCGAAGTATGTGGCGGGCGCCTTCTCAGGTGTAACGCTGGTACTTGCGATACTCCTCATGTTCGTCGACAACATGGCGCTGCTTTCAGAGAACTATCTCTGGATCGACGCCGCGAACATCAGGATATCGTTCATACTCGAGATGGACGGACTCAGCCTGCTGATGGTCCTGCTGACCGCTCTGCTGGTGTTCCTGGTGGTCGTGTTCTCGGCATCCGAGAGCGACAGGCCTAACTACTTCCACACACTGATAATGGCCATGGAGCTGGGCCTGATGGGCGTATACCTGTCGGCCGATTACTTCCTGTTCTACATCATGTGGGAGGTAACTCTGATCCCGATGTACTTCATGATCTCATGGTACGGAGGGCCCAGGAGGCACTACGCCGCTATCAAGTTCTTCATCTACACGCATATAGCCAGCCTCGTGATGCTGATCGGTATATTCGCCGTCGTGTTCGAGGCCGCGGCAGTGAACCCCGGAGTCATAGCTGACTTCTCGTTCGCGGCAGTCAACGCCGCGTCCGGGTCCTTCGGTGAGGTCTTCCAGGTCCTCGTGTTCGGTCTGCTGTTCTTCGGGTTCGCGGTCAAGATGCCCGCCGTCCCGTTCCACACATGGCTTCCGGACGCGCACGTGGAGGCTCCCACCGGAGGTTCCGTCCTGCTTGCGGGTGTAATGCTTAAGATGGGATCTTACGGTATCATCAGGGTTGCGCTCAACGCCCTCCCTGACGGAGCCATATGGTGGGCGGAGATCATACTCGTGGTCGCGCTTATTTCCATAGTCTACGGTGCATACGCGTGCATCGCGCAGACCGATCTCAAGAAGATGGTGGCATATTCTTCCATCAACCACATGGGGATGGTCATGCTGGGCATCGCCGCATCGCTGCTGTACGTAAAGTACGCCGCATCGCCCGAAGCCAGCATAGCGCAGATCGGGATAATGTTCGCTGTCTTCCAGATGTTCGCCCACGGCCTCGTCACCGCAGTCCTGTTCATGGTGTGCGGTTACACGGGCCACGCGCTCGGAACCAGGGAGATACCCCTCCTCGGAGGCCTGGCCGGCAAACTGCCTGCCTATGCGACCTTCATGATGATTGGATTCATGGCCTCTCTGGGCCTGCCCGGTCTCGTAGGGTTCTGGGGAGAGTTCGGTGTCATATTCTCGTTCTATGTCGCCGCAGAGGCGATGGGCATGATATGGCTGATCGTGTTCTGTCTGCTGTCCATAATGCTAAACGCCGGATTCTATATCTGGGCGATGCAGAGGACGCTGTTCGGAAGGGAGACGACCAAGGTCGAACTGTCCCATGTGCACGATGTGAGCAAGGCCGAGGGCTTTGCCCTGGCAGTGCTGTGCGTGATCATAGCACTGTTCGGTATATGGCCCGATCTCGCTCTGGGATACATTGAGACTTTCGTGGCAAACTTCGCCATGCCGGGGGTGTGATAAATGGTAGATATTGATATCAGTTGGATACCCGATACTTTCGGGAGCGTTACCCCGGTACTGCCCATGGTGCTCGTCATCATCGGAGCGTTGCTGATGCCGGGCATACACCTTCTTCTGAAAAACAAGAATGTGACATGCGCGGCTTCGCTGGCATTCGTGGTGGTTGCAGCAGTGTTCAACATACTGCTCCTCCTGGGGCACTACACCGGGACGTATTACGATCTGTTCACGTACGACGCGTTCTCGGGACTGATGATACTGCTGTTCCAGGCAGTCGCCTTCATAGCGATCCTGATAGCAGGTCCCAGCAGTGAGACGACAAGGATGCACGTCGGGGCGTTCTTCTCGCTGATGCTCATCGCAACAGCGGGAATGTCCTTCGTCGCAACGGCTTCGGACCTTCTCCTGATCTTCGTGGGCGTAGAGATGGTCAGCATCCCCTCGTACGCGATGGTCGCTATGAAGAAGAAGGACCCCAGGGCCTCGGAGGCCGCTGTTAAGTACATAATCATCGGAGGTCTCTCCTCCGGTCTGACCATCTACGGTATCTCGATGCTGTTCGGCCTCACAGGCACTACAAACATCGCAGACATCGCGGCGGCCCTCGCAACCCAGGGGTACACAGCGGGACTGGTAATCGCCCTTGCGACGATGATTGCAGGATACGGTTTCAAGATCGCGGCCGCCCCGTTCCACATGTGGGCGCCTGATGTGTACGAGGGAGCGGCGACACCCGTGTCTCTGTTCCTCGCAACGGGCTCCAAGAAGATGGGGCTCATCGTTTACATCAAGGTCTTCTTCGTGATGTTCGTC
The DNA here is from genome assembly GCA_002509405.1 of Methanomassiliicoccaceae archaeon UBA72. Lineage (GTDB taxonomy): Archaea > Thermoplasmatota > Thermoplasmata > Methanomassiliicoccales > Methanomethylophilaceae > VadinCA11. The sequence continues at coordinate 93,912 of DAVO01000013.1, read as the reverse complement.
ACGATACAGGCCGCACAGCCTTTCATGACCGAGTCGATTCAGTACGTGTTCGCGATCCTCGCGGCCATAACGATGACCGTAGGAAACATACTGGCCATCGTCCAGGGCAACGTGAAGAGGATGCTTGCGTACTCTTCGATAGCACAGGCAGGCTACATGCTCATGGCTCTCGCCATACTGAGCGACTGGGCACTGACCGGGGCGATCTATTACATGTTCGCCCACGTGTTCATGAAGGGAGGAGCGTTCGTGGTCGTGGCCGCGCTGATAACGGTCGGTGTCGGTGAGACGCTGAAGGACTACAGGGGACTGGCAAAGAGGGCACCTCTGCTCTCGGCGATCATGCTCCTGTGCGTGTTCTCGCTTGCAGGAATACCTCCTCTCGCGGGATTCACGGCCAAGTTCTTCTTGTTCTCCTCGGCGATAGTCCCAGGACTCGGAGATCCGATCTCGTCCCAGTGGATATGGCTTGCCTTCGTGGCCATACTGAACTCCGCCATCTCACTGTACTACTACGCCAAGATAGTCAAGGCGATGTACATCGAGAAGGGAGAGTCCGAAGAGAAGATCAAGGTCCCAGCGGCCTTTACCGTTGCGGCAGTGCTGTGCGTTTTGGGAGTAATAGCTCTCGGTATATTCCCCGAGCCCTTCCTCTACTACTGCTCTCAGGCCGCCGCCGCGGTAATGCCTTGAAGGCCGGACCAAACAATTTCATACCTGCCCCCCTGCGGGGGCAGGGCCCATTTTCTGATACACGCCTGCGCTCTGGCTATTTTGATATTTTTCTCTGGAAAAGCATTAAGTAGATTACAACCTTCACTCAAGGTTATGTCCGACCTTTGGCACGACTGCATATCGGATGAGCTGGAAAAGGTCGAGGACCTCATGGCCAAGGAGCTGATGTCCGAGAACCAAGAGCTCACCGAGATGTGCAAGTATGTCATCACTTCAGGAGGCAAAAGAATCAGGCCCGCCGTGTGCATACTGGCATATTACGCATGCGGAGGACGGGACCCTCAGAGGGCCATAGAGGTCGGCTCTGCTTTCGAGATCATCCACAGCGCTACCCTTGTGCATGATGACATCAACGACCAGGGCGAGCTGCGCAGAGGCCGCAAGGCGCTTTACAGGGAATACACGATCGGCAAGGCCATAATAACCGGCGATTTCATGTTTGCTATGGGCTTCAGGCTGATAGGCGCAACGTCCCCCGGCATAGTGGGATACATAGTCGAAGCCTCGGCATCCATGAGCGCAGGGGAATTCACTCAGAAGAAGTTCGAGCACAGATCCAAGGTCACCGAGGCCGATTATATGGACATCATCAACGGCAAGACCGCCAAGATCATCTCGGCATCGGCAAAGTCCGGCGCCTACATTTCTGATGCGAACATGGAGACCCTCGATGCCATAGGCGATTACGCACTGGCCCTGGGAATGGCATTCCAGATAATAGACGACACGCTGGATGTAGTCGGTGACGAAGACAGCACAGGCAAGCTTGTCGGGATCGACCTCATCGAGGGAAAACCCACGCTACCCATCATCTATGCCATGGAAGATCCCCGTTACGGAAAGCAGATCATCGATGTATTCGAAACGAAGGAACCTGATGCAGAGACCGTGGAAATGGCCATAGGCATGATCAAGAAGACAGATGCCATACGAAGATGCAGGGAAAAGGCGATGGAAGTGCTCAGCGAAGCACGCCACAACCTCGATGTCATAGGCGACTCGATCTACAAGAGGGCGCTTCTCGCCCTTGGCGATTACATAGTGACCAGGGACAAGTGATCCCATGGCCGAGAAAGTTGATGTTCTGGTCGTAGGGGCCGGCCCCGCAGGCAGTATGACGGCGCGCTTCGCTGCCGAGAAAGGAGTGTCCGTGAAAATCATCGAAAGGCGCGGCGAGGTAGGAGTGCCGGTAAGGTGCGGGGAGATGATCCCCAGTTTGGAGGAGACCCGTGGCACCTTCCCCAACGCGCCGGACCTCGAGGACACGCTGGACATCCCTCACTCTCTGATATCCAGACAGATAGAGGGTATGAGGTTCATATCTCCGAAAGGTCGGATCACCGAATTCCCCTTCACAGGGTTTACCGTCGACAGGGACAGATTCGATCAGCATCTGGCATCCGAGGCGGTCAGAGCAGGCGCGGAACTCGTGAGGGGATGCGGCTTCCTGAGGATAGAGGACGGTATAGCAGTCACCGAGGGCGGGGAGATCGAATACAAAGTGATAGTGGGTGCAGACGGTCCCACTTCCAGAGTCTCCCGCGAGCTTGGCCTTCCCAGGAACAGGAATCCGTATCCCGCGGTCTCATCCATCGCCAAGGGAGACTTCGAGCCCGTGATTCAGATGTACTTCGGCGGCATCGCGCCCGGAGCCTACAGCTGGATCATACCCAAGTCCGGATGCGCGAACGTCGGAGTGGGGTTCGCGCCCAAATTCTCCGACGGGAAGCCAACCGAATACTTCAGGCAGTTCGCTGAGAAGCAGGGGCTGGAGATAATACAGGAGGTCCACGGCAAGTACGTCCCCAGCGAGGGGCCGATCAAGAGAACGGTATCCGGCAACGGCCTGGTGGTCGGAGACGCTGCGGGACAGGTCGCCTCGGTAAACGGAGGCGGCATCCCTCAGGCGATGATATCCGGTCGCATATGCGGGAATGTGGTGGCAGACCATATACTCAAAGGAAGGCCGCTTGATGATTACGATTCGGGTTTCAGGGCCGCAATCGGCAAGCCTTTGAAGACCGCAGCCTTCAACAAGAAGCTCGCTGACACATTCGCGTTCGGTTCGGACCGCAGGACGGACCTGTGCATGCGCATATTGGGACAAAGGCGCATGGCAAACCTCGTGAGATGCATGCGGTTGTTCCCCTGATCATTTCTTACGGTGGGCACGCATAGGCGATCCGCATATCGGGCATTCGTCCGACCTCTCTTTGAACCACTTGCCGCAGCCAATGCACTTGTAGTTCCATTTGTATTTTTTCGTTATCCCTGAGGTCCCGACCGCGCGATACGGCATCCCCATGGACCTGGCCACGTTCTGTATCGAATAGTCGTCTGTCATTATGGTCCCGCCGGTGTCCAAAGCAAGTGCCAGCACTGTGAGATCCACCAGAGATAGCCTCCCCAGGTCCCCCGTCCTCTTCGCCTCTTCCTTCACCTTTTCCAAAGACGGGCGGGTACAGTCGGACACCCTGAGCCTGTCATCCCAAAGTGCGAGGCGCGGATCGTCGAACCTCTGCAGCTCCTCCACTATCCCGGGCGGGCAGAGGAAATCTTCCTCGGGTATCCAATCCATCGTGAAGAATGCCGAGGTGTCCATGATCAACATGCGTTCCGATTCGCACGGTGGATTATCAAAGTTGCTACTCATCAGACAAGCAAAGGTTAAACGATGGACCCCTATCCAGAACAGAGGATATAATGGACGTTCTAGGCGCCGTCGGATTGATGCTCGTGGGACTCTGGGTTTTTCTGCCCGCCATGCTGCCAAACTCCGCTGCGGTCGTGTTCGGCGGCGGTACCAAGATGGATTTCGGCAGGTCCTGGAGGGGCAAAAGGATATTCGGGGACGGAAAATCCTGGAGGGGCTTTTTCGGAGGGGCGTTCTCCGGAATTGCTTTGGGTCTAATCCTGATCGGGATTTCCCACATCTTCGATCCGGCCGAACACTGGGGATACGGTCCGTTCTGGCAGTGCGCGGGCATAGTATGCACGCTTTCGTTCGGGGCGGTCCTCGGGGACCTTTGCGGTGCGTTCATAAAACGCAGGCTGGGGATGGAAAGGGGGCAAAAGGCTCCCGGACTGGACCAGTATGATTTCGTCGCCGGAGCGCTGCTTCTTACAGCTCTGTTCTTCCCCGGATGGATATATTCGACATATGTCGAAGGATGGAACATACTGGCACTCATATTCCTTGTTCTGATAATGTTCGGAATACACAGGATCGTCAACATAGTCGGATTCAAGGCCGGCCTAAAGAAAGAACCATGGTGACAAAAATGGGAGAAATGTCGAAAGCATTGATAGACTGCGGGGCACTGCAGTTCGGAGACTTCACTCTTGCATCGGGAGCGAAAAGTTCGTATTACATAGACATCAAAAAAGCGAGCACCAACCCGAAGGTGCTGAAGCTCATAGCCCGGTTGATGGCCTCCAAGGTGTCGGAGCTCGGGTACCGCCCCGACAGGATAGCAGGCGTAGTCCTGGGATCTATACCTCTGGCCGCCGCCCTTTCGCTGGAGACGGGGATCCCATTTGTGATGGTCCGAAAGGAGAAGAAGGACCATGGGACCGGGAAGCTTATCGAAGGCGACCTGGAGGAAGGGGATCGCGTTCTGGTGGTCGAGGACGTCATCACAACTGCCGGTTCAAGCATCGCCGCCATAGCAACCATACGCGAGGCGGGCGGCGTGGTCACCGACGTAGTTTCCGTCATAGACCGTCAGGGAGGCGGCTCGGAGAACCTTTATGGAGCGGGAGCTGCGTTGAGGCCGCTGGTCAAAGCCTCTGAGATACTGGAGGGCCGCGTTTGAGGCCTCCGACCGACTGCATGCTCTGTCCGCTGTGCTCGGGGAGGACGAACATCGTCCTCCCCAGCGGGGATCTTTCGTCAGGGATAGCCTTCGTCGGCGAGGCTCCCGGCGAGTCCGAAGACCTCCAAGGCAGACCCTTCGTGGGCAGGTCTGGAAAGATACTCGATAAGATGATGGCGGAAGAGGGCCTCGACCGGTCCAGGGTCATAATAACCAACACGGTCAAATGCCGTCCGCCCAAGAACCGGGACCCGACCAAGGAGGAGATGGCGGCATGCAGGAAGTTTTTGGACAGCGAACTGTCACAATGCAGGATCGTCATAGGGTTAGGCAAATCCGCATGCAGGGATATCCTGGGATACGAGGGCAGGATGGGCGAGATAGCGAACAAGCGGATATCGGTCGTGATAGGCGGAAAGGAGACCGTTTTCATACCGACATATCATCCTGCCGCCTGCATATACAGCAAAGAGGCGAGGGCAGGACTCAGAGAGACGATAAGGGCCGCGAGGGAAGAGCTTGAAGCTGGGCACTGATGTCGCCGGTGTCATGCTGGACATGGACGGTACGGTCTACCACGGAGACCAACCCGTGGAAGGCGCGGCCCAGTTCGTGGCGCGCCTCAGGAAGGCAGGGATACCTTACGCTTTCATAACGAACAATTCTTCACATACGCGCGGTTTCTACTATAGGAGGCTCAGCAGCATGGGCTTCGATATTTCCGAGGACGAGATAATCACATCCGCGACGGCCACGGCGAGATATCTCCGGGAGTTCCGTCCCGGTGCCCGAGTATTCCTTCTGGCGTCGCCCGAAGTGAAGGAAGAGATCGTTTCATACGGCGTCGATGTCACAGACGACAGGCCGGACACGGTGCTGCTCACTTTCGACCGGACCATATGCTATGACAGGATAAACAGGGCATACCATCTGATCGCTTCGGGAGCCGAGCTCATCGCCACCCACCCGGACGACCTGTGCCCCACCGAAGACTTCTACGATGTAGACATAGGCCCCTTCATCAGGCTCTTCGAGTCTCTGACCGGCAAAAAGGCAACAATAATCGGCAAGCCCAACCGCCTGATGCTGGAAATGGCCGCGAAGGTCATGAACGCGGACCCTTCCGGTACGGTAATGATCGGAGACCGCCTCTACACGGACATAAGGATGGCCCGCGATGCGGGAATACGCTCTGTTCTGGTCCTCACCGGGGAGACGTCAGAGGAAGATCTGGTCTCGTCGGAGATAAAACCCGATTATGTGGTCCCTTCCGTCGCAGAAATCGATATTTTTCCCTAAATAAGGCGCTCAGAGATGTGCCAGGGATAATTGTATTTAAATATTATCTAAGACATTTAATCACCGTTCGTAATCGAACAAATGGGGATGCACAGTAGGCGCGAATAGCGCCGACGTCGCCCGGCGCGGGGTGTGACGTGTACTTAAAGCAAGTGGAAATGGAGAATTTCAAATCGTTCGGCGGTAAACTTGTAGTGCCGCTCATGGAAGGCTATACAGCTATAACGGGTCCCAACGGCTCGGGGAAGTCAAACATTACCGACGCGATACTGTTCGTGCTGGGGCCTAAGAGTTCCAAGGCGGTCAGGGCCGGACGGCTGACCGACCTGATATTCGACGGGGGCAAGACCAAGAACAAGGCCAGCTTCATGACGGTCTCGCTGGTCTTCGACAACTCCGACCGCATGATGCCCTGGGACGACGACATCGTCCGCCTGACCAGGATGGTCCGTTTCAACGATGCGAAGACCGATTATTACTCATATTTCTATGTCAACGACCGCAAATCCACAATGGCCGAATTCGAAGACCTTCTCACCAAGGCCAGGATAAGCGCCGACGGATACAACCTGGTCCAACAGGGCGATGTCACGAAGATAGTCCAGATGGGAACGGTGGAGAGAAGGAGGATACTCGACGGGATCTCGGGGATCGCCAGCTTCGACCAGGATATCGAGAACGCCGCCGTCGAGAAATCGGAGGCGGAGACGAACCTGGACCGCATCAACATCGTCCTCGAGGAGCTCGAGAACCAGATAAGGCAGCTCGAGAAAGACCGGGAGGATGCCAGAAAGTACTTGGAGGCCCAGTCCCGCCTGGAGATGTCCAAGGCGCAGCTCACCCACAGGCATATGCAGATAGAGGAGTCCAAGCGCGAAGGATTCCAGAACCAGATAAGGCAGCTCGATGAAGAGATCGCAAAGCTAAGGGAAAGGAAGCTTCAGATAAAGTCCGAATACTCTGAGAACGAGAACGCCATCGTACGTAAGGAAGAAGAGATCAGCGCCAAGGTGGGCCCGGAATACAAAGAGCTGAAGGGCAGGATAGAGAACGTAAAGATCAAGATCGCTACCCAGAAGGCCCGCATCGAATCCATGCAGGAAGATATCTCGGGGCAGGTCGCATACCGCGAATCCATCGAGGAATCCATATCGGATAACGAAAAAACTTCGAAGGACCTGAACAATTCACTCGATGACGTAAAAATAGCGATAGAACAGGCCGAGGAGAAGCTCGGTCTGGCCAAGGCCGAGGATGAGAAGATCCGCAGGCAGATGGCCGAGCACGGCGGGGAGCACACGGAGCTTCAGAAAGCCCTCGCCGAGCTCGAAGACAAGATAGATTCAAAGGGCGCTGAAGAGCAAGATGCCCAGGTAGCCGCGGCGAAGGCAGAGAGCCTGGCCGATGAAGGGGCACGTGCGCTTGCCTCGATGGATGAGAGGATACAGTCGGCCTCTTTTGACATAAAGGACGCAGAATGGAACCTCCAGCAGGTCAAACAGGAGAACGGGGCGCCCACGGTCGAAGAATTCTCAAGGAAGATCCTGGAGGCAAAGAAGAAAGAGGCCGAGATGGAGAGGCAGGAGTCCGAGCTCAATGATGCCATACGCAGGCTCGACTCCGAATACGGTCGCCTTTCTGCCGAGAAGAAAGTCTCCGAAAACATGAACCGCGGAAGCACCGCGGTGTCTGCGATACTTGCCCTGAGGGACAAACGGAAAATGTCCGGAATCCACGGGACGGTGCAGGAACTGGCGACGGTGGACCCGCAGTACGAGACCGCTGTTTCCGTGGCGGCCGGCGGCAAGATGACAGCGGTGGTCGTGGACGACGACGAGGTTGCCGCTGAGGCCATAAGCTTCCTGAAGAACAACAAGCTCGGCCGCGTTACGTTCCTTCCCCTGACGAAGATGATCGGAGGAAAGCCGAGGGCGAAGGCCATCATGGCTGTCAAATCATCGGAAGGCTATGCCATAGACCTGATAAAATTCGATCCGAGGTACCAGGACGTATTCTGGTACGTCATGGGCGACACGCTCGTCATGAAGGACCTGGGCGCCGCCCGCGCCATAATGGGCGGCATAAGGATGGTCACGATGCAGGGCGAGCTCATCGAAGCCTCCGGTGCGATGGTGGGCGGCACTCTAAGGCAGGATGCCGTTATGAAGTTCGGCGCTTCCTCCGAATCAGACCTGGAAGAGGTCGGAAGGAAACTGGGAGAGGCCAACGACGCCCTGGACGCCCTAAGGGGCCAGATGAGGGCCGTGCGCGAAGAGATCCGCAGGCTCGACGACGAGATGAGGAAGGCCGGCGCCCAGGGCATGGACGCGCAGTCCAAGATCGGAGGCCTCAGGGCACAGATATCCGAGCTCAACAAGGTCAGGAAGACCCTCTCGGAAGAATTCGAAGAAAAGAAGTCCCAATGCGCCAGATGGGACGCGGAACTCGAGGCCGCGAAGGCGCTGCTGTCCAAAGCGTCCGCCGAACTGGAGTCCCTAAGGGCGAAGAGGGCCAAGATAAGGGAGCGGATCAAGGAGATCGCCCCCGCCGAGCTCCAGGAACACATCCAGAACGTCAGGGACCGCATATACCAGCTCAATGGGGAGCTTTCCGGTCACAGGGACGAGAAGAACGCCCTGGAGGCGGAAATCGCCGGCCTCGGGAAGCAGACCGAGTCCCTGAAGAAGCAGCTGGAAACAGTCGTTGTCAAAATCAGGGAGAACGAAGACAGTGTGGCGAGGTACGAGAGCTCCCTTAAGGAGTCCCAGACCGAAATAGAGGTCCTCAGAGGAATCGAGTCCAAGATGGAGGCAGGCATCGAAGGCCTGAGGAACCAGAGGGACGCTCTGATGGAGAACAGGTACCGTCTCGACGGAGAGAGCGGCAGCGTTCAGGAAAAAATCGAGGTTAAAGAGGGCACGGTCTCGTCCATGAATGCATCGGTAATAGGTATCGACGAGAATATAGCAAGACTCAGAGAAGAGATGGCGCAGATAGGTTTCGAGGTGGAGATGCCCGTCCCCTCGGAAGAGGAGATCAGGCGCACCATAAGGTCCTGCGAGACTACGATGTCCAGGATCGGGAACGTCAACCTGCGCGCAATAGAGGACTACGACGAGAAGAAGAAGAGGTACGACGGCCTCAGCGAGGAGGTCGGACGTCTAAAACAGCACATAAAGGAACTCACGGACCTCACCGAATCGCTCAACGGCCAGAAGAAGGGGCTGTTCATGGAGGCTTATGAGGCCATAGGTGAGAACTTCAAGGAGATATATGCCACACTGTCGGGGGGCGGAGAGGCGTTCATCGATCTGGAGTCGGAGGAAGATCCTTTCCTGGGAGGCCTGTCGATAAACGCCAAGCCCAAGAACGGGAAACTGCTGAGGCTGGAGGCGCTTTCGGGAGGAGAGAAGTCTCTCACGGCGCTCGCGTTCATCTTTGCCATTCAGGAGTACCAGCCTTCGCCGTTCTACGTCCTGGACGAGGTAGATATGTTCCTTGACGCCGAGAACGCGGAGATCGTGGCAGGGAGGGTCAGGGAGAGCTCTGCTAAGGCACAGTTCATCCAGGTGTCGCTAAGGAAGGTCACGCTCGCAATGGCTGACCACCTCATAGGTGTAACAAGGCCGCCTTCGGGCGTGAGCAAGGTAATAATACAGCCGGACTTCGCAGAGGTTTCGAAATACGAAGACGATGCGGTGAAGGCACAGGGACAAACGGGGGAATGAAAGTGGATGGGAACACGAAATACGAGGAGATGGAGCAGCACCTGCTGTTCCACAAGGCGCTGACCGAGAGCGCTGAGAACGCTGAGAGGATAAACGGGTACATGAGCATCCTTTCCAAGGCCGACGGCGGAGAGAAGCTCGGAGACCCTGTCGACGAGTCGATAAGGTCCGTCTTCAATCTGGTGATAGAGAACGGCATCGATCCGTGGGAGATCGATCTCTCGGAATTCGTCAGGCTGTACTCCGCGAAGGTCGCCGAAAACAGATTCGACATGATCGTGGCCGGAAAGCTGATGCTCATGGCATGGAAGGTGCTGAGGATGCAGTCCGATGCCACCCGTGGCAGGTACGAGGAGCCTGCCGAACCCGTCCTGGAGATACCAGAGGACTTCTTCTACGACGAAGAGGAGGGAATGTTCGTTCCCCAGGTCGCCTTTAAGGAAGCTTTCGCCAGGGAACCCACCCGTCAGGTCACGATGTACGAGCTCATCGACGCTTTCGAGGAGGCAAGGAAAGACATAGCCGTCCAGCAGGAGAGGGACCGCGTCAGGGAGGCAATCAGGGACAAGGAGCCCAAGAAATTCGATAACAAGGCCCATGACGAGGACGACGAGAAGGACGTCGAGGCCGTGTGGAAGAGCATCGAAAGGCTCGGCACGGGCGAAATATGCATGAACGACCTCTACGACAGGGACGTGATGCACAATCTGAAGGTGTTCTGCTCGGTCCTACATCTCGTCAGGGAAGGGAAGCTGGATGTCAGGCAGTCAGAGCTTCCGCGCGGGGACATCTTCGTGGAGATCCTCATAGACGGGATATCCGGGAAGGAGGACGGCAGGCGGATGGCGGCCGAGGCGGTGAACTGAGTTGGATGTCAAATGCGCTGTCGAGGCGGCACTGTTCTCCAGCGCGGGCAATCTGAGGATTGCCGACATAGCCGCAAAGACGGGCATCTCGGAAGAAGAGGTGCGCTACGCCATAATGGACCTCAGACGGGATTACGACTCTCGCGGTTCGGCCATAACCATTGCAAAGTTCGGCTCCGAGTACCGCATGATGCTTCGTTCCGAGTATGCCGATTTCACGGGCGAGTTCTCCAAGGCGGACATGAGCGGGGGCACGATGAGGACCCTGAGCACGATAGCCTACAACCAGCCCGTGCTGCAGTCAGAGCTCTTCAAAGTGCTGGGCTCGCGCACATACGACGATGTGAGGGAGCTCATGGAACGTGATTTCGTCAGCGGCAAGAAAAAGGGCCAGACTCTCGAGCTGACGACCACCAAACGTTTCAAGGAGTATTTCGGGATAACCGGATCGGGCAAAGAGGCCATAAGGACGTGGATAGACGCACAGGCGAGAAACTCTCCGAAATCGGAAGCCCCCCGGGAAGACGAGGAGTGATCCCGACCATGCTGAGAGCCAAAGTATCATCGGGCAATCGGATGAAGCATTTCGGGTCGGGGCGGACTGTTTGAGAGCATGCGTTTTTTATACGTTCATTGTTCGAGAAGATGGGATGGATGAAACCATAGGTCATTCTATCGGTGTTCCTTGTAATAGTCGCAGTTGCATCGGTCGCCGTGTCCGCCGTATATAATCTCAGGCTCTGCCTGTTCTTGGGCATATCGCTCATGGCCACCGCATCTATCGTACACAAGGTGGTACATGTGAAGGTCCGCGAAGAGTTCGGCTTGACCGTGCCGCTCCTTCTGATAGCCATATCGGCCGCTTCCCTCGGGACTTTCGTAATCCTCCCCCAGATGTATTCACCAGATAGGTTGGCATTTCTGATATCTGCCGTTCTGGTCGTCGCAGCTGGGAGGGCGGTAGCCGTAGGACGTCGGACCAGACCTATTGCGAAGGGCCCCTCGAGAAAATCCCAATAATGGAAAGCGCACAAAGGCCAGCCGATCGCTTTCTCCGCCCGTATCAGCCCTTTAAGACGGCGAATAGATTTAAATCGAACAAAGGTGTAGCACGGAGGGATTACAATGGTATTACCGCTAGCCTTGCTTGAAAAGTCCGTGGAAAAGAAAGTGGTTCTTCAGCTAAAGGACGGAAAGGTCATAGAGGGGAAATTGACCTCTTTCGACGAGTACATGAACATGGTGCTCGAAGAAGTGGCCGTCAAGGACCCCGCCGGCGAGGAGAGGCGCATGAACAGCATCATCCTCCGTGGCAGCAACGTAGTCAGCATCTCGCTGGCGTGACGTCGCGCGCCAGAGGTTCTTTATAATACACGGCAGACGATACCGTTCTGCAGGTCTTGGGACTGCACGTTCGAAGACCTTGCAGTTCAGGGGGCAGCATCACATGAGCAATTCAAAAGATCTTCTCGATTGGTTCGGCAACAAAAAGGCGGGCTCAGTCGAGAACGGCGCAAGGGACCACGCATTGATAGTCATGGACGCGGTCATCGAACTGAAGATGGCTATAGGTGCCATGGGCGAAGAGAATGAGGTCGAGGCCATGAAGTGCGTCGACCGTCTCGTCATGAGCGAGCGCGATGCCGACCGCATCGAAGACAGGCTTTCGACCGAAATCGTCGCCTCAGGCCTGAGCGCTCAGGACAGAGAGGACCTTCTGAATTTCGTCAGGGCATTGGATCACGTGGCCAACTGGTCCAAAGAATCATCCATTCATTTACAGGTGGCGAAGGAGACCAAAGCCCGTATTCCCGAGGACATATGGCTTTTCATTTTCAAGACGGCCTCCGAGCTGGAGAACGAGATGAAGATGCTCATAGGTGCCATGGACGCATTCCACTCCCGCGACGGCGAGGAAGCGGTCAGAGGCATTGAGTATGTAAAGGACCAGGAGCGCGTCATCGACGAAATGAACTTCGAGGGCATCAAAAGGATACACCTGTCCGACATGGACGTCAGAGGAATCATTCTCTCAAGGGACATACTTCACGGCATCGAGGAGGCCTCGGATACAGTCAAGGCATGTGCCGACATGATATCTATTTTCATTGCAGCAAGGAGGAAGTAATTGGCAGCAAGATTGTTCGGGACCAACGGCGTCAGGGGGGTGGTCAACGAAGACCTGACCTCTGAACTCGCACTTCAGATGGGGAAGGCAATAGGACAGGTAATGAAGGGAGCGGTCGCTGTAGCGACGGACACCCGCTCTTCCGGAGACATGCTCAGAACGGCCATCTCGGCCGGACTGATGTCGGTCGGAGTCAACGTTCTGTTCCTGGGGATGGTCCCGACTCCGGCATTGCAATATTACGTTAAAACACACGAGAACGTGAGCGGAGGCGTAATGATCACAGCCTCCCACAACCCGCCGCAGTTCAACGGAATCAAATGCATCTCAGCGGACGGGACCGAGGCAAGCCGCGAGGAAGAGGCCCTCATCGAGGAGATCTACGCCACGGAGATACGCACATGCAAGTGGGACGAGGCCGGGACCATGGATCATGTCAACGACGCGGGCGAGGCATACATCGATGCGGTACTTTCCCATGTGGACACCGAAAAGATCAAGAGCGCAGGCATCACGGCATGCCTGGACTGTGCGAACGGGGCGGCATTCGAAACCGCACCGCTCCTTCTGAAGAGGCTTCAAATCAAGACCGTCACGTTGAACTGCAACGCGCAGGGAGAGTTCCCCGGGCGCCCGAGCGAGCCTACCGAAGAGAACCTTGCAGACCTCATTTCACTAACAAAGGACACTAAGGCATCCATCGGAATCGCCCACGACGGCGACGCAGACCGGTGCGTTTTCATCACAGACGGAGGTAAATTCGTCAGCGGAGACAAGAGCCTGGCCCTTCTTGCTAAACTCGAGCTTTCAAAGAGGAAAGGTAAGATCGTCACGCCGGTCAGCTCATCGTCGATGGTGGAAGAGGTCGTCAACGAGGCAGGCGGGATACTGAAGTATACCGCTGTGGGGTCGCCGATCGTCGCCAGGAAGATGAAGGAATATGGAGCGATCTTCGGCGGAGAGGAGAACGGCGGGCTGATATTCCCCGAACAGCAGTACTGCAGGGACGGGGCCATGACGGTCGCCAAGATGCTGGAGGCGATCGCACTGAACGGACCGCTCTCGAAACAGGTGGAAAAACTTCCCGTCTATTACACTCAGAAGAGGAAGATCGAGTGTCCCGACAAGATGAAAATGGCGGTAATCAACTATCTCAAGAAGACGGTCACCGACGGGATCATGGACAGCACCGACGGGCTGAAGATGATATTCGAGAACGGCTGGGTGCTGGCAAGGCCATCGGGGACCGAGCCCATATTCAGGATATATTCCGAATCCAAGGACGAAGTGGTATCTATTCAGAGAGCCAACGAGTTCGAGGAGAAGGTCGCGAAGTTCCTGGACCCGGACGCGGTGCTCGACCTGCCCGAGCCCAAGGCAACGGACAGATCGAAGCGCGCCGTGAAAACAAAGCGGTCCGATATGTCGGCGGAAGAAATGTAAGGTCTCAGCCCAGTCTCTTACCGTAAACGGCCAGGGCCTCGTTCACGAACCTAGAGGCAAGAACCGACGTTATACCGGTCGGGTCGTAAGGGGGGCAGACTTCGGTGACATCGAAACCGCATAGCCTGTCGCCCACCATCCCGATCGCCTTTTTTACATCTATCGGAAGAAGGCCGAAAGGCTCCGGAGTCCCGGTCCCGGGTGCATAAGCGGGGTCGATGCCGTCAATATCCAACGTTACGTAGATGCGCTCGCTCCTAACGCTGTCGAGCGCCTTTTCGACCGCACTCTCGATGCCCTTCTCCAGTATTTCGTAGGAACTGATGAAAGGAACGGAGTCCTCCCTGTCAAGCTCCTCCATCCCGACCGCTCTGACCCCCAGCACAAAAACGTTGTCCAGGCCGAGATGCTCGGCCGCCCTGCGCATGACGCAGGCATGGCTGAACGGAGTTCCGAGATATTCATCCCTGGAGTCCAGGTGAGCATCTATGGAGATGAGAGCGGTGTCCTTGGGCAGGCTTCTGATGATCGGTATGCTGATGGAATGCTCTCCGCCGAGGGCGATGATAAACTTTCCGTCTTTTACGGCGGGCCCCACCGCGAACTCGACCTCCGAGAACATGTCCTCGGGCATCACGAAATCATCGACGTTTCCGTAATCATACACGGCGGGAACGTGCTGGTCCAGGCCGTGCTCGAAGTGGAACTCCTCAAAATTATAGGAAGAGCGTCTGATCGCCCCCGGCCCCTCGCGCGCCCCGGCTCTGAAGCATGCGGTGTGGTCGTACTGCACTCCGAAAAGGAAAGCATCGGCCTCGCTGTACTCAGCGTCCGCTCCGGCGTACGAAAGCCCGTAAGGCATCTTATACCCGCCTTACATCAGCTTGTATCTGTTCATTGCCACGAGGTACATTATCTCCCCGCCCTCTGCCAGAGTGCCGGTGTGGTCCTCGTTTATGGGCATGCTGAAAGTCTCGAAGGTCTCGAGGTCCATTATCTGGATCTCGTTGTCGTGCATCGTCAGTATCTGGCCCTTCCTCTTGTCGATGACAGGTACCTGAACCTTGGTCCCCACGGGTCCGAAAAGGGATTTCTTTGCGCCGGTGAATATGCTCACGGCCTCTATGTTCGCTTTGGCGGATCCGTGTTTTCCGGGTTTGGACATGCTTATAGAAGTTATTTTGCAGGGCTCATCGTCGATGTTGACATAACGGCCTTCTTTGAGTTCTCTGATCTCTTTGCTCTCCCACATTGAAATTCCTCCAGTCAGCCGGTCGGCCGCCAATCTATCTCTCTCCGGCAAGGGAGGACGTAGAACAGGGTGTCGACAGACTGCATAGTACTGGACCCCCCGACAACCTTTCAATTTAATATACTTTTCAAGAAGAGCGGCAATAGGTCAAGTTTTAATCCATCATCTTTATCTCGGGGTCGATGAAGAAGATAGGATACATGGGCATACCGTTATCCAATTCGGAAAAAGCAGCCCGGGTCATAGCGAATAAGGGGAACATCGAGGCCGAACTGGTACCGTTGGTCAGTTCGGAGGGAGTGGTAAAGGCCCTCATTTCGGGGAGTGTGGACTACGGGGTGGTCGCGGTCAGAAACATGGTCGCAGGACCGGTATTGGAGACGGAGAAGGCGATGAAGTTGGGAGAACTGCGGATCATCGAAGAGTTCAGCATGCCGATCCACCACTGTGTTTTCGTCAGGAGAAAGGAAGCAAGGATCTCTGCAGTGGCTTCTCATGTGCAGGCCCTGGGCCAGACGTACCGCAATGTCAGCCAGCTGTTCCCCGGCGCCGGCAGGCTGGAGGTTGAAGACACTGCGCTGGCGGCGGAGATGCTATCGGACGGCAGGCTGCCCGAAGACACCGCGGTTATATGCGGAATGGCAGCAGGCCTCCATTACGGGCTCGTGCTCCTGAAAGAAAACGTAGAGGACGATCCCGATAACTGGACCGACTTCGCGCTTCTGGAAGCCGTCAAGTGCTGATAAGTTTTTTAACGCGTGCTGACATGGTTCCAGGCCGGTAAGCGATTGAATGCGCGGACACAGGGGAGGAAAATCAAATGGAGAAAGAGATCTGGGTAAGGGCGGACGTTCCTGAGTCCAAGGAGGACAGGAAGGAGATGCTCATCAGTGCGATCGAATCGGGGATAACCGCAGCAGTCGTCAGAAAGGAGGACCTCGATTTCTCATCGTTGGGCAAGATCAAGCTGATAACGGCCGGCGAAGATGTGAAGATAGTCGAGATTGGTTCACCGAAGGACCAAGAGAGGGCGATGGCATTGGCGGGAAAATGTTCGGTGGTAATCCTCTCATCATCCGACTGGACGATAATTCCTCTCGAGAATCTCATCGCCAAGTTTTCCGGCACGGGAACCAGGGTCTTCGCGTCCGCTTCGGACGTGGAGAATGCCAAGCTTTACCTTAAAACCATGGAGAAAGGCGTCGACGGCATAGCGGTTACAGTATCAGACCCCGACAAGCTGAGGTCGTTCGCAGACGTGCTTTCGAGTTCTTCCGACGTAGAGCTCAAGGAAGTCGAGGTGGTCGGAGTCAAAAACATAGAGATGGGCGACCGTGTCTGCGTAGACACCGTAAGCATAATGGTGCCCGGAGAGGGAATGCTCATAGGATCGCAGGCCAACTGCCTTTTCCTGGTCCAGTCGGAAAGCGAGGACAGCGGATATGTAGCATCCAGACCTTTCAGGGTAAACGCGGGCGCGGTCCACGCGTACGTAATGGCCCCTGAAGGGAAGACCAGATACCTGGGCGAGCTGAAGTCCGGAGAGCCCGTGGCCATAGTTAACAGGGACGGCAGAACACGCATCACCTCAGTCGGCAGGTGCAAAATCGAAGTTAGGCCGATGGTACTGGTCGAGGCCGCGGACGGGGGCAGGCGTTTCACAACTATATTGCAGAATGCGGAAACGGTCAAGCTCGTATCTTCAGATGGAGCAATATCGGTGACGGACATCAAGCCGGGAGACAGGGTGCTCGCGAAGATCGAGAGCGGAGGACGCCACTTCGGAATGAAGATCGAGGAGACCCTGAGGGAAGTCTGAGATGAAGATCTGCGCCTCACTGGGCAGGCCGTCTGACATGCAAGAGGCCCTCGGGGCCGACATGGTGGAGGTGAGGACCGACATCTTGGGCTCTGTCCCCGATACCAAGGGCATGGAGACGGTGGTTACGTTCAGAGACGGTTTCGATGCATCTCTGCTGCCGGAAGGCTTCAGCGGCATAATAGATGCCGGTACCGAAAAGCTCCATGACGTACCGTTCAGGACCATATGTTCGGTACACGACTACGACAAAACGCCATCCGGTCAAACGATATCCAGAACTCTTAATGCCATGTCGTCTGATATTTCGAAGGGAGCCTACATGGTAAGGAACTTTGAAGATCTGGCACATCTTCTGGAAGCATCCAGGGACACGAAAAAAGAACACGTCATCTTAGGGATGGGAGCCCTTGGGACAGTGACCAGGATAAGGCAGAGGATAATGGGCAACAGCTTCACTTTCGCGTATGTCAGCGAACCTACCGCCCCGGGACAGCTGAGCCTTAGAGAGATGAGGAAACTGGGGGATGAATGCATGATCACCGGCATAGTAGGCGACCCCCTGGAGCATTCCAGGTCGCCGGCGATGCACGCGGCGGCCTATGCCGCGAGCGGCGTCAATGGAAAATATCTGATTTTCCGTTCCCCGTCACTTGCTCGCATAGAGGACTGCATAAGGGGTTACGACGTCCGCGGTATTAATGTCACGATACCTTACAAGGAATCAATCCTAGGTCACCTGGACGTCTTGGACGCCGATGCCGAGAAAGCCGGCGCGGTCAACACGATAGTTAACGAATCGGGAAGGCTGAAGGGATACAATACCGACATCCACGGAATCGAGGCCGCTTTTAAGAATATAAAGTGCCAGATGAAAGGAAAAAGGGTTCTTGTAATGGGTTCAGGAGGGGCGGCAAGAGCATGCATAATAGCATCGATGAGGAACGGTGCCGAAGTCTCCATAACCGGCAGAAACAGCCTTACAGTATCGAGGCTGTCATCGGAATTCGGAATTGAATCCATCGGAAATGGTCTCGCCGACCTTTCCAAACATGACATTCTGGTCAACAGCACTCCGATAGGGATGTATGGGGAAGGAGATTATCCGGCGGACATAAGAGCTCTGAGGGGCGAGCATACGGTCCTGGACATGGTTTACGGGGCCGAAACGGAACTGATCAGGGAGGCAACGTCGAAAGGATGCAGAATCGCCAGGGGGGAAGATATGCTGGCTATGCAGGGCGCACGTGCTTTCGAGCTATGGACCGGAATAAGCGGCATGTTCGACGTAATGATGGCAGAGATACGCTCTTGAGACAGATTCAAAAATTATTTCTCTGGCACATACGAAAGGCCGTTATCATAAGTAATGTGTACCTTCAGGAAACTTTAATACCACATCGGATAATTGACAGGCGCGGTTTACCATGATGTTCGGAAAGAATGTAAGAATGGAAAGGATAATGGACAGGAAGACCGGGAACTGCGTGATCGTCCCGATGGACCACGGAATATCCATCGGACCCACAGAAGGCCTCTACGATATGAAGGAAACCGTAGATGCCGTGGCAAACGGGGGAGCCACAGCAGTTCTCATGCATAAGGGCCTGATCCGTTTTAGCCACCGTGCGAGCGGTTCCGACATTGGTTTGATTCTGCATCTTTCTGCTTCCACGGACATGGGCGACACGAACAACAGCAAGGTCCTGGTGGCCACGGTCTCGGAGGCCCTTAAGATGGGAGCTGACGCGGTATCGATGCACATCAACCTGGGGGCGGAGACGGAACCGGAGATGCTCAGAGACCTCGGCAACCTTTCGAGGGAGTGCGAGGAATGGGGGATGCCCCTGCTGGTGATGGCCTATCCGCGCGGGCCGAAGATCAAGAATTCATACGATCCCGAATACGTGGCCCACGGTGCAAGAGTCGCGACAGAGCTCGGAGCGGACATAGTCAAATGCAGCTACACCGGAGACGTCGACTCCTTCAGGGAGATAGTGAGAGGCACACTTGCGCCTGTGGTCATAGCCGGCGGTCCGAAGATGGCATCCGACTACGACATGCTCACGATGGTAAAAGACTCGCTTGAAGCAGGAGGCCGCGGCGTATCCATCGGGCGCAACATATTCCAACATAAGGATGTGGAAGGGATAACCCGCGCAATTTCAGACATTGTGCTCAGAGGTGCCACCGTAGAAGAGGCCATGAAGAACATCAGGAAGTCCTGACAAGGTCGGTGATCGGGTGCTGGAGTTCAGAGGCGGATCCGTCCAGGGCGAAGTTTCGCCGCCACCTTCCAAGAGCCATACTCACAGGGCATTTTTCATGGCCGCGCTGGCGAACGGCCATAGTACGGTATCAAATCCCTTGCTATCTGACGATACAAGAGCCACGCTGAGGGCGATACGTTCAATCGGTGCATCCGCCGAGGACGTTAATGGCAAGGTCATGGTTAATGGAGGGCGTCTGCATGCCCCTACAGAGACTGTAGACGTCGCCAATTCCGGCACCACTATGCGAATATTCTCAGGGATCGCTTCCATATTCGACTCTCCGGTCACAATAACCGGTGACGAGTCCATCAGGAAGAGGCCGATGGGCCCGCTTCTCGACGCCCTGGCGTCCCTAGGCGTTTCATGCACGTCCAACAACGGCCTCCCGCCGGTGACAATAAAGGGGCCGAACAGGGGAGGAAACGTGAGGATAGAGGGCAGTATCAGCTCCCAGTTCGTATCTTCGCTGATGATGGCATCTCCTATGCTGGAGAAGGATACGGACATAGAGATCAGGAACGAGCTGGTTTCCGCACCCTATGTCATGATCACGGAATCGATGATGAGGCATTTCGGTGCCGAGGTCGATGTTTCTAAAAAATCAATACATATCGGCGTTGGAGGTTACTTTCCCAAAGATTACAAAGTGCCAGCAGATTTCTCTTCTGCTGCCTTCCCGTTGGTCGCCGGCGCTCTGGGAGGAAAGGTGAAGGCCTCGGGCATGGAAATGGAAGATCCCCAGGGAGACAAGAGGATCGTAGATATTCTCAGAGAAGCGGGAGCGGGCGTATCGATCGGGGACGGCTCGGTGACCATCAGTAAAAACAGGCTGGAAGCGGCCGACATCGATATGGGTTCCACACCTGACCTTTTTCCTATTGTTGCAGTCCTCCTAAGCACAGCCAAAGGCACCAGCAGGCTTTACGGGGCGCCCCAGCTGAGGTTCAAGGAGAGCGACCGCATCGTTTCCACGGTAAAGATGCTGAGGTCCCTCGGTGCAGACGCCGAAGAGACTGACGACGGGTGCATAATAAAAGGAAAGGAAATCCTCGAAGGGGGGACCGTCGACCATTTGGACGATCACAGGATAATGATGTCCGCAGCAGTGGCTTCGATCATCTGCAAAGGGCCCGTCCGCATGGAAGACACAGGATGCGAGGCCGTGTCTTATCCGGGATTCATAGATCAGATGAACGACCTGGGCATGAGCATCGTAAGAGTATGATTTTTCAGCGAGCCCTGTTCTTCGGCCTGCGTCTTTTATTCCCGACAGACGTCCCCTGCTTCTTCTTGGGAGCCTCAGGATATCTACGCCTTATGTCCTCAACCCGTGCATCGAACTCTTCGACCAGAACGTCTCCGCGGAACTCTCCTTTGTAGTAATCGATCTTCGCCGCCGTCAAAGCCTTTCCGGCAAGAGACCTGGCTATTTTTCCCCTCTGCCAGTATGGTGCCCTGTGCACCGAAGGATGCTGGTATATGGCGCCGTGCTTCGGCGGACGTTTTCCGGACCTCAGATGCCTGAACATGGCCTTTTCTGCTCCAAGAAGCTGCAATGTGGATGAAGGAAGTGAACAAAGCCTCTCCAACCCGCCAGCCAGAGAAACCAGCCTCGCGGCCAGGGTGGCCCCGAGCAGGGCACACATGTTGGGGCAAGCGATCTTCACTATCGATTCGATGTATTCCTCTGTCCTCTCCTTCTCGTCGTAAATGTCGGAAAGGTTCTGTGCCAGGGCTCTCACCGCATCCATATCCGCCGACTCGAAATCGGCCCCCATGGATTGGAATTCAAGGTCCAGCTCCTCCAGTATCCCTTCCCTCTCGCCGTGCCTGGCTATCAGGTGGGAATATTTCCTATCGGATGCAAGGTCGGCAAGCTCCGGAAAATGCATCCCGTACCACTCATGAAGTCTCTCATCGATCAGATTCGAAGTTTCGTATAAGCTGTCCAGATACCTTATTGCCTGCACCAGGTTCCTGTCCCTGGGTACAGGTTCCGAGGTTCTCAGCTTTCCAAGGCGTATCATCACCTCGTGCATCATCTCAGGCGTGAAGCCGTACTTCTCGGGCTTTATGAAAGAAGAATCGTACATCTCGGGCCTGCCAAGCTCGGACTGCCTCCTCTCGGATACCGATATCTTCCCTGCCTTCGATGCAAGGTCCCTCTCCTCCTGGAGTACCGACCCTCTCTGCACGAGTGCCAGTTTTTCGGCTGTTTTATCAGGGTCTTTGGGCATGAGTATGCTGTCGATCACCCTGTTGGACTTTTCATCGCAAAGAAACACGCCGAACCACTTTGTCACCAGCAGTGCCATTTTTTCACATCCTGGACAGTTTTTCTATCTCTGAAGACGGGAGGACCTTGGCCCTTCCGGTCATCATCTGCAATTTCGCTTGGAATTCGAGCTCTTCCATTCTGTTGTAGGCTTCCTCGATGGTCCTTCCCTGGGTTATGGCCCCGTGGCGTGCCATGAGCATGGCCTTGGCGTCATGATGGGCCGCCACCGCATCTACAAGCTCCTGCGATCCGGGGGTGAAATACGGGATCATCGGAACCTTTCCCAACAAGATCACTCCCTCGGGAGTCAGTTCGGTCTTGAGCTCCTTGCCCTTGACAGCTATGGACGTGCAATAAAGGGGATGGCAGTGGACCACCGACATGGTATCAGGATTGAGATTGTAAAGTGCCAGATGCATCTTGTTTTCTATCGAGGGCTTTCCGCCTGAAATCACAGAACCGTCAGTACCCATGAGGACGAGGTCCTCCGGCTCCAGGAGGCCCTTGTTTCTTCCGCTGGGAGTGATGAGTATTTCGCTGTCGCCTATCATGAGGCTCATGTTTCCGCCGGCAGACACGGTAATCTGTCTCTCATAGAGCATCTTGCAGAAACTTACGAGCAGCCCACGTCCGAATTCTTCGTTCACCTGAGCACCTTCTTTATCTCTCCCGGCTTCAAAATCCCCTCCTCTGTTATGAACCCGGTCACCATTTCCGCTTCAGTCACATCAAATGCGGGATTTAGTGCCCTCGAGCCTTCGGGTGAGATCCTGCAACCGCAGATCTCCGTCACTTCTTTTTCGCTTCTCTCTTCGATCACGATGTCTTTTCCAGTCTTCGTCGAGAAATCGAACGTGGAAACGGGGGCGGCCACATAGAAAGGTATTCCGTAGTGTTTTGCGACGATGGCTTTGTCCAAAGTTCCTATCTTGTTCGCAAAGTCTCCGTTCGCGGCTATCCGGTCGGCCCCGGTTATGATCAGGTCCACTCCTTTTGACATATAATGGGCCGAGGCACCGTCGGGAATGATCGAATGTCCGATCCCCTCCTGGACGAGCTCCCATGACGTGAGCTGCATGCCCTGAAGGCGCGGGCGGGTCTCCGATACATAAACGAAGAAATCTTTTCCGGCATCGCGGGCGGCCCTCATCGGGGCCAGAGCGGTGCCTACATCCACGGTGGCAAGAGCCCCGGCGTTGCAGTGCGTCATGATCTTAGCCCCGTTCCTGATAAGTGGCTCGCCATACTTTCCTATTGCAGTACATTTGTCTACCATCGATTGCGCATATGCGTCGGCGGCCTTGACAGGGTCTTTTCCATCGATGAGCGAACCGTACATCCAGTCCACGGCGTAGAATAGGTCGTTGGCGGTGGGCCTTGCAGATTTTATCTCTTCAGCAGCTTGTTTCAGGTCCGCTCCCCTCAGCGATGCCAGGCACATGGCATAGGCTGCCGAGGCTCCTATCGACGGCGCCCCCCTGACGGTCATGTTCCTTATCGCCTCTGCAACATCTGCGTAATTGTCAAAGGATACGAATTCAAGGTTTCTCGGAAGTTTCCTTTGATCTATCATCCTTACATCCCCGTCTTCGAACCAGACTGCGCGGACATCACTTTTTTCGGAACTGCATCTGACCTTCATTATACCACATCGCCACATGCTCGGACTACGTTAAATCAATTGCTAGCATCAGAATTCCAGAAGCAAGCTGGAAACCTATTATTACATCATAATATCATACCGAGGCTATGGGCGATGTTGCACCTGAGAATTTTGTTCTTTACAACACCGACAATGGGATCGTCATCATCACCAATGGAGTGAGGGTAAGGATTCTGGACGAGCTCTCAAAGAGGAATCTTTCTCTCACCGAACTGGTGGATCTCACAGGAAAGGCGCAGTCCACCCTGTCCGTACATCTGGAGAGCATGGTCAAAGACGGTGTTATAATGTCCCGGGAAGACCCGGAAGACAATCGAAGGAAGATTTATTCAATATCGTCTTTGCGAGTCGCCGAGACGAAAACTCCCGACTCGGGATCCTTTGAAAAGGCCAGGGAGATCTTCGCCGACATGGTCGACGATCCTGATCAGATAAGCAACTACATGATCTATTTCCTCTATACGATCATGGACAGCAGAGGTCTTTCTGTCGGTCCCCTCACAGAGATAATCGGCAGCATACATGCCCAGGCCATCAGTGGCAAAATACAGAAAGGGCCGATAGAAGACGTGGTAGACCAGATCAGAAAATACTACTCGTTCGCGAATATGGGCAAGGTTACAATCTATTCATTCAATCCTCTGACCATAATCGTCGATTGCGAATTCAAACTGAGCAAGGGGGCCGCCGAGACCATGGGGAGATATCCTGTAGGATACTTCTCCAAAGCTCTGGAGCTCGTCTTCGGAAAGCCCTTCGAACTCTCGTCCAGCGAGGTGTTTGGTTCGGAGAACAACTATTTCAGGTTCGTTCTCGACTACAAATCGCTTTGAGCATAGGATCAGGACCTTGGGGCGACTGCGAAATCCAGCAGGACCCCGTTGCCCATTGTCTCGGCTTTTTCGAGCTTGAGGGCTATGCCTCCGTCCGCAACCCACCCTTCTCCGTCCGCAGGCGTCGGGGAATCCCTTCCGCCTATCAACAGGCCTCCGACGAAAACGGTATAGCGGTCGACGATACCAGCTCTGAAGAAGGAAGATATGGTCTCCCCGCCCCCTTCGACCAATAGCCTATCGATCCCCATCTCGTAAAGCTGGTCCATAAGGTCCGTCAGGTCTATCTCGTCCTTTCCGGTGCGTATGGTCTCTTCGCAATCCCATTCGCGTTCGCAGGAGTCGAGGGTCACCATCACGGTCGGGGCCCGCTCGTCCAAGACCATGGCCGAGTCGGGGGTCTTCCCGCGTGGGTCAAGGACTATTCGGATGGGGTTGGTGTCGTAGTCCAGATCTTTGACTGTCAGGTGCGGGTCGTCCGCCATGACCGTACCCACACCGACGAGGATGGCGTCGAACTCTCTCCTCAGCCCTTTAACACGTTCTTTATCCTCTGCCGAAGATATGGTGACCTGTTTGCGGTCGCTGCCCGCTATCTTACCGTCCGCCGACATGGCGCAATTAATCTGCACATACGGTCTCATCTTTAGCCCCCGGGTTGACGCTGAAATGATATATCTCGTCCTTGCGCTCCACTCCGAACCTTACATTAAGGAAGGATTCCAGTGTGTCCATCTGGCTCAACAGGTGTCTGCTTATCTTTGAGACCTTGAATGTGCTCCTCCCTTCGGCCATCGCCATATATGGAAGTAGCTGGTCGGCTGTGTGAACATCGACGGTCGAGCAGCTGCAGATCTCTCGTATGAGGTCGTTGGCAGCATCCTCTCCTGTCTTTTCAGCCGAATATTCACGGGTGGTCAGTGCGTTGCTTCCCAATTTGCCGTTCTCGAAGTCGGCCACAAGGCATATGCCTGCCCCCCTCGAGTCCCCGTGCGTCATCTGTATATCCACTTCCGCGTCGGCGACGGGCTTCAAGGTCCTGACGCATGAACGCACCATCTCTTTGCTGATATGCTCGGAAAGGTTCTGGGAGAAACATACCCCACGTATCGATATGAGGTCTCCCAGTTCATCGAGGTCCATCGGATATATCCGTCCTATCGGTTCGAGAGAGGCAACCACGTGGCCTCCTCCC
Source organism: Methanomassiliicoccaceae archaeon UBA72 (assembly GCA_002509405.1). Classification (GTDB taxonomy): domain Archaea; phylum Thermoplasmatota; class Thermoplasmata; order Methanomassiliicoccales; family Methanomethylophilaceae; genus VadinCA11. Next base: position 68,585 of record DAVO01000013.1, on the reverse strand, counting down.
CGGGGGTAGAATCCTCTTTCCTCGATACTCACCTCGGTGTGCACGCCCATCCTGTCCAGAAGCGGGAAAAGCACCTGCTGGTAGCTGTCGATCGGTGGCGCCCACAGGACGTTCGTCCCTCCCTTAATATCTACGGTCAGCTTCTCCCTGTGGTTCCTGGCCGCGAGCAGTATGGCCTGAAGGACCAAAGTGATGCTGCCGGCAGTACCTATGTTGAGGGATATGCTATTCTTCTGCTCCGTGCCGGGTCTGAATATAAGTTCCGATGATCCGGTGAAATTGCCTTCGACCTGGGATCCCGTCATCTCGGCAACGGCGCTTATCGCGGCGCAATGCTGCTTAGAGAGTCCGTTTGTCGGTCGGTTCTCCCTTATCCTTGTCAGGTGTGCGGTGATGCCGGTCACGGCTGAAAGGGCGACCGAGGTACGGACCATCTGCCCGCCCCCTTCACCCCTAGAACTGTCGATCTCCAACATAATGCACCGGCGGTACATATCCTGGCTTCGATAAAGATTTAACCGTATTACGGCGAATATAATTGGTGCGACCGCCGGGATTCGAACCCGGGTCAGAGGCTTGGGAAGCATCCGTCCTAACCACTGGACTACGGTCGCGCGGAACGGCAATACCTCTTTCCACTAATAAAGCTGACTCTTGGCTTCCGTGTCATTTTAATACTATTGTAATGTTCATTGTCGCGCGGGCTCGTGGTCTAGTGGTTATGACGTCGCCCTTACAAGGCGAAGATCGCCGGTTCAATTCCGGCCGGGCCCACTTTCTCTGAAGGCTCTTCATGCAAAGAATTAAATATTTATTAAATCATGGATGGATGATATGTCCAAACAGAAGGGACATCGCCGGGGGACGCTGTATGCTTTCGGTCCTCCTCCTTCCGACCCCCGGCCAAATTCACTCTCTTTTAAGAAAACGAAAGGGTTCCCTGAAGATAGAATGATTAAAGTGGTGGACCCGGCCGGATTTGAACCGGCGACCTTTGCCGTGTGAAGGCAACGTCATAACCCCTAGACCACGAGTCCAGCGTTTCGACTAATATCGTTACTGTATTTAACGCTCGCGGATACGCGGAATAAAGATTAACATAGGGCATCCCGTTACGAGGAGCATGCCAGATTCCGAGATGGACACACATGCCGCAAACGAGGACGAACTGTTTCAGAGAGCTTTCGACAGCCTACTCGGGACCGAGAAGAAGGGATATCCAAGCTTCGTCGGAGGCATGATGGTCGCATCGGGCAACGATTACGAGCTCAGGAGCCCGATAGACAAGTCGATAATATTCGGGAATTTCCAGATGCCGGAAAAAGGGACGGTGGCCGCAGCGGTAAGTGCCGCAGGCAGCGCCGCAGGGAACTGGGCCTCGAAGGCCCCCTCCGAAAGGACGGAGCTTTTCAGGGATGTTCTGAAAAGGGTCAGAGCGCAGAGGTACAGGCTCGCGGCATGCGTGATGATCAGCACAGGCATGGTTATGAAGGACTGCCTTGCCGAGGCCGACAGGCTGGCCGAGGTAATCGAGAATGCGTGCGACGCGGACGCAAGTAAAGGTTCCCCCATGGGAGTATGGGGCGTGATATCCGGTCACAATTCTCCCCTGGCTTCCCCCGCAGGTTTCTCATCCTGTGCAATGATAGCAGGCAACACGGTCGTCAGCGTCCCATCCAACGAGTGCCCCATGCCGATGTTCATGTTCAACAACATACTTTCGGCCGCCGGACTTCCGGTAGGGGTGTTCAATATCACGGTTGCGCGCGGTCCGGAATCAGACAGGGAGCTCGTCGATGACATGACCGTCAGGGGAGTGGCGGCATCGGGAAGCGGAGACAGAATGGAAGAGCTGATCTTCCTGCCTGTGGACGACGGGCTGAAATTCATAAACGAAATCAAAGGGATGAATCCGATCATGGTCTATAAGCCCGGGGACATGAAGGGCGCGGCTTCGAGCATCGTGGAATCGGCTTTCAGGAGCTCCGGCCAAAGGATCTATTCATGTTCCAAGGTGATAGTGACCAACGAAGAGCGCGAGAAGGCGGTCTCGGCGATACTGGAGGCGGTCAAGGCAGTAAAGGTCGGAGACCCGGCAGAAAAGGGTGTCACGGCCGGTCCGCTGATGAACGAGACAGAACTGATGAGGTTCGAGAAGCACATCGGGGAGGCAGGGTCCAGTGTGGTTTTCGGGGGCAGGAAGGCAAGGGCGCCCGGCCTGGAGAATGGGAGTTACGTTACGCCGGCAGTCGTCGTCGGCCTAACAGACGATTGCGAGCTGGGAAGCTTCGACACAGGGCTCCCGATATTGACGATAATATCTGTCCCCAACTTCGATGATGCCATCGAGGAGCTGATGAACACCGAGTGCGGGCTGTCAGCATCAATATTTTCAAAGGACCACAACGCTGTGGCAAAATTCAACGAATTCGCCGATGCGCCCCATCTGAACATCAACAAAGGTACCGAGGACATGCTCCCTGCGATGGATGCGGAAGTGCGCAATTTCCTTTCGTGATCAAATCCCTCTGACGGAAACCCTCTTCACGTAGGGCTTGGCCGCATCGTGCATCGCCCTGAGCTCTTTCACGGAATAGGGTTTGACCTTCCCGGCCCCAGGGTCCAAGGTGACCTTGGGCCGGAACTGCTGGATGCAAAAAAGTTCCGCTCCACTCACGGAACGGGCTATGTCGGTCACATCGTCAGGGGACAGGACCCCGGGGTATACGGTGGTCCGGAACTCGTATCCGACACCCGAGTCCATTACTGTCCGGATGCTCTTCCTGATGGTCTCCACATCGCCGTATCCTCCGGTGGCGGCCCTATATCGTTCCGAGTAAAGCGGAGCCTTGATATCCATTGCCACATAATCCACGAGCCTGGCACCTATTACGTCGTCAAGCACTTCCGGCGAGCTTCCATTTGTGTCCAGCTTTATCAGAAGGCCCGTCCTTTTAATCTCCCTGAGCAACTTGTAAAGGTCCCGATCCAAGGTAGGCTCCCCTCCGGAAACGACAACGCCCTCGAGGAAGTCGCTGTTCTCTTCGATATACTCAAGAATAATCCTCTCGTCTTCCCCGTCGCAGACGCCGTTTGCGATCTCCGGGTTGTGGCAATAGGGACAGGAGAAGTTGCATCCGGCGAGGAAGATTAGACAGGAGACCCTGCCGTCCCAATCGGAAAGCGTGGTTTTTAAGAATCCCCCTATCTTCATCCATGCGACATGGGCGCCCGTCATATTATCGGTTACGGTGTCCGGGTCAGTGATTAATAAGGGAACTGCAATAATCCGACATGGCTCCCAAGACCGTCCGTTTCTTCCCGATAGACAAAGAGGTAGTCGTCGACGAGACGCAGAAAGTGGTGGACGCCGCCAAACTGGCGGGCGTGGAGATCAAACTTCCTTGCGGAGGAAAAGGACGTTGCGGACGTTGCGGGGTCTATATCACCGAAACGCCCGAGGACAAGAAGGCTCCGGACCCGAACGGCATGGAGCGCGTCCTTGCATGTCAGAAGTATGTGACCACTGACATCGATGTGTTTGTGCCATTCGACGAAGAGGGCCGCATAGTCGCCGGAGAGGACCGCAGGAAAGCATACGATGGAAAACTCGTGCCGGTCGTCAAGGCCCGTGGTAAAACACAGCTGGGTCTTGCTGTGGACCTCGGGACAGCGGCCATAGCCGTAAGCGTTCTGGACCTGAAGAAAGGTAACGAGCTCTATTCCACGGTGGGAGACAACCCGCAGTCTTTTGCGGGGGACGACCTGGAGTCCAGGAGGGCATACGCCGATAAGATGGGGGACGAGGTGCTCAGGAAAGCGGCGATAGACCGCATCAACGACCTGATGTACATATTCATCGACGATCCCGAGGACGTCAAAGCGGCGGTGATATCCGGCAAGCCCTTCCTTATGGAATCGCTGACGGAAGTATGCAGCATGACCGGAGGGCCGTTCTGCCTCGGAGGCACCGAGCTGGGCCTCAACATAGCGAAAGACGGCCCCATATACGCCGTAAAAGATGTTTCCGAAGAGATAGGCGGAGATATCATCGGAGGGATAATCGGGTCAGGGATGGACATTTCCGAAGAGAAGATCCTCCTGATCGATATCGGGTCCACCGTGCAGCTGGCCATCGGCAACAGGGAAGGAGTGACGGTTTGCGCATCCGAGTCCGGGCCGGCACTGGAAGGAGGCAACGTGATTTTCGGTATGACGCCATCCATCGGGGCAATAGACAGCGTGATGTTCAGGCGTAAAAAGATCAACTACACGGTAATCGGCGGAGTCTCTCCAAGCGGGATATGCGGGTCCGGGCTGATAGACATCCTAGCCAATATGTTCCGCGAGGGCATGGTGGACGCTGAAGGCAGATTCACAAGGAAAGCCAAGACCTTCTCGTCGGAGAAAGGCATAGCCGTTGCTCTGACTGACAAGATATACGTCACGGAAAACGACATCGCTGCGGTCATGAAGGCCAAGGCTGCGGTGTTCGCAGCTGTAAGGTCGCTCATGAAAGAAGACAAGGCCGAACCCCGGGACATATCGAAGATAGTCGTATCGGGAAGCTTCGGTAACTTCATCAATGCAGATAACGCGATAGCGATAGGAATGCTACCGGACGCCGACCGCGAAAAATATGATTATCTGGGCAACGCGTCCATGACCTATGCCAAGAACATTCTTCTTTCCGAGGATGTAAGGAACCGTGCTGACGAGGTCCGGAAGAAGATAAAGGTAATGGACACACACAACGAGTTATACGATGCGGAGTTCCGCGACGCCATGTATCTTCCTAATAAGAAAGAGGGCCTGTTCCCGCCCGTTAAGAAAAAACTGTTCAGATGATATCATGACAATAATAGCGTTGGCAGGAAAAGGCGGCGTGGGCAAGAGTACGATCGCATCTCAGATCGTCAGGAGGCTGTCTGCGATAGGAACGGTCCTGGCCGTGGATGCGGACCCCAATTCAAATCTGAGCGACAAGATCGGGTTCGAAACGAAAGGGACCATCGGCGAGCTCAGGGACGAAATAATAGCCGACCCGGCCAGGGTGCCTTCAGGCGTGAGCAAGCAGCAGTATGTTTACGATCAGGTGCAGAGGGCGATGACGGAGACTGATTCCGTCGACCTCCTGGTCATGGGAAGGCCGGAGGGAGAGGGGTGCTATTGCTTCATAAACAGCGCCCTGAAAGAATGCTTTGTCAAACTCATCCCGAACTATGATTTCACGGTAGTCGACAACGAGGCGGGAATGGAGCACATGTCCCGCAAGGTTCTGCCTCAGGCGGATGTATTCCTTTTCGTTTCCGACCCGACGGTTACAGGCATCAAGACCGCCGGGCGTCTTTCAGAGCTTGCGGAGGAAGTTGGCATCGAGATAGGCAGGAAGATACTCATCATCAACAATCTGACCGGCAATATGACAGAAAAACTGTCCGATGCGGCCGCCGAAGCAGGTTTCGCTGAGATACTGGCCTTCCCACGTGATAGTTTTATCACAGAGTCTGCGATGGAATCCGAAGTGCTCAAGGTGCCGGACGACACTCCTTTCGGAAAGTCCGTGCAGAAAGTACTGGCACTCATAGTCCGATCGGGTCCATGAGCATCGCCGGATGTTCCTTCTCCTTAAGCCAGACTTCCAAAGATATAGGATCGTCTGCGACGTTCTCATCGGCGATTTTGAAGTATGCTTCCGATATGCCGGCCGCACAGAAGGCTCTGTGCAGAGATTCGCCGAGGACCGACTTAAGACGGGAACTCATCCAAGATATGCGTGCGAGGCCCCCGTCCCCCCTGAGGAAACCGGGCGAGAGGATGTATTGTTTCCCGATTCCCATGAAACCGGGATGCTGTCCTCCTCTTCCGACCATGTCCGACACCTCTGAAAAAGAATAGCCGGAAGGGTTCCTGCCTGTGTCGGAGCGGTCGAGCAGGATCACCGACCTGCGGTCAGCCGAGACGACGGCCGCCACTTCCATGCAGCTGCAGGCGGTCATGGGATAATTTGCGACGCTGTGCATGCAGATCTTCTGTATAGAGCCCATCGAGGTCCTTCTCATGATATCATTAGTACCGGTCCATTCGCCTTTTTCAGCGTCTATGAGATCTCCCTTCGGGAACGGGCGCTGCGGGCCGCCGGGATTGACCTCGCTTCCAACCTTCGCATCGGTCCAGGTAACCGACCCGCATACGCTGGGACGCTCGGGAGAGATTATGCATATATGGCCGGGCGCATAGGTCTGGCATATCGTGCAGGTGAAGAAACAATCCGCATTCAGGTCGGTGATTTCCGATAATCTTCTGTCCCGTATCCCATAACGTTCCCTTGCACTGCATATCTTGGAAGGAACGGAGGAAGGTTCGGAGGTGAAAACGACTTCAACCGCATTGGCTACAGTCGGGAAGTTTTCCTTGATGTCAGAAATGATGTTCGATCCCAGGTCTGCGAACGTCAGACCGTTTTCTATAGCAGAATTGCTTATCCTGATCCAGGAATCGTCCCTCTGACCGCTGTGCCAGACTCCCTCTGTGCGGCTAAGGGCGAAGTGTATGCGACGTTCTATCGCCTGCTCCATCGAACAATCCACGCCACCTGAGACCAGAACTTCTATCGACAAAGAATGTGTTCCGTCTTCCAGTTCCTGAATGTCCTTTCCCGTTGTAGCAGTTCTTCCGTCCTCCGCATTCCCGCATGCAATCACGACTTCGCAGGAGGGAGGAGCATCCGGGCCCCCGAATTCGAGGCGGGTGTCAGCTTTTCTGATGCGCTGATTCTCGAAGGCGGACCCGAAGCGGATCCGTTTGTTGTTTCCAAAGGTGATCCCGCGGTTGGCTATTACCTTCGCCACCAGTTCTTTTGTTGACGTCTCACAGATCCTGGGTATGTTTGGAAGATCCGGACTGTCGGACACGATGAACGCACCGGCAGCCGCAGCAGAGAACATCGTAGTGATGTCGGAAACAGTGAGTTTCCCGGTGTGGATAACCGCCAGTTTGGGTTTCTTTTTCAAACATTTCCCCATCGAAGTCCTGTTTCCAGCCATTGCGCCGCCGTAATTCAACGCTGCACGTGATACCAGACCGTTAATGCCCAGCGCGTCTTTGCTTCCGATTTTCAGAATGTTTCTGCCATCAATTTCGATTTCAGAATACCCGCCGGAAAGGATCGCGATCAATCCTCTACCGGTGTATTCTCGGATTTCGAAAACGGAGTCCTCCCGTGGATCGCCGAGAAAAAGTAAGATCCCCGGTACCGTACCGTCCACCAGCTTCATTCCATAGGAATCTATCCAGCAGTCTGGAACTATTCCGTAGCCGTCAATCGACGCAATGATTTCGAATGCGATCGAAGCGTCTATCCCAAGGTTTAAGATATCATCGATTCCTGAATCGCCGCCTTCCGAAAACAGTGAGGCGACATCCGATGCCCTCGTCGCCCCGGGGAATTTCCAGGCATGGACCGAAGGCAGTCCGAACGATGTCCCCTTGCACTCTAGCACGAGGTCTCCGGGAACCGAAAGTGCCAGATCCAAAGCCCTTCTTACTAGGGCATCGCGCCCCGTCTTCAATCCGCCCATTCCGCCTGCAGCTTCCGAAAGGATGTCATCGACGCTCATATCAGCTGAGCTCTTTGAGTTCCTTAAGGACGAATACGCCGTTAAGGCTTTCCAACTCTTTCGGTAGCATGCAACGGAGCTCTTCAGCAGAGGTCTCGCTGGTGCCGATGTCGGCAACAAGCTCGAGAAGCATCCTCTGGTAGCAGATCTTTATTTTGCTGAATACGGAAATCAGGTTGATGTTTCTGCCTGCCAGCAGATTGAATGCCTGTTTCATGGACCCGGGATTGTCCGGTACTTCGAACACCATCTTTATCAGGTTGGTGTTCGCCTTGAAGAACGTCACAGACAGCATCCACGAGTCGGCATCGGCTACTATCATGACGTCCCTGCCGTCAATGTTTTTCAAAATGTCCCCATACCCCGGAGCGGTATCGAAAACTCCCCCCCTCAGGGTGCAGGGCTCCGCGCGGCGGACTTCTTCCTTTGTGTGATATTCCTTATCGGAGCGGAACAAGCGCCCTATCTCGGCCGGTTTTGTGGCAATATGGTCTATAAGCGACACAGAAGGGTCGTTTTTGCTTTTTCTCTGCTCGAAATCTTCCAGCAGAAGGTCTGCCTCGCCTGCGAAGCTGAGGTCGGCCATTATCTTCCATATTATCACGGTGTCGGATATCCCGTTGAGCGACACCGAATTCAAAATATTTATCTCGCGTTCGGCCAGAAATCCTGCCGCCTGCGCGCTGGACCCGGGCACGTCCTTCATGTACATCGTAATATGGGTAAGGGTGCGGTAGTTCTCCTGGGGGAACATGGAGAGCATTATCTCATAATCCTTGGGACCTTCCGCAGGATATCTGAAAAGCGTGCTGTATACGCATCCGCCATCCACAAGTCCCATAGTGTCTGAAAGCCACTGATCCACTCTAATTTTAGTATCCTTGACCTTTGCGAATTCCCAAAATTTCATAGGAGCCCTTGGCCCGATAGGTTCCAACAATCATATATCTTTTCGGTCGGAATTTTTAATCGATACCAGGGGGCGGGTCCAACAGGGGTCGTCACCGTCGCTTTCCAAGTCTCTGATAATGTTTGGGATGCTGCAGGGGTCGCCGTTCAGATAGATGTAATGCAGTATCGCCCCGGTCGCTTCCTCGCCTCGTCTCTCGAGCCCGGACATCCGCAACGCACTTCTGATAAGCTCAGAAGCCTCTTCAAGCATATCGGAGGCAGCCATCAGCTTTTCCCTTCTCTCTTCGAAGGTGCTCGAAGGATCACCTCCTCTTGGTAAAAGAATATCTTCCCGGAACAGTCGGATTGGAACCCAGGGTATAGGGGCAGACGGAGCATTTCCTTCTCATCTCTATCACCCCTCCATCAAGGGTCCTGTTCTTAATCGCGACCATTGCATTTCTGCATACAGGGCATAATTCAGGTATCCTTGAAACGCCGGAGGCATTGTAATCGATGGTTACGCCGATTATCCCCCTGTTGATGCCTATCCTCCTTATGCGTTCCCCGCTCACCCTGTAATTTGAGTCCATAGAGTAAAGCTGTTCTCTTACAAGGGAGGTAAGCTCGGACTGGGACCTGACCTGAGGGTTCTTATGCATGACTATAAGCACTGAGTCCGCAACGGATTCCTCGTCAGGGATTTTATACGCCATTCATGCTGGATACTTCATTCAAAGATAATATGTTTTCATTTCAGATAGATTAATCAACAGTAAGCGTTTATTTCGTCCGGGCGGGGGTAGCCAAGCCGGCCAACGGCATAGGACTTAAGATCCTAGACCTCAGGGTTTCATGGGTTCGAATCCCATCCCCCGCACACCATCTTCTTCAACTTTCCCGTGGACGGCGATCGATACATATCGGAAGCAAGGAATTCGAAAGCGCCGAATCCGCATCTATTTTCATCGGTCATACAGGAGCATGTTTTATGAACCCGCCGTATCTGAGCTCTTCGAAGGCGTACCTCAGCTCTTCCTCTGTGTTCATAACAATCGGGCCTCCCCATGATATCGGCTCGTTGAGAGGTTCCGCCGAGAGGAACAGGAAACGGGACTTCTTTCCTTCAGGGGCAGATACTGCCACTCTGTCTCCTTTGCCGAACAGCACGGCGGTCTTCTCCCGTATCGTTTTGCCGTGAACGATCGCATCACCTTCGATGAGGAAAATGAAAGTGTTATCCTCCGGTTTCGTGTACAACGATATAGAAGAGCCTTTGTTCAGTTCAACATCGAGGAACGTCGCCTGCACATGGTGCGGGCTGACGCCTGTAACTCCCTCATAGTTCCCGGATATGACCCGGACCGTAGCATTGTCCATGATCATTTTTCCGATCATATCTCCGGTGATATCGAAATATTTAGGTTCGGTCATCTTGTCCTTGCGCGGCAGGTTGATCCAAAGTTGCACCCCCAGCATCCTATCGGCAGGACGAGGCATCTCCTGATGCAATATTCCGCTTCCTGCCGTCATCCATTGGCTTTGGCCTGACAAGATCTTGCCTTTGTTGCCTAGGCTGTCTTCGTGGTCGATCTCCCCGCTTATGAGGTATGTGACGGTCTCGATCCCTCTGTGAGGGTGTTTGGGGAAACCGGCAACATAGTCCCTCGGATCAGTCGAATCGAAGGAATCAAGCATAAGGAAAGGGTCGAAATCGTAGACCGTGTCATGCCCCAGCACCCGTACAAGGTGCACTCCGGCTCCGTCCACGGCAGGAATTCCGCTGATAAATTTTTTTACGGTCTTTTCTGTCATTGAACTTTGGTTACGGGTTCGGGAGATATAAAGTAAGTATGACCGAACAATACCCAGATGGTTATTTTTGTCTACATGATGCAGCGCTTTTTCTGAAAAGGGTATTATACTCAACATTGAATATATACATGGGTTCGCAGAACCTATGGAGGCAATCAATGGCAGATGCAGCAGACAAACAGAAAGCGAAAGATGAGTTCAAGGTACAGGTCCTCGAGACCTTTGCCGCATTGATCACGGCAGCCTTCGGACTGGTGGCGGCACTAGCATGGAACGAAGCGATCAAGAAAGCAATCGCATCCGTATTCTCTTCGGACGGAGAGCTGATGGGTCTGTTCATTTACGCGATAGTCGTTACGTTCGTAGCGATAATCTTCACGATCCTGATCGCAAACTCTCTGAAGAAGGCGAAAGCGAAGATCGTCAAAGAAGAGTGAACAAAGGTCAACCCATTACGGTCGCACAGGCCGGCAAACAATTTTTTTTCACCCACTCTTTCTGTATCTCCGTGTTTTTGGGATTTATTACGTTAATCGGGTTCGATAAGCTACCTTTAAATAATACCACTCAGTCATTCGGTCGGAGTTATATTCTTGGTAGATGCGGTAAAAAAACCTGGGACCGAAAAAACCGGTAGCGCCAATAAAGGTCCCGGCAGCAATGAGAAAAAGAACAGCAAACGATTCAAGCCGAAGACGAAGGTTGCGACCAAAAGACAGTCGATGCTAAACATGCACAAGATGAGTCCGTTCAAATACGACATGAACGAAATCCTGACCGCGTCTTCCATGGACCCGGATAAGGCTTCTTCTTTTTTAGCGAGCGTCATTGCAAAAGCATCAAGGACATCCACCAAGGAAGCGAAAGATTTTGTAAGGACATTCCTCGATTCAGGTGAGCTCACCAAGGAGGAGTTCGACCGTATCAGCAGGCTCCTTGATAAATACGGCAAGTACCGCTGACGTAACATGAAGTATTCGGAAATGCGCCCGGGACGCATGTTCGTCCTGAGTCTGGATCCCGGGGAGATAATCCGCGAGGAGATAGAGAATTTTTCATTGGAACACGGAATCGTCTACGGCACGGTTTCCGTCGTCGGAGGCGTGGACGGGGGATCGGTGCTGGTGGTAGGGCCAAAAGTTCCCGCTGATGAGAAGATCGAGCCTCTGAAGTTCAAAATAGACGCGCCCAGCGAGGTCACCGGCTTCGGAACGATATTCCCGGACGAGTCAGGAAGGCCAACCTTCCATATGCACGGTTCGATCGGTAGGGAGGGCAGGTCGGTTACCGGCTGTTTCCGCGAGGGCGTCATCGCATGGCTGGTCACCGAGGTTGTGATCACCGAGATGAAAGGATCCGGCCCCATCAGAAAAAAAGACAAAAAGACCGGATACGGGCTCCTTACCGTCGAATGATCAGCGTCTGGTGATCCCGAAAGAATCCATCCATTTGTCGAAGACGCCGTCTGCATAGTTGTTCATATGAACGGCGTCCACCTTGTCGGGGACGATGAATCCGCTTATAGGAAACTCGTTGTCACAGAAGGGGCATCTGACGTACGGGCAGTTCTGGTTCGCCTTCGGGCAGGCGATGCAAGCAACAGCCCTCGACTGGAAAAGGCTGAATTCATGTCCGCAGACCGGGCAGAGGAACCTGCGGGCTGCTACTTTCAAATCTTTAGTGATGCCTGCGCCACGTTCTTCGGGAGTTAGCCACATGGGGTCCCGCGGGGATATAGGGGCCTGCTCCTCGGTCATGGGCGTCCCCTCGCCGCATCCACAACATCCTTAAGGCGTGCGATATCCGAGCATTCTTCGATAAATGTGCCAGTGACGATAGCGTCGGCACCTGCTTCTCTCGCGATCTTGGCGGCCTCGGGTGTGCGTATGCCTCCTCCAACTATCAGAGGAATCGAAATCGAATCCTTAACCGCACGTATCATCTCCGGTGGCACGGGCTTGTCTGCTCCGCTGCCTGCTTCTAGGTAGACATATTTCATACCGTACATCTCGCAGGCGATGGCATAACCTACAGCTTTGTCAACCTCGTTGCGCTTTATCGGGTCGGCCTTCCCAACTTCCCCGACCTTCATTCCGGGTTCGACGATGATGTACCCCATGGACAGTGTTTCGATCCCAAGCTTTTTAACGAAAGGGGCGGCGTACGCCTGAGCCTTGAATATCCAGAGGGGATCGGTGCTGTTAACAAGGCTCATAAAGAATATGGAGTCCACTTCGGCAGAAAGTTCCTTTGGTCCGCCCGGAAAGTGAATGCTTGGAAGCCCCGACATCTCCCGGATTGCCCTGGCGGTCGCGCCCAGGTTCTCCGAAGTCACCCCGGTCGAACCGCCGATCATAATTGCGTCGCTGCCGGCTCTTTTTGCGGCGGCCGCAAGTCTTCCCGCATCCTCGGGCCTCTGTTTGTCGGGGTCCAACAATGCCATGTGTATGGTCCCTTCTTTCATCCTGTCCGAGAGATATTGTCCGACGTTCATCATATCACACCGATAACGAAGGCCACAAGTGCAATAGCCATTGCAAACTTTGCAGCTTTTTGAGCCTTATGCGCGCTTCTGAAAACAATAATCGCGGCATATATAAACATTGCATCGGCCGCAAATACCAGCATGTAGAAATCGTTGAGCAGGTCGGCAAGCAGAGGCCAGACGCTAAGTGCCACTCCGGAGAGGAAGAATCCAGCCGAGGCGATGGCTGCATTCGTATTTCCGATCACCATAGGGAGCGTCCTCCTGCCCTCGTCGGAGTCCTCGTCCTCGATGTCCTTTGATATCTCCCTGCCGATGTTTACCAGCATAGCCATAAGGGCCATGGGTACGACCGCCATAACGTCTCCGCAGACAGCTCCTCCGAGCAGGAACAGCATCCCCGTGAGCACAGCGATAGTGACGTTCCCGATGAAACCGCGTTGCTTGAGAAATATCTCATAGGAAATCATCAGAACTGCCGCCAACACAACGATAACAGCAGATATCGGATCCCAGAAGCTGATGTCCAGGAGCTCTGGAACGATAAGTGCCAGAATCCCAAGTATTATCGCAGAAAGCATCATCAGTGCACCTAGGTTCCTAGCGGTATCGGGAGCTATCTCCCCACGCGGAACCGGTCTTTCCGGGTGGGCCTTCAAATCTATCTCCCTGTCGATGTAGTCGTTGATGGCGTTTCCGCCCGCCATGAAAATAAATACAATGATGCTCGAGACCATGATTCCTGGCCAGTAATATGCGATGTCAAAACCCGAGGCGATGAATGCGCCGACCACCACGCCGACAATCCCCATTACGCCGTTGCCGAATCTGAACAATCGCAGATACTTGTTCACGGGCGACTGATGTGCTCGACGTTGAAATAGTTAATCACACACGGAATATGTGGTAATATCTTGTGAGAGAACCGTGGACCCTTTGCGGGAACAACTTCTCCAGCTTCATCTCCGGAGTGTCCATTTCATGGGGCAACACTATTCCCGCAGATCCGCCGGGACGCAGGACGCGGGATATGGAACTAAAAGATCTGGAATATATCCGGTCGATGTCCTCTCCTCCCGTTTTGGTCGAACGTCCGTATGGAGGATCGGTGGCAACTGCGTCTATGTCCGACCAGCGTTGGGATATTTCTCCGATGTCCATTACGCCGCTGCCGTGCAGCCTGAGCCCATAGAACTCCATGTTCTCTTCAGTTCCCGCCACCATCTGCGGGTCGAAGTCGGAGACGATGGCTTTCATGCCCATCTCCGCAGCCTCGATGGCTATCCCCCCGGTTCCGCAGAACGGGTCAAGAACGGTCTCACCACGCTTTACCCCGGTAAGGTTTATGAGCGCTCTGGCATATTTAGGGTGCAACGATATGGGGGAGAAGAAAGGCCTCTCTCCCACTTTCCTTTTTTCGAAGAGGTCCGTCTCTGTCCTATGTTCTTCGATGAACAGGTGCACACGGTCGCTCATCAGCATCTTTACAATGATTTCCGGGTGCTTAAGGTCCACGCTGTTCTTTTTGGAAAACAAGGCACCTACTTCTCTCACCAGTTTCTGCGAATCGACCTCCTCCATCATTCCTTTGAATCTTTTTGCCCTTACCGCGAAGCTGCCGAATGGAAGGTCGAAAGGAGCGAGGTCCGAGATTCTTTCAGGGTCGAAAGACCCTATATAACGTCCGATGCCGTGGGTAAGTGCCAGTCTGCCGGCTATATAAGGTGTGCTTTCCGGCGGCAGCGCGAGTGCGACATAGCCAGGTCCCGATAAGTAGACAACGCAATCGCCGTCAGATTCGGCGAGCGAGCAGCTGACCGCCTCTGCCCGGGGCATTTCTCCGAGCTCGCCCGAAAGTTCAAAAAAATAAATGGGGTTCACTGGAACCCCATTGGTTTCAGTCCTTAATACCGTCTTCGGTGACCATGAAGACCGCCTCACCCTCGGGAAGGTTCGGCGAATCGATCAGTCTGGCTATCCTCTTTCCGGCCTTACCTTTGCGAAGATATATGCGGAAAGTGGCCGTGTGTCCGACGATGTTGCCTCCGATGGGTCTGGTCGGGTCTCCGAAGAACGCATCCGGCTTCGATGATACCTGGTTGGTGACAGCTATCACGGCGTTATTCACAGTCGAAAAGTTCAGCAGGTCATGCATGTGCCTGTTGAGGATCTGCTGCCTTTCCGCAAGCGTTCCCCTGCCGATATATTCGGCCCTGAAATGAGATGTAAGGGAATCCACTATCAGAAGTCTGACCTTCAGATCCTTTGCCAGCTCGATGGCCTTTCCCACGAGGAGTATCTGGTGTTGGGAGTTGAACGCCCTAGCTACATGAATTCTCTTGAGTGTCGCCTCGGGGTCGAGGCCCAGATATGTGGACATCTGTATGATCCTCTCCGGTCTGAAGGTGTTCTCGGAATCGATGATGATCACATCCGAATCAAGACCGCCCATCTCTTCCGGCATTGTGGCGTTTACTGCAAGCTGGAAGCATAGCTGCGACTTGCAGCTCCCGAACTCGCCGAAAAATTCCACGATGGACTGGCTTTCGAGCCCCCCTCCCATCAGCTCGTCAAGAGCTTTGGAGCCTGTCGTCAGCTTGGTTACAAGCTTGCGTCTTTCAAGTATCTCGTCTCCTGTTTCGAACCCACCGATATCTGCGCAAAGCTTTGCGCCCTCGATGATGTCTGCCGCCTTTTTCTCTCCGATCTCGCAGAGTTCCGCAAGTTCTTTGGGAGGGGCAACAGCAATGGCCATCAGATCCGTGTATCCTGCTTCGCGGAGTTTTTCTGAAATGGCTGGTCCTACTCCTGGTATGTCTTCTAGAGTTTTGGTGACCATTGGTATCTCTCCGACACTCAAACAGAGCGTCGATATTTAACCCGAAGCGTGAGGGGTCACCGATTTTTCCGAAAATGACATTATAAATCTTTATATCTAAGTTCTAGGATTAGCACGGGATGGCAAAGAAGAAACGGAGAATAAAGGAGGAGCCCGAAGAAACATACGAGTTCACTCCAACCGAGTTCGACGAGAAGGAGTTCATTCTCAAAGAACTCTTCAACACCAAGGTGTTCTTTGTAGTCATTCTGCTTTCCCTGATCGGTGGCGTGATATGGGCTTTCACATACACGCTGGGTGCCCACATGTGGCTGGTAGGTCTCCTTGTCTGCATACTTCTGATAGTATTCATGAAGAGGCTGCTGGCACTTTTAAGGGTGAGGGTCGAGATGATCGACGGTAAAAGCATGGTAGCCAACTACGCCATGTACTTCCTGCTCGCGCTGGGGATAACGATTCTGCTGATCAACGCACCGTTCTACTGAATCAGTTCTCCCAGCTCATCTTAGGGTCTAGAAGCTCGGTCAGAAGGTCCGCCGGAGTGTAGCGGATGGAGTCCTCATGGTCCCTTATGGCCATGGTGTCAGGGTCCAGCTCCCTCCCGATTCCTGCTATCGCCGCCTCCTCGGAAAGCATCTCTTTTGCAGAGAAATACATCCTCTCGGCGATAACGTTCCAGCCGCCATCCTCGATGAACGGCTCTCCGTATTCGTTACCCTTCCACTTCTTAAGGAAAGAATCGGCGTTGGAGACACCCACCGGCGGGCCCACGTGTTTGAAGGTCTTAGAGAGAAGATCGCGCTCGAGCTCGAAGACTATCCTCATCTCCTCCGCGTCCATCTCGTGTACCGCCCTCAGGACAGTGAAATCGAACTCGTTCATCTTCCTGGTCAAGGCGTACTGGGTCTTCCACAGCTGGGAATACAGGTTGTCCTCGATGACGTTAGGTCTCTTGAAAATCACTGTCAAAAGGCGAGAGCCGTGGTGTTCGGCCTTGGCCCTGAGCTCTTCCTGTGACATCGCAGGACGGTCGAAAGGGAAAAAGAACCTCCAATCCGGAGCCTGAAGGTACGCTCTTGAGGCCACAATGAATAGTGACATGGTGTCCAGGTGCACGGCCGAAGCTACATTCCTCCTAGGATCGACGGGATCGTAGACGGTCATCGGTGCAACAGAAACAGGCCCTCTGCCCTCGATCTCGATGACGGTGCCCTCTCTCCAATCGGACGCCGCCTCCAGAACCTTCCTGAAGCTTCCATATTTGATGACAAGGAGCTCGCACAGATATCCAGAGAAACCGCGGGTGTTGGGCTCTGCTCCGTATGCGGCTATTCCTTTCATGAATTTTTTCAGCAGCCTTACGTCGTCTTTCTGCTCGGGACGTAGATGGGACCGCACATATTCCGTATGGAACGGCGTGCGATCAACCGAGGACTGCAGCTTCTTTGTGTTTTCCATAAGATAGCATGGTACCATGTCCACATCCATTCCCATGAACTTTCCGCGGGTGTACGGATGCTCGGAATACATGCGCGTGCCGTGGAGGAGGTCCTCGCCCGCCTTCAGCCCCTCGTTCTCAAGCGTTTCGCGCGACACTTCGGGAGGGAATAAGAGAAATATGTCGAGGTCCGGATCGGAAAGGAACGTATCTTTTGCGAAAGAGCCTACAAACCTGACCTCCGTGGCTGCAAGGCCGTTTTCTTGGATATATGCCTCCGCCCTCTCCTTCAGATTCTTCGCCGCATCGGATATGCGTTCGATCTCCTGTTGCTTCGGCTTGATCCTTTCCAAAACTTCCGACTCTACGCTCATTGACCCGGAAATCGGCATCCCACGTTTAAGGATGTCTCCGATTCCTGTACTCGCTTACCCGTATTAGCATACGTTTTGCCAAAACATTATAACCTTATAATCGTCGTAAGGGCGTGTACTGTCCGCAATGCGGTTCCGTGAACGACGAGAAAGCAAGCTTCTGCACCAGTTGTGGCACTTTTATCAGCGGCCCTGCCCCGCCGAGTCCCCCTAAGGCCGGCGGCAAGTCGAACAGGAATGCCGTCATCGCGATATTCGCGATTATTGCCGTTCTCTCCGCAGGAATCGTGGGATTCGCAGTCTGGACTTCCCCCGACGGAAACCCTTTTGTCGCCGATGAATACATCCTCTATGCCGACGGCGACGTCGGTTCGGGTCATATATCCATTATTTCCGACCCTTCTGACACGAACCCTTCCGACGGGTCGTGCAGTATCGTCCTCACGATGAACGCCAAAACGCTGGGTGGCTACAACTGGGGCATAAGGTGCCTAGACACCCCCCTTTACGTCTATGACGGTGTCGACACATACGAGTATACAGGTCACAGCATGCCCGATGGAGCGGTCCTCGGAGAAGGCGGAAAAACCTTGACCTGCACCCTCGAACCCGGACATTACTCGGTGATCGTCGAGGTAAATGGAAAGACATACTCCGGAACATTCGTTCTCCAGGGAGAGGTGGTCAGGAGCTATTCTTGGAATTTCGACCCGACATATTCGGATAACCCCGCATCATCCATTGCGTTCAATCTCGAATTCAGTTTCCAGTATGGTGACTGTCTCGCGGCGGCCGAATACACCGGCGCACGCGGAATCAGCGACGTTCGGGACATCGAAGACCTCATCATCCCCTTCGTTTCGGAAAATGAAGCGATTACCGAGCTGGAAAATCAGCTGGGAACAGAGTATTACGAAGAGACAGGATTGTTGCCCGAATCAGGAAGCTACACCTATGCCTCATATCTACTTGCTTTCGTCCAGGAGGAGTTCAGCTATCCGACCGCGGAATCGGACGGCGAAGAGTGGGGACCCGACGAACTGCTGTATGGCAAAAGCGAGTACTGGGCGTTCCCGACCGAGACCATAATGCAGGGAGCGGGCGACTGCGAAGATACATCTTTCCTGTGCGCCCTGCTGTTCAAGGCAGCCGGGTACGACGCAGCCGTGGCCCTGCTACCAGGTCACGCAATGGCGGGCGTTGAGCTTACTACGAACCCGTACTCCTACCATACGCCGGACTATGTCGGTGAATATAACATATATCAGACGCTGACAATCGGCGGGGTTCCGACCAAATACTACGGTTGCGAGACCACCACAGACTCCCAGTACCACATTGGATACACCAGTGTCAAATACAACTACGACCCGCTCACAGACTATATGGATTTCGAGAGGGTCGGTATTCCCACAGGTATGGACGGATTTTATCCCATATGATCACGGGGAGCTGTCCGGAATCCATTCCTCTTCGTAGACCCGGGCCTCGTGGAACACGATATCTTTGCCCACGTCCATAACCGTCCTGTCGCGCAGGGCGATGGTCGTGACACCCGTGGCCCTCTCCGCCTTCTCCGCCTGTTGCTCCGGACCGGTCCTGATCATCATGATCCCTAGGTGAATGAAAAGGGCGACCTCAGGCTTGACCCTCTCAATAAAGGGTATCGCCTGGTCAGTGCACAGGTGACCTTTTATACGCATGTCGTCGGGCGCCGTGACAGGAAGTATCAGAACCCTTGACCCGATATACTGGTCTGCAATCTCCGGCGTATATTCGGTGTCGCTTACGTATGAAATTATGCCGTCGGGAGTGTGAAACTTGAATCCTATGTTGGTGGGGTCGCTGTGCATGGACCTGCATATCTCGGTCTTTATGCCCTCGATATCGACCACGTCTCCGGGGGACAGGACGGTGCAGTCCTTTGCAATTCTCTGATGATATCCCGAAATGCAAGGTCCCAGTTCATTCTGGCCTTTCAGTGCGGTCACGCTTCCGTATATGTGCCCCCTCTTCTTCCATCCCCCGAAAGCGCAACCTTCGATCACAGATTCGGCATCTGCGTAGTGGTCGGGATGGGCATGAGAGATTATCACTGAATCCGTACGTGTTAGATCGTACCTTATATTGCGCATCTGGGTCAAAGCGCCGGGCCCCGGGTCCACATGGATTATGTCCTCGCCCCTCATAATGAGGAAGCCTCCGGTGCACCGGGTCTGGTACATCGTAGTATGCCGACCGCCTCCGGTCCCCAAAAAAATAATGCGAGTCGACATGCTCCGGGTTATGTCTTATAAATATATCCGTCTTTTCAAAACCGGAAAATGTTAAAGTCGAATAGAAGGTTACAACTTCTATGATAACGGTTTTTCGCGGCGGATGGGTTGTTACCCAGAATCGTGACAGGGACGTATTCAGGGGAGATGTGGCCGTCGAAGAAGAGAAGATAATCTACGTCGGGCCGAAATTCGAGGGTTCCGCAGACCGGGAGATCGACTCCGCAGGCGACGTGGTAATGCCCGGGATGGTAAACACCCACACGCACGTCGCGATGTCGGTGATGAAAGGTTCGCTGGACGACCTGCTATTCCCAGACTTTCTGAATGCCAGCTTCAAGATAGATGCCGACAGGACGGACAGAGATATCGATGTCGGAGCAAAGCTGGGATGCATGGAGATGATCCGTGGGGGCACCACGACCTTCATGGACCTCTACTATTCGGAGGATGTCATAGCCAAGGCGGTCCGCGAGGCCGGGATACGGGGGGTGCTCTGCTGGTGCGTGCTAGACGAAGACAAGACTACCCAGTCGGGGAATCCTCTAAAGAATTGTGCCAGATTCTGCAGTTCCCATAAGGATATCAGAAAAATAGTGCCGGGTGTGGGGCTTCAGGGAGTATATGCCTGCAACGAGGAGACATGCATAGGGGCGAAGGAGCTTTCCGACAGAGAAAAACTTCCCATGAACTTCCACCTTTCGGAGACAAGAGGCGAAGTCAACGAGCACCGTAAATCCACCGGAAAGAGGCCCGGCGAATGGCTCGCCGACCTGGGAGTACTTGGCCCCAGAGGGGTCGCGGCGCACTCCGCATGGCTGACAATGAACGAGGTCAGGCTCATGGGACAGGCAGGCCTCTCGGTCTCAACATGCCCTGTTTCCAACATGAAGCTGGCGACCGGGGGCGTTGCCCCGATACCGGAGTTCCGCTCGAGCGGAGTTAACGTGTCCATCGGGACCGACGGTAACACCACCAACAATTCCCTCGACATGTTCTCGGAAATGAAGACGCTGGGACTTCTTCAGAAGTCCAGCAGATGGGACGCCAGGGTGGCCAGCGCACAGGAGCTGATAGACTTCGCTACCATAGACGGTGCAAAGGCGGTGGGGATGGAAGACAGCATAGGGTCCCTGGAGCCAGGTAAATACGCGGACATCATAGTGCTCGACGGCAAGGACCCCAATATGAGGCCGCTGCTTTCCGAGAATATAATCGGAAACATCGCATACTCCGCATCTTGCCTAAATGTGAAACATACGATGTGCCAGGGCGATCTTGTGATGGAAGACCGGGAAATTATGACACTGGACAAGGATTCCGTGCTGGCAGAGTCCGAAGATGTATGGAGGCAACTTTGCCTGAGATGACCCAGAATATATTATTCGAAAAGCCCGACATGGGGCAGATCGCAAATTCCGGGATGATGTGCGCGGACATGCATTTCCACACTCATTATTCTGACAGCTATACCCGTGCCGAGGATGTCGTACGGCTTGCCTTGAGCAAAGGGGTGGGAGTCGCAATAACTGACCACAATCAGATCGGCGGGGTACTGGATGCAATGGAGATGAAGAGCGACGCCCTGATCGTGCCGGGGATGGAGGTCAGCACCTCCGACGGTCCGCATATTCTGACCTATTTCTATTCCTGGAGAGACCTGAAATCCTTCTGGGACAATAACATAAAGGACAAAATAAGATAGTGCCAGTGGATAGCTTTGAGGGACATGCCGACCTCAAACCTTCTGGACCTCCTTGAGAACGAGAACTGCATCGTATCGGCAGCCCATCCAATGGGATATCTGGGTTCGAACAAAGGGCTGGAGGTATGTATCAGGAAGAACTACATACCTTCCTCGGAGGCTAAGAGGCTCGATGCCTTCGAGGTTATAAGCGGAGGGATCTCCCGCAGGTCCAACATCGAAGCATGCGAATCCGTCTCAAGGTACGGTCTGGGGGTGACCGGGGGGACGGACGGACATATCCTGAGAGAACTGGGAAACATAGTGACCGTATCCGACTCTTCAGACCTGGACGGGTTTTTAAACAAAATCGCGAAAAAGAAAAGCGGCGTAATAGGAAAAGAGAAATCTCTCACGACCAAGACATTGATGGGACTGGCCTCGCTCACGGAATTCTGCAGGCACACCCCTTCCGTAGGTTTCGTACAGCTGGAACAGACCGTGATGAACATCAAAAGGCATCGCAGGCCTCCGGAAGAGAATAACATCAGAGCTGACCGGCGGCAAGCCTGCAAAAGGCGATTTTGACCGAATCGATCCGCCTTTTGCTTCTATACTTCTCAACGGTGAATTCGACGCTCTGCTCCAGGTCCTTGAGGAACTCCTCGGACAAGAGCTCTCCTATCTCGTGGGAATAGATCATGGCGTTGGTTTCGAAGTTCAGATTCATGCTGCGCTCGTCCAGGTTCGCGGAGCCGACCGAACAGTAGTAAGAGTCTGCCACTATGGCCTTCGAATGCATGAACCCGTTCTTGTAATGGTATACCCTGACCCCGGACTGCATCAGCAGATTGGCATAGAAAAGGTTCGCCCAGTAAACGAACGGATGGTCAGGTTTGTCGGGTATGATTATCCTAACATCCACGCCTGAAAGGGCGGCGATCCTCAACATCGACAACGCCGCCTCGTCGGGCACCAGATATGGGGTGTGGATATACAGTGTCCTCCTGCACCTGGTGAACAGCATCATATACTGGCCGTGGACAGGGCTTCTTTCAAGGACGTCGGGCCCTCCGGAGATCATCTGAACTATTTTGTTCCCCCTACCTGGCATATTCTTGTAGAATATGTCCTCTGTAGTTATGTCCACTCTTGTGGCGTATCTCCAATCGGTAAGGAACCTTATCTGCATCCCCAGGACTGCTCCTCCCTCGATCCTCACGCTGGTGTCCTTCCAGTTCCCCAGAGGGCCCATTCCGATGTATTCGTTGCCGATATTGTGTCCCCCGGTCCAACCAATCCTGCCGTCAACGACCATTATCTTGCGGTGATTCCTGTTGTTCTTGCGGGGAGTGAGCATGCATGTGGCACGGCTGTGGAACAGTGTGAAATGTCCTCCTGCCCTGACGAACTCCTTCATGCTCTCCTTGGGCCCCTTGCCGAAACCGTAGGCGTCGCACATCACGCGGACCTGGACCCCCTGTTTAAGTTTCTCTGTGAACAGGTTGACCAGGGCCGACCCCATTTCATCGTCCCTTATGATGTAGAACTCGAAATTGATAGTCTCCTTTGCGTTGCGGATATCATCGAAAAGGTCCCTGTAGTAGTCGCGCCCGTCGGTGTAGACCTTTACTTCGTTATCGTTAGTGTATCCATGCCCCATCCTGGTCATCGTGATTATGAACTCGCTGCTTCCGGGTTGTTCTCTCTCGAGGATGGAGCTGTCCATCCTGAGTCGGACCCTCTGGCCTTCAAGTGCCCTCCTTATTCTCCTGTCGTCGTGGGCTTTTGACCTGAACGCGTATTTGGAGTAGAACGTCTGCCCGAAGAACAGATAAAGCACGAAGCCCAGCGGCGGGAACAGCAACATGACCAGGAGCCAAAGCATCGTGCTTTTCGGGTTCGAACGCTCCCAGAATATCATTGTGAAGACGAAAATGAGGTTTATCGGGATGATAAACAGCATAATGTCTCCCGACAAGCTGCCAGTGAGATAATCCCCAGGTATCACTATTCCGAACATCGTACGACACCTATCTGTTTTGCGGGATTGCCTGCGACTGTGGTGCCAGGAGCCACATCCTTTGTAACGACCGAACCGGCCCCCACGATCGAGCCCCTTCCTATGGTCACTCCAGGAAGGATTATCGAACCTGCACCGATCCAGACATCATCCTCGATCACGACAGGTCGGGACACTGTCCCTACCGCCCGTCTGCTCCGAGGGTCGCGGGAATGGTCCGGAGTGATTATCGTCACGTTGGGACCTATCATGACATAGTCCCCTAAGACGATCCTGTTAGAATCCAGGAACATACAGTTGCTGTTGATCAGTGCGCGCTTCCCCAACTTCAGATTAAATCCGAGGTCGCATCTGAACGGAGGATTGATCATAGCGTCCTCGTCGACTTCGTCCATGAGCAACCTTCCGAGTATCTCCCTGCGTTCGTCCGGGGTCTTGTATCCCGTGTTGTATTCCTCGCAGATGCGTCTCGCACGTTCCAGGGCTTCGGCGAACTCCTGATAGCCTGGGTCTTCGGTGCTGAGTTCTTCTCCTGCATATATCCTTCCGAAGAAGCTGCCCGGGGGGAAATCTTTACGCATCGTAACCCGATGTGCGGTCGACTTAATGTTTTTTGTCAAAGAAAGGATGCCACGACGCTATGTGAAATATATATGGCGAAATAAAATCACCTAGCAACATATAAGTATATCACCCAGGATGACAAAATCAGGGAGGGAAGTCAATAATGGGAAACCCAATAGAGATCATCGGTCTCGTAAAGAGATACGGCGATTTCACCGCAGTCAACAGTCTGAGTCTGAGCATTAAAAAGAACAGTTTTACGGGCCTTCTGGGCCCCAACGGTGCCGGAAAGAGCACCACACTGAAGATGCTGACGCATCTGATCAACGCAACCTCCGGGGAGGCATATATCAACGGGGTGGACGTGACCCGCGACCCCAAGGGTGCGCTCACCGGAGTCGGTACGGTCGTAGAGACCCCGGAATTCTACACATATCTCACACCCGTCGAGACCTTCGAGCTCCTGGGACAGCTGATCGGCATGACCGGCGAGGCTATCGCTGCGCAGACGTCTTCGATTCTAGAAATGGTAAAGATGACCGAGTGGTCGGACAAGAAAATCGGTACTTTCTCCAAAGGAATGAGGCAGAGGATCGCTCTGGGCCAGGCATTCCTGGGCGACCCCAGCGTAATAATCCTGGACGAGCCCACGTCGGGACTGGATCCGAGGGGTATGGCAGAGATGCGTGAGGTACTCAAGAATATACGCAACGGAAGGGATGTGACTGTTGTCATGAGCTCCCATATGTTGCACGAGGTCAGCGACCTGTGCGACCACGTGGCGATCCTGAACCATGGGAAGCTGATACTTGACGACACCATCGATGCGGTAACCTCGAGGTCCGGGACCAGGCAGATAATAATCAAACTTGACCACGTTCCCACCGCCGATGATGTGGCAAAGGTCGCGGCCATACCCGGGACTTTGTCTGCTTCCAGGCTCGGAAACGAGATCGAGGCCAAGATGTCATCGGAATGCGCACGCAGCCCCGAACTCTTCAAGGCGGTCTCAAACCTTGGGATCGGCGCTTACAATCTTTATGAGAACGAATCGCTCGAGGCGACGTATCTGAGCCTCATCAAGGAGTCCAGGTGATCAACATGTTCAAAACGGATTATAAGATCGGAAGAGGGAAGGTCAGTATCACCGGAGACGACCTAAGACAGTCCCTCGTCATAGCCAAAAACGAGATGAGGAAGTTCCTGAGGGGGAGGAAGATCCTTCTTTTCGTACTGCTCGTCGCTCTGTTCCTTGCATTGAATATAGCCCTTCCAGCGTTATACTGGGACCAGTTCGGATCGTATCTTTCGACTCCAGAGCAGATCATGTCCTGGGACGCCGGTAACATATCTTTCATCGTGCTGATAGGGGCAGTTCTTTTCGCTTCGTTCACAATAGTGTCGGAGTTCGAGGAGAGAACATATCTTCTCCTGTTTACAAGGCCGGTGAAGAAGACCACCATATTCACGGGCAAGTTCCTGGCATGCTACGCCATCACGCTTCTCGTGGTCCTGATATACTACGGCGTGTCCGCGGCCCATTCCCTGGTTTTGGAGGGTACGGTCACATCCAAGACTTTCGCTTCGATCGGGATGGCGATGGCGGACATATTCGCGTTGTCCGGTCTCGCGGTGTTCTTCAGCACAATATCGAAGAAAGGCAGCATATCCGCGCTCATGACCTTCTTCCTGGTGCTAATGGTCCCTTCGATACTTTATGTTATTCTGGGGATCGTTCAGCCCGGCGGAGACTATTGGTATCTTCTAAACGTGGCCGAGGGAAGCATCTCTTCGGTCATCGGTCCGGCAATGTCGATATCCAAGCCGCTCACCACATTCTTACTGTGGGGGTCGGTGCCGCTCCTGGCGGGCTGGCTTATCTTCCTCAGAAAGGAAGCCTGAGAGGCAGGACACAAAACCAAACTTTTTACACAAATTTTCATCCAAGAGGCTTCTGGATATCGCAAGGTTCTTCAATTAAAAACATCATTGAACACCGCGGCCCATGCGGTTGCAAACGGGGAATAAAGAGTTGTCAAAGATCCTTATAGCGACGGATGGCAGCAGGGTCAGTGAGGAAACGGTGCAGTACGCCCTTGACCTGGCATCCGCCCTTGAATACGAGATAGCTGCAATTTATGTTAGCGACGAACCTCTTAAAGAAGGGGAACACGAGTTTTCCCCCGGCGAGGCCGCAGTGAAATACGCCGTGGACGAGGCGATCGCCAGAGGCATAAGCGTCGAATCCTTTATCGAGTTCGGAATACCGGCGGTAGAGATAGTCAAAAAAGCCGAAGAAATAGGGGCTAAGGCAATCGTCCTTGGTTCTATCGGCAGGTCCGGCGTTTCTCTCTGGCTCGTGGGCAGCGTTGCCGAGAGAGTTATAAAGCTCGCATATTGTCCCGTCATCGTGGTCCGCAAACCGGAGCATGAGGAAACGGGCACCAGGTTCGGAAATATGCTTATAGCGACAGACGGCAGCCCCTCGAACGATTCCGCTGTGCGCAGCGGGCTTCGCCTGGCATCGCGCCTTGGGATGAAGGTTACAACTATCAGCATCAACGATGTGAGGGATATCCCCAGGACCCACGCGGACGAGGCGAGGGCGGAGCTCAACGACATCAGCAAAGAGGCTGTAGCCAAAGTGATACACGAGGGGGCCCTTCTCGGCCTCAACGTGGACCCGGTCATTGAAGACGGGGTGCCTCACAAGGAGATAGCCGAACACTCTTCCGAATACGACCTAGTGGTAATCGGGACCCTTGGGCGTACCGGCCTGTCGGAAATTCGCGTCGGAAGCGTGGCTGAAAAGGTCATAAGATACGCCAAGTGCCCCGTGATGATCGTAAGGTCCAGCGAAGTATTCGTTCCGCTGGACCCTTTCTGATCAGATTTCGAACCATCCCTTAGTGTTCTTCATGTTGAGGTACAGCAGGACTATGGCTTCGAAAACCAGCCCCAACCAGTTGAGGGTTATCAAGCTGAATATAAGTGCCAGTGCAGTCATTATGACCGCAAACCACCATCCCCACTTCTTGCCGGAGAAAAGAGCCACTCCTACTAGTATCATTATAAGCCCAACAGCCAGCGAGATGCCGCCTGCCACGACCAAAGTTAGGCTTGCAGGCAATGCTATCGGAACGGAGACTGCTCCACCCAGGATCGCGAACGCGCCTACCGCCGCGACCAAGATGCCGCCAAGAATCTGCAATACTGCGAAAACGCTTAACAAAATCGGTCTGTTATAGTTGCCATCGGGCATGTCGATGTATCAATTCCTGGATTTAAAGCGATATCCTACGTGGCTTGCGTCGCAGAAAGGCATGTTTCTCGAGTGCCCGCATCTGCAAAGTACATAACGGTTCCGCACTTCGTATTCACGGCCTTCCGCCGAAACAATCTTGATTCCCCCTTTGACGTAATATCCGCCGCTGCAATTTTTCTCCGGGTCCTGTATGACGACGATTTCCTTGTCCAGAGTGTCTTCGTGCAAGGATCCGTCCTTGTTATAGGCGGTCAACCTGCCGGCCGGGCATTCGCAAGCTGCCCTGATGGCCAATTCGCGGCATTCAGGGTCTCCCGAGTTCTTGACAAGTGTCCATACCTTCCCCCGGTCGGTGTGGCAGAAGCGTGCCATGGCGCAGCGGCCGTCGTCCCTCAGGTATAAGGTCTCGCCCTCGAGTACATCTGCCCGTTCCTCATAAGGTGCCATGTCTGCCTTCTCCTTGCCGCCGAAGGCGAGGGGCTTCGAGTGGCTGCCGTCGCAGAACGGCGATGCATTGGAGCGGCCGCATCTGCAGAGGGAATACCGCTCTTTCTGTTCGATTTCCTCTCCGTCGGTCCACAAATACCCTTCGCCCTTGGGAGTAATGACCTTTTCTGATATCGGGACTCCCCCCGACACGATGTAAGGCCCACCTTTGACGATTTTAATGATCATTTTGTCTGTCACTTCAAACACCCGGTTCTATCCTGTCCCTTGCGGCCAGCTGTTTCCCTGCCACATATCCGAAGGTCATGGCGGGACCGATGGTGCTTCCTCCGCCCCAGTAAGCATCCGAAGTCGGAGAAGCAATGCAGTTGCCCGCCCCATACAGCCCTTCTATCGGTCTCTCGTTCCAGTCAAGCACCCGTGCTTTACCGTCGATGACGGGCCCTCCGTTTGTGTCGAGGGTCCCCGAGCCCAATATGATGGCATAATACGGCGGTCTCTCGATTGGATGCATGGTGTGGTTCTTGGAATCCTTCCCCGGCCATTCGACATCAGGGTCGGAAGGCGGACCCGACGCCCATTCTCTGTCATAGTCGAAATCACCGCGTCTGAAATCAGGGTCCCTTCCCTCTGCGGCGTATCTGTTGAAATTCTCCACAGTCTCTTTCAGCCCCTCCTTGAACGAAGGTGCCAGAGAGAAATTGCCGGTGCTGCCTGCAATCTTCCTGAGGCGCTCTGATATCATGTCTGCCAATGCGTCGAGGTCGTCGGCCCTGATAAGGTAGCCGGGCAAAGGGTCCCCTTTTTTGGGATAAGGCATCTGCCCCTGCCACATGGATGCGGTGCGCTCGTCGGAAACGAGGAACGTGAGCATGTTCTTGTACTCCGCGTTCTGGGCATCCCACTCGAAATGCATCCTCCCCCTGTCATTGTAGTTGCGCTTTTCGTCAACGTACCTCTTCCCGTATTTATCGACAAGGATGACACTGTCGCCCAACATGAAGAATATATTGGACATGCCGTCCGGGTTCTCCAGATAGAGCTCTATCGAGCTGTCGGATCTCCATGCGCCATGGGTGTTGCCTATTCTTGCTCCGCGTCTGCCTGCGATGGGTATGAAGTCCCCTGTGTTCGTGGGTACCGAGCATCCTCCGTAGACCGGTCCTGGCTGGAAATTCTGCATCATGTCGGCGTTATGCGAATAACCGCCGGTACCGAACATTACCCCCTGGCGGGCCAGCAGCCTGACCTTCCCGTCCGGAGATTCTGCCTCCACGCCTACCGTCCTGCCCTCTTCCATTATAAGGTCGGTGGCGCGGCAGCCCGTGATGATCCTGATGCCGTTCTTTTTCGACCACTCTTCGAAAAGCCCTATGAGGTTCACACCGTATCCCCTCCTGCCGTCGGGCCTCTTCGAGAACAGGATCCTCCCACGGATGCCCCTGTTCTCCGGCAGGTGGTCGGCATAGTCCACCTGGGCTTTGCCGTTCCATCCTATATCCATGATAGAATGGACCGCATCTATTTTTTCGAAATATTCCACCATCTCTGAGCAGTTGTCGTAGAAGGAGTCGATCAGATCATACTGTTGCGCGTTCAGGCCGTACCTGTCCCTCTTGGGGTTGTAAAGGTTGGGGAAAGAGTAACGTGCCATATACCGTACGGCATCGTCTTTGCCGTCGCTGTATCCGGCCGCCTCTTGAAGATGGTTGCCGGGAATCCAATATCCTCCTCCCGAGCGCAATGTGGTTCCGCCTATCATCGATGCTTTTTCTATTATCACGACATCGGAACCCATGCTCCTCGCTGTCACCGCGGCGGAAAAGGCAGCGGCCCCCGACCCTACCACCACCACATCGGCGGTCAGGTCTCTGACCTCCTGGGCGCTGCTTTTGCGGACGTCGCCCTCACGGCCGTTGTAGATTTCGAACTTTTCCTTCGGAGCTCCGCACTGGGGACAGGTCTCCGGAGGTTCGTCGCCTTCATGTATGTAACCGCAGACCGTGCAACGCCATTTTTTCATTTTTCTACCTCGGGATCAAGATTGACCCGGGCGACTATAATAACTTCGTTAACCAAGGTAACACCATAATTATAATATGTCCCAGACATATACTATCCGGCGTGGACGCCCTGTTAATATTCGCCGTATTGATAATATTGGCCCTTGTGGTGCTGGTCATCGGGGTTCTAAGGCGTGAATTCAGCAGGAGTAACCAGACCTTCAAGAGAATGGTATGGAATGGGAAGATGTCGTCCACAGGATGCTACTTCAATCCTGAGAACGGCGAGCTTGAGCTTGCGCAGGATTTCGGCGGTGCAACCCTCAAAATGATAGAACTGACGGCCGAAGAAGCGATAGCCAGGAAGAATGGCGGCGCGTATCTGGTTTTCATCGCCGAAGGTCAGAAACAAAGGCCTAGAAAAGCCATGATCTCCAAAACCCCTATAACCATGGAATCTGCAAGGGCTATAATGGGAATAAGGCGAGGTAAAGGCAGCAAGGGGTCCCTGAACATTTATACATACAAAGAGCAGAACGCGATGGCGCTGGCCAGGGGAGACCTGGAGATCAAGCCCGTCCTCCATCGAGGAGGCATCATGCACAGTTTCAGCCACTACCACCGGTATTTCAAGGACGATGAGGACGGGGAAGAGAAATCTCCCCGCGCATTCTTCGGGGAGCCATTGGAGCCAGCTGAGGAGACGGAACAAAAAAGCTGACCCCCGGCACGGTCAGATTGGAACGCGGGACGGCCTGCGGGGCGTCCGCATAGTATCGGGAACTTCAGCCTGCACCCCCTCGGTAGACGATCTGATAAATATTCACTGAAATAACTTTAAATACAAGTCTGAAATTCGGCGCTTTAACAAGGAGAAAAAAGAGTAGAATGAAAGATCGCAAGCTGAGGGTCCCCGGCGAGATATTCATGGCCATCGGCATATTTTCTGTTGCGTTCGCAATTTCTCTCATGGTCAAGCTCGGATTCGGGATATCGACGATATCGTCGCTGGCCTATGCCCTTCATCTCATAATGCCGTTCTTGTCTTTTGGAGAATGGAACCTTGTGTTCCAGACTATTCTTTTCGTGATACTTGTGTCCATAACCCGGAAGTTCAAGAGGAAATATCTCATCTCTTTTGCTATGGTCCTGCTTTTTGCCGTAATGCTGGATATCACCGACGCAATGATCGGGGACGTTCCTGAGGAGTTATACCTCAGGATACCTCTCTTCGGGGGCAGCTTCCTCCTTATGTGCTTCGGAGTATCTATGATGATAACATCCAAGATGCCGTTAACTATAGTGGAGATGTTCTCCAACAGTCTGGCATCTCACTATCACACATCCTTCAGGAGGATCAAGACGATGTTCGACGTCACGTGCCTGACCATATCAGCGGCAGTCTCACTGTTGTTCCTGGGCAATCTTGCGGGAATAGGCATTGGGACGGTGGTAATGGCTATAATAACGGGGACATTCATTCAGGCATTCGGTACGCTGCTCAACGACCACTTCGAGATCGAGCCATATTACGAGACCCTCCGTAAGAGGGGCAAGGCCGGAACAGATAGTGCCAAGGCGAAGGAGTAACTAGATGGCCTACAGAATATTGGTTACAACGGATACGGGCGATAAGAGCAAGGCGTCTTCGATATATGCCATAAAGCTTGCAAAGGCGGTCGGCGGCAGTGTCACGGCCTTGTATGTGAACGATTCCACGAACTACGTCAACAACCTGGCATGCGGCACCCCCGGCATCAGGGGAGAGAACGCACTCGGCTGGATCGCCGACAAGGGCAGCGAATTCGGAATGACCATAAGGACGATGACGGTCGACGGTATCCCAGCGGACGAGATAATACGCAAGACGTCGGATTTCGACATCCTCATAATGGGCACGGCCGGAAGGGAGGGCGTTGCGCACTTTTTGCTGGGAAGCGTGACAGAGAAGGTCATAAGATACTCGAAATGTCCCGTGATCGCGGTAAGGAACCTCGACCCTGATGCGCCATTCAGAATGGAGAAGATGTTGATCGCCACTGACGGGAGCGATTACACAGCACCCGCGGTCAGGGAGGGCCTCAAGATGGCCAAGGTCACGCCCGGAGTGACCAAGATAACGGCGCTCAGCGTCTTTGATAACAAGACCATGTCGCGTGCATCAGGCAGCGCGGACACCGAGGCAGCCTGTGACAGAGCCGTGAACTACGTGCATGAAGAAGGCTCCAAGTTAGGCCTGGAAGTAGAGAAGAAAATAGTGCCAGGAAGTCCCAGTCAGATCATAGGCGGCATGTCCGCATACTACGACATGGTAGTGATGGGGACAATGGGCCGTACGGGTTGGAAGCGTTTAAGCATGGGCAGCGTAGCCGAAAAAACGGTTAGAGAGGTAAACTGCCCGGTCATGGTCGTAAGATACAAGAAGCAGGAAGCCAACCGTCACAGTAAGGAACCGTAACGCGTCGCACGACCGCGCGAACCCTTATTCTTGACAACGGGCGTAAGCTTTTATACTGCCAAGTTTAGGATGTGAGGCAAAGGAGAGCAATAAACAGCATGTCAGGCAGCAAGATCAGGGTACCAGGGGAATTATTCATGGTCTCCGGACTGTTCCTTGTCGCCTTCTCGATATCCCTGATGGTAAATCTGGGATTCGGGATATCAACGATATCGTCGCTCCCGTACGCCCTCAATCTCATCGCACCGGATATATCCTTCGGAGTTTGGAACCTGATGTTCCAGACGACCCTCTACGTGATTCTTGTGGTAGTGACGAAAAATGTTCAGAGGATCCACATAGTGTCATTCATAATGGTCATATTGTTCGCGGCACTCCTGGACCTCACTGGGAAAGCGGTCTCGACATTGCCTGATGAGCCGTATCTTTCAGCGGTTCTGTTCGCCTGTGGCTTTATTACAATGTGCTTGGGCATAGCCCTGATGATAACATCGAAGATGCCTCTGATGATCATCGATATGTTCTCCAATAATCTCGCATCACATTTCCGCATCTCTTTCAGGAGGGTGAAGACGATGTTCGACGTTTCATGTTTGGCGGTATCGGCAGCGGTCTCGATGAGCTTTCTGGGGAACCTTGCAGGCATCGGAATCGGGACAGTGTTGATGTCGATATTGACAGGAACGTTCGTCCAGGCGTTCGGAAAACTCCTTAGGGGTCGTTTCGATGCACGTCCTTGCTTACAGAAGAGGTCGGATGTCGAGAACTCGGATTTGGAGGGTGCAGGAGCAGAATGACAGCACCTCTTTTCACTTAACTCAATATGGCCCGTTAGTTGAAACGAAACGTATCCGACGAGACGGAGATATGTTAAGTCCCAATCGATAAGCCTTATTTTCTTCGAGTCTTAATTCTAAATTAATTACGGCCGTTGACCCTTCCGGAAAGATGGAAGTGGTCCCCACCCCCTGATTTGAACAGGGGACCTGCTGATATCGGCGGCTGCACCGGATAAATCCGGAAACTCTCTACAGTCAGCCGCTCTGGCCAGACTGAGCTAGGTGGGGACGTTTGGGGATTATATGCACATTACTTAAAACCGTTTGGGTGGGTACGGTTGTTTTCAACCGAAATAATTGAGGTCTTCGCATGAACCGCGGCTGTTTTCCAGCTCTCTGACCTTCTGGTTAAGTTCGTCGATCATGGCCGAATGAGCATCGAGCTCCTTGGTGTCCACTTCGACTCCAAGTTTTTTCACCAGAATTGCCAGCACCGCTCCGGCGCCCTTGTGGTCGATGAAGTAGCCCGGGGTCTCGCCCATGAGGCATATCGAATCAATGCCGTAGATCTGGCCGAGGGCCAGGAACATGGCGCTTGCGCCGACGATCCCTCCTTTGGGCTCTCCCGGTTCGAAAACGACGCCGAGGGATTCATATGCCGGCCTGACCTCCTTTCTGGATACGGCACCGAGCACCCGCGGGGATTCGACGATCCCGCCGGTGCCGTAGCCCCCCAGTGTGATGATCTCGGAAGGGTCGTACCCTATCAGGGCCTCCATTATGTCGCTGCATATCAGGAACTGGCCCTCGGGAGTGGACCCCTGGTAGTTCCCGCTGATGAATATTATATTCCTGTTTCCCGCCTTAGCGAACCAGAGCTCGTTCCTGGCGAAGTCTGCGACGCTCTCCGAGTCCACGCTCACCTGGGGAGGAAAATCCGGAGAATACAGGCAGGCGAACCTTTTGGCGCCCAGTGCCGCGGCGAGATAGTCTGCCGCGATCTTTCCCACATTGCCGATGCCTGGAAGCCCCTCAATAACAATCGGTCTGTCCAATTCCGGTTTAGAATCATACCTTATGATACTTTCCATTTTCTCCGTACTCCTCTTCGATGGCTTTGCGGCGGTATGCGCCGTAACGGTCGTCCGGAGAATATTTGGGGGGGATGGGTGTGGAGGTGCGGTTCATGCAAACGGGGCACTCTTCCCTGAATGTGTACCTTCCGCACGCGCCGCAACGCTTCATGTTCCCGTCCATGTCCTTCACTTGCTTTCGCGTTTGAGGACCGCGGAACCGCCTGCGGCAACGAGGTTGTCCACAGCTGCCGCGGATACGTTTTTCATTATCTCCTCGGCCTCTTTGTAGTCTCCCGCTTTGACGAGTATCCTGTACTTGGGACAGCCTATGCAGCTGATACCTACGTCGTGACCGTCTCCGGCCGCAAGTCCGGCCTCGAGAGCTTTCCTGATGAGCACCACTCCGTTAGGGGCGGCCGAGGTCATCACCAGAGTGCCGTCTATCTGAACGGACGATACGGCGACGTTCTCTTTCGCGACCTCTATGAATGTCTCGACCCACTCCCCGGAAAAGTCCTCCAGGAATCCCCGCGGGTCGGCGACGACGGACTCGAAAGCACCGTAAAGGGTTTCATAAGTTTCCACAAGTTCGTCGACGAACATATGGTAGGCTTCATCCTCGGTGATCGACATGCGCTCGGCGATTATCTCAACGAGTTTCTCGGCCTTTTTATCATTTTTCCAAAACTGGATCTTCTCTCTCTTCTGATGTTCATTCACCGATTTGAGCGAAAGGTCGATCTGACCCTTCTTGGAGTCCACGCCCAGGACCTTACAGACGATCTTTTGACCTTCTCTAATGTAGTCTCTGATGTATTTGACCCAGCCAGTGGCAACATCCCTGATATGGACGAATCCTTCCTTGTCGTCGTATTCGTCAAGAGTTACGAAAGCACCGAAGTTTTTTACGTTAGTCACGGTGCAGACTACTAACTCGCCGTATTCGGGAAAGCCTTTGGCCCTCGACATCAGCCGACCACCTCGAGCACTTCGCCGTTGATCTTACCGACCCCTCCCTGGGGGACGATAAGGGTGGATCCGCAAACGAGGCACTTGACCTCGGTGGCGGCCTTCCTGAAGGCGACCTGCTCGTTTCCGCAGTCCGGACATTTAATTTTAACAAAATCACCGGTCATGAGATCACTCCGTAAGTTCGAACTTCTTTGCTCTGATGCAGCTTGTGAGGTGTGCTTTCTTGCACGTGGTGCATCTGTAACGGATGTTCACTCTCTTGGTCGGTTTTTCTCTTCCTTCTGGTTTAGGCCTGGGGAAACCTCCGTAACCGGATGTTACTTCTCTGAATCTCCTCTGACCCCATTTGAGCTCACTGGCCTTCTTCTTCTTGACCCTCTCCACGTCGTGCATGGTGTGGGTCTTGCAGAAAGGACAGTAAGTCTTGATAGCCCTGGGCATTTTCATTATCAAGTCACCTCGTCTGTTGGGACGGAACGTGCTAATATCGAGGACATATAAATAAGCTCACCCTTCGGCCTATACTATTACGCGAGTATATCGCCAGGAAAAAGAGAAGCTCCAGAAGTACAAGGGGGTCCATCGTTTTTCTTGTATTTCATATTATCGTATTATTGGCATAATAAAGATGAAATTTCTGCCTGTCGTCCTGTAGCTGGATGTATATTGTGGGCAGTTATATCCATCAAATATATATCGTTACAAACATTAATATATGCGCAAATCAAGATAAAAAATACATGTCTGGAGAAAACGGAGGTCCCGCTGAAAGCCTGTTGGTGGCCCTGAACATACGTCGTAACAGCGCCAAAGTCCTTATCTACATGGCATGTCACGGTGAGGCCACATCGGACGATCTTGAATCTGCGCTCGGAATCGGCCAGCCCAGCGTGTCGGCGGCCATAAAAGACCTGGATGGACTGGGATGGCTCACCACCGAGCAGATGCGTTCCGATACCAAGGGCAGGCCGAGGCACAAGTACAGGTTGTCCAAGGCGTTCGAGGCTATCGCAGACGAGATTGAGAGGATGGCACGGAACAGGATATCGGAAATCGAGAATGGGCTGAGATACCTTAGGCTCGCCTGAGGGTCTCTACTTCGTCAGGTCCCCTTGCAACGATCGCCACAGAGGCTGTGTTCAGGAAAAGCCCGTTCTCTATCACGCCTGGGATTATATTCAGGCGCGACTCCAGGAAGAAGGGGCGTTCGATGGGGCCGAAGTCGCAGTCGTATATGTAATTCCCTCCGTCAGTGATGAAGATCTCGCCGTCCTTTGTCCTGAGCGTAGCCTTGCATCCCTGTCTTTCGAGGGCGTATTTGGTGCGCTCGTAACCGAAGCGTAGAACTTCCACCGGGAGCGGAGAGGTCGTGCCGAGCACATCCACAAGCTTTGACCGGTCGGCGATAATGACTTCTGTTTCAGTAGCGGCGGCGATTATCTTTTCCATCAGCAGGGCGCCGCCCATTCCTTTGATGAGCTGGAGCTGGGGGTCGATCTCGTCCGCGCCATCAATGGTGACGTCTATCGGTCCTGTGCCTTCGAAGGGCACTATGTTCAGCCCGAAGGACCTGCCGAGCTGTGCACTTTTCTCGGAGGTGGACACGCAACTAAGCGTGAGCTTCTCTTCCGCCACCCTCTCGCCTATCCTCTTTATTGCGAAGAATGCCGTGGAGCCCGTTCCGAGCCCTATGGTCATACCGTCTTTGATGTACTCGTCGGCCGCCATATCGGCCGCAGCTTTTTTCATCGCATCGCTTTCAGACAAGGTCATTTCTGATCATCTCTTCGATTTTATCCGCAACATAGCGGTTGACAGCATCTCCCAGCTCCGCAGACGCATCAGTAGTGTCGCCTGCCAGTCCTTCAGGGAAGCAAATCTCTGCATTTGCGAGGACCAGGAAGCCATGGTCTGAGTATAATCCTATCGGACGCGCTTGGCCAACCAGTTCCGGGCAGATCGCCATGACGCGGGAGGTCTCCAGGAGACCCGCATGACCGTCGCCTTCGATGCCGCGGACGTCTGGGTGTTTCTCCGCCACGTCGTAATCTGTAAGGAATATCACCTTGCATCCAGTCTCTCTCACGAAGCGCTTGCATGCCTCCGAACAAGCCGTCATATGGGCGCTCCCCGCGTGTCCGGTCATGACGAGGAACCTTTTCACCCCCTTCTCGAAGAGGGACGTCAGCACGTCATAGGTCACGGACCTCATGGTATCGAACGTAATGGCTACCGTTCCGGGCATATTCCTCGTGGACGAATGGACTCCGTAGTTCATGGGCGGCAGTATCAGAAGGTTGTCGAACCTGCGGTCGAGCTCCTCGGCGACCCACATGGGTTGCACGGTGTCGCTGTTGAGAGGCAGGTGGGGCCCGTGAGCCTCGGTCGCGCCTATCACGAAAACCGCAACTGGGTCCATCTTGACGGCTTCTGCGAATTTATCGCGAGTGATCTCTGCTACTTTCATGGCCGCTCATGGAGATACGTTAATTTAACCTGAGCGCCTGGAAGGGGCATGCGTCTAGCTTCCCTTTTCTCAGGAGGAAAGGATTCGGCGTTCTCCATGTACGCCATGCTCCAGTCCGGATACGAGGTGCCGTACATGGTAAGCATAAGCCCCCTGAGCGGCACGTCATGGATATTCCACGTTCCCAACATAGGTAAAGTCCCGGCCATGGCGGAGGCGATGGGCAGGAAGTATATCGCCGGATCGACAGACGGAACCGAGGAAGGGGACATGGCAGGCCTCAGGGACGCTCTTTCAGGCTTGGATATCGACGGAGTTGTGGTCGGCGCGGTATGGTCGGATTACCAATGGGACCGTGTCAACCGCGTGTGCGGAGAACTGGGCTTATCGGTGTTCTCGCCGATGTGGAGGAAGGAACAGAGCATGATGCTCCGCGAGATAGTCTCCTCCGGGATAAGGGCCGTGGTGATCGGCTATTATGCCGAAGGGTTCGGACCCGAGTGGCTGGGCAGGGAGATCGACGAAGCGGCCATCCGTGACCTGGAGTTGCTGAACCGGAAACACGGTGTAAGTGTCATAGGCGAGGGGGGAGAATACGAGACATTCGTGATCGACTCGCCGATGCACAAGTATCCACTGGAGATCTCGGGGTACAACACTGCCGTCGGTCGGAACTCCGGGACCCTCAACATCATGAAGCTGGTGAAAGGCTCTCGGGAGCATGGCCCCTGAGCCTCATCGCGTTGGTGACAACCAAGAGAGAGGATGCGGACATAGCCGCCGCGGATATCATCGGCATCATGGTCATTTCGCCGATTCCGAACAGATGGAGCGCGCCTGCGGCGACCGGTATGGCCACCACGTTGTACACGAAGGCCAAGAAAAGGTTCTGCTTGACGTTCCTCATGGTCGCCTTCCCCAGTTCGATAGAGGCGGGAATCGACCTTATGTCGTCGGTCATCATGACAACGTCCGCTGAGTCCATGGCTATATCTGTACCGTTACGGACCGCAAGTCCCAGATCAGACTGTGCCAGAGCAGGGGCGTCGTTTATGCCGTCGCCCGCTACCGCCACGTACCTGCCCTCGGTCTGAAGTTCCTTCACGACCTCCAGCTTGTCCCCCGGGGCGGCCCCGGAGATGACCCTTTCTATCCCGACCTCCCTGGCGACCGCATCGGCAGTGGCCTTGTTATCACCGGTGACCATGATCACCTCCGCTCCGTTGGCCTTTATGCGCGACACGGCGAATCTCGATTCGGGCCTGACGGGGTCTGAGACAGCGATGATGCCCATAGGCTCCGAGTCCTCCGACACATAGAAGAAAGTCATGGCGCGGGAAGCGAACGATTCAGCATCTTCGTCGTATTCAGAGACATCGCAGCCGATCTCGGCCATCAGCTTCCGGCTCCCTATGACGACCTCCTTTCCATCGACCGTACCTCTGGCGCCTCCTCCCGTTACTGAGGAGAAGCCGCTGTGGTCCGGTACAGTAATGCCCTTCCTCTTCGCATAAGATACCACCGCTGAAGCGACGGGATGCTCCGAACCGCTTTCAACCGAGGCGGCCAGGGCAACGAGCCTGTCCCTGTCCTTCCTAGACTCTGCACCCGTGACCTCCGGCGAACCCATGGTGATAGTGCCAGTCTTATCAATGATGACGGCGTCTATGTCCGCGGCCCTCTCGAGGGCGGACGCGTTCTTAAAAAGAATCCCACGGTCCGCGGCCATGCCGGTCCCCACGGTTATTGCCATGGGGGTCGCGAGGCCAAGGGCGCATGGGCATGATATCACCAGCACGGATATGAGTACCGTAAGAGAGAACTCAAGGGACTTCCCCGATAATAGCCAGGCTGCACAAGCGGCCGCTGCGATGACTATAACCGCAGGAACGAATACCCCGGCGACGCGGTCGGCTATCCTGGCAACGGGTGCCTTAGTGCCCTGTGCCGTCTCGATCATGGAAATTATCTGATAAAGCACGGTGTCTTTTCCGGTGCCGAAGGCCTCCATAAGGAACCCCCCTGTTCCGTTAACCGTTCCTGCGAAGACATCATCCCCTTCCGATTTGGGGAAGGGCATGCTTTCGCCTGTCAGCATAGATTCGTTGACAGTTGATGTTCCAGACGTTATTTTTCCATCGGCAGGTATCCGATCTCCCGGTTTCACCGAGAGCTTATCCCCTTTAAGGACCTCCGAAATGGGGACTTCGATCTCAACACCGCCCCTAATAACCGTAGCGGTCTCGGGCTGGAGGTCCATCAACCCCCTGACGGCCGAATCCGTCTTTATCTTGGAACGCGTCTCCAGGTACTTCCCGACCGAGACAAGCGTGATTATCATTGCGGCGGACTCGTAGGTGAGACCGTCAGCAGGCTGACCCAGAAGAAGCAAGGCCGTATTCCAGAGGGCATAAAGGAATGATGCCGAAGTGCCGAGTGCCACAAGGGAATCCATCGAAGGCGTTCCCGCAAGGAGCGCGGGAAATCCCCGTATGTAGAATCTCCTACCGGCATATATCACGGGTATGCAGATCAGGAGCTCTATCGTCGCCAGCAGCAGGCGTTCATCGGAAAGCCAAGGTATACCGACGAACATGTCGGCCATGGCCAAAATAAACAGCGGGACTGTGAAAAGCACTGCGACGGCAAGGTCCCGTTCCATGCGCCTGGATTCTTCGGCTTCGGCTTTGGCGATGGTCTCCGGGTCGTCCTCTATGGTAGAATATCCCGCTTTTTCTATTATCTTTATCAGCCTGTCCCTGTCTGTTTTGGAGGGGTCGAAGCTGATGGCGGCCACGCTGTTACCGAAGTTTACCGCAGCGTCATAAACCCCGTCGGCGGACCGGAGAGACTTCTCTATGATTCCTGCGCATGCGGAACAGGACATCCCGGCGATGCGAAAGGTCGTTCTCTCGCGGCCCTCAGCCGAGGAGACCACGTCTCGCCTCCGCTCTGTACCCAGCATCCACCACGGCTCTGATGAGGTCCTTTTCGGAAACCCCATCGTGGACTACCGTGGCCAACCCTTTCTTCAGGTCTATGGATACCTCTGACACTCCTTTGACGGCTTTGAGGGACTCTTCAGCCCTTTTGGAGCACATTTCGCAGGTCATGCCCTGGATTTTTAGGATGGTCTTAGCCATGGTCGGGCATCGGATTCGGAGTATTTGAAATTCAGTTACGGTTTTCGATCGCTTTAACGATTTTTGAGATCTCACGTTCCGGGTCCTTCCACATCCCAGGGGTCCATACCCTGTGGATGCTCCATCCGCTGGATTCCAGATATTTCTGCCTGTGGTAGTCCCTCTCCCTGGTCGATTGGGACATCTCATACAGATGGCTGTCGCACTCTATTCCCAGGATATAGTTGCCGTTCTGCTTGACGGCCAGGTCTATCTGGTATCCGCCTATGCCCACATGGCGGTCCACTGTGTATCCCTTGCGGACCAGCGAGTTGTACACTCTGTCGGCTATTCCGCTCTCGGATTCGATGATCGGTGCTTCCTTCCAACGGTCGTCGTTGAACGAGCGGAGGATGCTGTCGGCCATATGCCTGTCCCCGTCGCTTGTAGCCCTCGCGTACTGAAGGTATTTCTTCAATATCCTGGGACCTACATTCATGGTCTCTTCCACCTTGAGGTCCTCAGGTTCTATCGAGGTGACTATGTGGATCTTTCTCTTGGCGCGGCTTATTGCCACGTTGAGGCGGTTCTCCCCTCCGCGGTTGTTTAACCAGCCGAACCTCTGCATCATCTTGCCCTCGCTGTTGGGCGCGTAGGCTATGGAGAAGATTATCACATCGCGTTCGTCGCCCTGAACGGTCTCGATGTTCTTTATGAAAAGGCCAACGTCCTCTCCGTTGTCGAACCTCCTCATCTCGTCATTGATTATCCGTCCGAAAGTGGGGTCCTTTGCGCATTCATCATCTAAGATATCGTTTATCAGGTCCCTCTGGGCCGCGTTGAAGGTTATCACACCGACCGTCTCGTTATTGCGCCTGTTCATGAAGAAATCCTTCAGCAGGTCTATTATCTTCTTAGCCTCGGCCATGTTCCTGGTGTCGTCCCAGATCCCGTTCACCTTGTGGACCTCGATCGGAGGTTTCGCAGGCTCGGAAATGTTAGGAGAAACGTAAAGGCGTCCGCCGTAGAAGGCGTAATTGGAGAACGCTATGAGCTCCTCATATCTTGAGCGGTAGTGGAAGTTGAGGAGTATCGAATCATATCTCGCCCTCGCCAGGTCCAGCAGGCTCTCCTCTTCCAGTGCGGCCGTGTCCTCCTCGCTGCCCCCCTCCTCGTAGTCGATACGACCGAAACCCAGGCTGCTGGGCCTCAGCTGTTTGTGGTCTCCTGCTATCACGACTTTCTTTGCACGGTAGATGGCAGGTATCCCCCTCTCCACGTACATCTGAGAAGCTTCGTCGAAGATCACGAGGTCGAAAATCCCCATTCTGAGGGGGAGTATCTCCGATACAGCATCAGGCGTCATCAACCACACCCTGATGCCTCTGAAGAGCTCGTAGTTGTAGCGCTCTACGAACTTATTGATATTCCACTTGCGCTTGCTCTCTGCTATCCTGGATATGTCTCCGCGCCTCTTGGATCCGATAACGTTTCCGAGGCATTCCTGGAACTTTTGTTCTGCGGAAGACTTGGACATCTCCATCTTTTCCCGTATCTTGGAGTCCATGTCGGAGACTATGCGGTCGAAGTCCTGGATATTCTGCATCAGGTCCTTGTTCTCGGCGTCGAACCTCTGCAGGCGCTCGTTCAGGATGTATTTCAATATCTGGTCGTTGCACTGCTGGGGCTGATACTTCATCGAGGAGGTTAATTTCATGAGCGTGTTACCGTAGCTCCTCTCGTTGTCGGTCATGCGGTTGTACGAGGTCCCGCGTTCGGAGAACATATTGTAATCGTCAAGAGCCAGAAGTATCTTTTCTGGATTATCTACAAGATTCTCGAGCATCGATTCTCCATAGGACACGAAACCGCGTTTGAGTATGGACTCGGCCTCCTGTTCGATCTTCTTCCTGCCCATAGAACGCGAAATCGCATTCTTAGACCTCCACGCCTTCGTGCTGTCTATCAAAGCAGACAACATGACTTTGATCTCTCCGACATCGTATTCGGAGAGGTCCGGTTTCATATCTTTGATCCAAGGGTTGCGATCGATGCATTCATGATATTCTCTGAATCCGCGCATTACGTTGGGGTCGGAGAACATCTTGTGAAGTCTTTTCACCTCCGGATATGCCAGTGACAGGATTTTTGTCGGAACCCCATCCCTCAGCTCCTTATATTCTTCATATTGGTGCCTGTCAGCGAGATCGAGCCAACGATCCATTGAATATAGCCTGCAAGGCGCAATGCCGAAAGAATCCGGTTCGTACATGCGGGAGGCTATGCTGCTGAGTATCCCTACATCCCTGTCGACCGCATCGGAGACCTCAGCGAGGTTGGCTCCGCGGCGCGGGGGAGAAGGAGTAAGGATCCGCCTTATCTGGGAATAGAACTCCTCCTTGTCCGCTGCATCGTCGACCATTATGCAGTATTTGGAAAGGGTGCCCAGCCTGGAATAGACGACGTCTAGTGCGGTCTTCTTCTCGGACACCATGAGGACGTTGCCTCCCCGCATAATCTCGGAAACTATCAGTCCGGTGATAACCTGGGACTTGCCGGTCCCCGGCGGACCCTGTATCACCAGCTCCTTGCTTTTTTGTATGCCGGTGAGCACGTTCTCCTGTGCGCTGTTCAACGGGTTGACGTAGAATAGATCCTTTTCCGACGCTTCAAGTCCCTTCTCACGGATCTGAACCTCAGACAGGGGCGCCCTCCCCTCGTCATAGAAGTCGCCGGGCTCCAGGTCGGTTATGAGGTCGTCGAGGACCTCGTTGATATCGCCGCTTTCGATTATACGGTCGAAGTCCAGTTGTATGGAGCTCGAGTATGATGAGTAACGTCCGAGTACGAGGTTTGGAACCATCTTAAGGTCGCCCGGTAGATATTTCGGAAACTCTCCGGACCTGTACTCTCTGAAAGGTATCGGATCCTTTTCTGAGGGTTCCATAGAAATTCCCTGGCCGGAATAGAAGTCTAGGATCCTTTTGAAAAAGTCCCCCTCGTTGCAGTCTTCTATCGCAAGGTTCGGCATCGGCCTGTTCTCGCCTGCGAATTTGATGTAGGCCAGAACCAGAGTGCCGTTGAATATGGGATCGCGGTCCCTGTCAACCGTCATAGTGACGTACCTGGAGTCCCTCTCCAGGCGTACCGGGAACAGTGCCAGGGGTGCCC
The DNA here is from genome assembly GCA_002509405.1 of Methanomassiliicoccaceae archaeon UBA72. Classification (GTDB taxonomy): domain Archaea; phylum Thermoplasmatota; class Thermoplasmata; order Methanomassiliicoccales; family Methanomethylophilaceae; genus VadinCA11. Next base: position 24,817 of record DAVO01000013.1, on the reverse strand, counting down.
TGATGTCAAAATCCTCTCCCGGCATCCTGCCCTGGACGAAGGGGTAGGCGATGAAAAGGTCATACTGGCCAGTATCCCTGCTGCTACGGTTGACTTCCCTGATCATATCGTTGAGGGCCCTGTATATCTTGATCTGTCCAGGGTCCGCAGCGGAGTCGCAAAGTTTTACGGAACGTTTGTTACCGAACAAGATGTCGGAGAATTCCGGCCCCACAATTCCGGTCAGGTCGAAGGTGATGCTTTTACCCAGTCTTCCCTGGTAGAGCATCCTGTTGTTCTTGTTGATGTTCACCAATTTCTTTTCGAGCTCGCGAAGCGTCTCGATTGTCCTCTTGCCCATATCGGAACCACTTCCGTTGCCGGAGCGATACTTTTCAAGCAAGTCCAGAAATGCACCGCCGTATTCATCGACGAATCCGGACCCCAGTCCACGTATGGATTCCAGTTCTTCGGGGGAAGAAGGCATCCTGTATGCAATCTCCCGCAGAGCTTCGTCGGAACATATCTCCGGAACGCGGCCGTCCTCTGCGGTTTCCTCCCGCCTTATTTTTTCTCTTAGGCTGCTCAACGCTAAAGCTAACTCGTTTGGTCCCATCGCACCCGAATCTGCGCGTGATAATTAAAACCTATAGTATGTTGTACGGTCGGTGAAAAAATGGCAGATGGAAACCAGAGATTGTCGGTAGGAATAAAGGGCAAAGTTTCAGAAACAGTGAATGAGGACAAGACGGCAATATCTGTCGGCAGCGGTACCCTGATGGTGTATGCTACCCCTGCACTCTCCGCTCTTATGGAGAAGACCGCGTACACCTCCGTAATCGACCTTCTTGAATCTGGTACATGCTCGGTAGGAAGCCGGACGGTCCTAGATCACATAGCCCCGACTCCTCTGGGCTCCGGTGTAACATGCGAGACCGAGCTCGTCGATATAGATCGCCGCCGCCTCACGTTCAGTTTCACTGTGAGCGACGGCGCCGGTGAAATTGCCAGAGGTACGCACGAAAGAGTAATAGTCGATACAGAGAAGTTCCTGGGTAAAGCTCACGCACGTCTCTGATCATAGAAGGGCGGCCATTATTACAGGGACCATAAGGCACCCGGTCAGAGGTATTCGTCCGGACCCCTCCGACTGGGGCACGAGTCCGAGAAGGGTGGCCGTGGCAAGGACAGCAATCCCGCATGTCCCTGTCATCAGCAGTACCAGAGAAAATATGAGGATAAGGACTGCCAGGTTAATCTTGCGGGGCTCCATGCCATCTACCAGCTTCGACATCAAACGCCCGGAGGAAATCGTCATCGCATATCCCATTGCTGAAGCCAGGCAAACTGACACCAGAAGAAGAATGAAACTGCCCGAGCAGAAGCCCACAAGCCCGTCCCCAATTATCTCTTTGACCACTGCGGACGTGCCGGACCTTCCGCTACCCGTCACCGACAAAGTGACCAGGGAGAAAACAGATGTGACGGTGCCTATCGATGCCACAAGGGATATGAAATTCTCGGGGGTTTCCTCGCGGGACACGCTGGCAGAAAGGGCTGCCCCCGCAGTCGCGGTAATTCCCGGGAACCATCCGGCGATACAGCCGGTGATCACTCCTTTGATCCCGGGCAGCGGGCTTACCGTGCGCTCGGGGCGGTCATGTTGTTCCGGGAAACCCCCGAAACTTGCGGAAGCAAGCAATGGAGGAATCCCGAAAAGGCCCGTCAACAAGGGGAACAGCAGAGTCCCTCCTCCGAAGATTCCATTTGAAGGCAGCTCCGGCATAGCACACACCAATCCCATGACCCCCGACGCCACAAACAGGGCGGCAGCCAGCAGCCTTCCACGCATGCCTTCGGCAGAAAAAATCACCACCGCGGAGACGAATACCACAACAGCCAGGGTCATGAACTCCATTACTTCCGCCCCGCCTCTAAGCATGACGTACTGTACCGGCACAGCCAGGATCACGGCCGAAAAGGATCCGACCGCGCTTCCGACAGCAGCTGCCCTGACAGCAGCCATGCCCCTTCCCTCCATCAGCAGCCTGTGGCCCGGCAGCATCGTCAGCGCCTCGTCGGGGTCCGGTGCGCCTATGAAGACCGAAGGGACGAAATCCATGTAAGAATGGACCACCGATGCCGACACGATGCATGCGGAAACCAGGACGGGCACTGCCTCAGGTTCTGCGAACCCTGAAACGAATGACGATACAGCGGGATATGAGGCCAACATCATCGTGGCAAGAGTGTTGACGTGAATGCCGGGCACCAGCCCGGTGAACGCTCCCATCAGTGCTCCGGTCATGCTCATTAGCGATACAAGCAGCAGGACATCCGCACCCATGGCTCAAGATCTGCCATGTTGCTGTATATAGGCAGATATCTACAGTTAGCAATCCAGGAACGGCTTCCCGTTTCTCACTCCCACGCGGAGCATCGACTTAACGCGGACCCCAGGCACGACATCGGTGGGATTCTCGGTCTTATCGAATACCGCCAGGATCTCCACGAGCTTTATGTTGTGGGAGGCCAGAGCGAGGGCCAGGGCCCTTGCGGTACCGCCGGTGCTGAGAGTGTCTTCGACGATTACGACCTTTTCGCCCCCGTAAAGTCCGTTTATGTACAAACTTCCGGATGAGTATCCGGTGCTCCTGTCCACCGCTATCTCCCCAGGAATGCCGTAGCCGCGTTTCCTTACGATGCTGTAGGGAATGCCCAACCTGAGAGAGATGGGCACTGCGAGAGGGATTCCCATAGCCTCCGGGGCAAGTATCACGTCGCAGTCAAAATCTCCCATGGCTATCATTCCTTCGACGACCTCGTTCACAAGCGCTGGGTCCACCTTGGGCACACCGTCGCTTATTGGATTGACGAAATAAGGGTAACCGTTCCTTTCGACCACCGGGCTGTCCAAGAAGCTCTTTTTCAGAAGCTCGTACACTGAAGATATACCGAGGTGTAACTATTAACCAATTCTGAAAAGGAGATGTATTTAAGGGAAGGTACGATAACAGCTGTGATAAAATGGATGCCACCGAAAGGTACGAACTGATAACAAGGAACGCGGAAGAGATAGTAACGGAGGAGGAGCTCATGGAACTTATTAGAACGAAGGAGCACCCCACTGCCTATATCGGGTTCGAGCCTTCCGGCCTTGTCCACATGGGTTGGGTGCTGGTCGCATCCAAAATCAGGGACCTTGCGGACGCGGGGTTCAAAGTAACGATATTCTGGGCTGACTGGCATGCGGCCATCAACGATAAGCTGGGCGGGGACATCGAGAATATAAGGACATGTGCCAGATACATGCAGGACTGCTTTACGGCGCTGGGAGTTCCTTCGGACAAGGTCGAATACAGATATGCAAGCGACCTTGTGAGCGACACAGGTTACTGGGAAAAGGTAATCGTTGTTGCAAAGGCCACTTCCCTAAGCAGGGTGAAAAGGTCAATGACCATAATGGGGCGTTCCGAGGACGAGGCCGAAGTCGATACCTCGAAGATATTCTACCCGATACTCCAGGTCACAGATATATTCTGCATGGATGTGGACCTTGCATATGCGGGCATGGACCAGAGGAGGGCGCATATGCTCGCCAGGGACGCTGCCGACAAGTTGGGGTGGAGGAAGCCGATAGCTTTGCACACCCCCTTGCTGCCCGGCCTCGGAGGAGGAAACAGGATGGATCCCGCAGAGTCGAAGATGTCCAAGAGCAAGCCGGACAGGAACATAACGATCCATGATACCAAGGAAGACATCTCAAGAAAAATGAAGAAGGCGTTCTGCCCACAGGAAAAAGAAACCGAGGACACGAACCCCGTGCTCATGCTTTGCCGTTACGTTATATTCCCACGCATGGGAAGGCTCGTCATCGACCGTCCGGAGAAATTCGGCGGTGTGGTCGCATACGAAAGCTACGAGGAGCTGACCGAGGCCTACTTCGGAGGATCGCTCTTCCCTCTGGACCTTAAGAACGGTGTGTCCGATGCTCTGGCAGAGACACTGAAGCCCGTTTCCGATTACTTCGAGAACAAGCCCGAAAACTTCGATGCCCTGAAAGATGTGCTGGTGAAACTCGGAAAGATGTGATCACAGCTCGGGCCCGCAGCCCATATCTTCCTTTATGCGGCGGAAAGAGTCCATGGTCCTCGAGACACACATTCCCAGCACCGCTTCCACGTCCCCTATCCCGGAAAGCCCCGCCGCGCCTATGTGGCCGCCGCCGTCGCAGTCTATCTCAGAACCGATGTTCTCAAGGATCTCCCCTAGGTTAATGCCCCTCCTGACCATCTCCTGGGTCGACCTGGCGCTTATCCTGAAAAAGTCATCCCTTTGGGTGCCCACAAACACCACGTCGGCGCCCGCCGAAGTAATGGCCCTGCATGCCGAGGCTTCGAAGCTGCTTCCCACTGCAGAAGCAACTATCATGTCGCCTACGCGTTCGAACTTCACACGTTCCATGGTCTTGAGCACAGCCGTCCTTTCGGACATCCTGATGTCTGCACGCGTAGCGGAGATCGCCTCGTCCATAGCCACGCCGCTCTCGTCCATTATCTCGGCGAAATGTCTGAGGGTGTCGGAATTTGAGAATTGGAAATGTCCGCTGTCTGTCAGGATTCCACCCAGAAGCGCAAGCCCGATCTCCCTGTCCATCTTCGTTTCGGTTTCTTGGACTATCTCGGCAACTATCTCGCAGCAGGATACGCTATGGTTGTCGCAGAACACTCTCATGCCATCCCATTTACCGGTCGGTATGTGGTGATCTATTACTATGCTCCCGTCTGGCACAGAGACGCAGAGAAGTTCAGGGGACGAAGTATCCACCACGACGGTTAGGTCGTAATCGGACGGGTCGTATTCGTCGGTCATGGGGATCTTCAGTTTATCAGCCACTACGTTGGCCACGTAGTCGATGCCCCCGCATGCGCATATCGTGCATTCGGGAAAGCATCTGTAGAGCCCGTAGGCGGAGCCGATGGCATCCGTGTCGGCATTGCTGTGCACCAGTATTGCTTTTTTCCCGTGCCGCAGGGCCTCCGCGAGCTCTTTGTATCGTCCCATGGACCCCGTACTCAGTCCGCTTTTTTGTACTTTGCCAAGATCCTCCCGAGCCTGGTCTGTCCGAAGCCGACGAGCAGTATGTCGGAGTTGTAGAGCCTTACGGTAACGAGCACTGTCACCGCGGCGAATGCGACGCAATATATCAGACCACCGAAGACAAGGACGTAGTCCCCGAACATCAGGTTCTGCATCACCATCATCGGGTGGGAGAACGGTATGACGAACATTACAGCCTGCATTGCCGCCGGAAGGGAGTTCCAGCCGACGAACATGAAGATGAACATCGGAATCATCGCAAGGACGGATATGGGCAACGTCATGGTCTGGGCGCTCTTATAGTTCTTGACGAAGGCGCCAAGTATCATACAAAGTCCCAGCGCGCAAAGTATGGACACGAACATCATCAGCATCGTGATGACCCAGTCAACAGGCTCCAGAACAAGTCCGTAGTCCGCCAGGTTCACGGAACCTGCGCCGGCGGTCATGGCGTTCATGTAAAAGTACATTCCCACCATGTATGCCGCGCCGTATACGAGGCCCATTATTCCGGATGCGAGGATCTTGCCGCTTACGATCGTCGTCCTTTTCACCGGCAGGGTGAGAAGGGTTTCCAGTGTTTTGTTCTCCTTCTCTGTGCCCATAGAGGATATGACGATGCTGCCGACGACCATGATGACGATCATGATTATTATCGGGACCATCAGTGTCTGGGTCATCATCGCTCCGCTTATGGCGGAAGGAGTGATGTCCGAATACAGCTTCCCGTTGATGTATGTATAATTGTCAGGCATGCTGAAGGAAACGGGGCTCTTAAGGAACGCGGACTCCTCGGGTGAAACGGAAAGCTCGTTCTCCATCAGTTTCGTGGAAACGGCTCCGTTGATGACGGTCACAAATCCCTGGACCGAATCTGAACCTATCCCGCCAAATGCACCGGAGTTCTCCGATATGTAATATGCTCTTATCTTGCCCTGGGTCCCACCGTCAATATTTTCGCTGAAGTTCTGATCGATAACAAGCAGATTGGAGAGGCTGTTCTCCTTCATCAGAGATATTATCTCGTCGTCCGTCAGTATCGCGGACGGGTACAGCTTTATCAGGTACTGGTCTCTGGTGGCCGGATCGTACATCCCGTCCAATGTGGAATTCACTGTGTCGTAATATGTCGAAGTGCCCAAGTCGTCATAGTTTATGACCCCCATCCTCACAGGTTCCATGGCCTGCTCGGTCTGGTCGCTGATCATGAATCCCAGACCAACGAACAATATCATGACGACCACTATCGAGATCACGGACTCGAGGGTCATGAGCTCCCTGAGCTCTTTCTTTACCAGGTTAAACAGGCTGTTCAACCGACTTCACCCCCTTGATGAAGACCTCTTCGAGGTTGTTCGCATTGTATTTGGCCTTGAGTTCGGCAGGTGTCCCCTGCATGATGATCTCCCCTTTGTTTATCATGGCGACGCGGTCGCACAGGGATTCGACCTCGTACATGTTATGCGAGGAAAGCAGGACGGTGACGCCGGACCTGGCAATCTCCTTGATAAGCTCTCTTATGTCGTGGGCGTTCATCACGTCCAGTCCGGATGTGACCTCGTCCATTATGGCGAAGCGAGGCGATGTCATTATCGCCCTGGCTATGAGCAGGCGTCTCATCATTCCTTTGCTGTATGTGTTGACCTTGCTGTCTATGCGGTCGCCCAGATTGGCGATGTCGATACCTCTCTGGGACATTTTATCCGTCTCCTCCCCGTCGGTGAAGAAGCCGGCGATGAAGCGCAGATATGTGCGCCCTGTCAAGTCCTTGTATGCGCCTGCGTCCTCGGGCAGATAGCTGATGGACTTTCTCACTTCGTCCCCTTGGGAGGCGACGTCGTATCCGCAGACGGTTATCTTTCCGGAAGTGATTGTTATTAGCGTAGAGATCATCCTCAGTGCCGTTGTCTTCCCGGCTCCGTTCGGTCCGATGAGACCGAAGATCTCTCCCTCTTTGACAGAGAAGTTTATTCCCTTTACGGCTTCGATGTTACCGTATAATTTATGCACGTTTTCTACGCGCAGAGCATCCATGAACGCATTGAGGTATAACGTGCTCTTAAATCTATTGGAGTGCTGTTAAGTGCCCGAAAAAGGATGTACTCGGGCCGGGGCCCGTAATATGTTTACTGTTCTGCGATGGCAGAGGCATTGCCCATTGCCTTGTTTATGGTCTCTTGGAGAGACTGGTATTTCTCGCGGAGGCTCTTCTCCTGGCGGTCCAGGCTTTTCACCCTCACATCCATGGTCTCGACCGAGTCCTCGATGTCCAATCTGAGGGCCTCTTTATCGTCAACTTTTATCAGAAGGGACCCCACGCTCTTGTAGACGTCCCCGGTCGCCTTGCCGAGTTCCTCCAAAGTGCGCTGGAGCTCTCTGAGCTGGGCTTCCATCTGTACTTTCTGGGTGCTTACGTTCTGCAGCTGCTGCTGTACCTGCTGGAACTGCGTTATCTGGTTCTGGAGCTGGGGGCTGATTCCGTTCATTGTATCACCTTACGATGTTCTCTATGTCTTCCGTGATCGCTATGCATTCTAGATATGAGTTTAGCGCGGCCCTCATTGCGGAAGAGTCCGCGGCGGTGATCTCCACCACAGCGGAATCCCCTTCCGAGCGCACGGTCACCCGGGTGCGCGGGAGGTCTCCCGTCTCGGGCCCGACTGACGCGACTTTGCTGTCGGCATCTCCGGAACCTATGACGAGGACCGCGGTCAGCATATCATCAGTCTGACTTAAGGACCTTCTTGATGTTCGGTCTGTCCTTGAAGAAGATCTTCGAGCCGCACTTCTCGCACTGGAGGCCCAGCGCGTTGACGTTCCTTATGGGCTCGTTGCATTTAGCGCACCTGTACATGCGACGCCTCACTGCTCCGATACTTTGGAGATCTCTTTCTTGGTGTTGGGGGTGTAGGCCTGTGCCGCAAACTTAGTTTTGCAGCGGCTGCACTCCCAGATCCCGGAACTTACTCTTTTCACAGACGTGTGGTGGCACACAGGGCACTCGTGTCTCATCTTCTGCTGGGCCTCTATGGACTTGACCCTGTTGCGTACGATGACACCGTACCTGGCGCCGAACCTTCCGGAGCTACCGGCCTTGTTGGTTCTCTTAGACATTCATATCACCCGATTATTTTTCTGATCTTGATTCCCGTTTCCACGGCCATGTTGAGACAGGAACTGAGCTCGTCAAGGGTTATCGAACCCTGGCCGCCCTTCTGCATGGCCCTGAAGTTGCCGTCATCGTCCGTCGCAATCGTCAGACGTGCAGTGGCAATGTGCTCTTCGTCGAAATTTGGGTCTAATATTAAGTCTTTTCCTATCTTGGCCGCGGTGACCGAGATAGGAGTGCAGGTGACGGGCATGGGATAGTTCTCGCCCTTGCCGTACTGTTCCGCCGGAACGACGGCGTTCCTGATCGCCAGGACGGCCGCGAGGTTGCAGGCGTCGAACAGGTTTCCGCAGTAATCGATCACGTAGATGTCGATGTAGCACATCCATACCTCCTGACCGGGGGTGATGCAGAGCTTATCGACGTCTATCATGCCTGATTCGCGTATTCCGCGGTCAACGACACGTGCCAGCTCGATGGCGTCCTCTCCGGGTGGACCGGACTCGAACGAGGCGTGTGCCATGGGGATCAGCTCGGCGCCGGTAGTCAGTACCCCGCTGTTGGGGGTGTCGGGGAACGGGGTGCCGGGAAGCATCTTGACGCCTGCGATGACCGTCGTATCGCCCAGGCGCACTTTCGCCGAACCGTCCGCGCTCTCGATCAGGCCCAGCTCGAAAGATATGTCCCTGAAGTCCGCAACTCCGCGGCCGTCGGTCCTCTTGCCTTCCTTCAGCAGGTTGACTATGTAGTCGCGCCTTATCTCAGAAATGATCTCACTGCTCATCGGAATCATCCTCCTCTCCGTCGACGGTGTAGCGCCTCTTAAGGGCGTCCTTCTGGAGGGCGTAAAGTTCTTTGCACCCGCCGACCGCCATCTCGATGGCGCGGTCGAACTCTTCGCGGGTCATGTTGCCGTCCATCTGGAGGAGCACTATCTCTTCGGTGCTCGGCACGATGGCCAGAGGCACGTCCGCCTGGCCGTAGTTGTCCTCTTCCTTATTGAGGTCCAGGAGCACATGTCCGTCAGCTTTTCCGGCGGCCATTGCGGGCACTATGTCTCTCATCGGGATTCCCGCGTCCGCGAGGGCGACCGATGCGGCAGTAAGTCCGGCGCATCTCGTTCCTGCGTTGGCCTGAAGGATCTCGATGTACACGTCGATGGACGCGCGGGGGAACAGGCCGGTGAGTATGACGTTCTCCAGAGCCTCCGCCGTTATCTTCGAGATCTCGATGGATCTCCTGTCAGTCCCGGGCCTCTTCCTGTCGCCTACCGAGTATGCCTCCATGTTGTATTTGCACTGGACTATGGCCTTGGTGGGGTTCTGCAGGTGCCTGGGGTGGCATTCTCTGGGGCCGTACACCGCCGCGAGGACCTTGTTCTTTCCTATCTCGACGTAGGCCGACCCATCCGCGTTCTTGAGGACGCCGGCCTCGATCTTCACGGCCCTGTGCTCTTCAGCGGTCCTGCCGTCGATCCTCATTCCTTTCTCGTCAACCAATACAATGTCACTGTGTCCGCTCATGATTGCTCATCTCCCTCTTCTTTTTCTTCGTCTTCCTCTTCCTGAGGGATCTCTTTTTCCAAAAATTTCTTGACCCTTTCGGTCAGGTTGGACCTCACGGTCTCCTCGTCTATCATTTTTATCGCTTTGGTGGCGACGTCGGCGTTCAGGCCGTCGCCGTCGATCCATATCTGTCCGTTCTGTCCGATGAATATGCGGCAGTCGGTGATGTTCTTTATCATCTGGATCATCGACCCGCTTTTTCCTATGACCCTCGAGACCTTGGTGTGGGAGATCTTCACGAGCCTCCCGCCTTCAAGTTTCCTGAGCCCCGAGTCCTTCATTGTCACGGATATCTTGTTGCTCTCGTCCACCATCAGGATCTTCAGCATCACGACGTCCCCGACGTTGAGGTACTTCGAGGTGTCGCCGAAGGCGACCTTCCAAGGGACCTCGCTGACGTGGAGAGGTGCGGGGTAGGGGGCGCCGATATCGACCATCCAGTTGGAAGAGCCTATGTCGTTGACCATCCCTATCACCGTGTCGCCGGTGGCGGGCATGTAGCGTCCGCCAAGCGGAATTACGCTGACCGTGTTCTGGCGTACCATCTTTACGCCGAGTATGCCGGCGCGGACGGTGCCGTCCAGCATATATGTGTTTTCCCCTGCTTTCAGGTTCCCGCCGTCCAATTTATCTCCTGGGACGACGACCTCGCGGGCGTTCTTTGTGTTATTATTGTCCATTCAATCACATCTTGAAATCAATTGAGCACCTTTACGGATGCCGTTCCTTTGGTCTTATGCTTAAGCTTCTCGGACAGCTCCAAAGTGAGTCCTGCGGGGACCTCCATTAGGCCCATCCACGAGCCGTCGCTTCCCCATTCCTCGCGTTCGACGACGCCGTAGTGCACGATATCGTCGTAGCACCTTGCGTAATCGGTTCCGTTGACCTTCACTGCCACTCTGCTCTTTTCGAATCTTATCGGAAGAAGGGGTCTGAGGAGTTTCATCGCTTCGTCGATCTCCCTGTCCATGGGTTTGAACAGGTCGGGACGGAACCTGGCCTCTTCCAGGGCGATCTCGATCCTCTGCGCAGGGTGCGGCAACTTGTTCTGGGGGTTTATCGCGTTGGCGGCGATGTATGTTATTATCCGCCTGCGTTTCGCCTCCAACATCTCCCTTCTCTGTTCAGTGGTTATCTGCACATCGCCCTTTTGGATGATGATTTTCGCCACTGCTACCGGGTCGGTGGTGCCGAAAGCTTCCTTCAACTTATCTTCAGGGGGGCGGGTGCCCTTCCCGGCATTTTTAAAGACCTCCTCTACCGCCAGATATTCCGAGAGGTCCACCTGCTTTCCCTGCTTGATGAGGTCCATCGCCGCAGGGTCCAGGAGTATCTCGAAAGTTTCGCCGTGGCTTTCCAGCCTGGCTACAATGGCGTTCTCGAGGTCGACCATTTCCTATTCACTCTTTGAGCAGGTCGGAAATCTCTTCTTCGGAGAGCCTGCGGAATTTCTTGCCGGTCTCCACGACCCCAATCTCAACACTCGCCGCGACGGGTTTCTCTTCCAGGGCGTTGCCGAGGGCCTTGAGGCCGAGCTTGAGGGCGTCCCGGTATTCCATATCGTCCTGGTACTCTTTCTCGAAGACGTCCATTACCGCAGGGCGTCCCGACCCGATGCAGGTGGCCTTGTAAGACACCAGCGCGCCGGAGGGATCGGTCTCGAAGAGGCTGATGCCCACGTCGTCGATCCCCGCCATCAGGATGGCGGTCCCGAAGGGACGGGCTCCGCCGTATTGAGTGTAGTTCTGTTTGTAGTCGCAAATCTTCTTCACGAGCATCTCCACAGATATGTTCTCGCCATAGGTGATCTTGTGGATCTGGGCGTTCTTCCTTGCCTCGTCCACAAGGATCCTTGCGTCTGCTACGAGGCCCGACGTCGCGCAACCGATGTGCTCGTCCACGTCATAGATCTTCTCGATGGAGGCGGGCTCCACAAGCCTGCTGGACACCTTCTTGTCCACGATGAGGGCCACTCCGCCCTTGTATTTCAGCCCGATGGTCGTCGTGCCCTTCTTCACTGCTTCTCGGGCATATTCGACCTGAAAGAGCCTTCCGTCGGGGGAGAAAACCGTTATCCCCCTGTCATAAGCCATTTGTCCTGGTTGCATGATGCTTCTCCTTAGTGCTCGCGGGTAGACAGGGGATTCAGTATATATTATTTCAGTGCAGGCCCTTATCAGCGTTCCGAGGGGGCCTAGGCTCCTTTTTCAGGGAGCCGTAGCGTCCCCTGAGAGACTTCAGCGTCCCGGACGTCCTGAGGGGTTCAGAACCAGGGAAAGACGACATCACGGCATCGGAGACCCAGCTCTTATCTTCCTGAGAACATCTGACCACTGCCATTCCCTCGTCGCATGAGATAACCTTTACATGATGTCCCGGCCGGAAGGTAGCCCGTGCCAGCGAAATCCTGTCGACATCGGCTCCGACACGGAAAACGACATATCTGCGTCTTCCCCGCTTGCTCTTGACGGTCATCCCATGGCCAATGGCCCCCTTACGTTTTATTCTTACCCCTGCGGCATGGATGGATATTGACCTTTTCGTATAGCTGGCCGCATTTCCCGCAGAGCGGTCGGGAGCAATCGACCATGTTGCCGCAAGAGCATTCCATCGTGCCGTCCCTTCTAGGGAAAGCAGCACCGCAAGAGCATATGCTCCCCACAAGAAACCGTCCGCAAACCGGGCATCTTGGACGCTCCGGCTCGTTCACTGACATATCCGAGTAGGGCCGGGCGCAGTAGGGGCACGCGTCCATGGTGGAAGCGCAGCCGTCATGGAATATCCTGCCGCATCCGCATGCCGAAACAGGGAGCAGTCCGATCCTCCCGAGGCATATGGAGCAAAGTTTTTCAGATTCACAATCATCCAGAAAATGGGTAGCAATTCCGCCCGTCGACCGTGTGGAAGCGACGTTTTTTCTTTCCGAGACGAGCCTGGACTGCAACGCTATGGATACAAAAATCGCCAAAGCCGAAAAGATACCCAGCAGATATACCGTATTGGCGAGGTTCATAATTCAGTAGATAAACGTTCTGTATATATAGTGCACTGGAAAGAAGGTTTAGCACGGCATCACAATGCACACTAATCCTGAATTCGTATCAACACATATACAGTTATTTATGTAGGATTATCCTATAAGATAATATAAAAATCTAACAATATTTTTGAAGTCTGGCTATATTGAAAAAACAATTTACTACATTTCTTTACGGAAATGAATTTTTAAAAAATCGGACAGTCCATAAGCAATAAGTCACCTATTTAAATAGATTGCGTAGAAGAGTTAATAATAAGAAATCATATACTCCCGTACGTTCCAAAACTTCTTAGAACAACGGAGGCAAAGATTTGACCAAATCGGCATTAGTTATAGGAGGAGGGATCGCAGGTATACAGGCTTCGTTGGATCTTGCAGACAGAGGCATTCACGTCTATTTGGTGGAGAAGGAACCCACCATCGGCGGAAAAATGTCCCGTCTCGACAAGACCTTCCCGACGAACGACTGTTCTGCTTGCATCCTGTCCCCGAAAATGGCGGACTGTGCGGGCCACCCGAACATCTCGATGCTCACTTACCACGAGGTAATGAAGATCGATGGAGAAGCGGGCGACTTCAAGGTTACAGTCAAGAAGAAAGCAAGGTACGTCAACCCTGACGAGTGCACAAGCTGCGGCGACTGCATAGCCAAGTGTCCCGTGAAGGACATCCCCGACAAGTTCGAGTTCGGGCTCGCCAAGAGGAAAGCCATATACATACCCCACGCCCAGGCCGTCCCCAGGGTCGCCATCATCGATGGAGAGAACTGCAGGATGATACAGAAGGGCAAGTGCGGTCTCTGCCAGAAAACGTGCCAGAAGGGTGCGATCCACTATGACGACAAGGACGAAGAGATCGTCCTCGATGTCGGTTCCATAATCGCCGCCAACGGATTCCAGATATGGGATGCGTCCATAGCGACAGAATATGGATACGGCAGGATAGCCAACGTCATTACCGCCATGGAGTTCGAGAGGTACATGTGTGCTTCCGGATGCAGCAGCGGACACATCGTAATGCCCTCAAGCGGCGAGTCGCCCAAGAGGATAGCGTTCATCCAGTGCTGCGGATCCAGGTCCCAGAAGGACGGATGGAAGAAATACTGCTCCTCAGTATGCTGCATGTACGCGACCAAGGAGGCAATGCTCACCAAGGAGCACATCGCCGATGTGGAGGAAGACATATACTTCATGGACATTAGGTCCTACGGAAAAGAGTTCGAAGACTACATCCACAGGGCCGAAGACCAGTACAAGATAGGAATGATCAGGGGAGCCCGCGTGTCCAACCTCGAGGAGGATCCGGTCACCAAGCAGGTTCTGGTCAACTTCACTGATTCTGACAACAACGGAAGGACCGAGGTCTACGACATGGCAGTCCTGTCCGTCGGACTTGTGCCTCCGGAAGGAGCCAAAGAGTTCGCCGACATGCTCGGAATCGAGCTCAACGAATACGGATTCTGCAAGACCAGCGTCTACCGCCCCCTCGAGACGACAAAGAAGGGAATATTCGTCACCGGAGCCTTCGCGGCCCCCAAGGACATCCCCACATCGGTCGCCGAGGCCAGCGGTGCATCCGCCAAGGCCGGGAAGTACATCGTGGGCAAGGACTTCAAGCCCTGCGCCCCCAAGGAATACCCCAAGGAGAAGGACGTCGCAGGAAAAGTGCCGCGCGTGGGCGTATGGATCTGCCACTGCGGATCCAATATTGCAGGAACGGTCGACGTCAAGGCGGTCGCGGAGTTCGCCGCGAACCTGCCGGGAGTCGTCTATTCTACAGATGTTACATACGCATGCGCACAGGACGCCCTGAAAGCGATATCCGAGGCAATAAAGTCGAAGGACCTTAACAGGGTCGTCGTCGCCTCGTGCACGCCCAGGACACATGAGCCCCTCTTCAGAGAGGCATGCCAGGACGGAGGGCTCAACAAGTACCTCTTCAACATGGCCAACATCCGCGACCAGTGCTCTTGGATCCACATGCAGAACCCCGAAGCGGCCACCCAGAAGTCCAAGGACCTCGTTAAGATGGCAATCGCCAAGACCGTTCTCCTCGAGCCCCTCGTCGGCTCCGACGTACCTGTCAAGCAGGTCGCCGCAGTCATAGGCGGAGGAATCACCGGTATGACCGCAGCCCTCGACCTCGCAGGCCAGGGCTTCGAGACCCACCTCGTCGAGAGGGAGAAGGAGCTCGGAGGATTCGCACGCAACTTCCGCCACAAGGAAGACGGAGTCGATGTGGCCGATTTCCTCAAGGAAATGATAGCCAAGATCAACAGCTGCGACCTTATCAAAGTGCACACCGGAGTCTCCGTCAAGGATATTCCGGGATACGTCGGAAACTTCACCGTGAAACTGTCCGACGGTTCCGAGATCGAGGCCGGAGCAGTTCTGCTCGCCGTCGGTGCTAACCCCTACACGCCCACCGAGTTCAACTACGGAAAGGACGCGAAAGTAATGACCACCCTCGAGGCGGAGAAGAAGATCGCGGACGGCTCCTTCAAGGGACAGAAGATCGCGTTCATAAGCTGTGTCGGATCCAGGTCCAAGGACGTAGCGTACTGCTCCCGTGTGTGCTGCTCGAGCGCTCTGCGCAACGCCATAAAGATCAAGATGGCCAACCCGATGGCGGACGTCACATACTTCCACAAGGATGTCAGGACGTACGGATTCCGCGAGGAGCTGTACTACATGGCCTCCCAGCTCGGAATAAGGTTCGTCAGGTACCCCGTCGAGAACGACCTGCCGTCCTATGACGGAAAGAGCGTGAAGGCATTCGACGCGACCCTCGGAGCAGACATAGAGATACCCGTCGACACCGTCGTTCTCGCAGCAGGCATGGCGCCCAACCGCGAGGAGAAGGAAGAGATCGCCAAGATGGTCAAGGTCCCGATAAGCAAGGACGGCTTCTACTTCGAGGCCCACCAGAAGCTTAGGCCGGTCGACTTCGCCACCGAAGGTGTCTTCGTCGCCGGTACCGCACACTGGCCCAAATTCATGGACGAGTGCATGGCCCAGGCCTCCGGAGCCGCTTCCAGGATGATAACCATCATCTCGAAGGACAAGCGCGTTTCTGAAGGCATAGTCGCGTCCCCCAACCCGAACAGGTGCGACGGATGCGGTGTGTGCGAAGGATGCTGCGACTACAACGCGATCAGCATCGTCGACTGCGGAAACGGAAAGCTGAAGAGCCAGGTCAACGCCGCCCTGTGCAAGGGATGCGGAAGCTGCGTGGCTTCCTGTCCGTCCGGAGCGATGGAGCAGGCCGGGTTCAAGAGCAAGCAGATATGCGCCGAAATAGACGCATTCCTTAACCCTGCAGGAGGAGAGTGATTACAATGGCAGATTTCGAACCTAAGATCGTAGCTTTCTGCTGCAACTGGTGCTCGTACGCGGGCGCCGACGGAGCAGGCGTAGCCAGGCTCCAGATGCCGACAAACTTCCGCATCATAAGGACGATGTGCTCTGCGAGGATAGACCCCGAGTTCATCCTCAGGGCATTCTCCAAAGGCGCGGATGGAGTCATCATACTTGGATGCCACCCCGCAGACTGCCACTACATAGGCGGCAACTACAGGGCGAGGAGAAGGATCTCCCTTCTCAGAATGGTCCTCGAACAGTACGGATTCGACCCGAAGAGGCTCAACCTCGAATGGGTGTCCGCATCCGAGGCCACGAAGTTCCAGGCAACTATCACGAACTTCGTGAAAACAGTAAAGGAGCTCGGCCCCACCCCCCTGGTGAAGGTCGTAGACCGCAAGGATGCAGTAAAGGAGGCTGAGTAAATGGGATGGTGGGCTGACAGAAAGAAGAAGAAGGAAGAGCAGAAGGCCGCTCAGGCGACCTCCTCGCCCGCGAAGACCGCCGCGCCCGCAAAGGCGCCCGTATCCGAAGCCGCTGAGTGCTCGGCCGACAAAGAGCCCGTCGGGCTCGCGGCCGCAGACCTCGGACCGCTCCTCCCCGGAGCACCCCCGAACGGCAAGGTAAACCTCGCCATATACTGGGCGGCCGGATGCGGCGGATGCGACGTGTCCATCCTCGACACAAACGAGAGGATACTGACCATCTCCGACATGGCCAACATCGTGATGTGGCCCATCGCGGTGGACGGTAAGGAGAAGGACATCGCCGCAATGGAAGACGGTTCGATAACCGTGTGCATGATCAACGGTGCGGTCAGGAACAGCGAGAACGAGCACATGGTAAAACTCCTCAGGCAGAAGTCCCTGATCGTCGTTTCCTACGGAACGTGCGCATGCTTCGGAGGAACACCCTCCCTGGCGAACCTCGTGCCCGGCGGAAAGGACGAGATACTGGACTACGTCTACACGAAGGTCCCCAGCTCGGCGGCCTTCCAGAGCAAGTACAACAGCGCCAAGCCCAGGATCCCTCAGACGTCCACGACGGTCCCCGAGGGGCAGCTGACGCTCCCGGTGCTCTACGACACCGTCTACGCTCTTGACCAGGTCATAGATGTGGACTACTACATACCGGGATGCCCGCCTATGCAGGAGTCCATCTCCCACCTGCTCAAAGCGGTGGCCGACTTCGCATACAACGGAGTCGCGCTCCCCCCCAAGGGAACAATGGTCGGAATCACGTCCAAGACGCTCTGCGAGGAGTGCCCCAGGAAGAAGGAGTACAAGAGAATAACCGAGGTCAAGGAACCTTACCAGGTGGACACCAACAACGACAAGTGCCTGGTCGACCAGGGCATCATATGCCTCGGATCGGCTACCATGGGCGGCTGCGGAGCGAAGTGCACCAGGGTCGGACAGCCTTGCCGCGGATGCTACGGCCCCTCCCCCGAGGTCCAGGAGCTCGGATCGAGCGCCTTCACGGCGATCGCATCTCTGTTCCCCGTCACAGACGAGGACCCCACCATGGGTGAGGACAAGGTCGACGACATCATGAGCCAGATAAAGGACCCGCTCGGGTACTTCTATGCGTTCTCGATGTCCAAGTCTCTGATTAGGAGATCAGTCAAGGAAGGAGGTCAGTAAATGGCCGGACCTATTATTTGGGATGAGAAGCAGAAGACAGACAAGAAGAGGATTGTAGTCGACCCCATCACCCGTTTGGAGGGGCACGGGAAGATCGAGATCTTCCTCGACGACAACGGTAACGTGAAGAACGCGTACTGGCAGGTCCCGGAGCTGAGAGGCTTCGAGAAGTTCTGCGTCGGAAGAAGGGTCACCGAGATGAACCAGATTACCGCAAGGCTTTGCGGTGTGTGCCCCGGAGCCCACCACATGGCGGCCACCAAGGCCACGGACGGGTGCTACAACACCAAGCCCACCGAGGCGGCCTTCACCATAAGGGACGCGTTCTACCACGCCCACTTCGTGCACAGCCACATAGCGCACTTCTATGCGCTGGCTTCTGCCGACTTCGTATGCGGACCCGGAGCACCCGTCGCCCAGAGGAACGTCCTCGGGGTAGTGGCGACCGTGGGCCTTGAGCTCGGAGGAGCGGTCCTCGCAACCCGTGCAAAGGCGCAGAAGATCCAGGCCATGATAGGCGGAAAGGCAACCCACCCCGTGATGGGAGTTCCAGGCGGAGTCACCAAGCCCATCAGCAAGGAGGAGAAGAAGGAGATGGAAGCGATGGCAAAGGACATGGTCGCCTTCTCGCAGACGTCCATGAAGGTCCTGAAGGACGTGGTCCTCGGGAACAAGGAATATGTGGACATCATCGCCAACACCGACCTCTACTACAACGAGACCTACCACATGGGAATGGTCAACGACAAGAACCAGCTCGAGTTCCACGACGGACCCGTCAGGGTCGTCGACCAGAAGGGCAAGGAGTTCGTAAAGTACGAGCCCTACGACTATCTGGACAATGTCTCCGAGGCTTCGGAGGAGTGGAGCTACGAGAAGTTCCCGTACCTCAAGAACGTCGGATACAAGGGAATGACCGCAGGGCCGGAGAGCGGACTCTACCGCGCAACCCCCCTGTCCAGGCTGAACGTCGCCGAGAGCATATCCACGCCTCTGGCGCAGGCAGAGTTCGAGTACTACCACGGGTTCTTCAAGGACCTGGGTGTCGTAGGGCCGATCCAGCACACGCTGGCCACCCACTGGGCAAGGATCATCGAGATGATCTACGCCGCGGAGAAGTGCCTGGAGGACATTCAGAGCGACAAGTTCCTCGACCAGAATGTCAAGCAGCATGACGTCATGCCCGGCGGACGCGGAGTAGGTATCGTCGAGGCTCCGAGAGGAACCCTCACCCACGATTACACTTGCGACGAGAACGGAATCGTTACCGCATGCAACCTGATAGTCGGAACCACCAACAACAACGGACCGATCAACTGCGACGTTGCCAAGGTGGCCAAGGGACTGATCCACAACTTCGAGGTTTCCCCCGGTCTGCTGAACATGGTGGAGATGGCGTTCAGGGCGTACGACCCCTGCAACTCCTGCGCTACCCACAGCCTGCCCGGTCAGATGCCTATGACGGCGGAGATCAGGTACGCGGACGGCTCTCTCCTCGAGACTGTAAGCCGCAACTGAGCGAAAAACAGGGGGAGGGATCCCCCCACTTCAACCCCTTTCCTTTTTCATTTTCTCTTCCAGCGTGAGCGGTCGCGCCCATCGATAAGGAGGTCTTCGCGCCTGCCCAGGTCCATCCCGTCGAGAAGATAGACTCTGGCATTGTCAAGATCTATCATGTCGCTGTTGAGTACGGGTCCCAAAAGAGGCTCACCCCTCACATTGACCGGAGAGCCTCCCAGCATGCGGTTGAAGGCCGGGATGACTATGAAAGCCGACGGGAGGCGGCCGAACCTGTCATTCTCGGTCATTACGAACTTCCCGCGGAGCCAGCACGGTTCTGTGATGATTTTCCCGACCCCGTCCCTGAACATCACCGCGGGATGGTCGTGTGCCAACACCAGCGTGTCGCATCCCATGACCTCCGGGGAAGGCCACGTATGCCCGTGAACGAAACCGACACCGTCAACCTTGAGGCCGGAGGCCGGCCGTATTCTAACGCGACCGGGAAGGAACTCCTCTATGTTTGTGTCATGATTGCCTCTGATCACATCCACATCATCGAAATGTTCCAAAAGCCTGTCGAAGAATGCAGGTATCTCCCGATACTCCTGTTTTGACGTGCCGGGAACCGAATCCTTGATGTCTCCAAGTATGATCAGCCTTTGGCAATCCTCGGATGACGCTGCTATGGAATCGAACATGTCCCAGGTCCTGGTAATGATGCGGAAGCCCTTGGAAAGGAGATGAGACTCCAAACCAATGTGAAGGTCACCGATAACCAGCGTACCATCGAATTTGAGAGCGGGGGTTCCGCTGATAGGCTGTAGGTTCATTTCAACCCTTTAAGTCCATTTTTGATAACCGTTGGAATGAAATCAATCACGTCCGTTGCGATCAGGCCGTAAGATTTCTCCGAGAATCCGTATTCCCCGGCCTTTCCACAGATGTATGCTCCGAGGCAACCCGCATCAAAGGGCCCCATTCCCTTGGACACGAGCCCTGTGATTATACCCGCAAGGACATCTCCGGTGCCTGCGCCTGTCATGGCAGGAGTACCAGTGGTGTTTTTTCTTAATCTTTCTCCATCCGAAATTATATCGGTCCTTCCTTTGAGGACAATTACTGAACCAGAGGAAGATGCCAGGGAGCGGACGTCCCCTTCTCCGAACGTACCGGCCCCTCCCAGCCTGATGAACTCCATCTTGTGCGGAGTGATTACAGTCGGAACATTTGCGGTATATCTGGCGCCGACCGCGCCAATGGCATCGGCATCGATTATCAAAGGCACAGGGCATCCGGACACAAACTCCCTTACGGCCTCCAGGGTTTCTTCTGAGGCGCCCAGACCAGGGCCGATTAGGACAACGTCATAGTTTTTCGAAATACCGAGCAAGTGGGACACGTGATCGCGCCTAAGGAATTTTCCGGTAAGCGGTTCGGTAATGAACACGGGTGAGAAGGAAGATATCGTACCGGCGGCGTTCTCGGGCGCAGCTATCCTGACTATGTCCGCCCCTACACGAAGAGCGGCCAGCCCAGCCATGGCCGGAGCTCCGCAGTAAGGCCCTCCGCCGACAATCAGAACGCGGCCATTGAGGCCTTTATGGCTGTCCGGGGCCGGTATGGGATACCTGAGCATGTCACCGGGGCCCACATTGTTTACTGCAACAGGCGGGATGCCTATGTCGGCTATTATGATCTCTCCGGAGTTATCAGGAGTCATTCCGGACTTCATATCATGGAAAGTAACGGTGATATCAGGTATGATGCTGTCCCCTGAACCAAGGCCCGAGGGCACGTCTGCCGATACAATCGTACCGTCGAACGAATGTGCCAGTTCTATGAATTTTGCATAGTTCCCGCGTATATCTCCGAATGCCCCTGTACCTAGCGCACAGTCCACCAGGACATCACACTCTTCAAAAGATAAGTTATCAAAATCAGTCACGGGACATTTCAGCAACGATAAATAATATGCTGAAGCATCGGAACGAATCGAAGACACATCCCCAATAAGACAGACTGTCACGTCCTCTTCTGTCATCAAGGACGCCGCGGCAAACCCGTCACCCCCGTTGTTGCCCGAGCCGCATACGAAAAGAAATCTCTTGCCCTCAAACCTTTCCTTTAAGACTTCGGCAAGCCTGGAACCTGCATTTCCCATCAAGGTTACCGTTTCTACGCCGGCGGCCTCGGAATTGATATCGAAGATGCGGGATTCCTTCGGAGACATCATCCGAATCACTTCTGGTTTTTGACCAACACTTCGCCGATGCGCGGGATGATGGCCGTTTTGCTTAACTTCCCCTTCTCAACACGTATGCAGCCTTTTTTTGACGATGCGTTGCCCGGATATGATTTGTCATCCACTATGCGGTATTCCAGGTCCAATATCATCGCACCCTTGGCAATCAGATCCAGGTCCGGGTTTTTTACGCAAAGGGATTTAGGCAGTCTTCTCCCCTCGGCGCGTGTCCTCTCGATGTCAAAATATTCCGGCCAAATAACTATGGCATTATCTTCGTCGTAGACCATGATACGGACCGTATCGCATGATACGATTAAAATTGATTGTAGAAGGCAGGAGGGGCCGCCTCGCCGGACGGCCCCTGAAAAGTGATTATTCAGATCAGAACGGCGTTTACTACCCCGTCCTGTCCGGGCCTGGAAGTGACGACCGCCTCACCGGCTTCGGTGGATATGGTCGCCCCTTTGTTCAGGATGTTACGCTGAACGTAGTTGGGGTCGGTGGGGTTGGATTTGACTGTGATGATCTTGACCTTTTTTGCGGTGTTGGTCTTCTTGTCGATGACGTTAGCGAACTCTGCAGTAAGCACGCCCATTTTCAGGTTTCCGCCCATTCCGCGGAACGCCCTGGACCTCTGGGGTCCGATTTTGGTGAACTGCTTCTCTCTGCCGATCTCGAATTTTCTCTTGCCGGCGCACAGTACACGCCTGCCTCCGGTCGACATTCTTTTGGATTTACCCTGCCAAAGTGCCATTCTAATCGAACCCACTAAACATGGTGCCCTATAAAAAGCTTTGCGGGCCTGTCAATCCTTGGGGCCCAGAAGAATGGCGCTGGCCCAATCGCCCTCCAAATCTATCACGGCGCATCTACCCTGTTTCGCAGGCCCCGGATTAACAAAAAGGGTGCCGTCATGCTCCACGGCCCCTATTGCCTCGTGGACGTGTCCAGACAGGGCCAGGACAGGTTGGAATTCATCCACGATCATTTTGACCGACCTGCTGCCGACGTTGATTCCGGAGGGAATTGTGTCTAGCGTACCATAGGAGGGGACGTGCGTCATGAGCACCATGCCTTTTTTGGAAATGGGCTTTAGACCGTTGTAGAGCTCGTCCTCCGTCAGTTCGAAAGGAGTGCCGAATATTGTGATATTGGAGCCTCCCAACCCGGCAAAGTACTGCCCATCGATTTCTGCGCTCTTCCCGTGCATGTCATGGGCAATGCCGGATATCTTCTGTGGGAAATCTCTGGGGTCGCAGTTGCCTGGTATTACATATATCTCCGAGTTAATAGAAGACAGGATCCCGGCAGCATCCTCTCCGGTGCCCATGTCCGTAACATCTCCAAGGAAAAGTGTGAAATCAGGCCCGTATTCATCGATCCTTCTGTTTATCAGATCGAGCTTTGAGAGCTTTTGGTGAAAATCGGTGATGACAAGAAATCTCATAGGTTCACAAACTGTAAGATGATTATAATACGTTTCGCGCACGCGCGTCCGGGAGTATCAGTCATTTAGCGAAGTAAGTCGACAGAATAGGTGTAAGTGGCGTGAGGGGCGAGATTCGAACTCGCGGGTCCTTTTGGGACAATAGATTAGCAGTCTATCGCCTTACCAGGCTGGGCCACCCCCACAGTGCTCTGGGGTATGGGATAGGGATATTAAAGTTTTGGATTATCCGTCTGATAATGGTCGGAAAGAGGATTTTCCCCGATTTTCATGTTCAGATCAGGAAAAAATGGATGACGAGGGGGCACCCAGCAGGTAATCATTACGCGGTTTTTTATATGGGTTCTGTATTGTTCAAATCCCCGATATGCGGTGAGGAAAAACAGAATCAAAACTGTTATATACTCAACCGCAATACGAGGAAATGCGCGGCTTGGTGGGCCGGTATGGAACCACACTGGCTCCGAAAGTTGCGCATTCATGGAGAGTCAAGATCTCCGCCTTCGGGCGTGCACTCTTGAACTCTGACGTTCGATGCTACGAATGTTCTGTTAGACGGAACATTCGAAATGAGTGAGCCGTTTGACAGGACAGCGGTGAAACATGGTAAACTGCCAGTTTCAAAAATTTCATCCATCCAAGACGATTACATAAAGTCAAAGGATTTGACTCCGGTTGATCCTGCCGGCGGCCACCGCTATAGGAATTCGATTAAGACATGCGAGTCGAGAGTCGTAATGGACTCGGCGGACTGCTCAGTAACACGTGGATAACGTGCCCTTAAGAGGAGGATAATCTCGGGAAATTGAGGATAATACTCCATAGATCATGGGATCTGGAATGACCCATGGTTCAAAGTTCCGGCGCTTAAGGATCGGTCTGCGGCCTATCAGGTAGTAGTGGGTGTAACGTACCTACTAGCCTACGACGGGTATGGGCCTTGAGAGAGGGAGCCCAGAGTTGGATTCTGAGACACGAATCCAGGCCCTACGGGGCGCAGCAGTCGCGAAAACTTCACAATGGGGGCAACCCCGATGAGGGAATTCCTAGTGCTAGCACATTTGTGTTAGCTTTTCTTTAGCTTAGAAAACTAGAGGAATAAGGGCTGGGTAAGACGGGTGCCAGCCGCCGCGGTAATACCTGCAGCCCAAGTGGTGGTCGATTTTATTGAGTCTAAAACGTTCGTAGCCGGTTCGGTAAATCTTTGGGTAAATCGGGGGGCTTAACCTTCCGACTTCCGAGGAGACTGCCGAACTTGGGACCGGGAGAGGCTAGAGGTACTTCTGGGGTAGGGGTAAAATCCTGTAATCCTAGAAGGACCACCGGTGGCGAAGGCGTCTAGCTAGAACGGATCCGACGGTGAGG
>DAVO01000013.1:0-370 GCA_002509405.1 Methanomassiliicoccaceae archaeon UBA72 | reverse complement strand
GCGGTTTAATTGGATTCAACACCGTAAAACTCACCAGGGAAGACTGTTACATGAAGGCCGGGCTAAAGACTCTGCCAGATTTTCAGAGAGGTGGTGCATGGCCATCGTCAGTTCGTACCGTAAGGCGTTCTCTTAAGTGAGATAACGAACGAGACCCTCACCAATAATTGCTACTTATCCCTCCGGGGGTAAGGCACATTATCGGGACCGCTGGCGCTAAGTCAGATGAAGGAGAGGTCAACGGTAGGTCAGTATGCCCCGAATTTCCTGGGCTACACGCGCGCTACAAAGGGCGGGACAATGGGTTCTGACACCGAAAGGTGTAAGCAATCTCGAAACCCGTCCGTAGTTCGGATTGAGGGTTGTAACT
>DAVO01000002.1:21913-36186 GCA_002509405.1 Methanomassiliicoccaceae archaeon UBA72 | reverse complement strand
CCCTATGTGTCAAACGCGGGTTTAAAGAAAAATCAAAGATCGGTAAGGCTACAAAGTTGTAGCACTACAACTCGCAGATTTAGGCTTTAAATCAAAGAAAAACACAGTGCCCGATCCGTAGTATCCGTAGTTTTTCATTTTTCTTCCATAAAAACAAACGAGGTTGGATGCAATCTGTTATATTTTTAACTAACATTAGAATTCATCATATTTCTCCATGAATTCATAAAAGGACTGTAATTTCATATCTTTTTCGGACAGGATTACCTTTTCCGCACCCCCGATAAGTTCCAAGGGCCACTCGATACCTATATCCTTGTCGTTCCAGATAATTCCGTCATCATATTCTGCATAAAATTTTTCTGCACATTTGTATGATACTATTGAATCTTCCAGTACCAAATACCCATGAGCACATCTTGATGGAATTAATAATTCTATATTATCCCTGTCATCGAGGTCGAATGCCAGCCATTTTTTAAAAGTTGGACTTTCAACTCTTAAATCCACAACGACATCGAACACATGGCCACAAATACAACGAACCAGCTTGGGTTGCTGTTTTACCCTTTGGAAGTGCATCGCACGCACGGTTCCCTTGAAAGACCTAGTATAGAACACCTCTCGGATTGGATAACCAATCCCATTGCTCAAAAATATTTCTTCAGAATAATCCTTAATAAATGAGCCGCGCGCGTCATCCGCGTAAAACGGCGTGACTTTATACAATCCCCCAATACTCGTCTCTTCGAATGATAATTTTTTTATCATCATATCAGCTCTGCTTCACAATCCAATCTCTGGTGCGCCTGACGCCCTCTTTAAAGTCTATTTGAGCTTTGAATCCTGTGTCATTTTCGGTGGACTCACAACTGAAACATGAAAGAGGAAGATCGACACCGGTAAATGGGACATCTCCAAAGATAAAATCCACGTCATCTGCTATTGATTGTTTCATATCCATCAGAAATTCCCTCAAGGGCTTTGCATTAGAGCTCCCCAACATATATTCCGAAAAAGGAACACCCCTCTCACCTATCATCCTAAATCCTCTGGCGAGATCATCGATATATATAAAGTCATAATTTTGCGTTCCAGATGAAAAACTCGGATTCTCCCCGTTTATGATTTTTCTTATCGAAGTATTTACAAGGCGGGGACTTATTTCGCCCGGCCCGTATGCGTTAGTTATCTGCCCCCAAATCAAGTCGATTCCGATGTCTGAGGCAACGGCCTTAGCCATTGTATGCGCCGCTAATTTTCCGCTGCCATATATGTACCCAGTTCCAAGACGGTTTTGACTTTTCTGTGTTGCAAAAAATGTCTCATACTCAACTATACTCCCCGCACCTATGAATTTCTTGCAACCAATCTTTTTTGCGTATCGTAAAGCTTCGATCGTCCACTGTACATTTCTTAATTGCAGACTGATGTCCGCACGGAGGGGGCCCGCTGAGCCCTCCCATGCAAAGTGAAAGAATAACTGGCATCCGTCTATCGCTTCATTTACAGAAGCAATATCGTTTAGAGAGAATTTAATAACCTTCACATTTGGGACATCTGGTATGTTATCGGTTTTATTATGAACAAAAGCATATACAAAATATCCTTCGGAAATTAACTCCCTTAACACGGCTCCCCCAACAAATCCATTAGCACCGGTTATAACTGCGGCCTTCATTGAGATCCCCCGAAATATTGATTAATTTCTCTGGTCATTTCTTCGTTGACATCTTCTTCATTTATCCATACCCTTGTCCAGTTACAGACTTGACTTACTGCCTCAGTTGCCGACCATTTAGGGGACCATCCCAAAACCCTTCTTATTTTTGAACAATCTAGGCTAAGCAAATTTGCTTCGTGTTTTCCCCCTTCTTCTTCATGTATTTTCCACTTGAAGTCGGAACCCCAATTTTCTCCAAAAATCTTGACGATTTCTCCAGTGCTAATATTGTCATTATCGTATGGGCCGACATTGTAGTTTCCAGAGAAACCACAATCTTTACCTTGTTTTTCAACTATCAACAAGTATGCTGAGAGCGCTTCCAAAACATGCTGATATGGTCTGGTCGAACGGGGGTTCCTGATTTCAACTGCTTCCTTGTTCAAAATAGAACGTACACAATCGGGAATAATACGATACGGCGAAAAATCTCCACCTCCGATTACGTTTCCCGCACGCGCAGTAGAAACAGCAACTTTACCTAATAGGAAACTATTTTTATAGCTATCAGTAACCAATTCCGAACAACTTTTCGAATTAGAATATGGATCGAACCCGTTCAACTCTTCGTTTTCCCTGTAGCTCCAAATCCACTCTCTGTTGAGATAAACTTTATCAGTAGTTACGTTGAGTAAGTTTTTCACAAAACTGCTATTTCTTATGCATTCCAACACATTTACTGTACCCATGACATTGGTTTCGTATGTGTATTTTGGATCGTCATAACCTTTTTTTACAATCGATTGAGCCGCGAGGTGAAAAATTATTTCTGGTTCGAATTCTTCCACTGCACCGGATAATTTATCATAATCCCTTACATCCCCAATGGTGCTGTTTACAGTATCATCGAGGCCGATAATTTCATAAAGACTGGGACGAGTTGGTGGATCCAGACTGTATCCGTAAACTGAAGCTCCGAGGTCCGAGAGAATTTTGCATAACCATGTTCCCTTGAATCCCGTGTGTCCGGTGACCAGGACCTTCTTCCCCTTGAAATAATCCGATAGCATTACCAATTCTTCCATGGTGCTTTACCTGAATCCCAGAGTTCCTGTAGCTTCTCCTTGTCGCGCATGGTGTCCATGCACTGCCAGAAGCCGTCGTGCCTGTATGCCATCAGCTCTCCGTCGGACGCCAGACGCTCTATCGGCCCCCTTTCGAAGATCGTCGAATCCCCTTCGATCGTATCAAAAACATCAGGCTCTAATACCATGAAACCGCCGTTTATCCATCCCGAATCTACAGCGTTCTTCTCCCTAAAGGCTGTGATGGCGTCGCCGTCCATGTCCATCATGCCGAACCGTCCTTCAGGACGGACGGCAGTCAAAGTAGCCTTCTTTTTATGGTTCTTATGAAAATCGACGACCTTGTCGAGCGGAACGTCGGATACACCGTCGCCGTATGTCATGCAGAACGTTTCGTTGCCGATGTGCCTGGATATCCGCTTTATGCGCCCGCCGGTCATGGTGTTGAGACCCGTGTCCACTACGGTGACCTTCCACGGTTCCGAATCGTCCCTGTGGGACGTCACGTAACCGCCGTTTGTGAAGTCGAAGGTCATGTCGCTGCAACGCATGGCGTAGTCTCTGAAATATTCCTTGATCATGTGCTGTTTGTAACCGGCACATATAACAAATTCAGTAATCCCATATGATGTGTACATCTTCATAATGTGCCACAGGATCGGTTGTTCGCCTATCTCGATCATGGGTTTCGGCCTGAGATGGCTTTCCTCCGAGATTCTGGTTCCGAATCCACCAGCGAGTATTACTGCCTTCATTTCAACCAGGTGTAATTCGGTATGGTTTATTATATGATTTCCCAGTCACAGAAATATGCTGAGCACCTTTTTGAGTGATGGCGGCGGCCCCGACCGATGTGATGACACCATTGTGAATTGAATCAAAAGCTGACAAATCTGGTTATAGATTTTGACCGGACTCCGTGATATAATATTTGATGCGGATGGGCCAGAGAATGCCCGCCCCATAATTATTAGATGGCCTAATTCATCGTGACGGAATGTCTACAAACGAAAGAATGCGTAACCATTCATTTCCATTCTTTTGCCTTTGATTCTGTTGATGGTAATCAGGATGGGTCAGAAGGGACTTTTCTGTACCAAATAATAAAACTAAAATGCCGAATCACAGAGAGAGTACGTCTCACGATTGTGTGTTTTTGATTGACGGTTTGATACCGCAAATTCCTTTCACATAGATCTGATAACTGTTGTCCTTGAACTTGCTGATCCGCTCGATCACTTCTTCTTTCGTGACGAAACCCTTGTTCAAAGCTATCTCTTCGGGACATCCTACGTTTCTGGAGGTTCTTTCCTGGACGTCCTTGATGAAATTTCCCGCTTCCAGCAGCGAATCGAACGTCCCCGCGTCCAGCCATCTTACGTCGTTTCCGAGCAGCTTTACCTTCAACCTGCCTTCTTCCATGTACCTGATGTTCAGATCGGTTATCTCCAGCTCTCCCCTCTTAGATGGGGCCAGCGTCTTGGCCAGTTCACATGCCTTGCCGTCGTAGAAATACAATCCGACGACAGCGTAGTCCGACTTGGGGTTCTTGGGCTTCTCCTCTATCGATATGGCGTTCATGTCCTCGTCGAACTCGACCACCCCGAACCTCTCTGGATCTTCTACGCGATATCCGAACACCGTTGCGCCTTCGTTCTCCTCGATCGCCGATTCTATAAGAGATTGCATTTCCTGGCCGCAGAATATGTTGTCTCCCAGGATCAGGGCCACATCGTCCCCGTCTATCCATTCCTCGGCGATGATGAACGCGTCCGAGATCCCTTTCGGCACGTATTGTATAAGGTAATCGATGTGCACCCCGAACTGGGAGCCATCGCCCAGAAGCTTCCTGAACTTAGAATCGTCTTCCTCGTTCGTTATTACAAGTATATCACGGATACCTCCCATCATAAGGTTAGACATGGGATAGTAGACCATCGGCTTGTCGTACACGGGGAGCAGGACTTTGGATATGGGCATAGAGACCGGATGCAGCCTGGTCCCGGCGCCGGCAGCAAGAATGATACCTTTCATTGAATACCTCGCAACGGATGCATCTTTGGATGTATAACTGTTTACATCGAGCGATACCGGATGCGACGTATCCCGGCCGTATGTCCGTTTGAAAATAAAAGGGGCCTCCCGGCCCCTTAAGAGATTTAGTCCACGACCCCGGACGGGTCCTTGATGAATCCGTCCTTCATCATCTTCGCCGTCAGGCCCCTTGACCTGTTTATCATGAACTCGGCCCTTTCATGAAGTTCCTGCCTGCTCATCTTGAGCCTGGCGACGCCTTCCTTCTGAGCCTGCATCCCTACCGCGGCCGCTTCGAGCGGGAACACTTCGGAATCCGCCATGCTCGGTATGATGTGCTCCGCCGTCAGTCCCTCCTTGGAGTTCTCCGCGAACTTGGCAAGTTCCTTGGCCGCCGCGAGGCACATGGTGTCGGTGATCGTCTTCGCCCTCACGTCGAGCACTCCGCGGAATATCGCGGGGAATCCCATGGAGTTGTTGACCTGGTTCGGGAAGTCGGAACGTCCGGTCGCGAAAACCTTCACGCCGTGCTCCTTCGCCTCCCAGGGCCAGATCTCCGGGGTCGGGTTGGCCGTTGCGAATAGAATCGCGTCGTCCGCCATACCGTCAAGGTATTCCGGAGGGATGGTCCCGGGGCCGGGCTTGGACGCGGCGACTACGATATCGGCGTCCTTGATGGCTTCCTTCATCCCGCCGGTCTTGCCGGCGCCGTTGGTCTTCTCGCACAGCTCCCATTTCTGCCTGAACGTCCCCTTGAGCTCGGTCCTCTGGTTGTTCAATATCCCGGTCGAATCGCACACGCACATGTTCTTCGGGTTGACTCCCACGTTGAGGAGCAGCCTGGAGATCGCTATGGACGCCGCCCCTGCGCCCAGGATCGTGAAGCTTGCGGTCTCGAGCTTCTTGCCGACGAGTTTGAGAGCGTTTATCGCTCCGGCGACCTCTACGGTCGCGGTCCCCTGCTGGTCGTCGTGCCATACGGGGATCTTGCAGTCGTCCCTCAGCGCATCCAGTATGTCGAAGCACTTGGGGTTGGATATGTCCTCGAGGTTTATGCCTCCGAACGAGGGCGCTATGAGGCGCACGGTCTCGATGATCTTTTCCGGGTCCTTTGTGTCAAGGCAGATGGGTACGCAGTCCACGCCCCCCAGGTACTTGAAGAGCATCGCCTTGCCTTCCATGACGGGCATGGCGGCCTCCGGGCCGATGTCCCCCAGGCCGAGCACCCTCGTGCCGTCGGATACCACCGCTACGGTGTTCCACTTGCACGTGAGGTCGTATACCAGCTCCGGGTCTGCGGCTATCTGTTTGCACGGGGCGGCAACTCCGGGCGAGTACCATATGGAAAAGTCGTCGAACGACCTTACGCATGCCTTGGGTACAGTCTCGATCTTTCCTCCGTAGAACTTGTGGAGGATCTTCGCATCCTCTCCCGGCTTGTTGGCCTTCGCAAGTTTCTCCTCAACGCTTAGCTCCTTCTTGTCTGACATTATTCTTCCTCGTTGACACCTTTTTACGAAAATCGTAGAATTTGTGCGAATTGCAAAGAAGAGAATCAATTAATCCTATTTATATATAACCTGGCTCAACGGAATCCGAATATGGAGGCGAAAACGATAACCGCAAGACGGACGTTTTTGAAACCGTCGCCGCCTTCGGGATGGTCCGGGACATATAGGTCGTCTGCGGCCCCTGAGGCCCTGACGCGTTCGTCCCGATGCCTCCTTCGTGCATCCGTTCCGGTCAATAAATGTAAATCCGCGTTGACCGATACGGTCGCGTGGACACAGTACGCGCCGCCAGATATCCATTCTTGAGAGACTCTGCCAAGCTGGCGGAGGACAACGGGGCGGACGTCGAATCGCTTGTGTCCTCCGAATCGTATGCACAGGCCAGGTCAAGAGGCCTCGAACGCGTCCTGGACGCCCTGGAGAACAGCGAAGTCTCCTACAGGCCGCTGATGAGCGACTTCGACCGCCTCATGGAGATAATGTCCTATCCCTATGCCAGGATTATAGTATCGTGCATAAACGACCGGTTCTTGACGAAACGTTACGCCCTTGCCGAATCCGTGAGGATGAACAAGCTGCTTGGTTCCGACGAAGATAAGACCGTAGCGTTCGTCGCCAACGAGCTGGGCGTCAACGCTTCGGCGGACGGGAACGGCCTGAGGATGCACTTCGGAGACTATCTGAGATTCTCCACCAGAATAAAAAGTCCCGAATGGAAGCTCATAAACACCGAGGTGCATGACGGCTACGTCGTCCTGGCAAAAGAGAAGTTCGACCGCGTGTTGCAGAACGCCCTGCAGGACCGCATAGAGTCGGAACTTCCCCTCTCCGTACCGGAGGCCTTCATTTCATCGATGAGGTCGGACATCGACCACATATCCGTCATACTTTCGGAGACGAAAAGCAGATACAGCCCCACCGGCGGAGGCCCTATCGATCTGGATTTCATGCCCCCCTGCATGAAGGCCATATTGTCCCAGGCCCATAACGGGATGAACCTGCCGCACAGCGCCAGGTTCGCCCTTGTGTCTTTCCTTCACGCGCTCGGAATGGACTCGACGCAGATACTGGCACTTTTCGCGGAGTCTCCGGATTTCGACGAATCCAAATCATCCTACCAGATAAGGCACATCACCGGCGAGCTGTCGGGAACCGAAGGCTATACGCCTCCCGAGTGCTCGACGATGAAGACCAACGGCATATGCTTCAACGACGACAACCTGTGCAGAAGCGAGCATATGAACCATCCTCTCACCTACTATCGCGTAAAGTCCGGTACTTCCCGCAGGCAGGGATGATGCGAAGGTCAGCTCTTCCCGTCTTCCCTGTTCATCGCTCTCCACGTTACGATGGCCCTCTGTATCGCCGTGGCGTTGCCGAGGACCGCGAAGTATAGGACCATTATCTCCATCCAGGTTATCGAGAGATCGCCTATCGTTATCGCTCCGTACCCCGCATAAAGCATGACGAACTGTATTATCGGAAATAACGTCGAAAGAACCACGCGGTCGGCACGTCCCAGCAGTCCCGAGTACAGGCGCGGGGCTCCCACCGCCTGGGCCTGGGTCCCCATGTAGGAGGTCAGGAGCACGCCCACCAGGGCCAGCAGTCCCAGGTAGGGATTGCACCACCCGCTTACGGCCACACCGCCGATCATCAGCACGTCGGCATAGCGGTCGAACACGTGGTCCAGATAGTCTCCGCGTCTGGAGGCTTTGCCGGCCAGCTTGGCGACTTTACCGTCCAGGGCATCGAAATATCCGGAAACGATCACCACGACGGCTCCGACCAGCAGCAGAAATTCGTAGTGCCAGCTGTAGTAAAGTAAAATTCCTGCTACCAGCGCAAGAACGAGTCCCGCCCAAGAAATGTAGTTGGGATTTACCTTGATCAGCTTCTTCGCCACCGGTGTCAGCGCGAAATCGACCTTGTCTCTCTGCCCGTCTAGAACCATCTGTCAATACCTCCTGTCCAATCGGTTTTCCCCGGAAGATACGCCTCTGTTCTTCCTTCTGCTATCTCCAGCACCGAGTCTGCGAGCTCTCCCGGTGTACGGGAAGTGCTGTCCAGTTCATAAACTGGAGTGTCGGAAGAGGCCGCTTCGCATAGTATCACGTCCAGGATCTCCGCCTGCACGTTCTCCTTCACTTTCTCTTCGCCGTACCCTCTATGAACGAGCCTTTCGGCCAGCACGTCCGGGTCGCACCTTACCACTATCACATGGGAACAGGTGAGGAAGTGGGAAAGGTGCCCTTCCGCATAGTATGTCTCCGGGGACTCCGAGAACTCGATCATCGCGGCATCCAGGTCTTCCGTCTCGACGTTGTAAGTCCCCATATCCCCATCGTACTCGCCGAGAAGCCCGTTCTCCCTTATGAAATCACTCAGGAATATCACGTTCTCATTACGATGTGCCAGCTCCTTGCCGAGCTCCGTCTTTCCAGTTCCGGGCGTTCCGGTAATTGCTATTATCATATCATGCCTTCGGAAGGTAGTTCTTAGCTCTCTCGAGCGCCTGCTCCCACGTGGGGATGTTCGACATGGCTCCTTTCTTCTCCACGGTGAACGAGGCTACGGACGAGCCCATGACCAGGGAGTCCCTTACGCTCATGCCGTGGTACAGCCCGGCGTAGAATCCCGCTCTGTAGGAATCGCCCGCACCTGTGGCGTCGGCCTCCTTGCCGCCTTTCACAAGAGGCACGTTGAACTCTTCGCCGTAGCGGTAGGCGGTGCTGCCCTCCCTCCCTTTGGTGCAGACCGTCAGCTCCTTCCCGGTGTCGGCTATGGAATCGATTCCCATGTGCCTGATCACCGAGTCCGCCTCGTACCTGTTGCAGAAGAGATAGTCCGCATAGTTCATGGCCTCTGGAAGGTTGACCGAATTCCAAAGGCGGTGGACCTCTTGCGCCGGGTCGATGGCTATCTTCATCCCGAGGTTGTGAATGGCCTTCATTATCGAGATGTAGTACTGCGGCTCGCCGGTGCAGAAATGGACGTATTCCGACTGGGACGCCATCTTGGTCATCCTGATGCCGATCTGGGTGGCATAGCCCTGGGGGCCCTGGAAGAACAGCACCTTCTGGTCAAGGTTGGAGTCGTTGACCACTATGGCCGTGGACGTCTCCCATCCGTCCACGGTGATGAACTCGTCCATCATGACCCCCGATTCCCCGATGAATTTACGGTACTCGGCCGGCAGGTCCCTGCCGACCAGTGCGCACAGCGCCGTGGGCACGCCCAGCTTCGCCGCCGTTACGGCTATGTTCGTCCCGGTGCCGCCCAGGAACGTCTTCTTGGACGTTATGTCGACGGTGGTGTTCAGCTTAGGGAAGTCCTCCACCGTCATTATGCTGTCCACCGTGACGTGGCCGTAGACGGTGAGGAACGGTTTCATTGCGTGCCTGCCTCCCATCCGCCNNTTAGCTTCGTCTCCGCGATGATCCTGTCGATCTTATAGGGCACGGAGTACACGCGGCCGTCCATCATCCCATGGTTCTCGACCAGGTGCTCGATGCTGAGCGCCTGCACGGCGAAGCTCATGTCCATGATCTCCGCGGGGTGGCCCTGTCCGGCGGCCAGGTTCATGAGCCTTCCTTCGGATATGAGGTACAGGCGGCGGCCGTCCGCCATTACGTACTCTTCGATGTGCTCCCTGACCCTCTCCTTGGAGACCGCCATCTTTTCCAGGTCTTCCTTGTTGATCTCGTTGTCGAAATGACCCACGTTGCCCATGACGCAGCCGTCCTTCATGTTCTTGAAATCCTTCTCGCTCAGGATCCCGTTGCATCCGGTGACCGTCATGATTATGTCGGCTGTCTTTACGGCGTCGGCCATCCTCTTCACCTCGAAGCCGTCCATCTTGGCCTCGATGGCCTTTATCGGGTCCACCTCGGTGACGGTCACCAGCGCGCCCATGCCCTTGGCCCTCATCGCCACGCCTTTGCCGCACCATCCGTAGCCGGCGACCACGAGGTTCTTGCCTGCGACTATCAGGTTGGTGGCGACCATCCATCCCTCGAAGGCCGACTGTCCGGTACCGTAGCGGTTGTCGAAGAGGAACTTCATCTTCGCATCGTTCACTGCGATGACGGGAAACTCCAGTTTCCCCTCCTTCTCCATCGCCCTGACGCGAAGTACACCCGTGGTCGTCTCCTCGTTGGCCCCCTTCACGTTCCTGAGCACGTCCCTGCGGGTCGTGTGCAGCATCGCTATCAGGTCGGCGCCGTCGTCTATGACGTAGTCGGGGCCCATGTTGAGCACGCTGTTCAGGTTGGTGCAGTATTCATTGTACGTCTCCCCTTTCCTCGCATACACGTTCAGGCCGTACTCCTCCTTAAGTGCCAGCGCCACAGAGTTATCCGTCGAAAGAGGGTTGCAGCTCGCCAGCCTTATGTCCGCCCCGGCCTCCGCCAGCGAAATAGCCAGTATGCCTGTTTTCGCTTCCGTGTGGAGGGCCATCCCGATCTTCTGTCCCTTCAGAGGCTGCTCGTCGGCGAAGCGCTTCCTCAGCGCTTTCATCACCGGCATATGGTTTTCTGCCCAGTTTAGTTTCAGTATTCCTTGCTTAAGTTCGTCCATCTCACTCGCCTTCCTTGAATTCTTCCATCAGCGCACCGCATATTGAAAGTACCGTTTCCCTGCGTACCGCGCCGTTATCGTAATCTCTTATTATTTCTGCGGTCTGGCTCTTTTTACCTTTGAGCTCCTTCGCAAAACCTTTTATGTTTTCCAGGGCCCTGTTCATCTCGTCGGATATGGAGACCGTTGCCTTCTTTGACGTCCTCGAAAGCGGGTTCAGGTCTATGGATATGACCGTCTTCCCCATGGCCGCCAGGGCCTCGGCCCTGTCACCGTCCTCGATAGGTACCAGTATGACGTCGCAGTCGAATATCCCTTCCTTGGTGCACAGGGCGCGGTCTGACGTGAGGCCGGGGATCCTTGCGTCGGGACGGCGTCCCAGGACCCCCTCGGCGCCTTCCGACTCCATGTATCCGATGATGAGTTCCATCCTATCCTCGGTCCTGTGGAAGATATTGACCTCTATCTTTGCGTCGACCTCTTCGGCCAGGGCGATCAGCTCCTTCGCTCCCAGGGCCGCCGCGTTACCGTTGACGCACACTACGGGATTCGAAGCGCTCAGCAGAAACGCTGCTGCGGCCTTCTCGGCCTTGAGTGCTGGCACTATGGATTTTTCCCCCATGAGATAATCGAATGCCTCTCCTCTTCCGTGGGATATCAGGCCTGTGGGATTGACGATGCCGCGGGCGACCATGTCAGCCAGCCTCTCGCGGGTCACGAGGGACCTGTATCTGGGATGGTCCTTGGGTACGGTCATGGACGAACAACTGCAATCATTGATTTAATGACTATCGTTAAGTATTTTCTGCGAATAACCGGAGTTCATGCCTGATGTGCGCATCATTCTCGTGGGACCGAAGTTCGAGGGAAACGTAGGTGCAATAGCCAGATTGATGGCAAACTTCGATTTTGACGACCTCTGCATGGTAAACCCGTGCGAGATCGGCGACGACGCTTTCAGACGCGCGAAGCACGGCTCCCATATCCTTGAGAACTCCAAAACGTTCGGTTCGCTGGAGGAGGCGCTGGACGGCTGCTTCCTGGTGGCCGGCACAAGCGGCACGATAACAAGGGGACCCACCAACTACGCCCGCATTCCCATGCCTCCGGAAAAATTCGCAGAGAGCGTGAAGGACTACGGGGAGAAGATCGCCCTGGTGCTGGGAAGAGAGGACATAGGCCTTTACCAGGAGGAGCTGGACCGCTGCGACGTGTTCGTGAACATACCTTCCAGCGAGACGTATCCGACCCTGAACCTGTCCCATGCGGCCGGCATAATAATGTACGAGCTCTTCGGGACGTGCCATACCACGCCCAGCCCGGAGCCCGCGGACATGCGCGAGAAGGAGCTGATGTTCGGATTCTTCGAGGATCTGCTGGACGCGATCGATTATCCGGAGGTTAGGAGGGAGCGCACGGCCCTGATGTTCAGGAAGATGATGGGGCGCTCCATACCGACCAAATACGAATACAACACGATAATGGGAGTTTTCGGCGACGCGGCCAAAGGTCTCAAGGGCGGAAAGGAACCGGAATGAACACCATCGTCCCCGGGCGTCCGCTCTCCGCTATCTCGGGTATGATGCCCGTCATGGAACATACTTCGTCGTTGACCTCTTTCCTCATGCGGTAAGTCGCGGCGTCGGCGTGTATGACCGCCTTTCCGTATGCCGGGTCGGATTTCCACAGGGGGTCCGTCATCGCCTCCGGTACCTTCTCCTCCGGCGCTCCGTCGCGTACCTGCGCGACGGTGTATGCCTTCTCGGTGAAGATGCTGAAGAACGGTCCCTCCATGATCTCCGCGATACGGCATATCGCCTCTCCCGCGATCCTGTCCGCAACGGCTATCACCTCGTCGAAAGAAGACGAGGGGCTTCCAGACGCCACCAGGTCCAAGTCTATCTGGACGACCCTGTCGGCATGGCCCATCATCTCCGCGAGGGACTCGTACGCCTTTCTCCCCCGTCCCTCGAACTCCATCGGCGCGCATATGACAGACACCGTGCGTGCACCCGCCGCGCGGGAACGTTCCGCCAGCAACGGCGCCATCCCCGCACCGGTGCCGCCCCCGAGGCCGGCCGCTATGATCACGTTCCCGTATCCGGAGACCATCTTGTCTATCCTGTCGGAATAATCCTCGGCCAGGGCGCGGCCCACCGAGCTGTCCCCCTTGCACCCCCTGATGTCGTCGGGCACCATCGTTATGTCGCTCTGGGAATCGGTGTTGATGAACGCTATGTCGACGTTGTCTGCAGCGATACCTCGGACCATCTTGCTCCCGGCACCGCCGCATCCTACCGCGAGGGTCTTCAATCCCTGTCCTCCGGGCGCATCTTGGACCTGATGTACTCGGTGACGGCGTTCCGCACCGCATCGTCCATGGAGACCGCGTCGCCCTCCTTCACCAGGCTCTCCAGCTCCGTGGCCCTCTTCTTGGGGATCTCCACCAGGATCTTCGATATGTTGTCGGGCGCGAACCTGAGGGCGACGAACTCGTCGACGGCCTCGCGCAAGATGTCGGAAAGGTTCTGATACTCGCCGCTGTCGATAAGCGTCCTCAGAACGGCAAGTTTGTCTGAACTGAGCCTCACGGTCACTCTCTCTGTGGATTCCATCGGAACGTCAGACTCCATGTGTGAAAATAAAGAAATTAGATGTAAAAGGTTTGTGTTGTCAGTCCTCCGTGCCCGTATTCATCCGAAAAGGGCGCTGAGACCGGCTGCAGCCTCTTCCTCGCTGACTGCTTCCTCTTCCTCTTCTTCCTTCTCCTTTGCAGGTTCGTTGGAAGCGGCGGCGGGGGCGGCGGCGGCCGCGGGTGCGGCTGCTGCTACGGAGGCGTTAGCAATTGCCTCCTTTATATCGACCCCATCGAGAGAAGCGATCAGAGCTTTGATCTTGGCTGCATTCGCTTCGACACCTGCGGCTTTGAGAATACCGGAGACCGCGTCCTCGGTAATGTCTTTGCCTGCAGAGTAGAGCACCATTGCGCTGTAGATATACTCCATATTTTTCATCTCCTTAATTTAGCCGAACAAGCTGAACATTCCGGAAGCCGCGTTATCCTCGGCCTCCTGTTCGCTGATCTCTTCGCTGTTCTCGTCCCCTTTCTCATCGGCTTTGCTGGGCTCTGCTGTTGCAGTCGGTACCGCTGCGGCGGCGGCATTCAACCTTGCGGTGATGCGTTCGTCCTGGTATCCTGCTGCCGAGGCTATGGCAAGCATCTGCCTGTCTGCCCTGGCCATGAGCGCTCCGATGCTGTCTTTGGTTGGGATTGCGGCTTCTACCGAGAGGGCCATCGCCTCCCTGTACGCCTTCGCGACAAGCGCTCCGATCGTCTGGTCTGTGACGTAGGCGATGTCGATCGCAAGTGCGCGTGCGTTGTAGATTGCCGCGGCGAACATT
>DAVO01000002.1:0-21904 GCA_002509405.1 Methanomassiliicoccaceae archaeon UBA72 | reverse complement strand
TCCTCGTAGGCGGCCCTGAGGTCCATTCCCACGATCATCGGAAGTATTCCAAGCTTGGGTAGCATGGCCGCGACCGGTCCGGGGATCGGCTCCCCTTGTTTGACCAAGGTCGTATCCTTTTTGATCACTATTTTTCCCGCGTCGATGGATGCGGGAAGGCCTATCTTCTGAAGTTCTCCGATGATCGGACCGGGGCCGAACGGAGTGGGCCCTTTCGGGACCACTATGTCGATCGGTGCATCCTGACCCGCTTTCGCGGGGGCTGCGGTCATGGTCGCATCAAGCTGTTTGAAGAGCTTGAAGGGGTCCTTGTCGGTGGCTATAAGAGCGCACTGACCGTGGACCGCGTCCAAGAGTCCCTCCAGCCCGGGCTTCTTCTTCGCCGCCTCTTGGATGGCCAGGAACATAAGCTTGTTCTTGGTCATCTTGAGGTAAGCGTGACCCCTGAGCTGGGCCCTCATGCCCTGGATCTGCTGCCCGGCGATACCGTGCACGTCGACAACCGCGACGACAGGGTACCTGAGCATTCCTTCCACGAGCTTGTTCACCAGATCCTTCTTCCATGCTGCGACGTGTGCCATCTTAGACCTCCTCACATCACCTTCTCCGACGGTCCCATTGAGGTCTTTACGTAGGCGGACGCGATGTTGTGCCTGCCTTTCTCAAGGCGGCCCTCGACACGTCCCAGGATGACGTCGATGTTATCGGCGATGTCCTGAGCCTTCATATCGACCGTTCCGACGGGCACGTGGAAGGTCTTTCTGTCTTTCGTTCTGATGGTCGCAGTCCTGCGGAGCTGGTCGACCATCGCGGTCGGGTCTGCACCCGGCGCGATGGGCTTCGGCATCTTTCCGCGCGGGCCGAGAACGGTACCCAACCTCTTACCGACGACCGCCATCAACGGCGCTTCGGCGATAAAGTAGTCGATACTGTTCGCGACCTTCTTGGCCTGCTTCTTGTCGTCTGCGAGGGCTCCGAGTTCGTCGGGGCTGATCACAAGATCGGCAACGTCTTTGGCTTTCAAGGCTAGTTCGCCGCCACCAATAACACAGATCTTGAGAATCCTCCCGCGGCCGGCCGGAAGGACTATGTCCTCCTGGATACGGTTCTTCGGGATAGAAAGGTCAACATCTCTGAGATTGATGGCCAACTCAACCGTCTCGACAAAATTGCGCTTCTTTGCACTCTCGAGTGCCTTCTGCACAGCTGTTACGGTTGGTTTTTCTGCCAATACAATTCCTCCTCGTAGTAATAGCGGGCTGGTACCCTCCTACAAGCAGTTTGGCTAATCTATGACCTGTATATAAGTTTTCTTGATGTCAGCGCAGCTCGTCGCCCAAACTGTCCCTGATATGCTTGGGATTTATGGCCTCCATGAAGAAGCTTACGTCCGACCTCTGGAGCTCCCGCAGGACGACCAGGGACAGAAGGTAAACGCCCAGCCCCAGCATGGACACCCCTGCGACCTCCAGCAGTCCGGATGTTTCGAACAGACGGTCGATCAGGACCAGCAGGGCCGCCGTGACGGCGAGGGCGAGGAGATGCTTCCAGATGTTCTTATAAGGCCTGATGCCGGTGGCGCGCCTGACGTAGTACAGGAGGACCGTCGTCAGAACCACGTATCCTGTGCTCAGGGAGATCGCGGCGCCTATTCCTAAGAGCCCGTCCCAGGGCAGTATCCCGGTGTTCGGGATGAGGAGAACGAACATTATTGAGACCACCGCGGCATAAACTATCGTGGCCTTGGTGTACAGTGCGGCCCTGTTTGACGCATAGAGCACCTGGGTCAGCGTGCCCGACAGGACCCTGAGGGTCATGGTGACGGAAAGTATGGACAGCATTATTCCCGCCTTGGAGTACCCCGCACCGAAAAGGACGCCTCCGATCTCCTCCCCGAATACCATCATCACCACCATGACCGGGAAGAGGAACATCATAAGGTACTTCTGGGACATCCATATCAGGCCCTCCATCTTCGACGGCGTCCTGACCGTTTCGGGCTTGGAGAGCTGCGGAAGGATCACGTTGTTCAGGGATCCCCCCAGCGATATGAAGACGTAGGCCACCCCCATGGCCGCGGTGTAATAGCCCACCTCGAGGGTGCTTCCCGACAGACCGATGATGACCTTGTCCACAAAGTCGAGCACGGTGAGGAACAGCGAGGAGATTATCAGCGGCGCGGCGAAACTGAGGTATTCGCGGAACATCGTGGGACGCACGAGCCGTACCTTCAGGTTCCTGGTGAGCAGAAGCGCCGTTGACGCTGAGGCGATTATCCCGATCACATAGGCGGAGCTCAGCACCGTGGCCGAGACCTGCATGAGTGCCAGACTTATCAGTATCACAGACCTGGTTATCGCGTCCACCATGCTGACGATCGAGCTTTTACCGCTTTCCAGACGCCCGTCGAACGTCGCCGTGAGCGCGCCCTGTATGTCCCAGATCGCATAATATGCAATGAAAATAAGCACGAGGGCGGCCAGTCCGCTTTCTATGGTGCCGTTGTACACCCCCATGGCGAGGGATGCGATCGTCAGCAGGACCATCAGCGACGTCAGCGAGACACGGATCACCAGATATGTCGAGAAGCACTTGTCCTGGTTCCTGCCCGAAGCTATGAAACGTATGTGCGCAGTCTCGAAACCGAGCCCGACCACCGCGTTGAACATCGCCACAAAGGCCCAGCCCCACATCATGGACCCGTACTCCAGGCCCACGTAGCGGGTCATGACCATCAGCGAAAGGAAGGATGCGACGGCGGAGACGATGTTGGAAACGACCTTCATCATGTATTTGTGTACAAGCATGGCTCCGCCTTCGCCGAGATATATAAGAAGGGGGCGGGGCCCCCTTTAATGTTTTTCAGAACTTGTCGTCGTAAAGGCCGGCCTTGACGTCCTTCTGGAACGTCTTCCCGTCCTTCCCGTCGATGGTCACTCCGACGGAGATGCAGTTCCCTGCGACCTCCATCACGCGGGCCTTCTGGTCCGCGCCGAGTAGGTCGTCGTGCTTCATGTCGGAGATCTTCTTCGCCTGGTCGAGGGTGAGGTTGCCCACCTTCTCGGTCCTGGCGTTGTGTGCACCGCTTGCGACGCCCAGCTCAGATTTGATGAGCGCGGACATCGGAGGGGTTCCGACCTTTACGTCGAACGACTTGTCGTCGTTGATCAATATCTTCACCGGGACTTTCATTCCCGAGAAGGCTTTCGTTTTCTCGTTGATTTTCGCGATAACCTGGCCGATGTTGACCCCTTTCGGTCCCAGTGCGGGGCCGAGAGGAGGTCCTGCGGAGGCCCTGCCCCCGTCAACCAATGCCTCAACAGTATCTACCATTGTTCATCTCTCCTTGTCTATGACTCTAACGCTGTCGCCTTTCACCGTCACGGGGATCGGGACCATGGCCTCGATCAGCTCGACGGTGATCTCTTCTTTACCTTCATCTATGTGCTGAACCCTTGCCTTCTCGCCCTTGAACGGTCCGTTCACCAGTTCGACGATGTCGCCTTCGGTGATGCCGACGACGGCCGACACGGGCGTGAGGTAGTGGTTAATCTCATCCAAAGATGTCTCTCCGGGAATGAACGAGTACGCTTTCCTGATGTCCCTGATCTTCTCGCGGAGACGGTCTGTGTTCATGCCTTCCACGAACACGTATCCCCTGAGGCCCGCCGGGCTCAGTATTGCGTATATGTCCTTCTCTCCCAGGTTCGCCTTTGCCGCCAGACTGTCGGCGGCCGACCTTTCCTGGTCCATCTGTGTCTTGAGTATCATAACCGACTGTATGGCGGAGGCGTTGAACTTTATGGAGTCCCTTGCACCGCCGCATTCGGCTTTGACTGTGATTGCGACCTCGTCGCCATACCTGGCACCCTTGGGGCATTCAGCATGGAGGACGAGCTCCTTGTCCCTCTTGCCGGGTATCTCGACGGCCACGTCGTTCTTGCTGCGGTAGCTGCTCCAGAGCTCCGCGCCCGTGGCATCCATGACTGTAAGTATCCAGTCGGGCGCCGTCTCGGCGTCGGGGCCCGCGACTTCGGAAAAGGTTAGCTTGGCTTCCGCCGCATCGCCGGACAGCGAAAACTTCCAGCTTATGGTCTCGCCTGCACGGGCCTTCTTGACATCGCTAACACCGGAAAGGCATGGACCTGAGTACTGATCTGACATTGTTATTCTCCTAATTTTCAGAAGTATGACGGAAGGTACGTCATCAGCCACATTATGGCGAACCCGACGGCCCCCAGAAGGATTATGCCCAAGGCTGTGATCCACACCGTCTTCTTGTATTCGTCCCTGTTGGGGGTGCGGGCCATCTTCATTATCCTGGAGTATCTGCCGAAACCTAGCCCGGACTGCCTAGTCTCCTGTCCTTCGTCCGACGAGGGGGTGTTGTCAGCCATGTTCGTTCCTTCTTCCGCCCTCCGCGGGGCGGCGCATACTTTGCTCGCTACCGCTGATGATAACGACCTAAGATAAGCCTTAAAGATAGGTTGCTACTATAAACATTTCGGTTGCTTTCCTTTTATCCGCAACGCAGAGGGATAACGGCTATGTATCCGACATACCTTTATAGTGGTTCTATGTTCGGGTTTCATCCAGAGGTATTGACCCATGGAAGAAGAACTGTGTAACGTAGTGTTCGTCAAGGAGAACAACGATTTCGTCGCCAGGATCCAGAGCGATCTCGGCGGGCTCAGGGAATACAAAGCTCCCAGCTTTGAAGAGGTCCTCGAGCAGGTCGTCATCGATCTCCAGGAAGAGTTCGAATCCTTCTGATATCAGAGGTGTGATTATGGCTAGCAAGATAAAAAACATAACAGACGTGCTGGATTTCTTGGCCGGCGATGACTCGATTC
This sequence comes from Methanomassiliicoccaceae archaeon UBA72, assembly GCA_002509405.1. Classification (GTDB taxonomy): domain Archaea; phylum Thermoplasmatota; class Thermoplasmata; order Methanomassiliicoccales; family Methanomethylophilaceae; genus VadinCA11. Next base: position 17,051 of record DAVO01000002.1, on the reverse strand, counting down.
CCAAGAACATCAGGAGGGGCGCTTCGGATGCGAAGGCCAGGCTCCTGGACGAAAAGGACGCCATGGACGTCCGTGCGACGAGCGCGATGATGATCCTAGACGAACTGGCAAACGACAACAACACCCCGCTTCACGCAAGGACCCTCATCTGGAAGGCCACGAGCGAACTCGAGGGGCTGGCGGCCTGCTCGAGATAAACATATCACTTTCTTCTGTAACGAGAAGCTATCCCGAGGAAATTACGGAACATTTCGGGCCCGTACTGGGTGTTCTCCACCTCAGGATGGAACTGGACGCCGAATATCGGACGGTCCCTGCATCTCACGGCCTCGACCCTGCAGCGCGCGGACCACGCGGTGACGTCGAAGCCTTCCGGCACGGTCTTCACTTCGTCGTTGTGGGACGCCCACACCTCGATCGTGCGGGGCATGTCCCGGAAAATATCGTCGTGGGACGCGATGGTCAGCTCGACCGCCCCGTATTCTGGGTCGTCTCCGGGCCCCAGGGTGCCTCCGAAATGCTCGGACAGGAACTGCATGCCGGCGCAGATCCCGAAGATCGGGACGTCCATCTCCAGGTAGTCCGCGTTCCGCCCCATCCTCTCCGCGTCGCTGGCGACGCTGGGGGCGCCGCCCGACAGAACAAGCGCGTCCGCGTCTGAGAGGTCTTCCGGAGGCGTGTCGTTCCTGACTATCCTTGCGTCGGCCATATCCCTGAGGACACGCCACTCCCGGTGGGTCCATTGCCCGCCGTTGTCTACGATATAGACCTTCACAAATGCTCATCCGCAGATATCGTATAAAAATCCGTACCCGCGAGTACGCGGGAGCGGCCGTCCGGTGACCGTCTCCGGCCCGGACGGGCGCCCCCGTTTTAGACTATGGTTCACTCCCATTCGATGGTCGCGGGAGGCTTGTCGGTGATGTCGTACACCACGCGGTTCACCTCGTCCTTCATCCTGCTGGTTATACGCTGGGATATGGAGTTGAGGACAGAGAGCGGTATGTCGCTGTGGGCGGCCGTCATGCCGTCGATCGACTCCACCGCACGGACTGCGATGGTCCTCCCGTACGCGCGCCTGTCTCCCTGAACGCCCACCGACCTGGCGGGAAGGAGCACCGCGAAGTACTGCCACGGAAGCTTCATCTTCCCGGCCTCCGCGGCCTTCCTTATCTCGTCCTCCACTATGAAGCAGGCCTCGCGGACGACGGCTATGTTCTCCGGCGTTACTTCGGCGAGGCATCTGACCGCGAGTCCGGGGCCGGGGAAGGGCTGCCTCTCGGAGGATTTGATGCCCAGCTTCCTCGCGACCTGCCTGACCTCGTCCTTGTATAGGTCCCTGAGGGGCTCCACGAGCGTCATGTCCATTTCCTTCGGGAGGCCTCCCACGTTGTGGTGGGACTTGATCGTGTCCCTGACGCCGTCGCCAGACTCTATCCAGTCCGGGGCTATCGTACCCTGGACCAGGTACTTTGCGCCGAACTCCTTCGCCTCCCTCTCGAAGATGCGGATGAACTTCTCGCCGATGACCTTCCTCTTCTGCTCGGGTTCGGTGACCCCTTTCAGGGCCTCGAAGTATTCCTTCGAGGCGTCCACGGACTTGAAGTTGATCCCTGTGTCGCGGAACATGCCCTCCACTTCTTCTGGCTCGCCTTTGCGCATGAGTCCGGTGTCCACGAAAACGGCGAGCAACCGGTCGCCGATGGCCCTCCCGGCTATCACCGCGGATACCGAGCTGTCGACTCCTCCCGAGCATGCTATGATCGCTTTCCCCTTGGTCTTCTCCCTGACCGAGGCTATGGCCTCTTCTATGAACTTATCGGCATCAAACACCTGCAACCACCTCCTTTGAATCCTCGACGACCTTCTCGGCCTGCCGCTCCCTGTAGTCCAGGAGCACGGCCGCAAGCCTCTCGTCGGAAACTGCCAGTATCTCCGCGGCCAGTATCGCCGCGTTGTCGCCGCGGTCCAGTCCCACCGCCGCCACGGGCACCCCGGCGGGCATCTGAACTATCGAGAGGATGGAATCCATGTTGAGCTTGCCGCTCACCGGCACGCCGATGACCGGCTTCGTCGTGAAGGACGCTATGACGCCGGGCAGCGCGGCCGACAGCCCGGCTATCGCTATGAACACGCTGGCATCCGACCCCTTCACAAGGTCCTCGACCATCTTGGGGGTCCTGTGCGCCGAAGCCACGTTTATTTCGAAAGTGATGGAAAACTCTCTGAGAATGCTGATCGCCCTGTCTGCCACCGGGAGATCGCTTTTGCTCCCGAGGATGATGGATACTTTAGGCATGACCACGGTCACATGATAAAAGAATAAAAACCCACCGAGAAGGCGGGTAAGGGATTTGATATTCCCGGAATACCGGGGATCAGCTCTTGAGAACTGCAACAAGGAATATGCCGACAGCGATCAAAGCTCCGATCAGCACTGCGATCAGAGAGATGAGCGTGTTGTACATAACTTCCCAGGCCGCCACATCGCTGAAGAGCGTTATGTCGCTGTATCCGACAAAGTACGCCCACAGTACGAGGACGATCGCTCCGACCGCGAGCATTATTGCGCCGTAGGTCCTGCTCTTACCGCTGCCGAAGTAGGCTGAGAAGATTCCTGCGATGAGAAGTACTATCGAAAATACGAACATCACTATCGTCAGGAAAGACATTATGTCCCAAGTCATTTGTTACCTCCATTGATTACTAGATTCGCCAGTGGCGTATCAATTGGGCACGCATACACCCTATTTGTTATTAAACTTTTCACGTCATGTAAGTAGAATTCATGATGCCCGATGACGGGGTCGAACGCCTTTTCGGACGTCTTCTGCTATGGATGAACCATCCGTCCGTGTGTTCTGTTTAGATACTATGAGTATTAGCGGAAATAAGCTCAAACTCTTAAAGATAATAAAGAAAACCCAAACATTTAAATAGATAATTGATATAGTGTGTGATACTTGACAACCGACTGCCAAGACGGGAAGATTACACATGGATTTTTTGGGGACTGTTGCAGAAATCACTTCTGACGGCAAAGCGGTGGTTTCTGCCTCCGCGTCTCCGGAGACGGGAGATTTGGTTTTCGACTCCCGCGGACGCAGGATCGGTAAGGTGGTTCGTATGTTCGGACCGGTGGACGGACCATATGTGTCCGTCGAGCTCGAGGGCGTGGAACCTTCAAAGCTGGCAGGTGCGGACCTATATACCCAAGGGGTGAAACAAAATGGCAAAGTCAAAAGAAGGCACTGAAGAGATTGAGGTCTGTCCGGAATGCGGCAACCATCACCTTGTGAGGGATTACGAGCGCGGTGAGCTGATATGCGAGGACTGCGGACTGGTCCTTGACGACCAGTTCATCGACCAGGGACCGGAGTGGAGGGCCTTCGACGTCGAGCAGGGCGAGAAGAGGGCGCGTACCGGCGCCCCGATGACTTACACGATACACGACAAGGGTCTCTCGACCGAGATCTCCTGGAAGAACAAGGACAGCTACGGCAAGAGCATACCCACCAGGAACCGCGCCCAGCTCTACAGGCTCAGGAAGTGGCAGAGGAGGATACGCGTATCCAACGCCACCGAGAGGAACCTTGCGTTCGCACTGTCGGAACTGGACAGGATGGCCTCCGCCATGGGGCTTCCGCGCAACGTCAGAGAGACCGCGGCGATGATCTACAGGAAGGCCGTCAACAAGAACCTCATCAGGGGCCGCTCCATCGAAGGAGTGGTCGCGGCCTCGCTGTACGCCGCGTGCAGGCAGTGCGGCGTCCCGAGGACCCTCGACGAAGTGGCCGGAGCGAGCCGCGTCGGGAGGAAGGAGATCGGACGCACGTACAGGTTCATGACCCGCGAGCTCAAGCTGAAGCTCATGCCCACCAAGCCCCAGGACTATGTTCAGAGGTTCTGCTCGGAGCTCAAGCTCAGCGGAGAGGTGCAGAGCAAGGCCGCAGAGATACTCAAGGATGCCTCCGAGAAGGAGCTCACGTCCGGACGCGGGCCCACGGGTGTCGCGGCCGCGGCCATATATATCTCTTCGATCCTGTGCAACGAACGCAGGACCCAGCGCGAGGTCGCGGACGTCGCCGGCGTGACCGAGGTCACAATCAGGAACAGGTACAAGGAGCTGACGGAAAAACTCGGGATAGTCATCCAGCTCTGAGGGCATAGAATGAACGGCCCCTCAGACGCTGACTACTCCATGATAGGGTACTCCACCAACAACATAGGCGACGACATACAGAGCGTCGCGGCATCCCGGTTCCTCCCGAAGGTTGACAGGTTCATCAACCGGGAGAACATGTGGCGGTATGACGGCCCGGAGACCAGGATGATACTGAACGCATTCTACTTGGACTCGGCCAAACACTTCCCTCCCTCCGGAAAGATAGACCCCCTGCTGGTTTCCATGCACGTCACTCCCGTATGGCGCGAGGACCTCATGAAACGGGGGAGGGAGTATCTCCGCGAGCACGGACCGGTGGGGTGCAGGGACCAAAGCACCCTGAAATACATGCTGGACAACGACGTGCCGGCATACTTCTCCGGCTGTCTGACCCTTACGCTGCTCCCCAACCCGGCGATTGAGAGGCAGGACTACATCCTGGCCGTCGATCTCCCGAAGAAGACCGTGGCGGCCATGAGGGACATGACCGACCGGCCGATATTCGAGCTGTCCCACGAGTTTTGGGAATCTTACGACATGGATGTGAGGAACCGTTTCGCCAAGTCGTTCCTGTACCTCTACGGCTCCGCCCACTGCGTTGTCACGAAGAGGATGCATGCCGCCCTGCCTTCACTCTCGATGGGGACGCCGGTGGCGCTCCTCGACCTGGACATTGAAAGGTTCCCCGGGAGGTTCAGCGGACTGAAAGAGCTCGTCCACTGCATGACGCCGGAGAAGTTCTCGGAAGGCGGATACGACATCGATTCCCCGCCTGAGAACCCAGACAGGCACCTGGAGATCAGAAAGGCGTTGGAGAAGACATGTATCGAGTTCACAGGCCACGACAACGGGAGCGTCATCGAGCCCGTGAGCCTGCCCGAGGTCCTGGGTCTGGTCAGATGCACCGAGAAGGACCGGATTAAGCAGTTCCATTCGATATGGAAACTCGAGACGGCAAAGCTCGTTTACTCGCGGTTCTTCAAGAAGAGAAGGCCGGAAGACATCGAATGATTCAGGGTCTGAACCATTTGAATTCCAGGTACTCTATCCCGTCGCTTATACGGCAGAAGAGGATGTCTTTCTTGACACCTCCCGACAGCCTCACGGTCCTGGATATCTCCGGCCACATCGCGGTGTCCGACGCAGGGACGGCGTGGACGAGGTAACGAGCGTGGCATTCGTCCGGCGACCCCTCGTACACTCTGAAATGTGTGCCGTACTTGAAACCCGTCTTTACGACCAGTCCTCTAGACCTCAGGTCGTAGTAGGCTGACATGCGCAGGTCGAAATCGCTCTGGGTCTCAGCACCGAACCTCTTAAGGTCCCCGTGTCCGACGGGCTTCCCGTCGTTACCGATGACGTTAAGCATTCCTTTTTCGGAGAGGTAGCAGCTTTCTATCAGGGAAAGCTGAAGCGCTCCGCCTATATCCTTTCCGAAGAAACCCGCCACTTTCAGCCTCCCGTAGTCCTCGGGGTCGAAGACGAACACACGGTCGCTGATGAGCACTCCCCCGACAATCTTCCCTGGCCGGCAGGCGGGGACGGATCCCCTGGGGTCCCTCATGGACATCTTGTAGTAGGTCACGTCGCCTTCTTCGTCCGCCACGCCGTAGAGGAGCTCGCGGCCCCTGCCTTCCGTGTGGGTTATCTCCGCGGAAAAGTCGCTGATATCCAGAACTGTGCGCTCGGAGACCGCCCTGACCATGTACTCCGGGCGGGAGTTGCTCATCGTCTTTCCGCGGGGGAACACCGACAGGTCGAAACCGCCGGTCTCCGTCTTGACAACGAAGCCGCGTGACCTCATGTCCCTGTAGACGAGGTACTTGACGTCGAACCCCTCGTTCTGCCTCGAGGCTTGGGCGAAAAGTTCGTCGAACTCCACCGTTCTGCCTCCCTGCTCGACCGACAGGCGGTTGCTTTCCGCCAGGTAGACCGCCTCGGTGAGGTCGAGCTCCAGGCCGCCGCCGCTCAGGGGATAGCCGTAGTTGCCTTTGCTGTAGAGCTGGCTGCCCTCCCTCTGGTCGGAGACTATGACAGAGTCCCCCTTCAGTTCGCCCGGCATATCGGTTTGTACCGAGCGGGCGTATTTATTGATATCTGAAAAATAGGGAAAATGTTTTTTTGAATGGTTTAGTTGGCCGAAGACCTCATGCTGCCGTCCATGTACTCAGAGTACCCTTTCAGGTCCAGCAGGCCGTGGCCCGACAGGCAGAACACGATGGTCTTCTCCTCCCCGGTCTTGCGGCATCTGACGGCCTCGTCGATGGCGGCCTTGATCGCATGCGTGGATTCCGGCGCAGGAACTATGCCCTCGGTCTTGACGAACGTCGCCCCTGCCTCGAAGGTCTCGAGCTGGTCGTAGGCGACCGCCCTCGCGATGCCCTGGTTCACCGCGGCCGATACGAGGGGGGACATGCCGTGGTACCTCAGGCCGCCCGCGTGCACGGACGACGGCACGTAATCGTGCCCCATGGTGTACATCATCAGCAGAGGCGTGTACCCTCCGGTGTCGCCGAGGTCGTACTTGTAATCCCCCTCCGTCATGCTGGGGGCGGCCTTGGACTCGGCGGCGACGAACTCGCATTCCGTGCGGCCTTTGATCTTCTCCCCCATCATGGGGAAGCAGAATCCTCCGAAGTTCGATCCTCCTCCGGCGCACGCTATCATCATGTCCGGCTCTATCTCCGCCTTCTTCATCTGCTCCATGGCCTCGATCCCTATCACCGTCTGGTGGAGCATGACGTGGTTAAGCACGCTTCCCAGAGAGTAGCATGTTCCCGGGTCCTTCGAGGCCACCTCGCAGGCCTCGGTGATCGCAACTCCGAGGGATCCGACGGTCCCGGGGTGCTCCTTGAGATACTTCTTCCCGAACTCCGTGTGAACCGACGGCGAAGGATAGATGGTTCCCCCGTAGAGCTCGATGAGCGACTTCCTGGTCGGCTTCTGGTCGTAGCTTCCGCGGACCATGAACACCGTGGTCTTGATGTCGAACAGGTTGGACACCGCCGCGAGGGCCGTTCCCCACTGCCCCGCTCCGGTCTCGGTGGTCAGAGTGTGTATCCCCGCCTCCGCGTTGTAGTAGGCCTGCGCCAGCGCGGTGTTCCCCTTGTGGCTTCCGAGGGGGCTCAGGTCCTCTCTTTTGAAGTATATCTTCGCCGGGGTCTTGAGATACTTCTCAAGGCGGTATGCCCTCTGAAGCGGAGAGGGGCGGTTGAGGTACACCAGGTTGTCCCTTACCTCCTCCGGGATGTCGATGTACCTTTCAACGGACGCCTCCTGTTTCAGGAGAGAGTCGCAGAAGAGAGGGCTCAGGTCCTCAGGTCCTGCAGGCTTCCCCGTTTTGGCGTTGATCGGCGGTTCCAGCGGCTTCGGCAGGTCCGCAGCCAGGTTATACCATTTTTTCGGAATGTCTTCGACATCGAGAGTGGTTCGTATGTCCTTCGGTAATGACATAAAAGTATCATCATATTCATTGTATATATCTTTATGTACATTGATGGATAGTAATGTACATTATTTGAACGATTATTGAATCTAAAAGCGGTTTCCTGGGCCGGTGACGTCTCCGTTCATTGTTAACGTGCTTAATGAAATTACGAGAATGTGGCGGTAGATCGTGGCTCATAAGATTGAAGCGCGTAGGCCGTCGGAAACTCGGCCTCATTTAATCCTGATATATACAAGATTTCGATAACCACAAATATCGAACTTGAGAAAAACAAGATGTTCTCGACAGAATAGGCTCCGAATTCCACCTGATCGTTGATAAAATACGCAACGGGGACCGCACGACAGCCCCAATAAAGCGCTTCATTTTACCCTGAAACCGCAAAATTCGCAACGGTTTAATAACGCACAACCCGATTTCACGACAAGGAGGTTAAATGATGAAACATGAGATGAAGTCCAAAGACAGGGCGCTTGCCGTTTTCAGAGGCGAGCTGCCCGACAGGGCGCCGGTATGCGATTTCGGGAACATAGCAATGGTAAGTCATTACGGCCATACGCTATCGGACGTCAGAGGGAATACCGGTCTGACCAAGGAGATCATGGCAAAATGGGTTAAGGACTCCCAGTCGGACATGGTGTTCGGGCCGTTCGAATCTAAAGGTATATTCATGGACATCCCGGGTATGAGCGTGAAGCTGCCGGAGGACGACCAGGGCAGCCTGCTGCTGGACTACTTCGCCTCGCCCGAGGAAATAGAATCCAAACCCCTGTACGATCCCATGAACCGCAAGGAGTGCCCGAACCTCCACAGATACGTGGTGGACACCTTCAAGGCGGTCCATGAGTCCTGCCCGGACGCCATGACCCCGGTCTGGTGCGAGGGCCCGTTGACGACCAGCGGATTCCTGAGGGGCATAGACCAGCTGCTCATGGATATCCTCATGGAGCCGGAGACTGCGAAGAGGGCCATCAAGCGGGGAGCCGAGCTGTCCCGCAGGGTCGTCAGTGCGCAGCTCGAGGAGATAGATGCGGATTACGTCATCTACACCGATCCAGTATCGTCTGCGGACATGATCGACGATGCCATGTTCAGGACTTTCAACCTTGAAGAGCTGAAGAAGAGCACGTCTCTTTGGAAGCAGAGGTACGGGGTGGAAACGATGTTGCACATCTGCGGGGACACGACCCCGATGCTGAAGTCCTTCAGAGAGACCGGGGCGAGAGTGCTGAGCGTCGACCACGCGGTGGACCTCGCCGAAGCCAGGCAGGTATTCAAGAAAGATGTGGTCATTATGGGCAACCTCGACCCTGTGTCGGTGCTACTGCAGGGTTCGGCGGGCGATGTGGACAAGGCCGCGGAGAAGTGCTTCAACGACGCTGGCCGCGACGGATGCTACATATTCGGCGCGGGATGTGCGGTACCGAAACACACTCCTATCGATAACATAGTGCAGATGACGAAGGTTTCGAAGCGCCACGCCTACTGAGCCTGCGACGGTGTCATCGGTAGCATGAAACTAATTTCCTCTTTCTTATCGTTCAGTCGCATATCGTATATTGCGCATTTCCGCAGGCCGCAAACCCGTTCGGCGGCGGTGTCATCGTTCGTCTTATGGCCTGTGAACCGCATTTATATTTGAAATAACAATATGTTTATATAGAAGGACAAACTAATAATAGTGTAAGTCCGAGCAGAAGGATTCGGTATTCTCAGACCATTTGAAACGAGATACCGGACGGTCAGGACATCAAGATCAGGAGGTAACGAAAATGGCAATGAAAGACAGGTCCGACAAGGCCATCAAGGTCGCGGAGCTCAAGCCCGGAGAGGCAGGGAGGGGAGTGGTCAGGCTCGACCCGGAGCTCATGACCGTGATGGACATCAGGGTCGGGGACATTGTGGAGATATCCGGAGACAAGAGGACTGTTGCAAAGGTCCTCAGGGGAGGGCCCGAGGACGCCAACCGCGGCATCGTCAGAATGGACGGCACCACGAGAAGGAACGCCGGGACCTCCATGGACGAGAAGGTCGCGATAAAGAAGGTCGTGGCCAAGAACGCCGCGAAGATAACATTCTCGCCCACGGACCAGCTCAGGCTCCAGGGCGGGGACGAATACCTCAAGCAGGTGTTCGAGGGGCGGGCGTTCTCCAAGGGAGACGTGATCGCCCTGAACGTGATGGGCAACAAGATGGAGCTGGTCGTCACATCTTTCGCCCCTTCGGGCGATGCCGCGATAATGACCTCGGCCACCCAGGTCAAGGTCAGCGAGAAGCCGGCGGACGCGGCGGCGGGAGACATACCGAAGGTCTCCTATGACGACATCGGCGGACTTGGGGACGCCGTCAACAAGATCAGGGAGATGGTGGAGCTTCCGTTGAAGCACCCCGAACTGTTCAAGAGGCTCGGAATAGAGGCTCCCAAGGGAGTCCTCCTTCACGGTCCGCCCGGAACCGGTAAGACGATGCTCGCCAAGGCCGTAGCCGGAGAGACGAGCAGCAACTTCGTCTACGTCGGAGGGCCCGAGATAATGAGCAAGTTCTACGGCGAGTCCGAGGAGAAGCTCAGGGAGATATTCAAGGATGCGGAGGAGAACGCGCCCAGCATCATATTCATAGACGAGATAGACAGCATCGCGCCAAAGAGGGACGAAGTGACCGGAGAGACCGAGCGCCGCGTCGTGGCACAGCTGCTGGCTCTCATGGACGGGCTCAAGGCCCGCGGCAAGGTCGTGGTCATAGGGGCCACCAACAGGCCGAACTCCATCGACGAGGCCCTGAGGAGACCCGGAAGGTTCGACAGGGAGATCGAGATAGGCATACCCGACAGGGACGGGAGGCTGGAGATCCTCCAGATACACACCCGCGGGATGCCGATAGACGACAGCGTCGACCTGGGGCTCGTGGCCGACAGGACACACGGGTATGCGGGTGCGGACATCTCCGCCCTGACCAAAGAGGCGGCGATGGCGTCCCTCAGGCGCGTGCTCCCCGACATCGACACCGAGAACGAGGAGGTCCCCGGAGAGGTGCTGAACAAGATCAACGTAACAGCGGACGACTTCCGCGACGCGTTCAAGGACATGCAGCCGTCCACCATGAGGGAGGTGCTGATCGAACGCCCCAACGTGAAGTGGGATGACATCGGCGCACTTGCGACGGTGAAGCAGGAACTCAAGGAGGCCGTCGAATGGCCTCTGAAGTACGCGAAGGTGTTCGAGCACATGGGTGCGAAGCCGCCCAAGGGGATACTGCTCTACGGTCCGCCCGGAACCGGAAAGACGATGCTCGCCAAGGCCGTTGCGACGGAATCCGAGGCAAACTTCATATCGGTCAAGGGACCGGAGTTCCTCAACAAGTGGGTCGGAGAGTCCGAGAAGGCGGTGAGGGAGACTTTCAGAAAGGCCAGGCAGGCGTCGCCCTGCGTCATCTTCATGGACGAGATCGACAGCATCGCGCCCAACAGAGGATCGGGGAGCTGCGACAGCAACGTGACGGAACGCGTGGTGTCCCAGCTGCTGACCGAGATGGACGGGCTTGAGGCTCTTAACAACGTGGTTATCATAGCGGCGACCAACCGCCCCGACATGATCGATCCCGCGCTGCTCAGACCGGGAAGGTTCGACAAGAGCATGCTCGTTGCTCCCCCCGACGAAGATTCCAGGGAGGCGATATTCGGCATACACACCAGAGGCAAGCCTCTGGAGGACGATGTGGACCTGAAGAAGCTCGCCGGCATGACGGAAGGATGCACGGGAGCAGACATCTCGGCCATATGCAACGAGGCGGTCATGACTTCGGTCAGGCGCCTCGTGGCGTCCGGCGAGGTTCCTGACCAGGAGGCCATCGACGCATGCAAGGTTGCCATGAAGGACTTCGAGGGCGCGGTCGACAAGTTCGGACCGGCCGCGGCCAGGAGGCTTAAGGAATACGGCGGGTACTGAAAAAGAAAAGAGAAGACTTGAAAAAAGGAGTGATAGAGATGAGCGAAGACATTTGGAACATACTGTTCAGGGAGTTCGAGAACTTCAACAGAAAGATGGACGAGATGCTCTCCGGATTCGAAGATCTGAGCGGCCCCGATGTCAAGACCTACGGGTACACGATGTACCGCGGCCCCGACGGGGTCGCCCACGTCAAAGAATTCGGGAACGTCGCCGGAGAGCTGGGCCTTCCTTCGGCAGATACGGTGAGGGAACCCTTCACCGATGTGACCCGGGAAGGGGACGTCGTCAGGGTCTTGGCGGAGGTCCCGGGAGCCAAGAAAGAGGACATCGTGCTCGATGCCACCTCCGACTCGGTATCTATATCCGTGGACACTGCCAACAAGAAATACCGGAAGACGGTGGCCCTGCCCTGCGAAGTCGACATAGGGTCCGCAAAGGCAGAGTACAACAACGGCATCCTGGAGGTCAGCTTCAGGTCGGAAGACGAGAAGAAGTCAGGCAGGCGCATAGAAGTCGACTGATTTTGCCAAGGTTGTTTTTCCCTCAAAAACTTTTTAAGCCGGCCATGTGGCCGGCCTCCCCCTTAAATAATATGTAAATGGTTTTTTATAGAAGAACTACCACTCTATTACTGTGAGCAGAGCGGAGCTTATCGAATCCACCCGCGCCATACTGACAAGTGCCGGTTACGAGGTGTCCTCCACCCTGAATCTACGAAGCGTCTGCTTCGACATAGTCGCCCGCAGGGACGAAATGCTGCTGATCATAAAGATACTCAGCAACGTCGATGCCTTTTCAAGAGAGAACGCCGAGGAGATGAAGGTCCTAGCCGAGGCTCTGAAGGCCAGTCCGATGCTCATAGGGGAAAGGTCCAGCTCCGGGGTTCTGGAGCTGGGGATCGTATATTCAAGGTTCAACATCCCGATCATCTCCAACGAGACTCTGGCCGATTACACGATAGAAGATGTCCCTCCGTTGATATTCGCGGCGCCCGGCGGGCTTTACGTCAAACTGGACGGCGAACTTCTGAAGAGCATCAGGAACAGAGAGGGGCTCAGCCTCGGAGCGATTGCCGAGATGGCAGGAGTCTCCAGGCGCACGGTGCAGATGTACGAATCAGGCATGGGGGCCATGATAGACGCGGCACTTCGAATCGAGGAGTTCCTGAACACACCGATGATCCTGCCTCTGGACCCGTTCGCATACAAGACGGAGGACACCGCCACAAAGTATGAGATCAGCGGCACCGCCCGCACCGGATCGGAAGTGTTGAACAAACTGCTGGACATCGGTTTCAGCGTCACACCGGTGATGAAAAGCCCCTTCGATGCCCTTTCAAGGGTCGAGGAGATCATCATCCTGACCGGCACCGGATCGGACGAGGAGAAGCTGATACAGAGGGCCTCCGTTACTTCAGAGGTCTCCAGCCTGGCCGGAAGGCCGTCTGTGGTTATCGTAGAGCGTACCAGGGACCGCAACAACATCAAGACCACCGCGGTCATATCGACGGAAGAGCTGAGGAAGATAGACGACAGCGAAGAGCTCACAGACCTGGTCATGACGAGGAGCACCAGGAAATGATATCCCTTAAGGCGGGGGATGCCGTGATCGACATCCTGCCTGTGGTCAGGGGGCTTCCCGAGTACGGCAGAGCTGTCAGGGAGGCTTTCGGGAAATACGACCTATACGCAGCATCCCTCAGCCCCGAGGAGATCGTCGGGGTAAGGAACCGTGCGGACCTTGTAGAAGGATACGAACCGGGAGAGTTGGAGGCCGTGTTCGCGAAGAGGCTTTCGGAGTTCGGCGATGTCAGCCTCCCGGCGCCGGCCTGGTGCGAGCTTGTGGACCTCTGCGATTCTGACTCGAAATCGCTTTCTGCGTTGGACATGCCGGACCGCGAATACACAGAACTTTATTGCCTGAACGTCAGCTCGATGGAGTTCGTGAGGGAACACCGTCTCGCGAAGAAGGGGATGAAGAAGAAGTTCGACATGTCCTCCCCCGAGTCATTCGTCAGGGACTGGGACAGACATGTGAACGCCGTGAGAGGCTTCCGCGAGCTGAGCGGCCTCCGTGAGAGATATATATCTCTGCGCCTGTCTGATATCTCTAAAAATGGCGGAAGTGTCCTTGCCGTTATTGATTCCGAGAGGGTGGACGGAGTGGTCGGCCTTATGGGTGATGAATGATGCAGGCTAAATGCCCCGAATGCGCAAAAAACCAAGATCTGGGACATGTGTTCTGCGGAGGGTGCGGAAACAAACTGGATTGTCCGGAATGCTCCCGTTACCGTACGGCGGGCACACCGTTCTGCGGAGGGTGCGGAAGGAGGTTCGGCAACCGGTACGCGTATGTGCCCGAAGACAAAAAGAACGGCCCGGTCTTCTGGGTGTCTTTGTTCGCCATGGGCTTTGTCATGATGTTCCTGGCCGTTGAGGGGGTTACCCTGCTCGTCAAATTCGCAGATGTTTTCATCTATGCGGCGGGGATCGAATACGGCCTTCTGATCCTTCTTCCTTCCCCCCACGTCTTCCTGCGCTTCTCCGGGGCATGGTCGCAGGCATACTGGTTGTTCCTGGTGGCAGCTGTAATACTAAGCTTCGCCCGGCTCGCCTGGGAGATGTACTCCAAGCATATGGAAAATAGACAGGATGAAAGTAAGAAGGGGCTCGAAGACACCAGCGCTTACTGGCTCGGCCTGTTCTGGCCGTCGACTGTCGTCATACAGCTGGCCATAATGATGGTTCTTGCTGTGGGGAGCGGCACCGGACTTCCGTCGTTCGAGACCCAAGACGAACGTTACATGATGTTCGTACTCGCAAGTGCCAGCGTATGGGAGGAAGTAATAACGCGTGTCCTTATCATAGGTCTTCCGCTGGCCATTTTCGCTCTTATATCGAAGAAGGAGCATCCAGCGAGATATCTGTTGGGCGGCTTCGGCGTCAGCAAGGCGGCCATGGTCCTGATAATAATTTCTTCTGCGGTATTCGGATACGCCCATTACGACGGGTGGGGTTTGATAAAGATCCTGCCTTCGTTCATATTCGGACTGGCGGCAGGCTATCTGTACTCGAAATACGGTCTTTACGCTTCGATACTCCTGCACTTCGTCAACGACTACCTTCAGTCCTTCCTGTGGCTTGGTATGGGGGAGGTGACGATGTCTATCCTCATCCTGGCGCTCCTGGGTCTTGGCATAGTCACCACGGTGATACTTGCAGTCAAGGGGGTGCCCTTCGTAAAGGACTTCCGTCACCGTGAGTTCTTCCCGGACTCATTCAAGAAGGATTGACAGCCTTCTCTTGGACTCGGCCGCCGATGCCAGCGATTTCGACTCTATTATGTAGGGTCCCTTGTACCAGGACAGCGACTCCATGGTCTTGGGGAAATCCACCGTGCCGTCACCTACGGTCAAGTGGGTGTCGTTGTCCCCCATGTTGTCGTGCACGTGTACGTTGACTATCCTGTCCTTGAACATCGATATCATCTCGTCCGTCTGCCCTGTCGTGTTCGCGTGGCCTATGTCAAAGCACACTCGTAGGTTCGTTCCTTCTATTATCTCTCCGAGTTCGGCAGCGGTCTTTCCCAGCATCGGCTGGAAGTTGGGCATGTTCTCGATCGCATAAGTGACCCCGTACTCGGAAGCGGTCCTGTCAAGAGTCCTCATAGACTTCTTGGCCATCTCCACGGCCTTCCTCTCCATGCCGGGCACGCCCAGTGACGAAACCCCGGGATGTACGGTTATCATCTTGATGCCTGTCTCCGCCGCCAGCTCGGCGGTGGATATCATCTCCAGGATGGAGGCCTCGCGCATCCTCTCCGTCAGAGAGGCGAGGTTCGTGTCGCTTATGGTCGAATGCAGCGAATATGTCATTTTATAGGACGTCCTTATGGCGTTCAGCCTCGACCATATGGAGGAGAGGCTGTGCTCCGCCTCCGCGAATATCTCCCAGTGGCCGAACTCCTTGGACACCGCCTCCATCATCTCTTCCAACGGATGTGCGCTGAACCCCGTGCATGAAACTCCGATCATAGCCATACCTCTTCTCCGTCAAGGGTGCGGGGGAGCACACTGTCCATGTATCCCTCGATGTCTTCGTCATCGATGCGGACGTCGATCGTTCCCAGCACGGCCCCTTTGGTTGCGAAAGACACCTTCCCCACGGTCGCCACCTGTTTGTTCAGGCGGAACGTGGTGTGCTCGTCGCCCATTCCCTTTATCAGAACCGCGCGCGCGGCATCCAATATCTTCTGCCGCCTCACCAGCATGGAGAAGTGCTCTATGCCCGGCGCCGTGCCCTCGAACCCCCAGGGCGTCCTTTCCATCGAGGCGTCCGGGAATATTTTCATCACGGCGTCCAGGACCAGACCCTCGGATTCGCTGGGATTTACGGGGCAGGATATCCTGACGGATGTCATGTCCAGGAGATTGATTGTGTGTATTTAACCCTCCCCGGAGGACGGGCAATGATTATGTATCTGCGATGCAACATACCCGGACATGAAAGCTGATGTTCTCAGTGCGGCGGCTAAAAGAGGCATATTCCTCAGCCCAGACGCTCTCGACTACATCATGTCCAATCCCGACCCGGTCGCCTTCACGAGAACGACCATCGCGTCGCTTTCATCCGATAAGATGTTCGTCAGCCGTTCCGACATAGAGGACTGCCTGGCGGGCGACACGCCCATCTTCACTTCCCCGGGGACTGACGTGCCGCACAACAAGAGGCAGACCGATATAGAGGTTCTCAACGGCAGCGACGTCACAGGAAACTCCACCTGCGAGGGGGACATCTCGGATTTCACAGCATACTTCCGCAGCAGGTACGACATCCTCAGCAGGATAATATCCAGACGCAGGGATTTCGGTATGAGCATATCCATCGCCAAGGCCATGAACCTGGACCGGGACGTGAGGGTCATCGGAATGGTCTACGACGTCAGCGTCACCAAGAACGGGCATATTATACTCACACTGGAGGACAACGAGAGCAACTGCAAGGTCTTCATCTCCAAGGATTCCCCGCTCGCCGGCGAGACGTTCGTCAGCGACGAGGTGATAGGCATTGCCGGGAAACCCAACGGGAGGAGGGACCTGCTGATAGCCAACGAGATATTCAGGCCCGACGTGCCCAGAACTAACCGCTGGGAAGTATCCGACTCCGTATCGTCCGTGGCGTTCCTTTCCGACGTCCATGTAGGCAGCTATACCTTCCTGGAGGACCGGTGGAAACGCATGGTCTCATGGCTCAAGGAGAATGCCTACAAGACGGACCTCGACTACATCGTGTTCCCCGGTGATGTGGTGGACGGCATCGGAATATTCCCCGGGCAGGAAGAGGAGCTGAATATCAACGACATCTACGAGCAATACGAGAAGCTCGCAGAGTATCTGAAGGACATACCCGACCACATCAAGATGGTGGTCCACCCCGGTAACCACGACGCCGTGCGCCTGGCGGAACCTCAGCCCGCACTTGGCACGATGTTC
>DAVO01000011.1 GCA_002509405.1 Methanomassiliicoccaceae archaeon UBA72 | reverse complement strand
ACCTGTGTCGGTTCTTGGTACGAATAGAACAGTTGTAACCATACCCTTTTCATGGGGACTAGGAATTTCCAGAAGAGGACTTTCGTCCTCCTCGTCACGCATTCGCTCACTTCTCACCATGACGGTTCTTCATGAGTTTAAACGCTTGAATACACAGACAAGTGTACTCCAGATATCCTACTCCGTAGGTATGGGCAAAGACTGCTCTAGTACTGGAATATTAACCAGTTTCCCTTTCGATAGCCTCGATTAAGAACTACCTTAGGATCGACTAACCCTTGGCTGACGAACATTGCCAAGGAACCCTTGCCCCTGCGGCGGTACGGATTCTCACCGTACTTTGCTGCTACTCTCACCAGGATCCTCGTCGGTACACGGTCCACAGGACTTCACAGCCCTGCTTCTGCCCATGCACCGCGCCCCCTTACCAAATTACATTACTGTATTCTATAGTATCGGTACTCGGTTTAGCCCCGTCCATTTTCTGGGCCCACAATCTAGACCGGTGAGCTGTTACGCTATCTTTAAAGGATGGCTGCTTCTAAGCCCACCTCCCGGTTGTTTTAGACTGCCGACGCCATTTCATATTACACTTGACCGAAATTTAGGGACCTTAACTATAGTCTGGGTTGTTTCCCTTATGGCCATCAAGCTTACCCCGGATGGCCTTGCACCCGATGTCTACGATGAACACAAGTTCGGAGTTTGACAAAACGCCGAGGAATTTCTTCCCCTAAGCGCTCAATCGGTGCTCTACCTCATGTTCCACCTCGATCGAGGTCTAGCTGCGACTAGTTTCAGGGGGAACCAGCTATTTCCGGCCTAGATTGGCCTTTCACCCCTATACCCAAGTCATCCAAACGATTTGCACATCAGAACTGGTTCGGACCTCCACCTCCCCTTCGAGAGGCTTCATCCTGCTCAGGCATAGATCGACCGGCTTCGGGTATCCGCACCATTGACTCCAGGCGAGCACACCTTGCCCCTCATTAAAAATTGCGGGCAATCGGTTTCCCTTCGGCTACCTAATTGAATAGTTAACCTCGCCAATGACCAGAACTCCCTGGCCCGTTTTTCTAAACGGACAATATAACACTGGTCCACCAATTATTGGTTTCTTCCCTTTGATGCTATATAAATCTTTAACCGCATGGTTTCAGGTCTTTTTACCTCCCGTTAAGGGTACTTTTCAGTTTTCGCTCACGCTACTACTACACTATCGGACTAGAGACGTATTTAGGGTTGGAAGTGAATGCCTCCCAAATTCATGCGCGATATCCAACGCACACTACTCAAGGACATCTAAAATCTCCATTCCAGCCTTCTCCTAAGGGGCTATCACCCTCTATGGCACGGCTTTCCAGCCGACTTTGGATATTCCGGACAAAGGAGTAAAAGAGCCTACAACACCACACCTCCCGATTGTTTCCAAACGGGATTCGGTTTGCCCTGTACCGCGTTCGATCGCCTTTACTAACGGCATCTCTGTTGATTTCTTTTCCTGCGGGTACTAAGATGCTTCAATCCCCCGCGTTCCCGATCATTACTGATCATTCCGAAGAATAGGAAGTCCCATTAGGTCATCGTCGGATCATAGGCTTCTTGCACCTACCCGACGCATATCGCAGCTTGACACGACCTTCTTCAGCGCTCTAGCCGAACCATCCCCCATGCGGCGTAGCATCGCCGCTGGCGTATGATCTAGCACACGTCCAGGTTGCGTATGATCGGTGGTCATCGGGCTTGTCCGATCTCATCCTCCATTACGGGGCCCTTCCACCTCTTCCCCGAAAGAGGATCTCTCTCCGGGTGCATGTCATTTAGATTAATGCCAGATTTCGTTGCCGAACCTGGCGAAATCACCGTAGACTGAAGAAGTATATAATACCTCCCAGCAGACGATTTCCCACCCCGGCGTGGCCCCCGCGACGGTTCCCCGTCAGAGCACCAGGCCCGAGCAACCCGACCCGTTCGAATCGAGCAACCCCACTATATTCATTCGATATTTAAGGTTTGGGAATTAAATCCTCACGGAACGAAGGCCAGCACTACCGTTGTGGGGAATTTGCGGCGTAAATCGGCGAGATTCGGGTTGTAAAAGCGCAGCATATCTTTCCTATACGGACGCTTGCCCAGGATCTTGGACATGACCGATGTCTCCGTCTCGCCGTCCACTTTCCATGCTCCGCCCTCGGCCGACGTGTCCGTGCTCACGATCATCGGTATCCTGAGCCTCATCTTCTCGGCCTCTGTGCAGACAGCGGCGATTGCCTCGATCTCCGACCGATCCATCTCGAACACATCTCCCCCGCGGGTCCGGTACGATAGCCCTCCATTATCCAGATAATCTATCAGAGTGCGACGGGAGACCGGCACGTTCGAGTTGCTCTCGGCCAATATCGACTCGACGTACCCCGTGTATCGGTCCATATTCCTTAATGTTAATCATATTATAATAAAAGAGAGAGCGTTACGGTGCTATGGAACGGGAAGACAACATAAGGAAGGCATTGGAGGTCCACCCGTGCTACAACGAGGAGGCACACCGCAAATTCGCCAGGATGCATCTGCCCGTCGCTCCCAAATGTAACATACAATGCAATTACTGCAACCGCAGGTATGACTGTTCCAACGAATCCCGTCCGGGCGTGACGAGCGAGGTGCTATCTCCCCGGGAGGCCGCCGACAAGGTAGGATACGTCCTGGAGAAGATCCCCAACCTCAGCGTCCTCGGGATAGCCGGCCCCGGCGACCCGCTGGCCAACGAGGAGACTTTCGAGACCCTCAGGATCGTCAAAGATGAATATCCCGGACTGACAGCCTGCGTTTCCACGAATGGCCTGATGCTTCCGGAGCGCGCACAGGAACTCTATGACCTGGGGGTCAGATTCCTCACTGTCACGATGAACGCCGCGACACCCGACATTGGCGAGCAGATCTACGGCTCCGTCATATGGAAAGGAAAAAAGCTATCCGGTAGGAAGGCGGCCGAGATGCTCATCGGAAATCAGAAGAAAGGCATCAAGACATGCGCCGAACTGGGCATGGTGGTGAAAGTGAACATCGTGATGATCCCTGGGATCAACGACGTCCAGATACCGGAAATCGCATCAGAGGTCAAGGGCCTCGGGGCTTACATCGTCAACATCCTTCCTCTGATACCTGTGGCAGGGACCAAGTTCGAGAACATGCGCGCTCCCACACCCTCGGAGAGAAAGGAAATGATGGACCGATGCTCCGCGGACGCCCGCATGATGAGGCACTGCAGGCAGTGCCGCGCAGATGCGATCGGTCTCCTGGGCGAAGACCGTTCCTCCGAATTCGTGCACATAGGCAAATGCACCGCTGGATGCGGGCCTTCGAAGATTGAGCTCGCCGGCCCTGCGACCGAGGGACCTGACAGCGAGGAGATACTTGTGGCGGTCGCGACTTCGGACGGAAAGAACGCGGACAGCGGCTTCGGGAACGCAAAGATGTTCAGGATCTATGCATCCGACGGCAAGACCGTAAGGTACATAAGGGACGTGAAAGCCGTAGCCGATGCGCCCGTGGCTGGTCAGGACCACAGGGGCCGCATTTCTTCGATGGCGGACCTACTTGGAGGATGCAGGGCGGTTGCTGTGTCGGAGATAGGACACATGCCCGAGAATGTCCTGCTCTCCAGGGGGATCGCTGTAGTGATAGCCCGCACCGATGCTGACACTGCTGCCGCCGAGGCCGCTGCCGCCGTCCTGCTTTGAGCGCATTTCTTTATTTTCCGAGGAATCTGACCGAAATCAATTAATATACCGTGCTACATGATAGCACGTAGCACGGGTAAGAACATGTTCGGGAAGAACGTCAGATTGGAAAGGATAATAGACAGAAAAACGGGCAACTGCGTCATCGTACCTATGGACCACGGTATTTCCATAGGGCCTACCGAGGGCCTGTTCGACATGAAGCATACCGTGAACGCGGTGGCCAACGGAGGTGCCACGGCTGTTCTGATGCACAAGGGACTTGTGAAGCATGGTTACCGCGCCGGGGGCCACGACATAGGCCTGATCCTGCATCTGTCCGCGTCAACCGATATGGGGGACACAAACAACAGCAAAGTTCTCGTTGCAACCGTCTCAGAGGCTCTGAAGATGGGAGCTGACGCGGTATCGATGCACATCAACCTGGGGGCGGAGACTGAGCCGGAGATGCTCCGGGACCTCGGGAGACTGTCCAGCGAATGCGAGGAGTGGGGGATGCCGCTGCTGGTGATGGCCTACCCCCGTGGGCCGAAGATCAAGAATTCCTACGACCCCGAATTGGTGGCCCACGGCGCCAGGGCCGCCGCGGAGCTCGGGGCCGATATCGTAAAGTGCAGCTACACCGGAGATATCGATTCTTTCAAGGAGGTCGTCAGAGGCGCCCTCGTCCCCATAGTGATCGCAGGAGGTCCGAAAATGTCATCCGACCTGGAGATGCTCACCATGGTAAGGGACTCCATCGATGCAGGGGGGCGTGGCGTGTCAATAGGACGCAACATTTTCCAGCACAGGGACGTGGAAGGCATCACGCGCGCGATAACCGATATCGTGCTAAGGGACGCCAGCGTCGAAGAGGCGATGAAGAACATAAGGAAAAAATAAGGGGGTGACAAAATGGACAATATAGAGGATCTCAGGTCCGGCATGCGCAGGATAGACGACGCCATATTGGAGCTTATAGGAGAGAGGCTGAAGATCTCCCGGAAGATGGGAGCCGCAAAGGCCGCCGCCGGAGAGGGTCTGCGCGACATCGTCGCCGAAAGGGCGACCTTGGACCGCTTCAGGGCGTTGGCCGACATGATCGGGCTGGACCCGGAGGCGGGCGAAGAGTTCTGCAGGATACTGCTCGAACAGTCGCTCAGCGTTCAGGCAACGTCTCCCCGCGGACCGACAGAAAAAAAGAAGATCGCCATCGTAGGGGGGCATGGGCAGATGGGGAAGATGATGCAACGTCTCCTGAGCAGGGCGGAGCACGAGATGACGGTCATCGACCCTGCCGCCAAGAACGGCAGGAGCCTCGCGGATGCCGCGGATGCCGACGTCGTCATAGTATCCGTACCCATATCCTCGGTCTCCGGGGTGCTTACCAGCCTTGACGGGATATGTCGCGACGATACACTGATATTCGACATCTCTTCCCTTAAATCCCCTTTCATTGGGGTCCTAACCGAAATGGCCTCCAGAAGAAGGGTGTGTTCGGTCCATCCGATGTTCGGTCCATCGGTACGTTCCATGCACGGCCGCAACCTGATCGTGTGCGACTGCGGCTGCCCTGAGGCGGCGGAGATGGCAGTAAGGCTCATGAAGGACCAGGGTGCGGAGATCAAAGTGATATCGGTCGGTGAGCACGACAGATACATGTCCTACGTTCTCGGTCTCAGCCACATCGTCAACATCGCATTCTTCACCGTGTTGGAGAGGAGCGGAATACCTTTCCCGGAGCTGTGTTCGGTGGCCTCGACCACTTTCGACAAGATGATCGATACCAACATGTCTGTCGCGATGGAGGACCCGAAACTGTACTACGAGATACAGCACCTGAACGTCAGCCGCGACAGGATGCTTTCCGAGCTTGGAGACGCCATCCACGCCGTCAGCGAAGCGGCCATGTCCGAAGGCCCGGAGGAGTTCGGGGACCTCATGCTCAGGGGGCGCGGCTACCTAGAAGGGCAGTGAGCCTGCCCTTCGCCGACCCTGTGCCCGTACCCCCTGATGCGGCAGTAAGCCAGCTTTTTTAAATAACGAGCCCATCACGCGTACGTCCAGGTGTAATATGAAGGCACAGGAGCTCAGAGAAGCGTACGTTGAATTCTTTAAACAGAGGGGGCACGCGTTCATCAGATCCGCGTCCCTGATACCGGAGAACGACCCTACCGTACTGTTCACGACGGCGGGCATGCATCCGCTCGTACCTTACCTTCTCGGAGAAAAACATCCCGAGGGAAAGAGGCTGGTCGATTATCAGAAGTGCATCAGGACCGGCGACATAGACGAGGTGGGCGACGCAAGCCACCTGACCTTCTTCGAGATGCTGGGCAACTGGTCCCTGGGCGACTACTTCAAGAAGGAATCGATCACATTCAGCTACGATTTTCTTATCGACGTCCTCAAACTGAGGATCGATCAGATATCTGTGACCGCGTTCGAAGGCGAGGGGGCGATCCCCCGGGACGAGGAGACGGCGAAGATCTGGAACGAACTGGGCATTCCAAAGGAGCAGATTTATTTCTACGGACGTTCCGACAACTGGTGGGGGCCCGCGGGCCAGACCGGTCCGTGCGGACCCGACACCGAAATCTTCTTCGACGACGGCAGGCCGAAGTGCGGCCCCGGATGCGGCCCGTCCTGCCACTGTGGCAAGTTCACCGAGATTTGGAACAACGTCTTCATGGAATACTTCAAGGACGCAGACGGGAAGTTCACTCCGCTTGAACAGAAGAACGTCGATACGGGCATGGGTTTGGAAAGGGTCCTCAGGATAATGAACGGTCAGGAGACCGTTTACGACACAGAGCTCTTCGCCGGGATAATCGCGTCCATTGAAGACATCACAGGCAAGAAGTACTTGGAAGACAAGAGGGCATTCCGCATAATATCCGACCACATCAGGGCTGCGACGTTCATAATGGGTGACGGAGTGGTTCCGGCCAAGGTCGGACAGGGATATATCCTCAGAAGGCTCATCAGAAGGGCCAGCAGATACCTTTCGAAGCTTGGCTCCGACAGCACGGACATGAGCAGGATCTGCGGGGTCGTGATCGCCGAGTACGGAGGCTCTTATCCGGAGCTCGAGCGGAACAGGGATGCGATACTTGCGAACATGGCGGCCGAAGAGGAGAAGTTCCATCTGACGCTCAGAAAAGGGCTCCGCAGGTTCGACGAGATGGCAGAAGGCCACGCTGCCGGCCAGACCCTGGACGGGGAGCAGGTCTTCAGGCTTTACGATACGTTCGGTTTCCCCATCGAGCTCACCAAGGAACTGGCGGAAGAGAGGGGATTCCTTGTGGACGTGGACGATTTCGACCGTCGCTTCAGGGAGCATCAGGACATCTCCCGCGCAGGTTCGGACCAAAAGTTCAAAGGGGGGCTCGCCGACAACAGCGAAGAGACCACGAAGCTCCACACCGCCACCCACCTTCTTAACGCGGCGCTAAGGAAGTTCGTCGACCCGGACATCGTGCAGAAAGGGAGCAATATCACCGCGGAGAGGCTCAGATTCGATTTCAACCTGGACAGGAAGGTCACGCCCGAAGAGTTGAAACAGATCCAGGACTACATCAACGACGTCATCAGGCGCGACATACCGGTGGTTTGTGAGGAGATGCAGTACGAGGAAGCGAAAGACCGCCACGCCATGGGCGTGTTCCAGGACAAGTACGGGGAGAAGGTCAAGGTCTATACGATAGGCGACGTATCCTGCGAGATATGC
Organism: Methanomassiliicoccaceae archaeon UBA72; assembly: GCA_002509405.1. Taxonomy (GTDB): domain Archaea; phylum Thermoplasmatota; class Thermoplasmata; order Methanomassiliicoccales; family Methanomethylophilaceae; genus VadinCA11. The sequence goes on along the minus strand of DAVO01000011.1, from coordinate 3,936 downwards.
GGCGGTCCGCATGTCAACAGCACGGGCGAGATCGGGGGATTCAAGATCGCCAAGGAAGAGAGTTCTGCGGCCGGTGTAAGGCGCATAAAAGCCGTGGTCGGGAAGTTCGACTGATCATCCCTTGTTCTCCATCGAGACATACGCTGCGGCCAATGCCACCAAAGAACCTGCGAACATCAGCCCCCATACCAAGGAGAAGTTCTCCACAGTGTAGGACGTTCCGATGATGACGCCCGCCACGGCAGTGCATACCGATGCTCCGAGGAAGAGAAACACGTTCATCGCGGCCACGGAAGTCCCGGCGATGGATACGGGGAACCATTCCTTTACCTGAGAGAACGAAAGGGTCATGAACCCGCCGAAGAACCCGAACAGAGTGCAAACGCAGCCCCAGAACAGAGGGCTTTCCATCTCCCCCGCAAATAACCAGACCACCAGCCAAACGGCGGCGAAGCCGGCGTTCCCCATGATCATCATGATGCGCTTGGAACCGATTATCTTCCGGCCGGCCATCACTCCGACGAGCACCGTGCTGAATATCTTACCGATGCCTATCATGGCGACCAGCCACACGGAAAGGACGGTAAATCCGTATACAGAGTCGAAATAGACTTTAGACCATGTCCCCTGGAACACCATTATCGATCCATAAACGAGGAAGTATGCAACGGCCATCGGCCAGAACTTCCTGCCACCCGCGAACACCGTCTTCAGTCCCGCGACCATGCCCATCTTATTCTCCTGCGAGGTCCGGTCGGCGGGACGGTCACGGATAAGTGCGAGACACAGGGCCGCGATTATGGCAGTGACAAGTGCGAGCAGAACGAACGTGCCCCTCCATCCGAACGCTGAGACCGATATGGCCAAGGGGACGGTGGCGGAGATGGCACCGATGTTGCCCACCGCGATGATTATTCCGTTCAGCTGCGGGAAATAGTGAGGGGGGAACCAGGTAGCTACCACTTTCATCAGCGGGATGTATACTGCCGCCATACCTGCGGCTATCATCATTTTACCTATGACAGCGAAACCGAAAGTGTCCCCTGTGGCTGTGACCATCGAACCCACGGCGGCCAAGCTCAAGAAAATAAACGATACTCTCCTGGGGCCGAACCTGTCAGACAGCATTCCGCATGGGATCTGCATCGCGGCGTACGTCCAGAAATATACTGAACTGAGGTACCCGATATTGCCTCCGACCTCTTCCACGATATCGCGACCGACCACGGCGACGGACATCCTGTGCAGGTAGACGAAGAAGTAGGCCGCCAATAGGACGGCGAACATAATCCATGCGTAACGGCCCGCTCTTTTAAGCTTCAAGTCATCTGTTATGGTATCCACCGATCCGACGGTCTGATGCGGGAGGATCTTTGGATGCCTCCCGTTTCCAGCAGCCTCGTTCGTCAAGTATGATTGACACCTATATAAAATTAGAAACAACAATCGTCGGAGTGGGACAAACATGGCCGAAAACGACCGGAAAATGACGGCCTGGTCATTAAGATAAGTATTTATTATCAGTACTGAGTACTAATATCGCTAATGATGGAGGTATAAAAATGGACGGCAAAAAGGACGACGGCAAGAAATTGACGAACGAGGTCGGTGCACCGGTATCCGACAACGAACATGTGCTGACCGCAGGACGGAGGGGCCCCATGATGATGCAGGACCTTTGGTTCTTCGAGAAGATGGGACACTTCAACCGCGAGGTGATACCCGAGCGCAGGATGCATGCCAAGGGAAGCGGCGCATTCGGTATTTTCACCGCTACGCGCGACGTCTCCGATTATACCAAGGCCAAGGTCTTCGAAAAGGGAAAGAAGACCGATGTATTCGTAAGATTCTCCACCGTAGCAGGAGAGCGCGGCGCCGCCGACGCCGAGCGCGACATAAGAGGTTTTGCCGTAAAGTTCTACACCGAAGAAGGGAACTGGGATCTGGTAGGCAACAACACTCCCGTATTCTTTTTGCGCGACCCTCTGAAATTCCCGGACCTTAACCATGCCATAAAACGCGACCCGAGGACGAACATGCGCTCGCCCCAGAGCAACTGGGACTTCTGGACCCTCCTCCCCGAGGCATTCCATCAGATCACAATCGTCATGTCGGACCGCGGAATACCGGCTTCGTACAGGCACATGCACGGGTTCGGAAGCCATACTTTCAGCCTCTACAACGAGAAGAACGAAAGGGTGTGGGTGAAGTTCCACTTCAAAACCCAGCAAGGCATAAAGAACCTCACAGACGAAGAGGCGGCTGCGATAGTGTCCAAGGACCGTGAAAGCCACCAGAGGGACCTTTACGAGGCTATAGAGCGCGGTGACTTCCCGCGGTGGAAGATGTGCTTCCAGATAATGACAGAGGAACAGGCGCTGGCAAGGGACGTGGACCCCTTCGACGTCACCACCGTCTGGAGCCAGAAGGAGTACCCGCTGATCGAGGTGGGGATCTTGGAGCTCAACCGCAACCCTGACAACTATTTCGCCCAGGTGGAGCAGGCGGCGTTCAGCCCCGCCCACACAGTGCCCGGGATAGGATTGTCGCCGGACAAGCTGTTGCAGGGGAGGCTGTTCTCATACGCCGATGCTCAGCGCTACCGCCTCGGAGTCAACCACGACCAGATACCGGTCAACAGATCGAAGGCCCCGGTCCATGCATACCACCGGGACGGCCTAATGAGGGTGGACGGCAACTACGGTTCCACCAAGGGATATCAGCCGAACTCCTACGACGAGTGGGCTGACCAGAACGAGTACCGCGAACCTGCGGACAAGGTGTACGGGGACATTTACCGCTACGACCCCAAGGACCATCCCGTCGATGATTGCTTCAGGCAGGGCGGGGACCTGTGGAGGCTGATCCCCGAGGATGAGAAGGCGGTTCTCATCAAGAACACCGCTGCCGACATGGCAACCGTGACGAAGAACATAAGATACCGCCACGCCACCCATTGCTATCTGGCGGACCCGGAGTACGGAGAGCGCATGAGCAGGGCATTGGAACTCGATTTTGAAACCGTGAAAGAGTATTCGAAGCTCGACCACGAGGGATTGGCAAAGGCGACCAAATGAGAATAAGGAACGTGCTGTTCTGTATTGCCGGTTCGGCCATGCTCGTCCTGGGCGCGATAGGGGCATTCCTCCCATTGCTGCCCACGACGCCGCTGGTCCTCGGCGCCGCCCTGTGCTTTGCCACAGGGAGCCCGCGCCTGTACATGTGGCTTACGAACGCGCGTTTCTTCGGTCCGATAATCAGAAACTACAGGGAAGGTACCGGCGTTCCCCCAATGACCAAGGCATATGCCATGGCGTTTCTTTGGGGGATGCTGGTGCTTTCGATGGTCTTATCCCGCAACGTCGTTTTGACGCTTCTGCTTTCGGCGGTTGGGATATGCGTGACCGTACACATCATTCGTCTGAAAGGATGCAAGAAAGCACAGGTGGAAGAAGATGCGGGCGATACACTACAGGAATACCCCCCAGAGGAAATTGGTTCTTGACATAGTGAAGAACAGACACGACCATCCCAGCGCCGACGAGGTGTATGAGGAGGCCCGAGGTACGGAACCACACATCAGCCGGGGCACGGTATATAGGAACCTCAAGCTCCTCTCCCAGCAGGGCCTGATAAGCCGCGTGCAGACTATTGGAAGCGTTGACAGATTCGACTGCAGGACCGGCGACCACTTCCACTTCATGTGCGAGATGTGCGAGAGGGTGACAGATGTGGACATCCCTCCCGGGATGGACGTCGATTCGAGGATCGCGCCACCGGAAGGCGCCGAAGTTCACGGATACTGGGTCGTCCTCAGGGGGCTCTGTCCCGACTGCCTCAGGAAAGAAAAAGGGCAACGCGATAAGTGACGGGCGGTCCATCGCACAGGTTCAACCCCCTACATGCCTGGGAATGAAGCGGAGAATGCGAAGAAAA
>DAVO01000015.1:39581-44366 GCA_002509405.1 Methanomassiliicoccaceae archaeon UBA72 | reverse complement strand
GTCATTCCTTTCTTTACTTTGATATCTTCAACAGCCACCAATTCTAATTCTGACATTCAAAACACCTTGTGTTGATTGGCTACCATCTGCCATCGATAAAAGGGTTTGTGCAAAGACGCGCGAAGGTGCGGTAAAGATATATCGTCGGCTCCCGATTACCGGAGCGTGATCATATCGGGCCGTAACAGGGATTACAGGGAGCTTTCGGAATCTCTGAGCAAAAAGAAGGTGCTCGTGCTGGCCTGCAACACCTGCGTCAGGATATGCGGCGGCATCGGCGGTGCTGAAGCGGCCAAAAGGCTTTCCGACAAACTGTCTCAAGATGGAATAGATGTCACTGACACAATATGCGTGTCCGCCTCGTGCATCGGATCCAGAGTAAGGGAGAAATTTGACACGGGAGTGCTGGCTCGCTCTGATGTCATATTATCGCTGACGTGTCCTCTGGGCGCATCGTGCGTGGCAGCGGTCTCAGGAAAGGACGTCTGCAATCCGATCGAGATGATCGGAATAGGTTACATCGACGAGGACGGCGTTCCAATCGTTGTCTCCGGGTCGTGTGATTATCCTGAGGAAGAGCCGGCGGAAGAGGCTGCAAAAGAGGCAGGCCTAATGATGTCTCCATTTGTTTGAAAAACAAAAAAATTCTGAACGGGGGATCTCTCCCCCGTAATAGGTTTTCCGCTCAGACGAACAGGACCGCCGTCACCAGACAAATGGTGGACAGCAGCTTGATCAGAACGTGTATCGAGGGTCCAGCCGTGTCCTTGAAGGGATCTCCGACCGTGTCTCCGACGACTGCAGCGGCGTGTGCGGACGAGCCCTTTCCGCCGTGGGAACCGGCCTCGATGAACTTCTTAGCGTTGTCCCATGCGCCTCCTCCGTTGTTGAGGAAGTTGGCAAGCAGGACGCCCACTATGGTTGCTATCATGATGAGCGCGCCGACCGCCGCGGGGGCGTCGGAGGCGAGATCATCGGGGAGCACCCACTTGAACAGCAGCCCGAACATGATTGGGATGACGATGGGCAACAGTGCGGGAAGGACCATCTGCCTGAGGGCACCGCGGGTCGCAATATCGACGCAGCTGGCATAGTCGGGGTCCGAAGATCCCTCCATTATGCCGGGGTTCTCCCTGAACTGTCTGCGGACCTCTTCGATCATCTCTCCGGCGGCCTTTCCGACCGCGCTGATCGCGAGCGACGCGAAGTAGAACACGAGCACGGCTCCGACGAGTCCGCCTACGAATATCAGCGGGTTGCCCAGGTTGACCTGCATGGCCTCGATGAGGCTTATTCCCTTGATCTCTCCGACTATCTCGAAGTAAGCTGCGAACAGGAGGAACGCCGCAAGCGAAGCGGAGGCCATTGCATATCCCTTGGTCAGAGCTTTGGTGGTGTTTCCGGAAGCATCGAGCTTGTCGGTCCTCTCCCTTACCTCAGCGGGCTGGTCGCTCATTTCGACGATGCCTCCTGCGTTGTCGGTGATGGGTCCGTAGGTGTCTTCGGCGAGGATGAACGCGGAAGATGCGAGCATCGCGATCGTTCCGACGGCCGTTCCGTAAAGTCCGAAGACCATTCCGTTGCTGCCCGTCGGGTCGGCGTAGTATCCGAGGACAAAGGTGGCGCATATAGCAATGCTTATGCATATGACCGGGAGCAGAGTAGACTCCATTCCCACGGATATTCCCTTGATCACGTTGGTAGCGGGGCCGGTCTTGGACGCGTCCGCTATCGACTTGACGGGTTTATGGTCCCCGGTGTAGTACTGGGTTATATAGACTATTGCGAGAGCGAGAACGATTCCGACTATTCCGCATCCGGCGAAGTACATCCAGTTGGAGGCTTCGTCTTTAAGGAGCCAGTAGACGGAGAATATCGTGCCCACGATGACTAGGGCCATGGTTATGTAATATCCGCGGTTGAGCGCAGAGAACACTTCCTTGTCGGAGTCCTTGAGCCTGACGCTGAGGATCCCCACCAGGGAGGCGATGAGCCCGAAGGCCATTATTACCATCGGGAGGAAGATCCAGTTGTTCGTGAGCGAAGCCATTCCGGCGATTTTGAGCACGGCGAGACCTATGACCATCGAACCGATGATCTCCGCTGCTGTGGATTCGAATATATCTGCTCCCCTTCCGGCGCAGTCTCCGACGTTGTCACCGACGAGGTCGGCGATGACAGCGGGGTTCCTGGGGTCGTCTTCAGGTATTCCAGCCTCGACTTTTCCCACAAGGTCCGCGCCCACATCGGCCGCTTTGGTGTATATGCCGCCTCCGAGCTGGGCGAACAATGCGGCGAAAGAGGCACCGAACGCATATCCCACGATGTAGTGGAGGGTCTGGGTCATTTCCTCGTATATTGCGTTGTACACGAGGAAGACTGCGAAGAGGCCGAGGATGCTCAGCGTAGAAACGACTATACCGGAAACGGCCCCTCCGCGGAAGGCGGTCTTGAAGGCGCTGGCGAGAGACTCGCGCGCGGCGCTGGCTGTTTTGATGTTGGTGCTTACGGACACCTTCATTCCGATGAAACCGGAAAGTATCGAGAATCCCGCTCCTATGAGGAAAGCGATGGCCACGGGGTATCCCAGGTAGTTTCTTGTGGACTCGGGGATTCCCGCGAGCGCTATTATGACTGCCACGATTATGCTGATTATTGCTATCGTTTTGTACTGGCGCCTCAGATATGCCATGGCGCCCGTTTCGATCGCATCGGAGATCTTCTGCATTTCAGGCGTTCCTTTGTCCCGAGACCTTATGTCGGTAAGGAAGTACAATGCAAAGATCAGTGCAATCACGACGGCAACAGGAATCATGAAAAGCATGTTTTCAACTGTTGTTATTTCGATCATGAGTTTACCTCTGAACTTTAGTTGCGGTAAACTCTCCTCATATAAATAATACTCCTGGTACCCGCACCGCGGAAACAGGTAAAATACGCGTACGACAGCCGGAACAGGAAGACATAATTATGACATTCTGGCACATTTTTTATTTTTCTAAATTGAAAAAATTAAAAACCACCAAGAAAATAGATAAATGCGGTCGTCGGCCATATCTCTGGCTTAATCGGCGGGTTCGCGCGTACGAATCAGTTTTATATAAGAGTGGCCTAATCCCCACATTCAGGAGTTCCGCCATATGTATATGATCACAGAGGCCGAAAGAAAGGTCCGGGTCCCGCCCAGAAATCTCGGCGAAGACATAAGTGAGGCTATAGACAACCTCACCTGGGATACTTTCGAGGGCAGATTCAACGAGGACAAATCACTCACAGTCCTCATAAAAGACGTCAAGCCGGTGGGACCGGGACGTATAGTGCACGGCGACGGCGCCGTCTACCAGACCGTGAAGTACAACCAGCTGGTCTACAGGCTGAAAGACAACGAGGTCGTGGAGGGCATTGTCGTGGAGATCCTAAAATTCGGAGCTTTCGTAAGATTCGGGCCCCTTGACGGCCTGCTGCACATCAGCCAGGTCATGGACGACCGCGTCGATATCGACGAGGCCAACCAGAGGCTCGTCGGAAAGGAGACCGGAAGGACCCTTTCCGTAGGTGACAGGGTCAGAGCGAGGGTAGTGAGCATAGATCTCAACGACAAGAATCCCCAGGACAGCAAGATCGGACTCACCATGCGCCAGCCAGGCCTCGGAAAGTTCCAGTGGATCGAAGAGGACAACACAAAGAAGAAGGAGGCGGCCTGATGGCAGGACCCGTTCTTAAAGCGTGCAAGAACTGCAACTTCATATCCGAGGAGGATACGTGCCCCCGTTGCGGAGGACAGACGTCCAAAGAGTGGCAGGGCTACGTGGCGATCATCGACCACACCAAATCGGAGATCGCCAAGCGCATGAGCATCAAGGCGAACGGCAGATACGCCCTCAAGGTCCGCTGATGCCGATGGAGCCCAGGGACAGAAAGCTTCCCGAGGACAGGCGCGAACTGTTCAGGAGGCCTATGGGGCGGGACCTGGGCGAAAACGAACTTATTATACTCGACAACGGTTCCAAACTCGTTACGGTCGGCGACGTGGTATCGCTGGTCGTCAGAAAACACGGCATCGTGCCGTTCCTGTCCATCTATGACGGAAGGACGGAGAGGCACGAGATGACCGAATTCTCATCTCTCGTCAAAGAAAGCGGCTGGGAAGAGATTGAGGTCAGGAACCCTCCTAAGATGATAACTGCGGAGCTGATCGAGGCCGTGAAAAATGCTTTCGAAGGGAAGACCCACATAATAAAGGTGGACGGGGAGGAGGACCTGGCGGCCGTGGCCTGCATGGTCCTTGCGCCCTGTGGCACCAATATCGTGTACGGATGGCCCGGGAAAGGGATGAAGCTCGTTACCACGGACGAGCAGGTCCGAAAAGAAGCAGAAACGCTAATCGAGATGATGGAGGAGCTGTAATGAAGATACAAATTACCCAGCAGAAGAAAAATCCCCTGCAGAAGAGGAATGAGGTATATTTCTCGGTCGAACACGACGGAGAAAGCACACCTAAGAGGAACGCGGTGGCCGAGGAGCTGGCCAAGGTGCTCAAGTCCAAGAGGGACTGCCTTGTCATCGACCATATGGACTCTGTGTACGGCAAAGGGGTGTCCGAAGGATACGCCAAGGTCTACGAGAGCAAAGAGGCCGCATTGGAGTTTGAGAACGAACACCTCCTGAAGAGGAACGGCATCGAGAAACCCAAGCCGGAAATGCCCAAGAAGGAGGAGTGAAGATGGCAGCAGCAAAGAAGGCGGCACCCAAGTCGATCAGCAAGAAGGACGCTTACAAGGTCGA
>DAVO01000015.1:0-39561 GCA_002509405.1 Methanomassiliicoccaceae archaeon UBA72 | reverse complement strand
ACCGAGTTCAGCAAGAAAGAGTAAAGGCAATTCTTCATTCGGCTCCCGCCCTCTCAATGGGAGCCTCAGGATCGCCGGGGCTTTGCCCCGGCACAACCTGCCTGCATCTCTTCAACGCTTTACAGTAAAAAGGACCCGTGGTATAGCTTGGATAGCATTGGGGCCTCCGGAGCCTCTGACCCGGGTTCGAATCCCGGCGGGTCCGCTTTCTGTTAACGGTCGAAAGGCCGTCACTTCTTAGGAGGCCATGTTCCGTTCAGGCGATATCCTGTGCGGTCAGGGTCCATCGTGGAGCATTCCATCCCCGGTATCGTCACTCTGACCACTGGCACGCCTACTTCGGGGCGGGTCAGGTCCGACACGATTACCATTTCGAAGTTCGAATCCATCAATCTGTCGAGGACGACCTCGATGTCGTCGAGAACATAATCGGTCGATCTGTCTTCAATGTCCTCAAGATTCACTTTCTTTTCGAGATCGGAATACCATAGGCGGTTGAGCTTCTTGATCTTCTCGTACCCCATCTCCCGGGTGGCCCTCTGGAGCTTTGCGTTCACTTTCACACCCTGTTTGTGGGTCGCCCTGCTCTGGGCAACCTCGGTTATCGCGCGCACGGCTGCGATCTCCGGGTCCAGGTGGGTCCCCACACCTATGGCCAGCATCTCGGGGTCCCTGGTGGCGACATCGTCCGATGCCGCGCCGATGGTTGTAACCCCGACATCTGTGGTTATATCTTTCAGTTTTATTTCCACGCCCTGTCTGGAGAAGGCTTTCAAAAGCCTTCCGGGGACCGAACCGGGGTCCGCGACGACATCCGCATTGGCGAATTCACGTTCCTCCGCCAGCGACCATGCGTCCCTCTCGATGACCTCGAAAGTCGCGTGGAGGATCGCCTCTTCCATCGTGTTCCCCGATGCCAGCCCGTTGGTGTTATATCTGAAAAGCTGCAGATCCCCGTTAGGGACATATGGATGGTAAACCGCGCATGCGGGGACCCATATCTTCTCGCCCCTGAACATCTCCCATCCTTCGCACCATGCTATCTCGGCATCCCGGTAATAGTTCAGGCGGTCGATCGGGAGTATCAGGTCGGCGGGGTCCACGGCGAGACCGGTCTCCGTGGCTTGCCGGAATGTTCCGTACACGAGTTCGTCGTAGTCCCTCATCTCGGCGCTGTACCTCTCCATTGCCTCCATTACCGCGGAGGCTTTGGCCTGTTCGTAGGTGGCGCCTTTGCCGTTGTAGCTCGAGACGGCGCCTTCGGCGGCTCCAGGTCTGGAAATCGAGAAGACGGGAATGCCGACGTTGTCCATTCCGGTGATATCCTCGGGTAAGTGTATCCCTGCGTCTGAAAGGAGCGGCAATGTGTGCTCCAAGGTATCTTCCGGAGACATCGTCCTGATACCGCCCTCGCGGTCGTATTTCGGTGACCTCTCCAAGGTCAGCGGCTTCATGGAGAGTCACGATAGCATCGATGATTTAAGTAATTCTATGACATCGGGACCGCGGCCTAGGTCATTCAAGGCGGTCTGTGTGTTTACTCAATATAGGTTTGAAGGGACAAATCCTTTACGTATGCTTCATATTCAGGACCATGGAACTCAGACCCGAAGAAGAAAAAATCCTCAACGGAGAGGAAGGGGAAAGCCGGCGCAAGGCCATGGAGCTTCTTGTGGCGCTGGGCAAAGTATACGGTGCCGAGGACCTTATCGGCATATCGTCCGCCCATCTTTCCGGAGCATCTTACAAGACGATCGGCGATGGTGGGTTAAAATACCTCTCGGACCAGGTGGAAGGAGGTGCAAGGGTGTCAGTGCCCTCTACGCTAAATCCGGTAGGGATGGACCTGTGCAGATGGAAGGAGATGCATATCTCCGAAAATTTCGCTGTCAAACAGCAGAAGATCGTGGAGCTCTACGGCAAGATGGGCGTTATGACCACATGCTCTTGCACCCCCTACACCGGAGCGAACGTCCCTAATTTCGGCGACCATGTGGCCTGGGCCGAATCCTCTGCCCTTTCCTTTGTGAACTCTTTCATCGGCGCCAGGACCAACAGGGAAGGGGGCCCCGGAGCTCTGGCAGCGGCGATCGTCGGAAAAACGGCCAACTACGGCCTGCATCTCGACGACATGAGGGTTCCTTCCGTCGTCATCGACGCCGATATCGATGGCTCGGTGTTCAGCTATTCGCTTCTGGGACAGGCGGTGGGAAGCATGATCGGCGGCCGTATACCATATTTCAGGGGACTTCCAAGGAAAACCGGCATCGAAGAGGCCAAGACGCTTTCTGCGGCCATGGCGGCCGCCGGGTCCGTTGCAATGTGGCATGCGGAGAATGTTACCCCGGAGGCCGGAAAACATGATGTATCGGGCCTCGAGAAGATAAGCATCGGAAAAAAAGAGCTCAAGGCGGCTTATGAAAAACTGAATACTGCAGACGATGTGCAGCTCATAGCGTTGGGATGTCCGCATCTCACCGAGAAGGAGATCCGCGAGATCGCTTCCATGCTCAGAGGGAAAAAGAAAAAACATGGGTCCCCCGAAATATGGTTCTGCACCTCGGCGGCTACAAGGGAGAAGTGCGCCGAGGACGTCAGGATACTGGAGGAGTTCGGGCCGGTTCTGGCGGACACTTGCATGGTCGTTGCCCCAATCGAGGGGACGTTCTCGCGTACCGGTACCAATTCCGCCAAAGCCGGAAACTATCTCCCGACGCTCTGCTCCCAGAGCGTGATGTGCAAGGACATAGCCGAACTCATGGAGGCGGTATATTGATGCTCAAAGGACGTTTGATATCCCCGGGTAAAGCCCGGGGCCAGGTTCTGAAGCTGGAGGAGCCCTTCAGCTTCCTGGGAGGGGTCGACGGCTCTACCGGGGAACTCACCTCGGGAAGGGGGAACGTCGCAGGCAAGGTGCTGGTGTTTCCCGCAGGCAAAGGGAGCACTGTCGGATCGTACGTCATGTACGACCTGGCCGTCCATGGAAAGGCTCCGGCGGCGGTGATCAACATCAATGCTGAGACCATAGTGACCACAGGTGCCGTGATATCGTCGATCCCGATGGTGGATCGCATAGACGTGTCTCTGCTTTCCGATGGGGACACGGTGACCGTGGATGCGGACGAGGGGACCGTCGACATCGAAGGGGTGGACACGATCGAATCCGTCTCGTCCGCCATCCTGGTAGACGGGAAGGTCCTGATGCTGAAACGTCCGGACAACGCACGCTCGTTCCCCGGGGTATGGTCTCTTGTCGCAGGGAAGATCGAGTATGGGGAGTCTCCGGTGGAAGCATCGGTGCGCGAGATCATGGAGGAGACCGGAATACACGTGCACGCCCCCGACAGGTCCGGGAAGATGGTCACAGTAAGGGAGAAGAACACCATATGGAAGGTGTATCCTTTCCTATTCCGCCTGAAGTCGGCAGAGCCCAAGCTGAACCACGAGAATCTCAGCTTCGTGTGGGTTGACCCGAAGGACATCCCGTCAAGGAAGACCGTCAGGTACACATACGAGGCGGTCTCCGCAATGCTGGATATCTGATCAGGGCTCTGCGGCGGCTATCCCTATCACAATATCCTCGCCGGTAACGTCCCAGGTTTTGACCTCGTCGCCGCCGGGGCTGTCGGTGAAGGTCAGGTTCCTGGCTCTGACCTCTCCCGATATGTGGTCCCTCCAGGATGACAGCAGGTCTACCAGGCGAGGCTCGGCTTTTACATCGCAGTTTATGAACTGCTCCACGTTGAGCTTCATGTCCTTGCGCATCTGCTGAATCCTCCTAATCAGCTCCCTGGCATACCCTTCGGCCTCTATCTCGGGGGTCACCGAGAAGTCGATGAACAGATCGCCCTCGTTGAACGGCACCGCGGTCATCCCGCTTCCCGGAACCTCTTCCTCTGCGAGATAGCCTATGTTCTTTATGTTGGCCTGTTGCGCCAGCACGCCACCGAATATCCCTACCGAACCGTTTACATCGGCGTCTTTCCCGCGTATGTGGACCCCCAGGAGCGGCCATCTGAGCTTGCTTCCCATCTTGGCCCTCTCGGAGGCTATTATCTCGACTATATTCTGGATGAGCGCCATGCTGTGCTCGAGCTTCTCGTCGATGAGCGACCCGTCGAATACGGGCCAATCCTCCATGTGGACGGTGAGCTTGGTGCCTCCCATGTGCTGGTACACCTCTTCGGAGATGTGAGGAGCGATGGGGGCCATGGCGATGGCCGCGCTCATGATGGCATAGTGCAACGTGAAGTACGAGGCGTTCTTGTCCTTCTCTGAATCTTCATCCTCTGTCCACGTCCTGTCCCTCACAAGACGGACGTACCATCTGGAGAGGCCCTCCATTATGTAGTCCTCGAGGGAACGGGCGACCTTATGAAGCTCCCTTGCTTCCAGGCCCTCGGTCACATCGCGCTTCATGTGCTCGGTGCGGGACAGCATCCAAAGGTCTTCGTGCCTGAGGTTGCCCCTTATTGAATCCAGAGTGTATTTCTCCGGTTCGTAGCCGTCAAGATTCATATAGGTCGAAGCGAAGTTGACAACGTTCCAATACGTGTTGAGTATCTTCCTGGCGTTCTTTGGGCCGTCCTTCTGGAAAGAGGTGTCCTCCCAGGGAGCGTTGGATTTGATCAGATATAGCCTGAGCGAATCGGCGCCCACCTGGTCGATGATCTCCAGCGGCTCGATGACGTTACCTTTCGATTTGGACATCTTCTGTCCCTTGGGATCGAGAACCCATCCGTGCATCATCACTTCGTCGTAGGGCGCCCGGTCAAAGGATATGACCCCGGCCCCCAGCTGCGAGTAGAACCATCCGCGTGTCTGGTCGTGGGCTTCGACAATGAAGTCGACGGGCCACCATTTCTCGAACTCCTCCTTCTTGGCAGGGTACCCGAACTGGGCCCAGGACGCCACACCGGAGTCGAACCAGACGTCCAGGACGTCGGGGACCCTGCGCATGGTCTTGCCGCATTTCGGGCATTCGAAAGTAACATTGTCGATCCAGGGCCTGTGGGTGTCCATCCCTTCGGTGTATCCTTTCCCATCTTTGAGCTCCGAGTACTGTCCGACAACACGCTTCTCGCCGCATCCGCATTCCCAGACCGGCATAGGGATCCCCCAGTACCTCTGCCTCGAGATGCACCATGACCTGGCTCCTTCGACCCAGTTGCGCTCTCTCGATTCCCCCGCCCAGGAGGGCACCCATTTCGCCTCGTCGATCTCGCTCAGCATCTTGGATTTGAGCTTCGGGACGTCCAGGAACCACTGGCGCGTGTCTCTGTATATTATCGGCGATTTGCATCTCCAGCAGTGGCCGTAACGGTGCATCAGTCTGCCCGACTGGAACAGCCTTCCGTTCTCTGACAGGTGTTTTATCACGTCGTCGTTCACTCCGCGGACCTTCCGTCCGGCCATCTGGGGGAAGTCGCCGTTGAATCTCCCGTCCTCGCCCACAGGGCAGAAAGGCGTGATTCCGTATCTTTTTCCGGTGTCGTAGTCGTCGGGGCCGAAGCCGGGTGCGGTGTGTACAAGTCCGGTGTTGTCCTTTTCGACATACTGGGCTGTGACGACCTTGTGGACCCATTCGCTCCTCTTGAGACCTTCGCCTATCTCGAAGGGAGGGATGTAGGAAAGCCCTTCCAGGCTCTTACCCTTCATCCTCTCCAGGATCTCGAATTCGGAGTATCCTCCCTGTACCATCACATATTCCGCTTGGGATTCCAGGACGATCACATCTTCGCTTCCCGCCTCGCCTTTCATCCTCACTTTGGCGTAATCGTAGTCGGGGTGGACCGCGACGGCCATGTTGGAGGGCAGTGTCCAGGGGGTTGTGGTCCATATCAGCAGCGAACAGTCCTGTTCAGCTACCGGCATCCTCACGATTATCGAAGGGTCGCTCTCGTCCCAATATTCGATCTCCGCCTCTGCCAGGGCAGTCTCGCACCTGGGACACCATGTGACGACCCGGTCCGCGTCTTCTAGAAGTCCGCGATCGTATGCCCTTGAAAGGGTCCACCAGGCGGACTCGATATATTCCGTTTTTAATGTCTGATAAGGATTGTCCCAGTCCATCCATACTCCGAGCTGTTTGAACTCCTCGGTCATGCTGGCCCTCAAGTCCAGAGCGTACTTCTGACAGGTCGATACGAACTTGTCGATACCGACGTTCTCCTCGATCTCCTTCTTCGAGTGGACGCCCATCTTCTTCTCGACCTGCACCTCGATGGGCAGACCATGCATATCGAATCCCGGCTGGTCGCGGACGTTGAGCCCGTTCATCCTCCAGTATCTGATCATGATGTCTTTTACGGTCTTGTTCATGGCCGTACCCAGGTGGATCTTCCCTGTGGTGTAAGGGGGCCCGTCGCAGAAATAGAAGTCCTCTCCGCCGGACCTGTATTCCTTGGTCTTCTCATATGCGTTCGTTTCTTTCCAGAGCTGCTGGACCCCTCGCTCGATTTCTGGTGCGTTATAATCTGCACGGACCTGCTTTATCATCGCTAATCCTTCTGCGTCAAGTTTATCTTCCTGACGGTGCGCGTTGATACGCGCCCCCCTATAAAGAATCTCCCAGCTGTGTTTTTAACCGTTTGACGCAGAAGCGCTGTCCGCGCGTCAGGCTTCGCTTGTTGTATGGACGGACGCCGGGCCGGATATCATCGTCGCCATTTCATGAGGCGGAAAAGAGATTACATACTATATACACTGGTCGAATAATATATATTAATTTTTGAAATATAATATATAAATACATTCAACTGAACTTAATAATATATATGTATTTATATATTGTAACAATAATATTATTTAAAATTTAGGCAATACTTATATTTGCCAAAAAATAAGCCAAGCATGAAGACAGAAGCAGCCAAACCAGGGCCCGAACTGAGAAACAAAGCATTCATTGCTATCGCAGCCTTGTTCGCAATCGTATTATTTTCATGCCTCCTTATGTTCGCCGTCGATGATGGACCGGACACCTCCGGAGACAGCGGCCCGATTATGAATTCCGACGCATCTTTGACGGAAATTTCTCTTGTTTACAGCGGGGCGTTGATCACCGGAATGTCAGACGGAGACGGGTATTCCCTGACGGGAAACACTGGTACCGATGCCGGAGACTATGTGGCCATAGCCACACTGGATGATCCGATAAACACGACTTGGCCCGACGGGACAACGGAGCCGAAGACAATAAACTGGACAATATTGAAGGCTCCATTGCTGGTCAAGGTCAAAGATTGTAGTATTATTGTGGGAGGAGATGTACCATCATTCAGATTGTCATATCAGGGGTTTGTACTCGGAGACAACGTGTCATCCCTTGAAGGAGTCCCAGTTTTTGACTGTGAATATGAACCAAACTCACCAATAGGAGACTATACAATTTCAGTCTCTGGACTCACGTCATCAAACTATGAAATTTCATTCATCGATGGAAACTTAGAAGTTTCTAAAAAAATTATCCCTGTACCAATAGAATGCACAGATTTGACCTATAATAGAAATGAACAGATTGGTGTTGAAAGCGGGGAAGGATATATATTAACTGGAAATCCAGTCGGCTTTAATGCTGGCGAGTATTCTGCTATTGCTACTCTATTGGATACAGAAAAAACTGAATGGTCAGATGGGACAATTGAACCAAAGACGTTCGACTGGGTCATTGCCAAAGCTTCGCTAAAAATAACGGCAGACGATAAAAATGTGACGATAGGAAATGATACTCCGCAGTTCACTATTTCATATAGGGGATTAATGACTGGAGATAGTACATCATCCTCAATCGATGGCATTGTGACCTACGAATGTGAATATAGTTCGTTATCGCCAGTTGGTAATTATACAATATTTGTGTCAGGGTTGACATCACGTAACTATGAAATTGAATTTATAAACGGAACGTTGAGTGTTTCACAAAAAATAATTGCATCTCCAAATATCAAACAGGACCTGTTTTATATCGGATTTGAGCAAGTAGGTGTAGAAAACGGAGACGGTTACACTCTTGCCGGGGACACATCAGGACTGAACGCTGGCACATACTCTGCAATCGCCACTCTGGGAGATTCTGCAAACACCGTTTGGTCTGACGGCACCACTGAACCTAAAACTCTGAGCTGGACAATCGCCAAAGCGAAGCTTACCGCAAGATATTCGGGGGAGAGAATTGTGTTCGGCTAAACTCCCTCCCTCCTCATTACCGTTGAAGGTTTCGTCACAGGCGAAGGTCCCGAAACGTCACTCGGTTATTCCGTGCCTGTAATATCTGACAACGGAACCAATGCTGGCACATATAATTTGGTTCCTTCGGGAGGGTCGGCTTACAATTACGAATTCGATTACATAGGTGGCACTCTACTGATCGGCAAGAAGGTAATCCAGATACCGGTGGCCAAAACCGGTCTGGTTTACAACGGTACAGAACAGATAGGGGTTTCGGATGGCGAAGGTTACATGTTATCTGGCAGTACTGGTACAATTGCCGGCAGCTACAGGGCGCTGGCCGCGCTTACTGATGAAAGCATAACATCTTGGCCGGACGGAGGCGACGGACGCGAGGAGATAATTTGGTCAATATCACCAAAAAGAATTGACAAGGGAATGATCTATGCGCCCGACCAAGAGTACACCGGGCAAGCCTTGGAACCGGTCGTGGTGACAGACGGAAACAAGTTGCTTGTGGAGGGCAGGGACTACGTGATATCCTATACCGACAATATCAAAGCAGGATCCGCCGCGGCGGCGGTTACCGGAACGGGCAATTACACAGGCACGGTCCCGGTGGCTTTCGAGATCGCGATGAGATATGTCGTGTCATTCAGTCTGAACGGATTTGAAGAAACGGCACCGGGCCCCCGGTCGGTCCTCGGCGGTACGATACTGGACCTTGCAGATGTAACCGCGCCCCCCCGTCCGGGATACGGATTCTGCGGATGGTCGACCACGCCATGGGGGAACGCGGTGTCAGAGTATTCTGCGTTTTCCGATGCAACCCTTTATGCTGCCTGGACTCTAAATGTCTATGATTCGATTCCCAATGACGAGATCTATGACATAATCTCGCAGAACGAGGCGCCTGTGGTTCAGATCAGGGGCCCATCTGCAGGAGGGGCACTTGATAATTCGTTCTTCGAAAGGCTCGCAGAGACGGGAAAGACTTTTACCCTCAGCGTTTTGGGTGAAAACGACACAGTGGCATATTCCTGGTCGTTCGAGGGGGATTACATAAATGAGGCTGGCACATTCGTTCCCGCAATAAGTGGGGCCGTTGCGGATTTCGACCTCGAAAGACTCATCGATTCCTCCAACATCGAAAATCCGCTTGTACTTAATTTTTCGGCGACAGGAGTGCTGCCTATGTGTGCTACAGTCACTTATTATCTCGACGGAGCATACGAAGACGGGACCAAGCTATCAGTGTTCTTCTACGACGAGGGCGCCGGTAGGCTGGGCGAGAAGCAGACCGCGACGGTTACGGACGGAGCCGTAAGCTTCGTAATATCTCACTGTTCCAAGTATGTGATTTCAGAGGAGAAATCTTTAGGATTACAAGGCGTCAGCACAGGGCTGTATATCGTGGCGGCAATCGTCGCCATAGCGTTCGTGGATATACTCGCAGTGTATGCTTTCTTTGTCAGGAGGAGCTGAGGGTCCAAACAAACCTTGAAAAAATGCCCTGCCCGTTCACAGGCGGGAAGGGCGCCAATTGTCTCGAATGCCTGTTCAGAACCATGCATCCAGCGAGCGCTGGGAGCGTTTGGATCTGTTGGCCGTTCTGCATTTCTCCATACGGTCTAGGGCAGCTTCCACTCTGACAGGCGAGAAGTCGTATGAGGTCAGCAGGTCAAGGACGGCCTTCCGGTCCACTTGTCCAGGTTCGAGTTCGTAGTCGTCGGTGTTAGGGCTGTAAAGGAAGATTTCTCTTATTTCCTGATAGTCAGGAATTTCTTCCCCGATATGTGCCAGTACATGTTCCAGGTCACCGTGTTCCTTTATAAGCTTCAAACTTTTCTTTGGACCGATTCCTTTGATTCCGGGGTTGAAGTCCGTACCTATCAGTATGCCCATGTCCACCAGTTGTTCTCTTGTGATCCCGAGAGACGAGAGGAATTCTTTCAGATCGGTCACCTCGGTTTTCACTTCCTTGAACTGATCCCTTCCAGGCATTTTGCGCCTTCCGGCCATTGTTATGTTCCTCACAAGCACCGGTGCTCCGAAAAGAAGAGAATCGAAATCTTGGGAGGCAGATGCCCAGACGTCCCCTTTGGCGCACATATATGCGCCCTGTGCCTCCCCATCGCTCGGAGCCTGCACTATCGGAAGTCCCAGATATGATATGAGCTCCTTGGAGGACTCGGAAATCTCCGGCGTCATGCGGGATGTCTGTTGGGCTTTCGAGAACGCTTTTTTCAAATCGCCCTCCTCGATGGCCTCCTCCCATTCATCCTTGGCCCTCTCCCGTCTTTCCCGACGGCCGTCCAAGGTGTCTTTCTTCATTTCGTGGGGTTTTCCGTCGAATACAAAAGACGGCTCTATTCCGGCCTCGATCATGTTGGCCGTCCGATACAGGATGCCTGAAAGATGCGAGGATATGCGACCCTTGGAATCGCAGAGCGGATGTCCGTCGGGCTGACGTATTGTGGAAAGGAACTGATATATCGTGTTGTAAGCATCGATCGCAACAGATTTCCCGTTGAGGTCTGAAAGTTCGACGGAAACAGGGTTTGCCAGTCCTGAAAGATTCACGCCCATTTTACTGCCTCACGGGTCAGGGCCGAATCCCTGCCAGATCTTAATCTCCGGGGACATGTCTTCCAGCCCGAAGAGGGCGCTTCCCGCTGCTAGCACGGTCGCTCCGGCCCTTACGCACTCCGCACCCGTGGAACGGTTTATTCCCCCGTCCACAGAGATTTCGAGCTTGGGATTATGCTCGTCAGCCCACTTTCTGACATAGCGTACCTTGTCCAAACCCGAAGAAATAAAGCTCTGGCCTCCGAACCCCGGGTGTACGGTCATTACCAGCACCAGGTCTGCTTTGTCCAAATATTTGTCCAGTACTTTCACTTCAGTTTCGGGGTTGATCGAGATTCCCGCCCTGACACCCGCATCAGTAATCTTCCTCATCGCTCCTAGGAGATCCCCGTCCGCCTCAGGGTGGACTGTTAGATAATCGGCTCCGGCCGTTATGAAATCGTCGATGTACCTCTCCGGCCGCTGGATCATGAGATGGACGTCAAATGGTATTCTGGCACATCTTCTTATTGCCTTGATCACCGAGGGGCCTATTGTTATGTTTGGAACAAACATCCCGTCCATTACATCCACGTGCGCCCAGTCGGAACCCGAAGCCTCCAATCTTTTCATCTCCTCGCCGAGGCGGGAGAAATCCGCCGAGAGAATGGAAGCAGATACCTTCGTCATCGCCCCGGCATATGACATCATCACAATATAATTTGCCCTAGGGTATCGATACGAAGTGAACAAATATATCGGACGACGGCCTTCGGAAGCACATGGCAATGGCCAAACACAGCGAAAAGACCGAGGTGTGCGACGTAGAGGGATGCAGCTCCGATTCCGAGCGCTCTTTCAACTACAAGCAGGTGTCTGAGACAGATCTGAAGCTCAAAGCCGGAGACCACCGTCAGGTTCACCTCTGCAAAGATCACTACCGCGAGTTCAAAAAACAGACCAAGAAATCCAGAGATCTGGACCGTATTTTCTGATGACCGAGATCATCTTTCTCGGCACAGGTGCCAGCGTCCCTTCGAGGGAGAGGGGGCTGCCCGCGATGGCGTTACGTCAGGGCCGGGAAGTGGTGCTATTCGACTGCGGAGAGGGTACCCAGAGGCAGCTGATGGTGTCCCCGCTGTCTTTCATGAAGGTGGAGGCGGTTTTCGTGACACACCTCCACGGAGATCATTTCCTGGGGCTCCCGGGGCTGCTTTTGACGATGGGGCTGTCCGGAAGGACGGAGCCTCTGCGCATAGTCGGACCTGAAGGCATAGAAAGTCTGCTCTGCAACATACTCGGTGCATGCGGAGACAGTCTGCCTTTTGAACTGGCAATAGCCGAATCGGCCGGTGGCGAATCCTTCCGTTTTTCTGGTTTCTCCGTCACATCCTTTCCGACCAGACACGGGGTGCCTTCTTTGGGATTTGTATTCTCCGAGGACGACACAATCAGGATAGATGCAGGCAAGGCGGCCGAAAAAGGAATGACGCACGCCGACATCAGGCTTATTAAAGAAGGTAAGGTGGTGGACGGCATATCTTCTGAAGATATATCTTCCGGAACGGTCAAAGGCATAAGGATAATCTATACCGGAGATACGCTTCCATGCGAAGAGGTCCGTTCTGCTGCCATGGGAGCCGACGTGCTGGTACACGAGGCGACTTTTGGTTTCGATGAGACCGAGTCTGCAGTAAAGCACAACCACACGACCTCGGTCCAGGCCGCCGAGATCGCAAAGGAGTGCGGCGTCAGGGCCCTGGTCCTGAATCACGTCAGCAACCGTTACAAGGACCGCTCGCCAATCCTGGAAGAGGCCGTTGCAATATTTCCCGACACCATGGTTGCGGAAGACCTCATGCATCTGGTCGTGACCAGGAAAGAGATCAGATCAGTTTGAGGAGGTCCGCGCTGGTGATCATGCTGATCACCTTGCCCTGTCTTGATACGAGTACTGCGTCGCTGTCCCCCATGAGCTGCGCCACGGCCGACAGGGACATGCTTTCCGATACTACGGGGAAGGATTCTCCCATGACCTTCCTTATCGGAGTTTTTCTAAGCTCATCCATGCTCATGCCCTGCTCGATAAGTCCGAGTATCCTCCTTTCGGATATGCTGCCCACCGGGCTCTCGCCGCTCATCACCGGCATCTGGGAGAAGCCGGTCCGTCTCATAAGGTCCGAAGCGACCCTCAGGCTGTCGTCTGCATCCACCGTGATCGGCGAACCTGAGGCCACGTCCGCGGCCGTACGGTCTATTCCTGTTTTCCTGTTCATTTTCTCTAGGGTCTGGAAAAGCTTCGCCACG
Source organism: Methanomassiliicoccaceae archaeon UBA72 (assembly GCA_002509405.1). Lineage (GTDB taxonomy): Archaea > Thermoplasmatota > Thermoplasmata > Methanomassiliicoccales > Methanomethylophilaceae > VadinCA11. Next base: position 26,520 of record DAVO01000015.1, on the reverse strand, counting down.
GTCCTGTAGCTCGCATATGTCTTGCCTGCCTCTATCTTCGCGATGGTGCTCTGGCTCACCCCGGATTCCCTGGAAAGCTCGGACTGGGTTATCCCGAGGGCGTTCCTCATCTTCTTGATATCCGATTCCGGCGGGAATTTCACATGTGACGGTAGGCTATTATTCTTATTTGAATATTTGTTACAGTTTAATTTATAAATAATGAATATGTACGACTTCTTCGCAGCATATGCTGAGGAGCTATCGAGATGGCTAAGCACATTTACATTGAGGGTATCGACGAACTGCCGGTACCGAACAGAAAAGTCGAGATCGTCGAGAGAAAAGGCATCGGGCACCCCGACAGCGTTTCGGACGGTATCGCGGAGTCGGTGAGCAGAGCGCTCTGCAAAATGTACGTCAAGGAGTTCGGTCACGTCCTCCATCACAACACAGACGAGACCCAGATCGCTGCAGGAAGGGCCCACCCGAAGTTCGGCGGAGGAACGATCATCGACCCGTCGTACATACTTCTGGTAGGGCGCGCCACCACAGAGGTGGAGGTCGAGAAGGAGCTCAAATTCCTACCCTGCAAGCCGGTCGCACTCAAGGCGGCCAAAGAGTACCTCGACAAAACTTTCCCCAACCTCGACGTGAGCTCGGAGGTCATAATGGATGCCAGGATCGGTCTCGGCTCGGACGACCTTACCGGCGTCTACAAAGCGTCCGGGTACCACGCCAACGACACTTCCTTCGGAGTGGGCTATGCGCCGTTCTCGATCACCGACAGGCTGACCCTCGAGACGGAGGAGTTCATCAACGGCCCGCTCAAGAAGAAGATGCCTGAGACAGGCCAGGACGTGAAGGTCATGGCCTCCAGGATCGGAAAGGACGTCACCCTCACAGTGGCATGCGCCATGGTGGACAAGTATCTCACCGATGCGGATGCATACAAGTCCGCGATGGTCCAGCTTAAGGACGAGGTAACAGACAACGCGCTCAAGATCATCGGGAACGAGGACGTGAACGTAAACGTGGACGTCAACACGGGGGACGACTACTCCCGCAACGTCTACTATCTCACGGTCACAGGAATGTCCCAGGAGATGGGAGACGACGGGTCGGTCGGAAGAGGTAACAGATGCAACGGACTTATCACGCCTTACAGGCCGATGTCCATGGAGGCCACCTCAGGAAAGAACCCCATAACCCACATCGGAAAGATCTACAACGTGATGTCCAAGCTCGTCGCGGAGGAGATATCCAAGGAGATCGGCCCCGAGGCCGAGATACGCGTGCGCCTCCTCTCGCAGATCGGAAAGCCCATATCCCAGCCGCTCAACGCTTCCATACAGGTGCTGGCCCCCGGCGCGGACAACCCGAAGGAGATATCCAAGTGGAAATCCGACGCGGAAGGCATAATGGAGCATTGGCTTGACAACATTGATAAGGTCACAGAGCTTATCACGACCGGCAAAGTAAGGACCTTCTGAGTCCTCTTCCGGTGATCTGGATATGAAGATAATTGATGAGCCGCAATACGGACCGATGTTCAGGTTCAGCGACGCCAATGTATATTGGACGTTGCACACCCTCTCTGATGGCAGGAGAATTGGGCGCAAGCGACTCTCCGAGACTGTCGGAGTGGGCGAAGGAAGCATGCGACGAATGGTCGACACCCTGAGGGACTGGGGACTGATCTCCGTCAAACAGACGGGGATCATGATCACCAAGGCCGGCCGCAGCTACCTGGAGCAGATGCCTATCCGGGTCATAGACCTGAACGTGGGCGATTCAGTGGTCGGAAAGTACACGCAGAGCCTTCTCGTCCTGGGAGTCTCCGACAAAGTATTCAACGGCATGCAGCAGCGCGATGCCGGAATCAAGGCCGGGGCCACCGGATGCACCACGCTCGTCATCCGTGACGGCAAGCTTCTGATACCTCCCGACTGGAACGTCGACGAGGAGAATCCGCGCCTCGCCAAAGAGATCCGCGAGGTCATCGGAATGACCGGAAGCGACGTCATTATCGTAGGCGGCGGAGAGACCATGCCGCTGGCGATAGAGGCGGCGGTCGCGGCGGCTCTCGAGCTCTTCTGATAAAACTATTTACCGCCAACCCTTTTACGTTCCATGAAGCACCTTTTCAGCTTTTCCGTGTACCAGCCCCTCTCCGAGATTTCGCAGGCGGGGTCGGGCATGGCCCTGAAAGAGATGGGGTGCGACGGTATAGAGCTTCTAACGGGCTATTCTCCGGTCCCAGATGAATACCGGGGATACACAGCAGGCGTACATCTTCCCTATGCGGCCGACTGGATGCGCGCTTGGAAAGGCACGGACATACCGGAATGCAATCATGATACGGCCAGGTTCATGATGTTCGGAAAGTGCGCCGAGGACGTCACGGACAGCCTCACTCTGGCGATCTCCCAGGCCTCGGCGCTGGACCCACCATACGGGGTGCTTCATGCCGGCAACATCAATCTCGACGAGATATTCATGCACGACAGAGGAGACAGCGACACTAAGGTTCTGGGCGCCTTCTGCGAGATGGTTAACTCAGCAGTGTCAATGCTTCCGCGGGGGAGGCCTCCTTTCAAAATCGCCTTCGAGAACCTCTGGTGGCCCGGCCTGAAGATGAAGGACAACAGGGAAGTGAAGTTTTTCGAGAGGAACATCGAGTTCGAGGAGTGGGGGATATGCCTTGACACCGGTCACCTGCTGAATTGTCTTCCGGGCATCCGCAGCGAGCAGGATGCGATAAGTTCCCTTACGAAGGTTATAGAGGGATACGACGAAGACACTTTGGAAAGGATCGGAAACGTGCATCTGCATGTGAGCATGTCTTCCGACTACAGGGACAGCTTCGAGGATCGGGAAAGGGACCGCGGGGATCCCGTGGGCGTTCTGATGGAAAAAGCGAACGCGCATATATGCAGAATAGACCAGCACCGGCCGTTCATGTCGGACGGTTGCATAGAGATCGTCGAAATGCTGTCGCCGGAATACGTCACCCACGAGATGGCGGGCTCGGTTTCGGGCGACCCTCTGGGAGACTTCAGGGCCCAGCGTTTGCATTTCCCGGCCGTGTGACGAATGCTATAAATAATACTTCTATCTTGCACAATCCAGAGGATAGAAGATGGCACGTTTTAAAGAGGCTGAGAGCAGGCTCCTCGACAAGTCCGTATGCATGAACTGTTATGCGACGAACCCCCCGAAGGCGTCTAAATGCCGCAAATGCGGGTACAGCAACCTTAGGCCCAAAGCTAAAGAGAGCAGGAAGCAGTGATTCAGCCCAGGCCTCCCTGGCCTGTGCCAGCTTCTCGACCGTCCGATCGGTCGTTCCCTTAATTTATATAGTCTGTGGACCGTAAGGAGTTATGGTCTCACCTGAGGTTATCTCATGAAGGTATTGGTTGCCGACGACAATGTAGCCATACAGGAAATATTGAGGGAGATTATAACCAGTACGGGCAATCGGGTCTTTCTCGCCTCCACCGTTTCCGAGACTGCGGATTCGATACTCGAAAACCGCCCAGATTTGATATTTTTGGACATGTACCTGGGCGGAGAGCCCGGCCTGAAGGCCATAGACATAGTCCACGAAGAGGATGTGGCCATGAACATGAAGGTCTACATCCTGAAAAACAGCAAAGAGTTCATCCCCAAGGACGAGGCCTTCGTAGTCGGAGCGATCGAGAAGCCGTTCAAGAGCGCCGACGTTATCGAGATACTCTCTGGAACCAAAGTGACTCCCGAGCCCGAACCTCAACAGGCATCAAGACCGTCCAGGAGGGAGAAGAGGCGCAAAAGCAAGGAGATGCAGGCGGCCGATGAGCAGACGGGGCTCCCTTCCGGAAGCGCGCATCTGATTATCGAAAACACTCCAGTGGGCGTCTACAGGTATGCATCGGACTTCGCTGATGCAGGCTATAATATGCTCATAATCACCAGCAACAAGATCAAAGCCGTAAGGGAGAAGATGAAATACGGCAAGATGAACGTCATTGCGCTTTCCGCAAAGCCAAGGCTAGATTACAAGGACATCAGGGCGCTCGGGTCGCTGACGGAGTCGGTGAACCGTTTCATTGCCGACAGTGCACGCCCGGTGATCGTGGTCGACGGGCTTTCCGCTATCCTTGAGAAGAACGGTACTAACCGCACGCTCACCTTTATCCGTCAGCTCACCGCGAAAAACGCCGGTGCCGCAACTTTTTTAATCTCGCTGAACGAAAACTCCATAGACAAAAAAGGACTGGACATACTCGTTCATAACATGGAAATCCATAAGACTGTCGACTGAGGCTTTTAAATGAAGATTGAGAAAGTATGGGCAAGAGAGGTCCTTGATTCGAGGGGTAACCCAACGGTCGAGGCAGAGATCACTGTAGCAGGACACAAAATCAGAGCCATAGCCCCCTCGGGAGCTTCCACAGGCACATGGGAGGCCCACGAGCTCAGAGACGGCGGCGAAAGATACGGCGGGAAAGGAGTTCTAAAAGCCGTAGGAAATGTCAGAGGAGACATAGCTTCTCGCATCGTTGGTATGGACCCTTCGGACCAGGAAGCGGTGGACGCGGCGATGATAGACCTCGACGGCACCCCTAACAAGAAAAGGCTCGGCGCGAACGCCACGGTGGCCACGTCGCTGGCTGTCGCAAAGGCCGGAGCGATGGCTCGCCACATGCCGGTGTATGAGCACATCGGCGGCGACCATGTCACCCTCCCGGTTCCGATGTTCAATATAATAAACGGAGGAAAGCACGCCGGGGGGAACCTGAAGATACAGGAGTGCATGCTGGTCCCCGCAGGGGCCCCGAACTTCTCCGAGTGCCTGAGGATGGCCTCGGAGGTCTACATGTCGCTGAAGAAACTTCTGTCGAAAAAGTATGGCGTTTCGGCGGTGAACATCGGAGACGAAGGAGGTTTCGCCCCTCCCGTGGACACGGTCGCCGAGGCCTTGGAAACAATATCTCAGGCGGCATCGGACGCAGGATACAGGCCGGGGAGGGACATATTCCTGGCCATGGACGCGGCCTCTTCCGAGTTCTTCATCGACGGGAAGTATGAGGTGGACGGCCTCAGCCTCACCGCGGGCGAGCTCGCCGACCATTACGTAGAACTTTCCAAAGAATTCCCGATAATAAGCATCGAAGACCCGTTCTTCGAGGACGATTTTGATTCCACCGCCGACCTGACGAGGAAAATCGGCAAAGACGTGCAGATAGTGGGAGACGATATTTTTGTCACGAACACGGAGAGGCTCAAACGCGGTATAAGCGCGGGAGCCGCAAACGCCCTCCTGCTCAAGGTCAATCAGATCGGAACGGTCACAGAATCCGGTCAGGCCGCAGAGACGAGCTTCGCCAACGGCTATCACGTCGTGGTGTCCCACCGCTCCGGAGAGACAGAGGACACGACGATAGCGGACCTGTCTGTGGGATGGGGTTCAGGACAGATCAAGACGGGGGCCCCCGCCCGCGGCGAACGCACGGCCAAATACAACAGGCTTCTTAGGATCGAGGAAGAACTGGGTTCCAAGGCGGTGTTCCCGGGCATCAAGGCATTCAGGTTCTGATACGATGGACAAGCTCTTCATCGCCGACGAGAAGGACATCAGAGACGGATACACCATGGATGTGTACTTCGATCGCACAAAACAGATATTAAAAGCCAAAGGGTTGGACGGTACGAAGGTCTGTGCAGAGTTCACCAGCAGCTCGCTGCCCCGCGGTTGGGAATGGGCGGTGTTCTGCGGCCTTGAAGAAGTAATACGTCTCTCGGAGGGAGCCGACGTCTCGGTATACGCGATTCCAGAAGGGACGATATTCCGTGCCCGCACCCCCGCAAGCGTAAGGGTCCCCGTAATGAACTTCGAAGGCAACTATGTCGACTTCGGGGTCATGGAAACGGCGATCCTGGGCATGATATGCCAGCCCACCGGTGTTGCCACCAAGGCATCGAGGGTGAAAATGGCCGCCCAGGGAAAGCCGGTAATAGCATTCGGCAACAGGAGGATGCACCCCGGGATCGCAGGCGTCCTGGACCGTTCCGCCTACATAGGGGGATGCGACGACGTATCCTCGGGGATAGGAGGAGATATCATCGGCAAGGAGCCGCTGGGGACCGTGCCTCATGCACTCACGCTCATGATGGGCAGCAACGACGCCGCCTTCAGGGCTTTTGACGAGGTCATAGACCCCAAGGTCCCGCGTATCATGCTGATCGACACGTTCTCCGACGAACGCAGCGCGGCCATCGAGGCCTGCAGGTCGGTAAAGAACCTTGTGGGCGTCAGACTCGACACGCCCGGTTCCCGGAGAGGGAATTTCAAGGAGCTCATCGACGAGGTCCGCTGGGAGATGGACATGAACGGGTTCAAGCACGTCAAGATAATCGTATCCGGCGGTCTGGACGAGGACACCGTCGCAAAACTGGCAGACACGTGCGTCTCCAGCTTCGGCGTGGGAACGTCTATCGCCAACGCCCCGACGCTGGACTTCTCGATGGACCTTGTCGAGAAGGACGGCGAACCGATATCGAAGAGAGGGAAGTTCGCCGGCCGCAAGTACCCCTACCGTTGCCCGCACTGCTACACAATGGGCATATCTCTCGCTCCGGATGATGAAATCAGATGCGAGTGCGGCCAAATCATGGAAATGATCGAAAGGCCCGTGCTCAAGGATGGAAAGAGGATTACCCCTGAGGTTAAACCCAAAGAGGTCCGCGATCACGTCCTCAGGCAGCTGGAGCACATGAAGGAGAACGGACTGCTGTAAAGCATATCAAAATAGGGTTCCTCAGCCCCGAATATTATTATTGTGTTACGAAATAATATACTCTATAATACACTTTGGGAGCATCGTATGCACCCTCCCAGATATGGTAACGGAAAGCTTATATCCGCTATGAAGATAGAAAGTGAGGGCGCTTCCCGAGGCATCTGTGGATGGGTGTAGAAGCCTTGTTTGGAGCCTATCATCGGGGGAAGTAAGATAGGGGACTCAGCATATTCGGCAGGGCACTGTGTCGACGGACTGCCGGGTTACACGTTGGACAGGATACGCATCGACGGCATGATGAACGTCTACTGCGAGTGTGGCAGGATAGTCTGGCTTGACAGGTCGGAGATGGGCCTGAAACTAAGCATAGGCAAAAAGCTGGAATGCACCTACTGCCGCAACAGACGAATCTCCGAAGAGATCGACTCCTTGAACAGACATTTCAGCGGCGAAGACCCGGTAGCCGAATTCTAAACTCACTCTTTTTTGACGGGAACGGCCTTTTTGACAGCCGTCTTCTTAACTGTCGCTTTTTTCTCGGGCGCAGCCTTCTGCTTTCCCGGACAGTCGGGATTGATGCAATCCTCGGACTTTCCGAACAGGATTACCGGCGATCCGCATAGTTCGCATTTCTTGTCGGTGGGAACAATGCTGCCCCTAGGTCTGAGAGGGTAGGTCTGGGTGCATGTCGGCCATTCTGTGCAGCCTGCGAACCTCTTCCCTGCCTTAGAATACATCATCCTGATCTTCCCCTTGCCGCAGGTCGGGCAGTCGCCGAGGAACGTGCGCTCGGTATTGGAAGAGCACTTCGGATCGATGCACTGCATGAGAGGAGGATTGCCCTTCCTGATGACCTTGAGCTGGGGCAGTCCGCAGACCGGGCACACGGATTCGGTCGTCTGGACCATGGCTCCGCGCGGAAGCGGGTAGGAACATGTGCATTCCGGGTATCCGTCGCATCCGATGAAGTTCCCGTTCTTGGATTTCTTGATGGTGAGGTTGTTGCCGCAGGCCGTGCACAGTCCAATGTGCTGCTGGGTCCTGAGGGCCGTCTTGATCTCGCTCCCTATGGCCTCTTTTTCCGCGGATATCTTCTCTGAGACAGTGTACAGCATGTCCTGCGATTCTTTCACGACGCCGTCAAGGGTGCTTTCGCCACTGCCGATCTTCACCATGTCCGATTCGAGTTTGGCGGTCATGTCAGGTTCCGTTATCCCTCCGCCGTGCCTCTCCAGCGCCTTGGTCAGCGCAATTCCGCCGGCCGTGGGGATAAGGTGGTTTCCCTGGACATAGTTCCTGGAGAAAAGCTTCGCGATAATGTCGTGCCTGGTACTTTTGGTGCCCAGCTGAAGCCTGTCCATCTCCTGGATCAGAGAACCCTGGTTGTATCTGAATGGGGGTTTCGTCTCTGACTCTTCGATGGATACGGAGCGTACATCGATGACGTCTCCGACCTTCATTTTCGGTACCGAGGAATCCTTCGACTTGATGTATTTGCCGTAGTATTTCTTCCAGCCCTTTGATTTCTGCTTGTAGCCTTCGCATTTGAACTCTTCTTCGTTCACTTCGACTGTGCATTCTGTGATCTCGGCTATGGCCGAAGGAGCGACGGTGGCCATGAACCTCCGGACTATGAGTTCGTACAGCTTCCATTTGTCGCCCTTCATCTTTGCCGAGCTGGCAGCAGCGGTGGGGTATATAGGGGGGTGGTCGGTGGTGCGCCTCTTTCCTTTGGAGGGATAGATCTTCTCCTGCGCAAGTATCTCCTCGACCTCTTCCTTGAAGTCGGACTCCCTGAGTTTCTCCAAGACGCCGCGTAAGCTGATGCTCTTCGGATACTCGGTGTTCTCGGTACGTGGATATGATATGTATCCTCCGGTGTAGAGGTCTTCAGCCAATTTCATGGCCGTTGTCGGGGGAATCCCGATCTTGTTTGCCTCAACCTGCATCTGAGTGGTGTCAAAGGGCGGGGGCCTGTATTCCTCTTTTTCTTTAATCTCGAATTCCGTCACCGTTCCGGTCTTTGCGGATGAAGTGCGGGCAAGAATGTCCTTCGCGCTCCCCTCTTCCCAGAACGGGTTGCCGGCGTGCTGACCCTGGAACGCCAGCATGCCGAAGCGACCGACGACGTTCCAGAAAGGCTTGGACTTGAAATTCTCTATCTCCTCGTTCTTGTCGACAAGCAGTTTGAGGGTAGGGCTCTGTACGCGCCCTACTGACATGAAGTTCTTTCCGACCTGCCCCGATGCAAGGGAGATCTGTCTCGTTAGGACGGCTCCCCAGGCCAGGTCAATAATCTGCCTGGCCTCGGCCGCGTCCGCCAGACGTTTGTCCGGAAGTGCAAGGTCCGAAAAAGCGGCCTCGATCTCCGACTTAGTGAGGGCGCTGAACTTAGCCCTTCTGACCTTGGAAATATCGACGCCCGCGGCTACAACCGTCTCCATGCCGATGAGCTCTCCTTCCCGGTCGTAGTCGGTGGCGATTATGATCTGATCCGCCGAGTCGGCGGAATCTCTGATGTTGCCCAGAATGGATTTGACGCGGACGGTCTTTACCTGGGGCGCATAGACCAGGTCCGTGGGGGTCCCGTCGGACCAGTTGTTGTATTCTGGAGGATAGTCGAGCTCCAGTATGTGCCCCCTGAGGCTTATGACCTCATATTCGTCGTCTCCAGCAGAGAAGGATATCACCGAAGCCCCTCCGACCTTTTTGGTGGAATAATTGCCGTCAGAAAGGATAGTCGATATCCTCCTGGCAGCGTTAGCTTTCTCGGTGATTATCAGTTTTTTCATCAAGCAAGCGACACATTAGGCATTATTTAACCATTGGCGACTGGTAATATCCTCTTAGAACAGTATCCTGTTAAGTATTCTGCGTACGATACATTGTTACATGTCCGTAGACAGGATCATCGAAGCCCTAGGTAAACACAGAGGGGTCAAGCAGATAATGCTCCTCGACGAAGATTTGGCCGAAACGATAAAAGACGAGGAGAGCCAGGTTGTGAGCTCTTTCGGTACGCCTATCGAGAACGAGGCAATGGACGAGTGTCTCTCCAAGGAGGTCAGGTTGTGCATATACTGTGACTATTCTTTCGAGCACCCCGATGACAGCATAATGTTCATGATGGACGGAGATGGAAAGATCGTCGGCCAGGACGTTGCGGATTCAAAAAGGTCCCAGTTCGAAGGAAAAGAAGACATAATGTGGTTGTCGGAAGATTTTGTCCTGTACACCGGGGCGGACATGGGGGCGGACATACGGATGATCATGGTCTCGCAGAGGTATCACGGATTCTCGGAAGAAGACGGCGTTTCGGACGCCGTGGTTTTCTTCCCCGCGACCAGCACGGACTGTATCATCAAGTCCCGGTACGGGTACCCGCAGGACCAACAAATCGCCACCGCGATAATGGGCCTTAGCCTGATGTAAGGTCACTTGCGGGCGCCCAGGTGGTGCATGTTGCCGGACTTGGGGGATACCATCGTGAGCCTTCCCCTGAGCACGCCCTTTATCGACGTTATCTCCGAGGCCAGCTTCTTGAGGGAACCGAGTTTTCCCTCTACAATGAGTATCTCCATGCAGCGGTCGTGGTCGAGGTGAACGTGTATCGACGTGTTCACGTTGCCCGAGTGGTCGTGCTGGATGTTCGTCAGTTTGTCCCCCACGTTGGTGACGTTGTGGTCGTACACCATCACGATGACGCCCACCATGTACTCTTCCTCGTTCTTCCACTCGCTTTCCGCCAGAGAATCTCTTACCAGGTCCCTTATCGCCTCGGACCTGCTCACATATCCTTTGCTCGAAATCGATTCGTCGAACTCCTTCAGAAGCTCGGGCTCAAGTGAAACGCCTATGCGGGTGACGCCGTCCATGGTCCCCCAATCGCAATCGGGCAGTAATAATACTGTCGGAAGTCTTGTACTCTAAGCGCATAAAAATAGTTGACAGCGGGTTTTATCATCCGTCGACGGGATATGTTGCCGTGGGCTTATATTCGGAAAGGGTCGGCAAGACCCTGGATTCGGCAGTAAGAAGGGCCGTCTGCGGTAAGGATGTCGCAGTGGCGTTCTCTGGAGGTCTGGACTCAGGACTGGTCGCTGCCCTGGCATCGAAATACGCCCGCAGCGCGGTGCTGTATACGGTGGGGTCCGACAACTCGTACGACGTGGAGAATTCGGAAGAAGACCATACCAAACTCGGCCTTCAATGGAGGCGCATACGCCTTTATGAGGGGAACATCGAGGGCATCTTGAGAGAGATGGTTCGTGTTACCCATACAACTTCCCCGCTGACCCTTTCGTTCGAGGTTCCGATGTTCTGTGTCACCAAGGAGTCCGCAGAAAGGACCATATTGGGAGGAATGGGCTCGGACGAGCTCTTCGCCGGATATCATAAGTACGTCGGGATGAAGGAGGAAGAATTCACGAGGAAAAGCTCGGAGGACATGGAAAGGCTTCTCACGGAGGTCGTCGAACACGAAGACCGGGCGGCGGATTTTTTTGGTAAGGAGATATTCAGGCCTTTCACGGACCCTGATGTCATCGAAGCCGCCCGTTCAATACCGTTCGATATCCTAGAGCCGAAGGACGAGGGCTCCAGGAAGGCGGTTCTCAAAGAGCTAGCCTCCGAGATGGGCCTGGATTTTCTCTCCTCAAAAAGCAAAAAGGCCGCACAGTACGGTTCAGGGACCACAGATCTGATCAAAGCATCCGCCAAAAAGAGAGGAATGACCCAGTCTCAATACATCTCCGAGATATGCAGAGAAGAGCTGGACTGATAGTTTATATCGGATTCCAGTAATCAGCCTCCGTGAGCATTGAGAAAGCGGACAAGGAGAAGTTCCTTGACTGGCTGTACGGTCTTAGCGTGCACGGGATAAAGCTCGGGCTCAGAAACATCACCGAACTGCTCCGTCGCATCGGGAATCCCCAGGAGTCCTTCAGAAGCATCCACGTTGCAGGTACAGATGGCAAGGGGTCGGTCTGCGCGATGATATCCGGGGTGCTGATTGACGGAAAGGTCAGGACCGGGCTGTTTACGTCCCCCCATATATTGAACTTCAACGAGAGGATATCAGTTGACGGGACGCACATTACCGATGAGGAGCTGGCCTGCATGGCGTCGGTCACAGTTCCCCACGTGAAGTCAATGGCCGAAGAGGGCATGCTGTGCACCTTTTTCGAGGTAACCACAGCCATAGCGTTCCTTTATTTCAAAGAAAAAGGAGTGGAATACGCTGTCGTGGAGGTGGGGATGGGGGGAAGATACGACGCAACCAATGTCATAGTGCCAGAGGTCTGCGTCATAAACAACATAAGCATGGAGCACACCGAATATCTCGGCAATACCATAGAGCAGATTGCTTTTGAAAAGGCGGGCATAATCAAGGAAGGTGTGCCCTGCGTAACAATCAACCCGGAGCCCGCATTCTCGGTGATAAAAAAGGTCGCAGAGGAAAAAAAAGCCCCACTTACGCGCGTGGACCCGGAAGATATCGGTCTGATCTCGGTCTCCGAAAAAGGGATAGGCTTCACATACAAGGAAGAAGAGTATTTCGTATCGGTCCCCGGAAAGCACCAGGCCAGGAATGCATCGTTGGCGATAGAGGCGCTTTCCAAGATCGGTATATATGGTTACAGGTGCAGGTGCAGGATCAAACCAGGGCTTAGAAACATCAACTGGCCATGCAGGATGCAGAGGATCGAAGGTACCCCTTTCATAGTGGACGTTTCCCATACCTTCGCCGGTTCTTCGTGCCTGATCTCAGATGTAGGCGAAATATACGGAAAGGTCCTGGTCGTCTTCGGGATACTGGGCGACAAGGACGTCGAACACATATCCAAGAACATATCTGAGATCTCCAAGAGGATAATACTCACAAAACCGGACTCTGTAAGAGCCACGCCGCTGGACAAGATATCGGAGACGATGGCCAGATACTCGGATGTTGTAGCAGTGAAGGGCGATGTGGCAGAAGCCATGGAGCTGGCCCTGGCAATCCGCGGGTCCGATGAATTGATATTGGTGACAGGCTCTTTCTACATGGCCGGAGATGCGCTGAAGTGGTTGGAAAAGACATATCCTGGATCCTCGATACGCTGTCTGAGGAGTACAAAGTCGGTGCATACCCCGGAAGGTCCTCGGAAGGTCTGAACCCGGAGTGGCCGTGCGATCCTTTCCATGTGCTTATAGCGACGATACTGTCCCAGAGGACCAAGGACGACAACACCCGAAAGGCCTCTGATCGACTTTTCACAGCATTCCCCACTATGGACGCAATCGCGGAAGCGGATGTTGGGGAGGTATCCGAGCTGGTGCGGCCCGCGGGATTTCCTAATCAGAAGGCCAAGGCAATTGTCGATTGCTGCAATATACTGAAGTCGGAATATGGCGGGAGGGTGCCGGACGAGACGGAAGAGCTCCTCAAGCTGCCGATGGTCGGAAGGAAGACCGCAGCATGCGTGAGGTCCTATGCCATGTGCATCCCCGCGATATGCGTCGACACCCACGTCCACAGGATCGCCAACCTGATGGGTCTGGTGAAAACTAAGACCCCGGAGGAAACCGAATTCGCCTTGATGGAGATCACCCCGGAAGACAGGTGGAACGACATCAACAGATACCTGGTGCGCCACGGGCAGGTGGTGTGCAGACCCAACCGTCCGCAGTGCCATATCTGCAAAATAGCATCGATGTGCGATTCCTGCACCCTCTGAAACGCGCTCTATTTAATAACTTACGGTGTTACACGCCTCGTGCACGAGGTATCTGTCATATCGGGCATGGTGAATGCTGTCATCGAGGAACTGGAAAAACACGACGTCGCGTCGGTCACAAGCGTCGAAATCGTGATCGGCGACCTTACGCAACTGGGCGAAGAGCAGCTGATGTTCGCCTACGAGATCGTCACAAGGGGCACGATCCTGGAGGGGTCGGTCCTAAGCATAGAGCACGAGCCGATCGAGGTTTCGTGCGACGGGTGCGGATACGATGGTCCCGTCACTATGCTGGATGCCGGAGATTTCAGTTCGCACGCGATACCTGTGCTCTCATGTCCGGAATGCGGAGGCCATGTTAAGGTCACGTCAGGACAGTCGTGCTGCGTCAGGTCTTTGGAGATAGAGGAGGCGGATTGATGTTCAAATACAGGGACGAGGCGACCGCGAAGCGCATCGTGGAAGGCATCAGAGAACTGAATGTGGAATGTAAGATAATGCACATATGCGGCACGCATCAGGACACAATCGTCCGTTTCGGTCTGGACCAGATGCTGACCGATTCCGGAATTCAGATATGCCAGGGACCGGGTTGCCCGGTCTGCGTCACGACCAGCAGGGAGATCGCAGAAGTGATCACCTTGGCGAAGAACGGTGTCACTGTTACAGCTTTCGGGGACATGATGAGGGTGCCGACTCCGATAGGTTCGCTGTTCGATGCCAAAGCCGGTGGGGCCGACGTACGTATAGTGTATTCGGTGGAGGACGCCGTGAAAATGTCCAGGGACCTAGACAACGACATGGTCTTCGTGGGAGTGGGCTTCGAGACGACCGCTCCCTCAACATGTGTACCTCTAAACAGGGACGATGTTCCCGATAATTTCTCGGTATACAGCTGCCACAGGATATGCCCGCCCATAATACAGGCGTTGCTGGATATGGGGGAGAACAAGATAGACGGTTTCATAATGCCCGGCCATGTCGCAGTGGTTACCGGACTGGATATGTTCAAGCCGTTCTCTGAGAAATACAAAGTGCCACAGGTCGTCGCAGGTTTCGAGCCGCTCGACATACTGATGTCATGCTACATGCTGGCAAAACAGATCTCCGAAGGAAGGTCGGAAGTGGAGAACGAGTACACCCGTCTCGTCAAAGAGCATGGCAACAAGAAGGCCAGGGACCTGATGGACCGTACATACGAGCCGGTGGACCGGACCTGGAGAGGATTCCCTCCGATCAACAAAAGCGCGCTGGCACTTAAGCCGGAGTACGCAGACCATGATGCAACCAAGGTTCACGAGGACATAATATCCAAGACTCCGCAGGTCGAGGAGGAGGCGAGGGGATGCAGGTGCGGAGAGGTGCTCCGCGGACTGATAACATCGGAGCAATGCCCCATGTTCGGAAAGATATGCAGGCCCAGCAACCCCAGCGGACCGTGCATGGTGTCTGCGGAAGGCAGCTGTAACATAGCTTACAGGTTCTCTACAAAGAGGTGAAATGATGGAACCCAAATGCGCGCCCCAGACGGGCAAGAAAAACGTAATGATTGTGACCAACGATTCCGAAGTGTTCCTTTCAAAGAAGCTGGAGGCGGCCGGGGACATATTCGGGGGCCGTGTCACCGAGGTAAGAGATTTCTTCAAGAGCCTGGAAGCCGAGTTCGGCAAAGAAGGGAATGGGAAATGCAACATTTCCTTCGGTATCATATCGACTTTGTTCGGGTTCGTTCCTAGCACATATGCCATTTCCTGCTACACTTACGCCATGTCCAACAAGGAGCAGTACGAGGCCGCTCAGGCGAGAAAAGACTATGCGGGCGTCCTCGAATACGTCTCCAGAGGATTCGACATGGTGATCGTCTGTGTACCTAAGGAGATGTTCAGGATACTTCTGAACAACAACGCCCTACATGACGGCAAGGTCGTCGCCGTGACATCGAAGGAGTTCGAACCCATATGCACGGAGAGGAACTGGACCTTCCTTGAGAGGAAAGGCGCAAGGATCGGAAAGGAGAACGCAGAGAAGATAAGGCAAAAGGTTTCAGAGCTCACAGCCTGAAGGCCTTCACCCTTTCGCGCATCTCGGCATCCGCACGTCGCGACTCCCTTATCTTGCGTACCGTGAGGTTCTGAACCTCTTTGCCGAGCCTGCCCGTTCTGAGCAGCCCCTCGGTTTTTTCCTGATATTTCAGATAGCAGTAGGAAAGAGCCCATGCCGCCCCCATTTTGTAATAATATCCATCGTTGCTGAAAGCCGATAATCTTCTGAGGACGCCGTCTATGTGGTCGTCGTCCAGAAATTTGGTCAGCATCATGACGGCACCGAAGCGCATCTTGAATTCTTCGCCGGAAGACATCATCTCCCCGCAGAAATCCCAGAGTTCACTCCTGATTTCCGGAGAGATTTTCCAATCTCCGCAAAGCATGTCGCATACTGCCCAGTTATCAATAGAAGGAACAAATTCTTTTGTAAGTGCCAGCCTTTCTTCCTGGGGCATTTCGGCGTTGGCTATTATCAGGGCGGCGATGAGGTCCTCTTCCAATACCGAGGCTTCTTCGGAAAGATATGAGCGCCAGTCTCCTTTCATCAATTCCGACGAGATCCTTCTCAGTTCCGGCATCCTCACGCCCACGATCGGCTTTCCGCTTTTGATTATGGTGCTGTTGAATTCCCTGTATCCGTCGTCGCTACCATCATGAAGCATCCCGAGGATACGGGTCAAAGGAATTCTGCCTCCAACTTCAGAAGCTTGTTCTTCATCATCTTCCCTCCGGCATACGACCCGATACCACCGGAAGACGGTACGACCCGGTGGCAGGGGATGAAGACGGGTATCGCGTTCTTACCGCAGGCCGTGCCCACCGCCCTCGATGCACCCGGGCTTCCGATGTCTGAGGCGATCTCGCTGTAGGTGACCGTCTTACCGTATGGTATCTCCAATATTCTTTTCCATACCGCTGTCTGAAAATCAGATCCTTCATAGGAGAGGGGAACGTCGAAGGCCTTTCTGCTTCCCGAAAGATATTCTTTGAGCTGAGATGCCGCCTCCGCTATCGCGTCAGTCTCCCTGTCGATGGTGCATGGAAGGTTGTTGCACGGCAGATAAAGTCCGCAGATATTGCCATCGCCGTCTTCGCTTATGCTGAACTTTCCGAAAAGTGTCACATAAGTGAATGTGAATCTGTCGGCTGTCATTCGGTTTCCTCCTGAATGTTTATCATGCACATCACATATAGGATTTTGTGATAATCTGCGCCAGCAGGCGTACCGACATACCGGCTTTCCACGCGGAATGGCTGATCAACAGGCTAAGGGCAGGATACGCCATGGTCCGGAATCCGATATGCGACGAGGTGGTCTACAAGGTGGACCTGGACCGCAGAAGCGTGGGATGTCTTTATTTCATTTCCAAGGACCCCAGGCCGTTATTGCCGTACCTCGACGAGATTATCGGAATGGGTTACGAAATGATATTCCAGGTGACGATAACTCCTTATGGAAGGGATCTTGAGCCAGGAGTTCCCAACAAGGGGTCCGTTGCAGACGCGTTCAGAGAGATCTCAGAGAAAATAGGAATCGAACGCACCATGTGGCGCTATGATCCTGTGATAATCGACGAAAGGCACAATATGAGATATCACGAAAGGAAGTTTAGGCTTCTCTGTTCGGAGCTTTCGGGCCATACGGAGAGATGTATCTTCAGCTTTTTGGACATGTATCCCAAGTTCGAGGAACTTAAAAGTGCCAGACCGCTGTCATCATCCTCCCCGCTCCAGAGGGAGGACTTCATGAGGATGGCAGGTGTCATATCGAGAGAGTATGGGATCCATGCGAGCGTCTGCTGCTCCCCCAGGGGATATCCCGAGCACGGGGTCGATAACAGGGGATGTATCGATCGGGATACAATGATCTCCCTGGGGATACCCTTCGAAGATGTCCCAGGGAATATAAGGGATGGTTGCAGATGCGTCAGGAACATCGACATTGGCGCTTATGACACCTGCATGCACAACTGCGTCTACTGCTATGCCAATCGGGTCACAGAAGGCCGGCGGGCATCCAAGATATATGACCCGACCTCGGAGATGCTCTATGGAAAAGTCAGAGATACGGACACCGTGACCGAAATCACGGAAAGGCGCTCACGTATCACTGACTTCTGAACCTATCTCCCTGTTCATCCTCTTTTTCGAGAACAGCACAGAATCCATGAAGATGACCCAGCAGATCTCCACCACGATCGAGGTTGCTATTGCGACCATCGCTATTCCTACAGCGGGACCCATCGTCGCGGCGCACATAGCTATGGCGATCCCTTTGTTCCTGTAAGATACCATGAGGACATCGGTAACGCGCTGGTGCCAGTTGATTCCCATTCTCTTCTCGGCGTACTCGACACCGGATCCCAGAGCGAAAGTCCTAAGGCCTGCAATCAGCACGAAGAGGAGGAGAGGCGTCATTTCCCTCGGGAAGTTTGTGGAACTTACCGAAAGTATAACCAGGAACGAGATGAAGAGGTTCATCATTATGGACATGGTGGCCCTTTCGATCTTTACCTTGGTAAGCAGCCTGGAAAGTACCAGGGGCACGCCGATGATCTCCACCACGGTGATTATAACATCGGTCATGTCCACCGTCTTACCCAACGTGACGTAGATAATGAAAGGTATCCAGATGAGGGAAGCGACATACACGAGTATGGTTCCCCTTGCGGCATGCTCCATGTCCCCTCTGAGGATGTAGGAAAGCGGGGCGACAGAAGCGGCGAAGGGAGCAGCGGCGACGAAAACCAGGCCGGCAGAGTATCCTCCCCATGACGTGTCCTTCATAAGGAGATAACCAGCAAGGGGGATGACGGCCGCTATCACCAGGCCCAGCAGCATGGCGCGGATCACGGAGCGGCCGTTCTTCACCGGGTCGAGATTCTTATAAGGTATACGCGAGAGCGAAATGGTCATCATAACCGCAAGCACGAAGACCGTTATGTTGCTCCTAACTTTCGGGACCAGTATGTCCCCCGGAAAATAGCCCGATACATTCAGTAACAATGAAAATATCAGAGCGACAGACATCACTATCGCGCTGCTAGCGAGAATCTCTTTTGCTCTCATGCCAATGTGTCAGGTTAAAGTTATGTAAAAGGATTGCGTACGCACCGAAACATGGCGAAGGTTGCACCCGTGAAAGCGGGATGGTACAACGCGTTCAGGCCCTGGACCCTCCACGGAGCGGTGGTACCGGTGGTGCTCGGAGGCGTCGTGGCATTCAACGACGGGTTCTTCAATTGGTGGATTTTCATACTGGTTCTGGCCGGAGGAATACTGCTACAGTCTGCGGCCAACATGCTCAACACTTATGGGGACTTCGTCAAAGGCACGGACACGGAAGAGAATCATCCACGTTCCCCTGAGCTGGTTTCAGGAAAAATGAAGCCGAAACAGATCCTGGGAGCAGGACTGGCATGCCTTGCAATCACAGCCTTGATAGGAACAGTCTTCATTTGGTACATAGGATGGGGAATACTTGCATTCGGTATACTGGGCATACTGGGCGCAGGTTCATACACACTTGGTGTCGCATACAAATACAAGGCGATGGGCCAGATAAGCACATTCTTTTTGATGGGCGTACTGATGCCTGCGGGGACCTATTATACAATGGCCGGCGCGGTTTCTTTGGAAGCAATCATCCTCGGGCTTCCGAATGCCTTTACGATCATGGGAGTCCTGAGCGGGAACGAGACGAGAGACTACTACAGTGACAAAGAGGCCAACGTAGGGACGCTTTCCGGGCACATGAGCTACCAAGGGGCGCTCAGGTTCTACCGGACGGTTAACGCCATGTGCTATCCGGTACTGGTTGTGGCGATAGTGATCGGAGCGGTCCCATGGGCCTGCGCTCTGGCTTTCGTCGCCCTCATCGATTATCGTAATCTTTACATCAACTCTATTAAGGCTCCCGAGGACAAAAAGTCCAGCTTCATGCTCGTACCCGAGGCGTTCAGCCACAATTGGCACTTCGGCGGGTTGCTCGCGATAGGTTATTTAATAGGCGTGTCAGTTGTTCCGGTGCTGATTTGATGGACGACGAAAAGCTTGGCAACCAATTCGACGGCAAGGAAGTTTACGTCAAGGATGTTTTTACAGAGATCGCATCCTACTACGACGAGATGAACAGCATCATGTCAATGGGAATGATCAAGCGCTGGCACAAGTTCATGATGAAGAAGCTTGGCAATATTCAGGGTAAAAGATGCTTGGATGTAGGCACGGGGACCGGAGAGATAGCTTTCCTTGTTGCGAGTAAGGCGGTCGGCGGAAAGGTCGTAGGGCTGGATATAACCCCTGCTATGTTGGAACATGCGAAAAAGAAGATGGCCGAACTTGCGATCACAAATGTGGAGTTCGTCGTGGGCGACGCATTGGACATAAGGATGCCCGACGGTACGTTCGACGCGGTGACATCCGGATATATGCTCAGGAATGTCACCGATATCCCGAAAGCCGTGGGAGAGATGCACAGGATGCTCAAGGTAGGAGGCAGGTGCGTGGTCGCAGAGCTTGCGAGGCCCAGCAACAGGCTCGTCAAGCCTTTTTACAACTTCTATATGAATCATGTGATACCTCACTACGGCCGCAAGTACGACAAGGGAATGGCCATAGACGGAAGGCAACCGGCCTACGACTGGCTTACTTCTTCGATCGAAGGTTTCCCTTATGGGGAGGCAATGGTCGAAATTTTCAGGAAGGCCGGGTTCAAAGACGCCAGATGCTATGTCAGGTCGTTTGGTGCAGTGAACATCTACGTTGCTTCTAAAGAAGCATGATGTTTGTTTTCCGGCCGTCGAGGCCGGAAAAATGTTTCATGGTTTCTGTTTCGGGCACTCGTAGAACGCTTTGATGGCCTTGTAAAGCATCAGAACGTCTGCCTTGGATACAACTTCGAAAGGTGCGTGCATGGAAAGGACCGGAACCCCCATGTCCACCGTGTCGAGGTTGTGCAACGAGATCTCCGAGGCGATGGTTCCACCGCCTCCCGCCTCGATCTTACCCAGCTCCCCGACCTGCCAGGGAATTCCCGCTCCGTCGAGGATGCTGCGAAGGAAGCTCATGGTCTCAGCGGAGGCGTCGTTTGTAGAATACTTTCCTCCGGACCCTGTGTACTTGGAGACCACCGGGCCGCGGCCCAGATATGAGCAGTTGGCCGGTTCGTAGACCTCCATGAATGCTGGGTCTATCGCTGCGTTCACATCACACGAGAGGCACATGGACCGCTGGAGTATGTGACGTACCTTCAGGCCGTAAGTGTCGGCGAGGTCCTCCATGAAGTCCCGGAAGAAGAACGAGCGCATACCCGTGTTTCCATCCGACCCAGTTTCTTCCTTGTCGGCGAACACAGTAAGGGTAGTGTACTCCGGATCTTTTGCATCCAGTTCAGCCATCAGGTTGGCGTAGGCGCAGACGCTGTCGTCCTGGCCGTAGGCTCCCACCATAGACCTGTCCAGGCCGAGGTCGATGGGCCTGGCGGCAGGAACGGCGCAAAGTTCGGCGGAAAGGAAGTCTTTCTCTGAAATGCCGTACTTCTCGGACAGGATGCTCATCATGTTGAGTTTTACCTTGTCGGAGACCTTTTCATCATTGTAGGGCCATGACCCGATCAGTATGTTCAAGTTCTCGGGGTTGAAGGCCTCGGCGACAGGCTGTTTCATCTGATTCTTGGCAAGGTGAGGAAGCAGGTCCGTGACGCAGAACTGGGGCTCGCCCTCTTCCTCGCCTATACATATCTTCACGGTTTCGCCGTTGTTTTTACAGACGACACCGTGCAACGAAAGCGGGATTGCGAACCATTGGTACTTCTTGACTCCGCCATAGTAGTGGGTTTTGAAGTAGGCCATACTGGTGCTCTCGAAAAGCGGGTTGGGTTTGAAATCGAGCCGGGGGCTGTCTATATGGCTCACTCCTATGCGCATCCCTTCGGAAACGGGCCTGGAGCCCATGGTCACAATGAGGAGGCCTTTCCCGCGGTTGTTCATGTAGAACTTGTCGCCGGGAGAGTACCTCTTGCCTCTCACATACTCAGTGTACCCCCTGGACTCGAGGATGGGTACAGTATAGTCGACGATCTCGCGTTCGGTCTTGTTACAAAGGAACTTCTTGTATCCCTCGCAAAAATCTGTTGATTCTCCAAGAATGGAGTTGTCGATCTCCCCAAGTCCCTTGGGCTTCATCAACAGCTCTTCAGCGAGTTGTTGGCCTTTGGTTTTTTCTTCATCCATGTCACGTCAATAACGGTGCTATACTTGATTCTTTTCAAATTACGCAATGCCAAGGTCGCGGAAAATGGATATTGTTAAGAAATAATTTGTCATAATACATATTAATGACATTAATAAATTAAAAAATGTCACTAATAATGTCTTTAATAAGTCATAAACAATTTAGTATTATGTTATTAAAATGACACTATAATCGGTAGATTTATATTCTATAATTGATATTGTTATTTCGGGATGCGTAAATGCGCTACGCGGAAGGTAAGGCCAGCCGGCCGGAGGGGATGGGAACAGAGAGTATGCCCCTGCAGAACTGCCTTCCCCTGAAATTCTGGGAAAATTATTCAGCCTTTGCGAATTCGGGCGGCGGATCCATAAGGGTCGTCAACAAAGGGAGCTTCGATTCTGACTCGGACGAGGCTATGGACGATATAAGAAGGGGTCTTTTCGACCGTTCTGTTGTAAGTTCCAACATCCTTATGGAATCTGATATCGTAAAAACTCCAGACGGTTTCAACGTGAAAGTCCCGTCCGCCGAAAGGTGTGTCAGGCCTGTATTCATCGGTGATTCTTGCGAAACAGGCACGTTCGTAAGGTCAGAGGGTAAGACCGTAAGATGCGGTTCAGAGATCATCAGATCGATGATCAGGGACAGTATGGGCCCAGGCTCCGACACGGAGCCCACGTGCCTTGATATTTCGATCATCAGAACCGACTCTGTTAAAGCCTTCAGAAAGTCCTTGAAAAGCAAGGGCCACATATGGGAGGGACGCAGCGACGACGAGTTCCTATTGCTAACTTCTTCTGCAGCCGATTCGAACGGGTGGTTGAGACCTACGAACGCAGGAGCAGTGCTCTTTTCAGATTATTACACAGCATCATCCGCATTTCCGGGCTATCGCCTTCGCTACTGGGACGATGAAAAATATTTGGACTCGGAGGATGGAAGATGGACGGGTAACATTGCAGATTATTATCTGGAGGTCTCAGATGCGATAGACTTCCGTCTTCCGGAGATATCGGGACCTGCCAAAGAGCTGATAATCAATGCGCTGGCACATTCCGATTTCAACTTCGGTGACGGAGTGTCGGTGGAATTAACTGGAGGCAAGCTTACGATATCCAACTCGGGGATCTTCCGTGCGGGGCGGGAGCAGTCGCTGAAGGGTGCCAAGGACCGCAGGAATCCGGCAGTCGCAAAGCTACTTAGCCTGGCATCTCCAAGCCGCGGTCTTGGCAGGGCAATATCGGAGATCGATGCTGCGGGATACGAAGCCATCATCGAAGAGGACCACAGATACGGTACAGTAAAGGTTTCTGTATTCGGACGGGGCGCTCCCAGAGCAGAGAGGGGCCCCAAGGCCGAAAGGATATTGGAGGCGATCTCCTCGGATCGCAACGTCACCGTAGGCCAATTGTCTGAAATGATGGGCCTGAGCAGGCGTCAGGTAGAACGCCATATCTCAGACCTCAAGTCGGACGGTTCCCTGGTCAGAATCGGAAGCCGCCGTTCAGGGTCCTGGAAAGTACTTTGATCACTTCGGAACCGTTCCGCCGGAGCCGCATGAGCATGACGGTCCCAGTTCGTTCAGCGCAGGAGGCTTCGAGCGGTCGACGCTCAGAACCCCGTCGGGAACATTAAGGAAGTCTGCAAGGTCCTGGTCCGAAATATATTCGCCCATGGCTATCGCCACACCGTTGTATTCTGCAATCGGAAGGGAATCGAAGCCCTCGGTTTTTACGATATCTTGGGCCTCTCCGCCTCCTGTGACGTCGGCCGCTGTTCCGCAGTCCACATACTTCAGTTCGATGCCGTTCTTTGCAAGGGCATTAATGGACTTCTTGAACCTATTATAATCGGAACGGTGCTTGGAACGTGCGCCTTCTGAATCAAAAACTGTAAGTATGTTGTCCATGAACGGGTACAGTGTTAGGCATATTTTACCTTTACAACATTTCCTGAAAATACGCTAACAACGAAGTATATTGTTTCTGAAGCCCATATCGCCCGTATGTCGGCTTTCAGGAAGGTCGGTTATTCAAAATTATTCAGATTGGAGGACCTTGTTTCGGAAGGTAAGGGGCAAACCATAAGCTACGGCGTGTCTTATTCTCAATCGGCCGAGATCTACGTGTATTTCCTGGATGAGGGAGAGGAGATCAGCGAGATGAAGGCCCCATTTCAGAATATCATACTGGCATTTACCGGGTTGTTGCACATAGGTTCGGAACCTCCCGCCGATATATCCGCGGGCGAGGTCTATATCATCCCTGAAGAAACCGATGTGACGATCTCCGCGACAAAACCAGCTAAGTATGCAAGCATATTACTTCCCATGGAAGGGGAATTGATCAAGAACATCGATGTTTCGACCAAGATGGCTGCCAAAGAGATGGTGGAATACCGTCCTGGCCAGGTTGTAAATCTGACCCTCGTGAAGAGGGACAATCTGAATCTTTCTGTGATAGCTATCGATGAGGGCGAAGGCCTTAACTCGCATACTGCTCCAGGAGACGCTTTCGTGGTGGCTTTGGACGGAGAGGGGGAGATCGTCATCGGCGGTAAGCAGTTCCGTCTCAAGGAAGGCGATTCCATAGTCATGCCGAAAGGAGTACCGCACTCGGTAAAAGGAGTGACCAGGTTCAAGATGCTCCTGATACTGGTCAAGTAATCCCGTTAGGCAATCCGTATCTCGTAGGTCTCATATCGCATGGCTGGATCATGTGGGCCCCGATGCGATGCCCTGACTATATATGACGCGGCGGCCGATTTATCGGGGATGATGTATCTGGCACAAGTCGGGAAGCGTTTTCATTTCAGGTAGCAGATTCACTGCCGAAGGCGGTCCATCAGTTCATTGATCTTCAGATCGATACATCTTATAACCGCTCTTATGGCTTCATCGCCTCTTCCTCTGGGGTCTTCCAGCCCCCAGTCTTCCGAAGCATCGGCATGAAGGCGAGGGCATGATGCACCGCACCCCATAGATATCTTGATATCGATTCTCGGAAGCTCGTCAACGGTTTTCGGATACTGGGTCTTCTCCATGTCGATGCCATATATCTCTTTGATAAGCCTCACAGCGTCGCTGTCGATGGACGAATCTATCTCCGTACCTGCGGAATAGCTTTCGAATACGTCTCCCGCATAATATTTGCCGAGCGCCTCTGCTATCTGGGAACGGCAGGAATTATGTATGCATATGAAAGCAACCTTCGGTCTTGCCATCATGTGTATAGCTCCTTCACTCCGGTTTTTCCGCTTCGATGATATATGAAGCGACAAAGTCTTCTGCGTTTCTTCCCGGTTCCCAACTTCCTATGATCTCCCTGCTGTTGTCCTTGGGAACTATTCGTATATTGATGAAACCTGTTTTCTTCAACATATCTTCCAGCCTGTCCGCTTGCTCCGCTCCTGCGATGCATTTCGAAATGCTGGACAGGTCGTTTCTGACTTCTTCCGGGATGTCCGCCGTGGCGACCACGTCGGATATGGAAAGCCTGCCACCCCTCCTTAGAACCCTGTATGCTTCTTCAAAGACGCGCTTTTTGTCCGGAGAAAGGTTGATCACGCAGTTAGATATGATAACGTCAATGGAGGAATCCGCGACAGGTAGATTTTCTATCTCTCCCAGGCGGAATTCCACGTTGTCGAAGCCGCTTTTCTTTGCATTATTCCTTGCAAGCTTGATCATTTCCGGCGTCATATCGACGCCGATGACCAGTCCGGTCTCCCCGACCCTTCTTCTGGCCAGGAAAGAATCGAAACCTCCTCCGCTTCCCAGGTCGAGAATTCTTTCTCCCTCTTTCAGAGAGGCGATCGCAATCGGATTCCCGCACCCAAGACCCATGTTCGCCCCTGTGGGAATGCCATCGAGGTCTTCTTCCGAATATCCTATCATCAGAGACGTCTCTTTGATTTCAATGGGGCTGCAGCATCCGATCCCCCCTCCGCAGCATCCTTTGGATTCTCCCTTTGCCACTTTCGAATAATCGTTTCTTACCGATTCTCTAATTTCTTCTTTGTCTTTCATGAAATCAACCTGAAGTTCTATTGCTTTATGATTAATTCTCACACTATCGTTTTCGTGTTCTCACTGCTGTCCCGCGGGAATTTGTTTCTTGTCTTGTTCACGATTTTCACCAGTAGAAGCATCACCGGTACTTCCGTAA
The DNA here is from genome assembly GCA_002509405.1 of Methanomassiliicoccaceae archaeon UBA72. GTDB lineage: Archaea > Thermoplasmatota > Thermoplasmata > Methanomassiliicoccales > Methanomethylophilaceae > VadinCA11. The sequence goes on along the minus strand of DAVO01000015.1, from coordinate 589 downwards.
GGACCCCGACCGTGCATACCAGGACGACCGGCGAGCCGGGTCCGAAAAGAGCTATAGCCACGGCGACCGCAAGCTCGAAGAAGTCAGAGGCGGCTATCAGCGAGACCGGGGCCGCAATCCTGTGCGGCTGTCTGGTCCAGATGCAAAGACCGTAAGTAAGACTCCAGGAGATCATGTTCTGCAACACCAGTGGAACAGCAATCAGAAGAACAAACAGAGGCTGTTCCAATATTACGTCTCCCTGGAAAGAGAATATCAGTATGAGCGTGAGCAGAAGGCCGACGCTGGTTATCCCGCCGAACTTCGGAACGAATTTTCCGTTGAAGTATTCGATGCCCTTCTTTCTTATCATCAGGATGCGCGTTGCCGCACCTGCGACCAGAGGCACGACCACGAACAATACTACAGAAAACGCCAGCGTATCCCAGGGGACCGTGACATTGTTTATTCCGAGTAATAGCTGAACCAAGGGGATGAACAATATCAGGATAATGAGGTCATTTATCGATACCTGCACCAACGCGTATGCAGGGTCCCCCTTGGTCAGGGCGCTCCATACGAACACCATGGCGGTGCACGGTGCAACTCC
>DAVO01000012.1 GCA_002509405.1 Methanomassiliicoccaceae archaeon UBA72 | reverse complement strand
CCTCTAAGTGTCAAACTCGGGTTTTAATTGCAACCTATAGCGTTTCTACTGAGATATATATGTAAATATTAAATCCGAACACTTGGATGAAGTGCCATGTTTCCGTCCGGAACTAAAATCCCCTCGGTTATCCTGATGATAGGAATAGCACTGTTCGCGTTCTGTTGGATGGGGGCCGTACTGCTGGACCCGTCTTGGACGTTCGGCGTCAACACCATGAGCGAGCTGGGTATTTCTAAAACGAATGCCAGATACCTGTTTCTGATCGGTTGCTTGGGAACGGGGATATGCACCTGCATATACGGGGTGCTGATGGCATACTCTCTGAAACCCATGCTCCTGCGCTCTGTTTTCATCATATTATCGGTCGCAGGGATATTCCTTATGGGTGTTGGATTCTTTACGATGGATACGGACCTGCATATCGTGTTCACGGCCGCGTTCTTCATCTCCATCGCGCTGAGCATGGTCAATTACACCCTTTACGTGGCATTCGCCGAAGAGAACTATCTGCTCGCCACCTATACCGCCTTGCTGATCGTAGCGAATATCCTGTTATTGCTTCTCACGCCGCTGGCGTTCGTCGAGCCTGTGGCAGTCATCCTGTTCATGGTATGGATACTTAGCATCAACCACAGCTTCTTTTTGAACGAGGACAGGTGGTTCGTTATTAATTACGGAAGATAAGCTTCTCGCTTGATTAATATTATATCTCAGCTCCATCCGTCGTAATACATCGCGACGGCGGTGACGAATACGGCGCCCACCATGAGAATGATGATCCCCCAGGATACGATTTTGACCTTGGTCTGCTTCTTCACATGGGGCCATCGCCTGTCCGGATAATAAGGCTTTAGCCTGGACGGTCTTTCGTTTTTAATGGGATGCGTCCGGAAGATGGTGAAGGACCGCCTTGCATAGAATATCCGGGTGTCTGGCCTGTGTTGAAAATATAAATGCGCCCGTCCGCACGGACTGCCATACCGGCGTTCCGTACGGACGGGGCGACCATCGGGTCGATTTGAATCGTTTAGTTCATTGCTCGGCGATGGGCGCTTATTCTTCCCCGTTCTCGTCCTTGAAGACGTCGAGACCGCACTTCAACGAGCTGCCGACGAGATACATCGATATGGCGAAGGTAGCGATCTTGGCCAGTCCGCAAAGGAGCTCCCAAACGGTCGCTTGATCGTTTATCAGCCATTCTGCGTTTGACACTCCGGTGAACAGAAGTGTCAATGCGCACGTCAGAATCAACATGTTCAGCATCATCGGTTTCTTGGCTGCGAACGCCCATATGAGCAAAAAGATAAGCATTACTGCCAACGAGATGTTTGTGTAGAGATCTCCATAGACGGTGAATGCGCTGAAGAAGAATGCCGCAGAAATCAATGCGAAGAAAACTGCTCCGAAGTGCGATTTGTTCAAATACGCGCCGATCGCGGCAAACAGTATGAACGCGGAGCATACCCCCATCAGAAAATACAGGTCCCCTTCTACCAATCCGTAAGGATCGGATTCCACAAAATACCACACAAAGGACACAAGAGAAGATGCGAGTGTCCCCAATGCGATGAATATCAGCCCTAAGGCCGTAGTGTCCATTCTTTTGTTTTCCATTTATACCCCTCTGGCATACGACCATCGAAAATCGACCGTTCGTGGACCCGGTAAAGATCTGCCGGGATGCCGGCGTATGCTCAGCTTGCCGATTCGTCTACTCGTTATATAATAGTTAAGGTGCTAAGCCTGGGTCAGACACCTTGGGGCCCGGTGTGAATTGGATCCGACCATCGTTATTCCGAAGGCTTCAGGTTGCTGTAGAAGGACGAAGACAGATTTTTGACTGTTATAAAGTGGCTGAAAAGCAACAGACTTAGAAACCTTGTTATGGTTGGAATGGGGCCTAGGCTGCGGTCCCGACCCAACGCTGAGAGGAAAGGGGCGTGTTTTCAGCGGTCCCGGAATGCCTCCCGTGTCAGGACCCCGCAGTTGAAATGCGGTCCTGCATGGGAGAAGGATATTTTTCTGCGGAAGATAAGCTGACCGGATTCGGTTGGTGTGTGCTCGGTTCGGAGATGAATGATAATTCTCCCTCCGTCGACGACGTAGGTAAGCGTAAGGCCGCCCTTGTCATCTTATCATACGATCCCTTGAAACTGTGACCGCTCAGATTGACAACGGTGCCTTCCAGTGCGTTCGTCCCGTCTTCCGAATAGAAGGCCATCATATCGAACGCGCCATGGCCGACGTATTCGACGCTGTCCGGTATCGTCATGGAGGTTGTTCTTGTGCATCCTTTGAATGAATCGTCTTCGATGGATGTCGCGCCCTCGGATATCATGACGGAGGTCAGGCCGACACAGTTGTAGAACGTATAGCCACCGATGGAAGTCGCGCCTTCTGAGACCGAGGCCGACATCTCGTTTGTGCGGCTCTGTGTCTTGATCAGTCTGGTACATTTATGCAGGCGTTGACGTAGAATGCAAAAACCGTAATAAGAACATCGACGAGGGTCGGACCGCTTCCCACCCGGGCGGCACCGCGTCGCCCCGACGGCCCTTGGATAAATGTGTAAGTTGTTTGCCCCTCCCGGAGGAGGGGGTTGGTGTTATGCTTACTCCGCACACTTGCCGTCGCACTCTGCCTTCACGAGGAAGAATGCGAGGTAGAGGGTCAGTATGAAGTTCGCGACGGCTGCTATTCCCTTCAGGAGCACCCAGATGTCGGTGCCCTCGGCAACCGCAACTCCGCCGAATATGAATATCAGCGCTGTGGTGATCAGGATCGTCGTCAGTACGGGCGGGTTCTTGGCCAGGTAAGACCAAAGGAACGCTACCAGGTACAGAACTCCGAGCGAAACGTTGGTATAGATGTCCCCACCGGCCCATCCGGCGTAGAATACACCCGCTGCGACCAAGGCGAACACTGTAGCGCCGAAGTTTGACCCGGCCCTGTATGCGCCGATGGCTGCGAGCAGTATGAACCCGGCACATATCATTACGAATTTTCCGAGCTGCTCTGCTGCGAGCCCGTATGAGCTGTCCGCGTACTGCACGAAGCATATCATCGCGATTGGTAGCGATACCAACGCTACGAAGAACAGCCCCATGGCCGTCGTGTCTATGCATTTCTCTGTCATTTGTTTTTCCTCCAGGACGTTAGTCCCGTTTATGAATCTTACTTGCCTATATTAAAGGTTTCCTTTATTATTAAATATCAAATATGAAATGATATCCAGCATATCAAATAACCAAGTCCGCGACCCCCGTATTAAGGCGGCTTTCCCATCCCTCGAACCGCCCCTGCGCCCGGCCTCTGCGCTCGACTTTTTTACATTAATTCTGCTCGCCGATCACCGGCACCAAAAGGACGTTCCTCTTCGAGGGGTCCTTCACTTTTGACGCCATGATCTCCTGCACCCTGTTGAAAAGCTCCGGCGATACTGCCGTGTGGGCTTCGTGGCGTATCAGGATGTCCTCCCACCTCATGTATCCCGCATAGACCGGGTTGTGGAGGATGTTGCTCAGGTTGAACTTGTTCCAGATGTTGCCTTTTCTTGTCAGGGTCTCTTCTTCGTTGAGATTGCTGCATATCTCGTCGATGGTCCTTCCGTCATAATACTGGAAAAATATGTTCTCTGCCACGTCCAGCTCGTCGCTCACGGCTTCGAGGGCCCCGTTGTTTATGCGGTAGCCGAAGGGAGGATTGAAACCCATCGTCTTCTTTTCCGACGCATCGTTTTCCAGATTCTCGGCCTTCTCGCGCATGCCGAAGTATGTGCGCTCGCCGATCTGCTCGCTTTCCAGCTGCGCGATACGCTGTATCATGTCCACCACGAACCTCCCCAGTGCGTTCGTGGTGTCCAATGCCTCCGTCGAAGAGACGAACATCTTGCCCTTGGAGCTGATGTCCTCCATCATCTCCATGAAGTTGCGGCTGTTCCTGTGGATGCGGTCTATCTTTACCACGAGCATTACGTCCCAGAGGTCCGACTCTTCGATCATCTTCGCATAAGCGGGACGTTTCACGGTCCTTCCGGAATATCCGTCGTCCTCGTAGAACTTCGCAATGTTCCAGCCCTGGGAAATGCAGTAGTTGGTCAGCATCTCCTTCTGCGCATTCAGAGAGTATCCGTCCTGTGCCTGCTCGTCTGTAGAAACGCGAACGTATATCGCGGCCCGGTAGTTCTTGTCTTCATCCATTGAAAGGCCCGTTCACTGCCTCATAGGCTTCTTTGTCGATTATCGCCATGTGACCGCCTTCCCTGACGATCCCGTCCCATTCGATATATCCTAAGTAGATGGGGTTGTGGAGTATGTTGCATATCGACTGCCTGTTCCAGGCGCCTCCTTTCTTGGCGGGGATCCTGGCACGGTTGAGGGAGTCCGCGATATCCTCCATCGAAGAGCCTTCGTTGTATAGGCGGTATATCGCCTTCACGGTGTATGCCTCGTCCTCCACCACTTCGAGGATGCCTCTGGAATAAACGTATCCGTAAGGGTGGCCGGACCCCATGGGGCCGGTTCCGAACTGGGCCTTCTGCATCATCCCGATCTTGACCCTCTCTCCGATCTGCTCGCTTTCGAGCTGGGCGATGCGTTGCATGATGTCCATTACGAAACGGCCCATTGCGGTGGTAGTGTCGAACTTCTCCTGCATCGAGTTGAATTCTTTGCCGTGCTTCCTCAGCTCGTCCATCATCAGCGTGAAGTTCACGCTGTTCCTGTGGATACGGTCCATCTTCAGCACGAGAAGGATGTCCCAGGACTCAGATTCTGAAAACATCCTGCGGTATTCCGGACGATCAGTGTCCCTTCCTGAGAACCCCTCGTCCCTGTACTTGCCCCCGATGTCCCATCCTCTGACCTGGCAGTAGGCCTCCAGACGCTTCATCTGTGCGTCGAGGGAGTAACCTTCTCTGGCCTGATCTTCAGTCGACACCCTCGTGTAAAGTGCGGCCCGCATTTGATCCCATCGTGTTCATAATGGTCCGACGGATATTTAATTTTTTCAGACAATTGTCTGACAGAGCGACTATGAAAATACCATTCATAATTTTTTAAATGACTGCCTACAGATACGTAACCGGCATAGTGCCAGACTTATGATTATAAGTGAATCTCCGAGCCCCCGGAATTCCTCAAGGGCAGAATTGTTTAATAAAAATCGTGTCGAGGGGGACGAGCCCCCTCGTTAATGGTTTTACATCATTCCGGGGGGCATGCCGCCCATTCCACCGGCTCCCGGCGGGGGGGACTGGGCCCTGCGTGCGGTGATGACGTCGTCGATCCTGAGGATCATGTTGGCGACCTCGTAAGCAGAGCTTATGGCCTGCTTCTTCACCCTGAGGGGCTCTACAACGTCCTTCTTCAGCATGTCGACGGCCTCTCCGCTGTCGAGGTCGATACCGTAGACGGAACCGTTCTTGTGTTCCTTGTGGGCCTTCTTCAGGTTGATGATGCTGTCTATGGGGTCGATGCCTGCGTTCTCGGCGAGCGTCCAGGGGATTATCTCCAGGGCCTTCGAGAACTTTTCGATCGCAAGCTGCTCCCTTCCTCCGATGCTGGAGGCGTAAGAGGCCAGTCTGATCCCTACCTCTATCTCGGGGGCACCTGCTCCGGCGACGACCTTTCCGTCTTCGATGGCGACTCCCACGACGCGGATGGCGTCGGTAAGGGCCCTTTCAACCTCTTCGATGACGTGCTCGGTGCCTCCGCGGGCGAAAAGGGTCACTGCCTTGGGGTTCTTGCATCCGGTGATGAAGACCATTCCGTCCTCTCCGATGAGCTTCTCCTCCACGACACCGGCGGATCCCAGGTCGCTGCTGTTGATCTCTGCGGTGTTGCCGACGACTGTTCCTGCGGTCGCCTTGGCAATAGCCTCGAGGTCGCTCTGCTTGAGCCTCCTGCATGCGAATATGCCCGCCTTTGCAAGGTAGTGCTGGGCCAGATCGTCGATTCCCTTCTGGGAGAGGACCACGTTGGCTCCGGACTTCTTGATGGCGTCGACCATCGCCTTGAGGCTGTTCTCCTCCTCCTCGAGGAAGGAGTTCATCTTTGTGGGGTCGGTTATCTGTATCTGTGCGTCGAACTCGGTCTTCTTGACCTCGAGGGCGCATGAGAACAGCGCGATCTTCGCGTTCTCTACTTTCCTGGGCATGCGGGGGTGGACGCGCTCTTTGTCGATCACGATACCCTTTATCATGCATGTGTTGCCGATGTTCTCGCCGATCTTTTTCTGAATGTGTATGTCGTCGGTGTCGACCTTTCCGTCGTCTTCGACGGACCTGCAGGCCTGGACCACGATTTTGGCGAGTTTTGCCTCTTCCTCTCCGACAGCTTTGCCGGTGAGCGCCGTGGATGCGACCTTCTCGAGGAGTTCGTCGGTGTTGACCGGTACTGCGATCTCGTCCAGGATTTCGGCCGCTTTCTCGGCGGCGAGCCTGAATCCGTTGGTGATCACCGTCGAGTGGACGTTGGAGTTGATAAGCTCCTCGGACTGTTTGAGCAGCTCTCCGGCTATTACGACCGAGGTCGTGGTGCCGTCTCCGCACTCGGAGTCCTGGGTCTTGGCTACCTCGACGACCATCTTGGCGGCGGGGTGCTGTACGTCGATCTCTTTCAGAATGGTCACTCCGTCGTTGGTTATGACCACGTCGCCGATGGTGTTGACAAGCATTTTGTCCATTCCTTTAGGTCCGAGAGTGGACCTGACGGCGTCGGCCACTGCTTTTGCGGCCGCTATGTTGTTGAATTGCGCTTCCTTGTCCCTGTTTCTTTCAGTGCCTTCTCTGAGCACGATTATAGGCTGATTTCCAGAACCATACATTGGATTATCCTCCTTTGTCTTGGTTACGGTAAATTTGTTCTTCTATATTAACTATTCCTTTATAACCAGTGCATTTTTTGATGGTCGCCATCCGTTTTATCAAAGGATAAGGATATATATTCATACAGAAAGTATCTTCAGAATGCGCGCCTTCAGGATCAACTACGAATCGATGGAAGGAATGTGGCTGGTCTATCTGGGGATATGTTTCTGGGGAGCTTCGCTTCTGTATCTCGCATTCTTCGCAGGCAAATGGCCTTTCCCGCCCTTGACCTACGTCGCCCTCCTCATCAGCTTTCTGGTAGGCGGCGGCATCGTCTTCATAGGGTACAGGAACCGCGGTGGAGAGGTGCAGGTGAGGGTATCGCATCTTACCGCGGCGATAATACTCTACCTGGTCTTCTACTTCCTGTATATCAGGCTGACCGTCTACGGTTCCATGAACGGAACGTTCCTCGCGTTCCTGTCCGCTCTGCTCGCGGTCTCCCTGTTGGTATTCTCCTACTCCCTGTCGGTCAGGGACATGCTTACATTCAAAATACGTCGGTGACCTCTATGCCGCGGTCCCCGGCGATATGCCGTATCTTCTCCAGTGCCGAGGTCGAACCCCTCACTCCCATGCGTTCCAGCCTCTGAGAGAGCAGCGGCCGCAGGTTAAGACGGTCTACGCACATGCGCCTGACTCCCGTGGATGCTACCGCTTCGACGAATTCGACCTCTTTGCCTTCGAGATACATGAGCACGGGCCCGACCAGGGCATAGGTGTCCACGCCGGCGCAGGTCAGTTCCTTAAGTGCTTCCAGCCTCCTTTTTGGAAGCGGGGCGCCCGGCTCCGTTATGTGGGAGACCTTCTCGTCAAGGGTGGTTATGGTGATACCGACCTCGCCCTTCATCCCGGAGATGATGTCGAGATCGCGGAGTATGAGATCGGACTTCGTGTGTACGTGTATTCTGAGCCCGGCGGACCTGAGCACTTCCAGGCATTGGGATGTGAGCATGAATCTCTTTTCGGCGTACTGGTAAGGGTCGGTGACCGTTCCTATGCCGACCGTGCCCTCTATGTTCGGCACCTCTTTGGCAAGCCTCTCCGCTATGTTGCTCCTTACCCTCACGATGCGCCATTCCCTGAAGTCCGTATGGGTCACCTCGGGCCCGTAGCAGTAAACGCAACCGTGCTCGCAGCCACCGTAGGGATTCAGGGCGTAGTCGATGCCGGGCAGGCCGGACGGCGAGAGGGCCCGTTTGCATTTCACGGTCTCGAAAACCCCGTCCCACTCGTCAGAAGGCGTGAAGTCGAGAAGGTCAGTAATAGTCCTCGATCCTCCTCTGCGTGTACCAGTCCTTCAGGACCCCGGAATTGCTGACCCATGTGCTCTTAGGGATGTCCATCACCCTGTCCACGTGGTCCATCGCCTTGTCAAGGGTGTCGTAGCTGTAGGGTTTGGTCCGAAGGGCCTCCCTGACGTTCTCCCTGACGTTCCACACGCCTACCGGCATGACGTATCCCGGGTGCGCCTCGCGGAAGATCACGACGCCCGCCGTGCGCCTTTCGCTTGTGAGAAGCTCGTTGACGGCCATCCTCGCGGCGTAGTAGCATCCTCCGATGTGGGCATATTCCTTCCTGCCGTCGAAGAACTCGCAGTCGCTGATTATGTCGATCGTGCGTCCGGTAGGGTTCCACGTGGTGTTCGGATACCACGCCTCTATGAGCTCGTACCTCCATGTGCAGGGCATCATCAGTATGCACCAGCGGTTGTCCAGCTGCTCCCACTGGTATATGCGGTAGTCGTCGATGGTGTTGTAGAACTTGGTGGTGGTCAGCAGGTCTTTGCCTATTATATCGTCGACAGCCGTGATGCTCCATCTCGTTGGAACGAACCTGCGCCGCTTCTCCACCCCCATCGTCCCGACGGAGAACGCCTTCTCTATCTCGGAAATAAGCGTCCCGTTGCGGTAGGACGATATCACGGCGTCCACCGCCTTCATGTCAGTGTCGTAGAAGCTGCGTTCGAGGTTCCTTTCAAACCTGCCGTTGCTCTTCCTCATAGAGGTCATACGCGCAGATGGCCCGAAGGGCTGAACCTCGTCATCCATGACGACGCGTCCCTTGGGCTTATGGGAGAACTCCGCCTCGATGTCAAGGGGGCGTTCTGTCAGGGCGATCTCTTGTATATCGTCTACCACTCTGCCCGACTTTTTGAAGTCGTACGCATCTATCCTGATCTTTCCGCGGACCAGTTTGAACCTGAAATCAACTATCTCGTCTATGCTCTTCCCCATCCAGCGCTCCGGCGTGTCCATGATGGACGTGTCTCCGAACTCCGGGGGTATCAAGGGGCCCACGTCCACCTTGGGATATCCGAACCTGCCGACGAACACGGCAGGAGGGCTGCTCCCTGCCAGGTCCTTTGCGTCTATCATCGGCAGGGTCTTCTGCTGCGAGTAGAACTTTATCATCAGCGGGCATCTGTCCTTCCCGCAGAGCCTGTGCGAGCCTTTGCAGATCGAGCACAACCCGGATTTGATCTCGGTGTTGTTCATCTCTGCCATCGAATCGAAGAACGTCTGTCCGCTCATCTCTCGGAGACCCTGCCCCTGGCTATCATGGCCGCCATCGCGCCCGCCCCTATCCCGTTGTCAATGTTCACCACGCTAAGGCCCGGAGAGCAGGACTGCAACATGCCCATGAGGGCGGCCAGCCCATCACCTCCGATGCCGTATCCGGTAGATGTCGGCACACCTATGACGGGAACCGGCGAAAGGGACGACACCAGTGTCGGCAGCGCCCCTTCCATTCCGGCGACCGCGACCACGGCCGCGGCGTCCTTCGATACGATCTCTTTCAGGGGAGGTATGAGGCGATGTAAGCCCGAGACCCCGATGTCATAGAATTCCAGGCATGAACAGCCCATCATGCGGGCCATGAGGACCGCCTCTTTGGCGACCTTGATGTCGGATGTGCCTGCGGTGACAACAGCCACCGGGCCGTATCTTTCCTCGGGGAATCCGCCTAAGACGATGCAACCGCACTCTCTGTGGAACTCCGCACCTTCGATGCCCTCGGCTGCGCTGAAGTGCTCCTCGGCCGCACCTGACACCAGAAGCCTCCTCTTGGAACTGCGAAGGATCCTCTCGACGGTCTCCGGTGACTTCGCTCTGGCGTAGACGACCTCGGGAGTTCCCTTCCTGATCTCTCGTCCCAGGTCCATATTGACATCGTTACCTATCGACTCGATATAGTCAGCGCGGAGCGACCTTTCCGCCTCCGCAGCGCAGATCCTGCCCGCCCTGTAGGATTCCAACACTTCTCTGATGTCCATATGCGCTTGTATATGTGCGAAGGGTTAAAGATATTCGCGGAAATGATAAGAAGCAGATGAACAGGTTCGACGAAGTTTGCGATTTCCTAGGAACTATGGATTCGGCTGTGCTGGCGTTCTCAGGCGGGTTCGACAGCTCTTATCTGGCCGAGGCATGCGTAAGGTCGATAGAGGATATCACCGCCGTGTTCGTGGACATGCCCATGGTCAGCAGGAGGCAGAGGTCCGAGGCGGAGAGGATCGCAAATGCGATCGGCATCCCCTTCGTGGTCGCAGAGATCGGATGGGAAGACCTGCCGGGCGTGGAGGCTAACGGGGAGGACCGCTGCTATCACTGCAAAAGGGCGGTGTATTCCGCCGTCAGGACGATAGCCGTAGAACTGGGAACTGGCAACTGCATATGCGGAGACAACTACGACGACCTCTCCCAGAACCGCCCGGGCCACAGGGCGGCCGTGGAACTTTTCATCTTCAGGCCCCTCGAGTCGCTGAAGATCGGAAGGAAGGAGATAGTCGAACACGTAATGTCCAAAGATTGGTCGGCAGGCCTCGTAAAGGACACATGCCTCTCCACCCGCATACCATGCGGCACCGTCATCACCGATGCCGTGCTTAGGGATATCGAAGAATGGGAAGCTTTCATCCGGAATACGGCCGGGGTTGGGCAGGTGAGATTCCGCTGCTACGGGGACAGCGCCCTGGTGCAGACATCCCCCGAGGAACTGGACCTGCTCCGCGGTGCATGGGACGAAATTGAGAGAAGGGCTTACCAAAAGGGGATATCCCTCAGGATCGACCCCGAGGGATATAAGGGATTTTAAAGCGGGAAACGGACGTTAATCCATGCAAGGGGTATCCCGCTTCTGAAATTAACATAACTTGCCTTAATTTAATGGTTCCTAACGAAAAGGTTCGTCTGGAGAGATGTCCTGAAGCCCGATGGCCGCGAAGAATCATCTGACGGGGCGTTCCTGCCTAGGGACCTATATCTTCGCTTCGCCCCACCCGGATGCGCATATCCTAAGCTCTGACCCGAATACTTCTCTGAACGGTTCGGATAGCTCTTCCAGCTTCCAGACCTCCATGCTCAGGTCCTCCTTGGACTTCAGATCTATGAGCACGCTGCCTCCGACCGCGAGGACGCGCATGCTGTCCACCGGCGAGGACCTGTGCCTGTCCAGAACGTCGGCCATGCGGAGCATCATGGCGCAGTAGCGGACGGTCTTGGCCCGTTGTCTGGTAAACGTCTTGAGGAGCTTGTGGTTCGACCCGGGGAACCGTTTGTGGTGGAACTTTGCGATCAGCGCCATGTCCTCCAGTTCCGTCGGGGTGAAACCGGGCATGTTCGAATTCAATATTATCGTGTAGGAGTGGACATTGTGCTTGTTGTAGCTGATGAACTCCCCTATATCATGGAGCGTCGCCGCATATCCCAGCAGTTCCCTGACGTCGCCGTTCATCGCGTGCAGGCCGAGGTCCTTCATGCTGTCGAACATACGCATCGTGAGCATGTTGACCTGCGATGCGTGCTTCTCGTTGAAACCGCAGCGTCTGGCGAGTGTCATCACAGAGGATCGCCTGAGATTGAACTCCTTCCTGCCTTTTCCCAGGAGATAGTCGAACTGCATCCCTTCTCTCAGCCCGCGTTCGCTGATGAATATCTTGTCTATCTCGAAAAGGTGCATCAGCTCCTCTGCTACGGCCCCTCCTCCGATGATTATGTCCGACCTTCCGGGGTTCATCCTGGGCACGCTGCGGCGCTGGACTTCGTCCATGGCGCAAAGGTCCCTCATCAGCTCCGAAAGCTCTTTTTTCGTCATATACGAAGCGTCGCCGTCCCTGCGGGCGGCGCACATCTCGGCCAGATTTATCATGGTGCCCGATGACCCCATCGCCCTGTCGAATCCGATCTCCCTGAGCCTGTTGGCCGCATTATCTGCCACCTTGTCCACCGCACGGAGCATCTTTTCGTAGTCGGCACGGGACACCGTCCCGCGCTGGTCTATGCCCAGCCCGTAGGAGAAACGCACCGAACCGGCCATGAGGCTGTCCAAGAATATGGTCTCGCTGCCTTTGCAGAGATTTATCTCGGTGCTTCCCCCTCCGAGATCGATGTCGACGCACCTGTCCGGGGGCCCGTAAGGCCCGAACACGCCGAGCCCCGCCAGCCTGGCCTCCTCGGTGCCGGATATTATCCTCAGATCTATTCCCGCTTCAGAAGCCGCGTCCAGCAGCTCGTTCCTGTTGTAGGCCTCGCGTGCGGCGCATGTGGCGAAGGCGAATATCTCGTCCGCGCCCATGTCCTTGGCTATCCTGACGAAACGCCCTATGACAAGTTTCGTCCTCTGGATGGTCTCTTGGTCGATGTATCCCTCGGCGAAGAGGTTCTGGCCAAGCCTCACGGACTCCTTGTCGTCGAATATCGGAGTGCCCACCGAGTCCGGGAAGAACTGGGTCACCAGCACATGGATCGAGTTGGTACCCACGTCTATGAAGGCGACGGTCCTGCTTTCAGCCATGCCAGCACCCTCTGTGGTCAATGAACCATTTCTGCGACCTGACTGCCGGCTCCTTCTTCTTCCTTGCCACCGGGACATACGTCCCGTCGGAGGTCAGCTCGCTGGCCTTCACGTTGTCGGCAAGGTGCACGCGAAGGATGTTGTCCCTGATGGAGACCAGCATCTCCTTGTCGAGTATCGGGAACAGCGTCTCGACCCTTGCGAGGAGGTTTCTCGGCATTATGTCCGAAGAACCCATGTACATCTCCGGGTCGCCCCCGTTCTCGAAGTAGTAGATGCGCGCATGCTCCAGGAACCTGTCCACCACCCTTATCACGCGTATGTTGTCGGATACTCCTGGTATCCCGGGACGGAGGCAGCACAGCCCCCTGATGTTCAATTCTATCTTCACGCCCGCGATGGACGCGCTGTACAGGCTTGCAATGATGTCCGCGTCTATGAGGCCGTTGGCCTTGAGCGCGATGTATCCGCTGCCGGTCTCCTCCTTGCGTTCGATCTCGCGTCTTATCTTTTCGATGAGCGAGTCCTTCAGGTTCAGAGGCGACACCAGCAGCTGCTTGTATTCCCTGGGTCCGAAGTAGCCGGTGAGGGAGTTGAAAAGTTCGCCCACGTCCTCTCCTATCTCCTCGTTCACCGTCAGGAACGAGATGTCGGCATACTGCTTGGCGGTGCTTACGTTGTAGTTGCCGGAGCTCATATGGGTGTACCTGACAAGATGGCCTCCCTCGAGGCGCACCACCTGCAGGAGCTTGGAATGGACCTTTAGCTCCAGGGGCCCGAAGACCACATGTATGCCGAGCTGTTCCATGCTTTTCGCGAGCTGTATATTGTTGGTCTCGTCGAATTTCGCCCTTATCTCCATCAGGACCGATACCGTCTTACCTTTCTCCCTGGCATCCCTAAGCGCCTGGATTATGGAGGGGTCCTTGCCTATCCTGTAAAGACATATCTTGATGCTCTGGACCGCAGGGTCGTGGGCCGCTTCCTGCAGGAACCTCACTATTATCCCGAAGGATTCGTACGGGTGGTAGAGCACCCAGTCCCTCTTTGCTACGGCCTCGAAGATCGACGACCCCTCTGCCAGCTCCTGCGGGCAGTAGGGCCTGAATTCCTTCTCCTTGAGACGGGGCAGGTTGAGGTCGTAGAGCTCCCAGAGGCTGTTGAGCATCAACGGCGAATCCGACCTGTGTATCTGCTCCGTCCCGAGGTCCAGATTCTTGCCGAAAAGCTCCACCATGTCCTGGGGCATGGCAGACTCTGTGACCATCCTGACCGGGAAACCGGTGCCCCTGCCTTCGATGGACTCCTCGACGGCAGACATGAGGTCGCAGGCCTCGTCGATCGTCACCTTGGTATCAGCATTCCTGGTGACCCTGAAGGCGTATACCCCGTTGATCTTGAAACCGGGGAAAAGCTTCTGCACGTTGTGGCGCACCATATCCTCCAGGAGGACATAGTCGAAGCCGGAGGATTCGGATGGTATCCGCACGAAGCGGTTGAAGGGTCCGAGGGGCATCTTGATCCTGGCATACATTACCTGGCCCCTGGGCCCCTCCATCTTCACCGCAAGGCTGAGGGTGTTGCTCGAGATGAAAGGGAACGGATGCGATACGTCCAGCGCGAGAGGCGTCAGGAGAGGATGGATGCGGTCGTTGTAGAAGGAATCCACCGCCTCCATCTGCTCGTCGGAGAGGTCGTCTATGGACAGAATCCTTATCCCGTTCTCCGAAAGGACCGACCTGAGCTCCAACCAGCATGCGTTGTACCCCTCTAGCAGGCCCTCCACCTTGGAATTGATCTTGGAAAGCAGACGGTTTGTGTCATGCTCTATGTCCGGGGCATCAAGTATCGGTGCACCTGCCACTATCCCGTTGACTATGCCGGGGACGCGGATCATGAAGAACTCGTCGAGGTTCCCGTAGCATATGGCAAGGAACTTCAGGCGTTCGAGCAGGGGGGCCCCCTTGTCGTTGGCCTCGTCGAGGCATCTCCTGTTGAACTCGAGCCATGAGAGCTCCCTGTTGATGTAGAGGTTGGGGTCGTAGAGGTCTAAGTGGTCCATCATCTCACTCCGCATCGTCGAAGCGGACCCTCACCGAATCGCAGTGGGCGTGAAGGCCTTCCGATGTGGACAAAGTCTCTATGGTCGGCGCAAGGGCCTCCAGGCCCTCGCAGGTGAGCAACTGCACGGTGGACGTCTTACGGAAGTGTGCCACGTTCAGGCCGGAAGCCGTTGATGAATTCCCGGCCGTGGGAAGCACGTGGTTGGTCCCCGACGCATAGTCGCCTGCGGCAACCGGGGTATAGGGGCCTACGAATATCGAACCTGCGTTCCTGACCTTCGAAAGGGTTGCCATCGGGTCGGAGGTCTGTATGGACAGGTGCTCCGGGGCGATGCGGTTCATCATCTCGACCGCCTCGTCCATATCCTCTGCAACGATGTAACCTGAGTTCTCCAGGGCCTTCAGTATGATGCTCTTCCTGGGCTGGTCGTCGATCATTTGCTCCATAGCCTCCCAAACGAGGCCGGGAAGCTCCGGGTCGTCCGTTATCAGCAGGCTTGCCGATGACGGGTCGTGCTCCGCCTGAGCTATGAGGTCCGCAGCCAGATATTCACATACCGCGCCCGAATCGGCAAGCACCCCTATCTCGCTGGGTCCTGCCGGGAAGTCTATCTCCACCTCGTTGCGGAGCATCATCTTTGCTGCCGTGACATACACGTTTCCGGGGCCGACTATCTTCTGGACCTTTGGGACGCTGCCGGTACCAAGCGCCATCGCCGCCACGGCCTGCGCGCCGCCCAGCTTGAATATCTCGTCCGCTCCCGCGATGTCCATCGCTACCAGCGTCGCCGGGTTCACCGGGGCGGGAGTACAGCAGATAATCTCGCCTACGCCCGCGACCCTCGCCGGGATGATGCACATCAGAGCTGTGCTGGGATATGACGCTCTCCCCCCCGGGACATAGCATCCGACCCTTTCAAGAGGTGTGCTCTTGACACCCAACGTAATGCCGGGCTCCACCTCCCTGAGCCACATATCTGGAGGGACCTGCATCTCATGGAAGCGCTCGATGTTGTATGCCGCGTTCTCCAGCTCTTCGACTATCTCTTGGTCTACGGAATCGTATGCGTCTTCGATCTCTTCGCGTGTTACCTCCAGACGCCCGAGTTCCTGTCTGTCGAATCTCTTGGTAAGCTCGAACAGCGCCTTGTCACCGCCGGCACGCACCTCGCCGATGATGCCGCTCACGGCATCCGAGACGTCTCCGACCTTGGACGCGCGGTTCTCCTTCCAGAAATCCTCGCTTACTTGCTTCCACATGGCGCCCGAATCATAGTCCCGTGATTTATATTACGCGATACGTTTCATATTAGGAATCGGCCTTATCTCGGAGATTCCACGCTTTGGGAAGCCGGGCGAATACGAAAAGCATTTACATCCCCATCAGGATTGAAGGGACGTCGGCCTTAAGTTCCAGATGAAACTTACAAGCACAACCGATATAACGGGACCGAACATCTCAGGACGGAACTCAGATGAACATTATCATTATCGGCGCGGGAAACGTCGGATATACTTCCGCAGAGACCCTATCAGCCGTCCACAACGTGATGATGATCGAGAAGGACGCGATAAAGGCCGACACCGTGAAGAATCTGCTCAATGTCTCGGTTCTCCACGAGGACGGGACCAACCCCAAGATACTGGAGCTGGCGATCGGCAAGCACGATGCGGACATAATCGTATCTACGCTTCCATCCGACGGGCTGAACCTTTTCATATGCATGGTTTCCAAAAAATACAAGCCTTCGTTGCGCACGGTGGCCACCATCAAGAACCCGGACTACCTGATCAAGACAACCGGAGAGGGGGACCCCGGCGTGGACATGATCATTTCTCCGGAGATCATCAGCTCGAACAAGATATTCAAGCTGGCCACGCTCGAGAACGTGGTAGATTACGAAACGATCAAATCTCTGGGGCTGGCTATTGCGACCTTCAGGGTCGGCGGCGACCAGGGCATAGTGGGCAACGTGATATTGAACCTGGACATACCTGAGGAGTGCAACATCGTATGCATATACCGCGGGGACGGAGTCATTATCGACGTGGAAACGGCCGAGGTCCGCCCGGAGGACAGGATCACCGTCATCGGCAGCGAAAAGGGGATCGAGGCCTTCAACAAGATGATAGGCATCGAGGACGAGGCCCTGGAATTTGTGATCCTGGGAGCTGGGGTGGTCGGAATGAACGTCGCCAAGGCCCTCAGCAAAATGGACAAGAAAGTCTACGTCAAGATCATCGAAGAGGACAAGGACCTTTGCAGGGAGGCCGCCCGCACCCTTACGGATGCCATCGTTGTTAACTCGGATTCTCTGGACCCGCACATCCTCAAGACCGAGAACGTGGGAAGGGCGGACGTCCTAATAAGCGTCACCGAAGCGGACGAGAAGAACCTCCTAGCCTGCATGGCTTCCCTTAAGTTCGGTACCAGGAAGGTCATTTCCAGATATCTCACAAGGGAGTATAACGATATATTCCGCTTCACGGGAATAGAGACGATAATTGGATACCACCTCATAATAGCCAACGAGATCACCAAGGGCCTGATATCGGATGAGGACTCGATATTGAAGATGAAGCACGACAGCGAGTTCTTCTTCAGCGTGAAGATCGATGAGAGGTCTCCCCTTTTCAACCGTTTGTACGGGGACCTGGATATTCCGGACGGGGTCCGTTTTGCCGCAGTGGTCCGCAACGGCAGGGTGATATACCCTAAGTACGACACCAACTTCAGGGACGGGGACAGGGTGTTGATATATGCCTACATGTCAAAAATGTCTGCGGTGAAAAAGCTGCTTGGAAAGAATTTGCCGGGGTTGTGATCCTTGTCGTTGTTAGAGGATGAGACAAAAATAAGCAAGGGGGCCCGCTGGAGGAATACGGTGCTCCATTCCTTGGGCATGATAATGCTGATGATGGGCATCTCGATGGCCGCACCCTTCGCCACGGCAGTCTACTACGGAGAGGATTACGAGATCTTCCTCACACCGCTTTTCTTACTCGTGCTGGTCGGCCTCATCGTTCTGATAATGTTCAGAGAGGGCGATGAGGGCCTCCAGGCCACCTCGGGGATCCTGATGATAGGCGGCGCGTTTTTGATAATGATACTCGTCGGCGCCACACCCTTCATATTGTACGGTATGCCGCTGATAGACTCCCTGTTCGAGTCCGTGAGCGGAGTGACCACCACGGGATATACCATGGTCAGGGACTTCGATTCCTTCCCGCAGAGCCTCTTCCTCTGGAGGTCCATGACCCAGTGGATCGGAGGTGTGTCGGTAATCCTCATATTCCTTTACATGCTACCAATAATGGGCATAGGCGGAAAGGGATTCTCTATCAACGAGATGTCCGGTTCCGGGACAAAAAACTTTTCTGTTAGGCTGAAGGACTCCGCGAAGAGCTTCCTGCTGATCTATGTCCTCCTCACGGTCGTGCAGGCTGTCATTCTGGTATTATTCGGCGTAAGCGCCATAGATTCGGCATGCATGACCCTCTCGACGGTCTCGACCGGAGGATTCCTCAACAACGCCAACAGCATGGCGGACTATGACCACATCGTCAAAGTTATCGTAATAGCCTTCATGCTTCTGGGAGGTACGAACTTCTACATACATTTCAAAGGCCTTTACAAAGGACAGCTGAAACCCTATGCGAAAAACACCGAATTCAGATGGACAATTTACTGGTACATCGGAATAAGCTTGCTGATATCTGCGCTGCTGATAAATGCCAGCAGGAATCTGGAATTGTATTATCTGATGGAGACTGTCGCAGATTCCCTGTTCACGGTCGTCTCCATGGGCACTTCCACGGGATTTGCGGTTGTCAATTTCACAGACCCTGCTATCTGGCCGGTACCGCTTTGCTCGATACTCCTTCTGATAGTGGCCTTTGTAGGCGGCATGAGCGGATCCACTGCCGGAGGAGTGAAGATGTACCGCTTCGTCATAATAGGAAAGTACATCAAGAACAGCATTTACAAGACGCTCCATCCATTGGCCGTATATGACGTCAAAATGGACGGCGACAGCGTGGAAGAGTCTTCGGTCATAAACTCCTTCATAACGCTGGCACTGTTCGCCATTACAATTGTCATAGCAGGGGTCATCTTCATGATGATGGGTGTTATGCCCGTCGATTCCATAGGTTTGGCCGTAACTTCGGTGTGCAACACCGGAGCTTCGATAGGCGAATACGGTCCTTATGACACCCTGTACACGCTGGACCCGGTAGTGAAGGCCGTTATGATCGTGGTCATGTTCCTGGGACGTCTCGAGATCGCCACGGCGCTGCTGTTCTTCATGCCCGGATTCTGGAAGGAGGTCGCGAGGAACAGGGGCAAGAGGGCCCGCAGAGTAAGCGATTTCAGCATCAGGGACCGCATATACAGGCACTGATCAGCTCTTTCCGCCGCATTCCTTGAGTATTTTTACCGCAGCCGGATTTCCCGGCTCCTTCTCGTTCATGGCGCCGGCAACGATGCTGGCCTCCCTGAACTTCCCCTTTTCTATCAGGCTCAGCGCGAGAACCTCCATGGCACCTAGGTGAGACGGGTCGGAACGTAATGCCGCAGATGCGAATGCTCCTGCGGACTGGCTCTTTCCCTCGACATGCATTACGTATGCGGCGACCGCGTTGGCGTCGGGAGAATTCTTGTCTTTCTTAAGAAGGCTCCTTGCATACTTCACGGCCTCCTTGTCCATGCCCGCCGATATCAGTGCGGTGCAATGTGAGCGCTGTACATCGTAGACTTCTGGATATTCTTTCAAAAGACCTCCTGTCAGCCCAATGGCTTCCTGCGAACGTCCTGAAGCTGACAGCCCGTCTGCGGTCAGGACCTTGTCCCGGAGAGAAGGGGCAGATATTTTTGCCGTGGCGGAAACGGAATCTCCGTAACGTCCCAGGAGGTTAAGGGCAAGGGCGTACTCTCTCAAGACCTCGTCATCCCCCTCCAAGCCCGATAGGATCTCGGCGGCCAGATCTGCCCTCCCCAGGCCCCTCATGGCTCTTGCTATCTGGAACAGCGTCCCGGAATCTTCAGGAAGGTTTTCGTACAGTTCTTCTAGGACCTTTTCGGAAGATACGTTCCTTCCGACTATCATCATCACCGACGCGCACTGGATGCGGACGAATGGGTCGCCGGAAGATGATGCCAAGTCGGAGAGGATCGCTTCCGCCGCATCGATACTGCCGGAGGAGATGAGTTTTTTTACTTCGAAGAATGTTTTTTCAGATTCCATCGTGGCGCAGAGTTGTTCAACGGAAATAAAGATAGCCCTCGGCCAGGATAACGGGTACTTAAAATATGCTTAAGGACATACGGACACGATGAAGATCAGAACGATTACCATTTATGGGCTCTTCGACGAATGCGACAGCAGCGTCAGTCTGAACCAGGGACCTGTAACCTTCATCTATTCCAGCAACGGATTCGGCAAATCCATCATCATGCGGGCCGTAGTAGCCCTCCTGAAGGGGGAGTTCGATGTGCTCTCGTCCATGCCTTTCGAGAGGATGGACGTCAACTTCTCCAGCGATATGACCCTCATCGTCGAGAACCACAACGGCACGAACGTACTGGTGCAGAAGAACGAGCTCGAGCAACCGGTCGACGAGTCGGAGCTCCGCAGGATGTTCCAGGTGACATATATCTCTCCGGAGAGGCAGATAGTAAGGAAGAAGGACGGCCATTACGTCCCGGCCATATCGGTCTACGCGGCCGAGATGAGAGACCGCATCAGATACGCAAAGGACAACGGCTCCCTGTTGCAGCCCGAAGATTCCCGGCGCCCTGACCTTTCCGACGGGGAGTTCGTGTTACTTTTCAAGGACCTCAAGGCCAAATTGGATTTCATGAAGGGAGCAGGGCTGGAGCCCGAGATGCCCTCCGGTCTCCGCTTCCCGCCGGAGCGCCATGACCTGAGCACGAAGAAGAGGAAGGACTACCAGGACCTGGCTTTCGGCCTGAACGACTATATCAGGAAGTTCTACCAGCTGGCAGAGTCGATCGTCGTCTTCAAGGACATCGTCAACGAACTTCTGATCAAAAAGAATATAGAGATAAACGAGAAAGACAACCTGACGGTCAGACTCAACAGCGGCAAGGAGCTTCCGCTCATCTCGCTTTCCTCGGGAGAGAAACAGATCATGGTCATCATGTACCGTCTGCTTTTCCAGACGGAACAGGGTTCGCTGGTGGTGCTGGACGAGCCAGAGAACTCCCTGCATGTGGAGTGGCAGCAGAAGCTCGGGGGGATACTCGTGGATCTGGCAAGGCTCAGGGACCTTCAGTTCATAATAGCGACCCATTCGCCTCAGATAATCCATGACAAATGGGATATGGCAAGGGAGCTGAAAGCTAACAATGCGGGAAACACTGACGCCGGCAGACATTGCGAATGAGATAACGATGCTGATGTCTTCGGTCGAGGACACGGTGCTCGTGGTCGAAGGGATCACCGACGGCAGGCTTTACGGCAAGTTCAGCGACAAGGAGCATGTGAAGATAGTCATAGGCCATTCCAAAGACAACGTCCGAAAATCCGTGGACGAGTGCTGGAGCAGACGAGGCCTCGTGTCCGTCGTCGGCATCGTGGATTCCGACCTTGACAGGATAACTGGAAAGAAACGCGCCCCGCCCTTATTCCTGACCGACCGCAGGGACCTGGAGATGATGATGATCGGAAGCCCGGCCCTGGACGACATTCTGTGCGAATATGCCGATGCCGGCGAACTTGAGGGATTCGAAAGAAAATATGGGCCCGTTTTCGATGCCATAGTGTCTGCGTGTTATCCTGTCGGCCTCCTGATGTACATCTCGGAAAAACTGAAAATCAACCTTTCCTTCAGAAACCTGGACTTTGAAAGGTTCATCGACCGCAAGACTCTTCAGACCGACGTAAAGCAGCTTGTGAACGAGGTGATCAGCGCTTCGATGAACGTGGGCGTAAGCAGGAACGAACTCCTGCGCCGCCTGAACGAGGAGATGTCTGAAGGATACGACCCCATCGACTTCGCCAGGGGCCACGACGCGGTGGAGGTGCTCCTGATAGGACTGAAGTTCATATTCGGGTCCTTCAACAGCAAGAATCTGCGCGAGGGAGAGCTCTCCGGCTCCCTGAGACTGGCCTTCAGCGACCTGTACTTCCACGGCACGGACCTCTACTCCCAAACGGACGGATGGGCCAGGAAGCAGTGCTTCAGACTTTGGTCACTCAATCTTAAGGTCTGACCTTTTGATACCTTCCGAGCTCTCTGTGATCTTCTGGACCCGGCGCTCGCTCTCTTCAAGTATCTTTTTGCACCGGTCCCTCATGACGGTGGCGCGCTCGTATATCTCGAGGCTCTTGTCCAGGTCGAGAGTTCCGCTTTCAAGCTCTTTCACCAGCGCTTCGAGTGCCGTGATGCATTCTTCGAAACTCATACCCTCAATGTCTTCGTTCATCGTAGTTCACCTTTTTTATCTCCGCTTCGGCACCGCCGTCGCGGAACGAAATGGACACCATGGACCCCGAGGATAGCGACCTGGCCGACGTCAGGGCATGGCCTTCGGAGTCGGTCACATAGCTGTATCCCCTGTCCAGCACGCTGCGCGGGTTGAGTGCCGAGGACCGTTGGTCTATTGCGTCCATCTTAGACCCCGCATCCTTCAGGCGCCGCAATATGGCCAGCTTCATTCTTTCCGACAGGAAGGAAAGACGGTCTTTCAGCGACGTTACCGTACGTTGCGCCGCAGCAGGAGATATCTTGGAATCGACCGAATTGAAACGGGACCTCATGCCCAGCACCGAGGATCTGAGCGCGGCATCGGCCTTCTCGGAAAGCTGCCCCACTCGGATCTCCAGCATAGAGAGTCTTTCGTACTGACGGCCGACCGCTAATTTGGAATCGGCCAGTTCCAGACGGTAGCGCATCGCTTCACATATATGGTAGAGCGCCCTCCCCATCCGTATTCCGAAACCATCCACTTGTCTGATCACTTCCCGTTTGTCACGGAGGGCCAGCTCTGCGGCCCCGGTGGGTGTGGGGGCCCTGACGTCGGCGACGAAATCGGCTATAGTGAAATCGGATTCGTGCCCGACCGCGGATATCACCGGTGCCTGTGAGGAAGAGATCGCCCTTGCTACCTTTTCCTCGTTGAAAGCCCAAAGGTCCTCTATGGAACCTCCTCCCCTGCCAACTATTATAACGTCTACTTTTTCCCTGTTGAGAACCTCTATCCCTCTGATGATGGATTCTGCGGCACCTTCTCCCTGGACCTGGGCGGGCGCGAGGAGGATGTCTGCTGGGAAAAGCCTCCCTGAAGTTGTGACGATATCGTGGATCACCGCCCCGCTCTCCGACGTGACCACGCCTATGACCTTGGGATAAACGGGAAGCTTTCTTTTCCTCGAGGAGTCGAACAATCCCTCGGCTTCGAGTTTCTTCCTGAGCTTCTCATATTCCAGGAACAGGTCGCCTATCCCCGAGGGGGTCATGGTCTCGACGATGAACTGGTATTTGCCGTTGGCCACGTATAGGTCGACGTGTCCGAAAGCCGAGACCTTCATATTGTCTGCGGGCTCGAAATCGATTCTCCCCCTGGAACCCTTGAAAAGCACTGAGCTTATCTGACTGCCTTCATCTTTCAGCGTGAAATAGTAGTGTCCGCTTTGATAGAATTTGAGGTTGGATATCTCGCCGATGACCCAAACGTCATTGACGGCATGGGACTCCGACAGTATGGAGCGCACTCTGGTATTGAGCTGCGTGACCGTCAGTCTTTCCGCCATGCCACCCCCATGGCTCGAACCGCTTTAATTTGTTGTGCCGTATAGCGGTTTACTGCGTTCCGGTTAAATACGGTACTGTATATATTTCGGCATGGACCGTTCAGAGCTGCTTTCGATAACCGAAGAGAGCTGCAGGTACGATATGGACCGAATCGAATCCATGTCCAAGGCCCCTTTCGCCACAGAGCTGGGGATCACTCTGATATACGTGTCGAAAGAGAAGACGGTAGCGCAGATGCCCATATGCGGAAGGATTCTGAACAGCCTAGGGTTCGTCCATGGCGCGGCGACTTTCGGGCTGATAGACCATGCTTTCTGCGTGGCGTGCAATATAGGATGCGATGCCGTCGGCCAGTCGTGCAGCGTGCACTATTATAGGCCCGCTACGGAGGGGCCGCTGACGGCCGAGGCCGTATTGATCAACGATTCCCGTTCGATGGCCGACTACGACGTGAAGGTGTTCGGCGGCGGCAGGCTGATAGCTTCCGCCGTTTGCACAGGTTTCAAACTTGGAGAGAAAAGATGACCGAAAGAAGATGTCCGAACTGTGGGGAGATTGTTCCTTCGCTGAGCGTCACATGCCCCAAATGCTACAGTTCCGTGCCGAGAAACGATGATGTGCCAGATATGAATGGGCCTAAGCCACGGGAGAGAGAAGAGAGGATCCCGGGCGATAAGAGCGTGCTGATCGCGACGCTCCTTGCTGCGATACCCGGAATATTCGGTCTCCAGGGCCTGGGAAGGATATATCTCGACTACCGCAGCGAGAAGGGCTGGCTGTTCCTGATTTTCGGAGCTGTGCTCTTCGCTTTGATCTATCTTTGCATCGGATGGTGGTTGGATGCGGGCTCCTTTACCAGGGTGCTTCTTCTGCTTCTGCTGGTAATTTTGGCAGTGCTGTACATATCTTCATATCTGGCACAGTTGGCAGACGCCCATTTCGGCTCGGTCCTGAAGATGTTCCGCTTTTAATAGAGCCCGTGGGAGCGAAGCACGATGATGATCTGCGATGTCATCTGTGCCAGATGCATCGCTCTTCTCCCCTCGCCAACGTCGGCGGGGTCGCCGGGACACAACACCGAATAGGCGTATCCGATCCTGTCGTTCAGCATTGTCCCGGGTGCGGGAATCGCATTGCTGGGTATACGAAGGGAGACAGATGGCATGACCGATACCTCGTGGGTCAGGTCCCAGGGTTCGTAAAGAAGGTATTTACCAAAAACCTCGCCGATGTCGAAGCACGCAACATCCGAACCTGCAAGGATGCTCTTTACATGCGCAGCTAATTCCAAGGCCGGGGAACCAAAATACAGCTCCCTCGGGTCCATGCCTGAAGTGGCGGACATCCAGTCGAGGGACGCTTTGCCGATGTCCAGGGGGTCCAGTCGGACAACGTCGCTGTAGACCGTATCGAAATCCTTGGAACCTAAGTCCACTCTGCATATCCCGATCTCCGCCACGACGTTCTGCGGATATCCCGCCTCTCCGTCTCCGTTGATCTCCACGACATACAGTTCGGACACGCCACCTGAAGAACATTGACAGTAGTTAATCCCGCCGATATATAGAAAGGATCTTTTGCTGGATTCGATAGAAAGGATTACTATCCTCCGGACGATTCAGCGTCGGATGTACAGGACCAAGAGCATCGACGAGATTTACGCAGAAGCGAGAGACTTCGATATCGTAATAACAAACGACGCCCCCCTCGCCACCGCCCTGAACGGGCGGATAGACCGGCCGATGATCGGGGGCTTCGCTTACACCCCGCGGCAGTTGGCCGTCGACCTTTCGATCCAGATTCTGGGCCTGCCGTTGATGAGCGACCTGGAGGTCGTCGCCGCGGTCTCCGACGAGACCGGATACGGATTCAAATTCGTGCACGCCGAGGTCGAGAACATCAGGAACATCAGGAGATATACGTCGGAAGTCGAGAAGTTCCTGTACTCCCGCAGGTCCAGGAGGGTATACGATTCGTACAGAGCCCTCCCGACGGTGGAAAAGGCCATGGGAGACTTCGTCCCGGAGACGTACCACGAGGGCCGAGGGTCCGGTTACGTTATTTCTGACAACATGTTCGCCGGCAGAAGAACCGCTGTGATAGGCGTCGAGCTATTCGACGACCTCGACAAACATTTCATTCCCATCAGGCACGATGAGATAGAGGTTGTCGCCGAAGACGAAAATTACGAAATCGGAGAGATATACGAAATAGGCAACGACAGGCAGATCGCCGAGAACGTGGTCGAACTCATAGATGCGGAACGCGCCACGGACGTGGCGATTGTCATGGATACGGAGAGCGGGATAGCTGACGCGGTACGCGCCGCCCTCTACAGGCGCGGAATACCGTTCAAGAACACGATGACCGTACGCGACCTCTCCCAGGTCAGAGATTATCTCAGCTTCCTGACCCTGGGGATGTCTTACGACACCGTCAGGGTCAGGCACGTGAGGGAGATATTCTCGGCTTACGGCGGCACGGTTGGGGCTAGGTACGACAACGTCCTCCTGTCCAGACTTCCCGACATCGGAGGGAGAGCGCTGGAACTGGCTGAATGCATGAAAAACCTGAAGGAAATGACCTTTCTTGAGGTCTGCGACCTCGTGGTGAACAAAAAGAGCGTCCCACAGGTCCACCTGCTGCTCGACGAGCTGAACTTCGCCGGAAGGAAGGTGACCTCTCAGCTGGTTGGAGAGATGAATTATGCCGTGAACAACGTATCCGACCTGCACCACAACGAGCAGATACCGGACAGCGAAAAAAGAGGCGTTCTCCTGGCAGACTGCCACAGGTCAGTATTCGTCGACCGTCCTTTCGTCATATTCATCGGTATGGGCGAGGAATGGGGCAACAGGATCGTGGGAAGGCAGTATATCGACAGAGAAGCGGAAGCCGAGAAGGACGCGATGAAGTTCAGGGTCCTCCTGCAACAGGGGACGTCCCGCATCTACGCCATAAACGCAACGAGGAAGGGAAAAGAGGCCCGTCCGACCTTCCTGTTCGAGGGCATCTGCGGGCTTGAAGGGGAAGGACGCCATGTGACATACTTCAAAGATGTCGCGCCCGTAAGGAAAGGATCCTGGTACAAGGAAACGCCCGAAGTGTTCCCCGAGAGGGGGACCGAGATCATCGGAAAGGACACGGAGCGCGAATGGAAGTTCACGAAATCCACTTACAACAATTACTGCGACTGTCCCCGTGCGTTCTACTACGGAAATCTTGTGACCGCGCCCGACAACGAAAACACGGCTTTCGGACACCTTATCCATGCTTTCGCCGAGTTGTACGTCTGCTATCCCAAACATGTCGCTAAAAACGGCATCGAGCACTACGCAGAGCTCATAGGCAAGACGTACGCCGGGCTCTCCTGCCCGCTCATGGAGAAGCTGGACATGGACCGCATACGCGTGGCCCTGAGGAACCTGATGACCTTCATCGACCGCGTCAGGAAAGAGCCCGTCCCCCTGGATGTGGAAAACGCCTCGCGCGTATATCCCAACGAACTCATGAAATCAGAGGGCCTTGCCATGTGCAGCAGCCACGCGGAGAGAGATATGGACTCCTCCGAATATCCGATATACGGCAAGTTCGACCTGGCGATAGGGAGTTGTCTGATCGACTACAAGACCGGCGGTTTCCACGCAGCGACCGACGTTGCCAAAAATCTCGACCCGAAGAAAGCAGAATACATCGAAACGCAACCCCTGATCTACCTGGCTTTGGCCAGGGAGGCCTTGGGCGGCGGAACTCCGGTTTTCAGCCTTTTCTACGTTTTCGGGACCGACGGACGCGTGAAAGACACCGAGACCGTCTGTTACAATTCGGTCAATGTGCATCTGATGAAAGAAACAAAAAGAGAGGCTATGGCCGACCCGAATTCACAGTTGAGAAAGCTCTTTGACGGTACGAAATCCCTGTTGCCTATGTATGAGAAATGGGATTCTTTCGTGTCGCCTTTGCTATCCTCCGGACTCCGACCCGAGGACTGGGAGGGAGACGCTGCACTCGTCGCGTCCGTGTTGTCTTCCCTCGGAATGAAGCCGGGGAAGGTGAAAACAGATTATGTGACCAAAGCATTGAGGAAACTCTGCAAACATCTGAAGGAGGACTACTGGATCGTGAAAGAGGAAGTGTTCATCCCTTCGGACTCCATGGGCCTTTTCCTTGAGAAACTGAACGATGACCATGCGGCCGCATCGAAAAAGATGGGATCTGGTTTCGAACCTAAACCCCGTAAAGACTGCACGAAATGCTGTTTCTTTTCGGTCTGCACACGGGAACCTGCCGCCGTAACAGATGAGGGGGAATACGATGGCTAAAGAACCTAACGATTCCCAGAAGGCCATCGCCGAAGGGCTGGACGGCTTCTACGTGGTCGACGCCGGGCCCGGCACGGGCAAAACTTTCACCGTCGTGAGCAGGTACATCAACATTTTGAAAAAGCCTGAGATTCAGACGAAGGACATTCTCCTTCTCACGTTCACCAAGAACGCGGCCACGGAGATGGAGGAGCGCATAAGGGAAGGGCTCGCGAAAACGGAGACGGGAAAGGACACGAGGCTCATCCAGGCCGGAACATTCGACTCGTTCTGCTACTCTATAGTGAAGGAATCCCCTGAATCCGTGAGCGACTTCCTCGGTTTCGGCGAGGGGCTCACCCGAAGCGCGTCGCTTGTGGAGAACGAAACGCTTAACAGAGAGTATTTCAGCAACTTCTTCGACCGTTTCAACGCGGAACACGGAAGCGAATACGGAGATATAGCGGTCATCTCCAGCACTCTGCCTTCCCATATGTATGCTTTGATCAACAAACTGATGGCCAAAGGCATAGTGCCTCTGAGCAAGGGATGGTTCGGAGGAAGAGAGGGGGAGGACCTCGAGGGAGATATCGGCAGAGACGCCTCTTCCGTCGAGCGGCTGAACTTCGATGCCAGGAAGAAGAAAAAGCTGATAAACGCGGTCTCCAAAAAAATCAAGGAAGGGACGATTTTCTCTCCCGAAATGCCGCTGTTTTCTACGGAAGAAGATGTGACTCCGGAAATAATCAGATCCGCGGCCGAAGACGACAGGTCCGAACTCCTGAGGTTCGTTCACGACGTATACTACGAATACATACGCCGTTCGGTCGCGGACGACCGTCTGACCTACGGCCTGAACTCCGTGTTCGCATTCATCATCCTCTATGTCAGCGCCGGGGTCAGGGAAAGAATGTCCTGCAGGTACGTGATGATAGACGAATTCCAGGACACCAACGAGAATCAGATGATGATCGCCCTGATGCTGCTCAAGGAGCCCAACCTCTGCGTGGTGGGCGACTGGAAACAGGGAATATACGGGTTCAGGTTCGTATCGATCGACAACATAATCGATTTCGAGCGGCGGGCGGTGGCCATGCACGCTTATCTCAACGACGACACCGAGCGCATCCCTTTCAGGATACCTGCGGTCACAAGGCTCTCGCTGGACAGGAACTATCGCAGCTCCCAGGAGATCATCGACGCCTCGTTCGCAGTTCTGAGTCTGCCGGGGACCAATGACGAGACCGTCTCCCTCGACCCGGAAACCGTGACTAAACTGACGTCGGGCGACGACACCATCGGGACCGACACCCACGTGAGATATGTCAAAGTGCCGACTTCCGAAGAGGCGAAGGAGACGGTCTCCAGGATCATAGAATATGTGACGGGCGACTACGTTGTGCACGAGGGCACAGAGGCCAGAAGGCCCAGGTACGGCGACATCGCTGTGATCTGCAGAAACAGCAGCATGTGCCGCGCCGTTTACGATGAGGCTAGGGCGAGAGGAGTGGATGCTTTCCTGCAGGGGGACGTGGAGATAATGTCCACAAGAGAGGGAAAGCTGCTGCTCGCATGGCTGAAATTCATAAACAACAGGACAGACCCCTGGGGACTGGTGGGGATCCTTTCCGATATGGAGTATGGCCTGGAGGACGTCAGAAAGATAGTCCGCGGCGACCGGGGGAACTTCGCGGATGTACCCAAGGAGGTCGCGGAACTGAGGGATGACCTGGAAAGGAAGAAACGCAGGCCGACCAATCTGATATCGTCTGTTTTTTCATACTACGGACTCAACAACGACGTCACGCAGGCGATCATCACCACGCTTTCGTCCGCCCACCGTTCCTCCCTGATCACCATATCGGACATGATAAGGATGATCGAGAGCGACATCGCCGAGAAAAACAAATACAGCATAGATGCGGACCTGAACTCCGACGCCGTTTTGATCCAGACCATGCATAAATCCAAGGGGCTGGAATACCCGATAGTGATCATACCCAGGCTGGATAACCGTATAATACCCAACTATACGCAGGACAATTACGAGATATATTTCAACGAGACAGAGGGCGTGAGATGCACCACGGAGCTGGTTTCCGACGGAGGTTTCGTCAGAAAGGGATGCTCTTGGAAGACATTACTGGTAAGGACCGCCGCAGACAGAGACTACAGCGAAGAGCGCCGCACCCTTTTCGTGGCCATCTCGAGGGCGAAGCAATACGTCACTATGATCTGCGGGGACGAGCCCTCCAAATTCATCTCGGGGCTGTCTGGGGACAAATACCTGGGAACCATAGGGGACCTGCCTGCGCCCGCATTTGCTGAGAAGGACAGGAACATCCTTATGCCTGTTCCTGCGCCGTACGAATCCCGTCGCAAGGTCATAGGGGTCCATGACATAATGGTCTTTGAAGGCGGTCCGCCGGAGGAGGGCGCCGACGAGGTTTCGGGGAAGGGGATCGAGTACGGGAAGAAGATCCATGCGGCCGCGGAGGGACTGGCCAAGGGCATCGAGCCTAGGGAGAAATATCCCGAGACCCCCGCCGTGAAAGAGGTCCTTGCATCCGTCGCCGACGCCGACCTCGTACTGGCAGAGGTCCATTGCATGCTGCCCCTTAACGGACTTGGCGTTTCCCTCAGCGGTTACATAGACCTTCTGGCACTTTATCCGGACCGTATAGAGGTGCATGACTACAAGACCGACGTGTCAAAAAACAACATGGACGCATACATGCTTCAGCTGAGCGTCTACGCACTTGCGGCGGAGGGCTACTACAAGAGGCCGGCGAGGTGTGTCATCGACTTCGTATCGATAGGCGAAAGGGTTGAATTCGAACCAATACCCAGAGAAGAAATTGAATCGGCTGTACAGATGATTTTATAAGCGGATTGGGTTCACGTTTCATGGCGGTCCGCGGCCTTAGCGCCGATGAGGTGAATCAGCGAAGGGCTTCTGGCTTGGTTAACAGGGTAGAGTCATCTGTCAGCAGGAGCTACAGGGACATATTCGTCGAGAACTTCCTGAACTGGTTCAACCTCATACTCATGCTGCTCGGCGTCGCGCTCTATCTTCTGCAGGAGTACACAAGTGCCATCTCCGCCACGGGGATCATAGCGCTGAACATACTCGTCTCGACCCTGCAGGAGATCAAGGCCAAGCACAGACTGGACAAGATAGCGTTGCTCCTCCGGCCCAAGGTCACGGTGATAAGGGACGGCAGGGAGGTCGAGATAGACCAGTCCCAGATCGTCATGGACGACGTAATACGCCTGACCTCCGGCGACCAGGCGCTCGTGGACGGCGAGCTCATAGAGATGCGGTCGCTGGAGATGGACGAGGCCGCCCTGAGCGGAGAGTCCAGCCCCGTGAGGAAACATATGGGCGACACGATATTCTCCGGCTCTTACTGCGTGACGGGGGAGGCGTACTACAGGGCCTCGGCACTTGGATCCGATACCTACGCCTCTAAGATGCTGGTCAGTGCCCGCAGCTACAAGAAAAAGAAGACGCCTCTGCAGATGGAGACGACTGCCGTGACGCAGCTCCTCATCTCGGTCGCAGCGCTAATACTGGTCATTTACACAGTCCTCAAGCTGGTTTCGGGGGCCAGCACCACCCTCAACGAGCTCCTGAAGACAGCCACCATCATACTCGACATCGTACCTATCGCGCTCTTCCTGCTGATAACGCTGACCTACATGATAGTGGCCATACGGATGGCCGACACAGGTGTCCTCCTTCAGAGGTCCAACTCGGTCGAGTCGATGAGCCATGTTAACACTGTTTGCATGGACAAGACGGGGACCATAACCACAAACCGTCTGATATTCAAGAAAATGTACTTCTCGATGGACGAAACCGAAGCCAGGAAATTGATAAGGGTCTTCTTGGGCTCCACCGGAAGCCGCAACCGCACCGTTGAGGTGCTGGAGGCCGAATTCGGGTCCGAAAGGAGCGATCTGATTGAAGAAATTCAATTCTCCTCCGATAGAAAGTACAGCGCCGTAAGGACGATGGTGGATGGGGCGGATCAAGTGGTGGTCATGGGTGCATGGGACATGCTCAAGGGAAAGGTCGCCGACGGCGAAAGCGTACAGGGGACCGTCGCCACGCTTTCCAGGCAGGGCCTCAGGAACGTTGTGCTGTGCGAGGGGAAGGGCGGACTTTTCGAGGGAGACGAACCGACGATCCCGAACGGCCTTGAGGTGATAGGCGTGGCCGCCATCGCCGACGAGATACGCGCCGACTGCAGGGAGACGATGGAGATCTTCATGAAGAACGGCATCGACATAAAGGTCATATCCGGAGACGACCCGGAGACTGTGAATGCACTTTTCAGCATCGCCGAGATACCGGGGGAGAGGAAGATAATATCAGGGGAACAGCTGGACGCCCTTGATGGCAGGGAGAGGACGAATGCCATACTTTCCACGAACATATTCGGACGCATGAGACCTGACCACAAGGAGGTCGTGATCGATACCCTGAAACTGAGCAACCGGTACGTGGCCATGGTTGGCGACGGGGTCAACGACGTCAAGGCCATAAAGGCCGCCCAGGTAGGCATTGCTTTGGAGAGCGGGAGCGGAGCTGCCCGCGGGGCCGCGGACATGGTCCTGATGAAGGACAACTTTGCAGCCCTCCCCAAGGCGCTGATGGAGGGCAGAAGGACGGTGACGGGCATGAGGGACATACTCAAGGTCTATCTGACCAGGAACTTCACCCTGGTGTTCCTGATCGTTTTTGCCCTTCTGATAGTGGGCAACTCGCCGTTGCTTCCGATCCAGAACACAATGTACGCCCTTCTCACGGTATCCATATCCGCGTTCCTTATGACACTGTGGGCGAAGCCGGATGACAACGGAGATATGGTCCTACCGGAGGTGATCCGTTTCGCGATACCGTCGGCGTTCCTGATCGGGGTGTTCGGTATCGCCATCTACCTGGTCTTCTACTTCGGGACCGGGGCTTTCATAAACATAGACTATCACGCCATGGCCGAATCGGCGGGGATTCCGTACATCGACCTCGTCAGATCCCTGGATCTGGCGGGACAGAACGCAACGATAGAGATGTTCGAGAACGACATAAGGGAGATCAACGCCCGCAACGCCATGCTGTTCTTCGTGATGCTCGCAGGGATCGCGGAGCTCCTGCTCGTGCAACCCATGCACAGGTTCCTATCTGTCGACGGCAGGGTCACCAGAGACGTCAAGCCTACGCTGCTGGTCGGCCTGCTCCTCCTGCTGTTCTCCTGCGTTTACTTCGTTCCCGAGACCCGCTTCTTCGTCATCAAGGCGATCTCCACCGCCGTGTTCCCGCCGGAATATTACATCCCGATAATCGGCCTGGTCCTGGTATGGCTGTTCGTCCTCAGGGCCGCTCTCCGCAGCGGGATGTTCTCTTTCCTTTCGATACGCACCGAGACCTGGTTCAACAAGAAGCTGGAAAAGGAACTGGAAAAGAGCATGAAAGAGGACGACGCCCCGGATCAGGGCGAATAAGTCCCGTCGCGGAACATGCGGACCATTATGTGCGACGCCACCATTGCATCGGACATCGCCCTGTGGGCCTGCACACCGTTTATCCCCGCCGGGTCGCCATCGACTATCTTTTCGTAAGCGAGGTCCAGTTTGGGGAATTGGTACTGTCTTCCGTAATATTGGCTGGGCACTTTGCATATCGGAGTGGCGGCCTTCATTATGTCCTTGCACTCGGTAAAGAGGCCTTTCATGCTCCATGGCTCGTGGTAGAGGAACTTTCCCATGTCATATTCCGTATTGTAAGAAGTCACCCTCTTCCCTTTCAGGAGTCTGCGTACGTCGGAGACCACTTCCTGAAGGGGTGGTGCCGAATCGACCATGTCGAGCGTCATATCCGTGTTCTCGAATATCCATGCGGTGCGGCGATATTCGTTCCACTCGGACGTGTCATACCCCACCACCGAAGAGTACGCCGGCTCCACGGTGCCTTCGTCAAGATCCACTCTGCAGACCGCGATGTCCACTATCACGTCGTAAGGATGGCCTTTGAGTCCCGTGGTCTCGGTGTCGAGCACGTATATCTCCCCGGCGAAGAAGCTGTCAAGGGTGGTCATTTACGGCGGACCTCCTCTTCGAAGCCGTCCTTGAAACGGGCGTACTTTATCAATTTATACAAAGCGTACGAGAATGCACATAGGACAGCGGCGGGAACGAGCGCCTGACTATAGTATCTTAACAGCTGTGAGACGGTCATCGTAGACGGGTCCAGCGCCGCCGCGAATCCAGAGGGCGCAAGGGCGGGAGCGAAAGTCGAAATGTCTCCCGTCGCCATGAACACGGACGAAACTGTGACGAAGACCATCATAGGGACCGCCGTTATCATCGCTGCCCGATAGCATTCGTTTTATAAAAACGGCAATCAAAAGAAATATCAACCGAACCGCCCGATATGCATCTGTGAGCGCGACGATCTCCATGTACGGAAAGGATACAGCGGTGGCCGCCGAGGGGACGGTAGGCGAAGCCTTCTGGTCCATGGGCCTGCTTCCGAACGCCTTCCTGTTCCTGGTCGGAGGGACCCCTGTGCCTTCCGACACGCCTCTCGAGGACGGGATGGTCATCAGGGCGATCAAAGTCGCGTCCGGCGGATGATCATTCTTCCGCAATCGCGTTCAGCGCTTCGAAATCGAAACCTGAACGCTCCGCCTCGCCGATCAGGGAGTCCAGATTGTCGAGGAATGCGGAGCTTACGTCTTTTCCGGACATCCTTCCCCGGGAGTCCGACAGCGAGTCCTCCTCCGGGAACCTCAGGTCTGCGTAAGGCATTACCCCCAGGCACTTCATTCCTGTGATCTCTTCTATGCGGGCGATGCCGCTGCCGAGTATCGTCGGATCTCCGCGGAAACGGTTGATCATGAATCCCTTCAACAGTCCGCGCTGCTCCTCGGGCACCAGCTTCCATGTTCCGTACAGGGCCGCGAAAACCCCTCCCCTCTCGATGTCCCCCACCAGCACTGCGGGGATGTTCCTTTCGCGCATCATCCCGATGTTGGCGATGTCCCTGTCCCTGAGATTTATCTCTGCCGGGGATCCCGAGCCTTCGCAGACCACGGCGTCGAACCTCTCCCTGAGCCTGTCGTAGGCCTTGCACGCCTCCGAAGTGGCCTTAGCGATGTCCATCGGCCTGCCGTCCGTCACATCGGAACACGGCTTCCCGTTCAGGACGACCTGCATCCTGCCTCCGCCTCCCGGCTTCAGCAGTATGGGGTTCATGTCCGTGACCGGGACTATTCCGGCGGCCAGCGCCTGGAATGCCTGCCCGATGCCTATCTCCCCTCCCTCGGAGGTTGCATACGAGTTCAGCGAGAGGTTGGAAGCCTTGAACGGCGCGACGCGGACACCTCTGCGGGCCAGATATCTGCAGTACATCGCCGTGACGGTGGTCTTGCCCGCCCCCGAGGCCGTACCCAGGAAAAGCACCTTCATCTTACCTCTCCCACGATTTCCATTACCTTGTCCATGTCCAGAGCCTCCTCGAACACGTCGGCCAGCTTGTCCAGGTTTATGTCCACATATTCCCGGTAATCTACGTTATCGGCGACCGGACGGCCGCCTTTCACGAATGAGAGGAAATACCTCCTGAAGTCCTGGGTGTCAAAAACCCCGTGCAGGTACGTCCCGAACAGCATCTCTTCCTCCTTGAGGGAACCCTCTTCGACGTTGTCCGGGAAACGCTCCAGAGAGAACAGCGGCTTTTCTTTAACGTCCGTCATGCCCATGTGTATCTCGTACCCGGTGACATCGCCGCCTGTGGAGATTATATTGCCCCGCGCCTGCCTCACGCATTTGTCGTAGGCTTCCCACCTTGTGACATTCTCGAAGAATCCCAGGCCTTCGGTCTCCGACGGCCTCCCGCCCTCGATCCCGTTGGGGTCGGACAGCTTCGACCCCATCATCTGATATCCGCCGCAAAGCCCGATGATCGGTACCTTGCCCTTCATGGAAGATATCTTCGCGGCTATGCCTTTCTCTTTCATCCATTCGAGGTCTGAAATAGTGTTCTTGGTACCGGGGAGCACGATGGCGTCCGCACCTTCGAACTCCTCTGGCCTGTCGGCGAAGACGATGGTCGTATCCTCGAGGAACAGTGGGTCCAGATCGGTGAAATTGGATATGCGCGGGAATTTGACTACCGCCACGCGCACGGAGCCCGTGCCAACGGTCCGTGAGCCGCGGAAGCTCTCCGAGTCCTCGCTGGGAAGCTTCACATCCGCATGGGGGACGATTCCCAGCACAGGTATGCCCAGCATCTTCTCCAGCTCCTCCGCCCCCGGCCTCATCTTCTCCACGTCCCCTCTGACGTTGTTGATTATTATGCCCTTGATCCGTTTCCTGTCCTTCTCCGGGATGAGTTCGACGGTGCCGAGCGCGTATGCGAAGGCGCCTCCCCATTCGGCGTTGACGACCAGGACGCAGTTTGCATCCGCGATCTCCGCGGCCTGCATGTTAGCTATGTCCGAATCGTAGATGTTGATCTCGGCGGGGGACCCGGCGCCCTCCATGACGACGATGTCGTACCTGTCGAGGAGAAAGTCTATGTTTCTTTTTACCGCATCTCTGCCCGGTCCGGGCACGAAATCGGAATAATATGACCTGACGTCGTAATCTCCCAGCGGCTTCCCCTCCACCACCACCTGCGATACCATGTCGCCCTTGGGCTTCATGAGTATCGGATTCATGTGGTAGTCCGTGTTCTTCAGGCCTGCGGCCTGCGCCTGGAGGGCCTGTATCATGGCTATCTCGGAACCTGTCCTGGTGACCTTGGAGTTAAGGCTCATGTTCTGTGATTTGAAAGGAGCCGTGACGAAACCCCTCCTGAGAAAGATCCTGCACATAGCGGCTGCCGTCACAGACTTTCCGGCGTCCGACGTGGCGCCCAGGACCATGACCGGTCTGCCTCTGCGCCAGAATTTCTCCTTCGCTTCGGAAAATATCTCTGTCATCCTCTTGTCGCCGCATTCCCCGAACCCGGAGCGCCTGATCTCTTCCATGACGAAACCGACGACCTCCTTTCTGTGGATGAATAGGCAGTCGGAGCAGTCCCATATCTGCTTGCCGCGTCTGGAACCGATGAACTTGCCGAGTTTTCCGTCCTCGCATGGATAGAACGGGCAGAAGCAGAATGTGCAGTCCTGGCCGATGAAATGGCTAGGATGATAGGGGCAGCCGTGATTGGAACCTATCGTCCCCCTCCTGACCTCCTCTTCAACCTTTTTCCTGATACAGTCCATTGCTCTCCCGGTTGGATGGTATTACCAATATAATATTTGGAGGTAAGGACGGTCGGCCGGTCCACTTTCAGCCTATTCGGTGGACCGGAGGCACCATACTTAAATCGCTTAGCCATTATCTCGGCCATGTCAGACTTCAAATTCATACACTGCGCCGATCTGCATCTGGGCAGCAGGTTCGCCGGAATCAGGTCCAGGGACAGGGACCTTGCTAAGAGGATGGCAGAATCCACATTCTCGTCTTTCTCCAAAATAGCAGACCTTGCCCGTTCGGAAAATGCTGATTTCATGGTCATATCCGGAGACGTCTTCGATAAGGAGAACATCACGCCGAGGACCAGGTTCCGCTTCGCCGAGATCCTTGGAGGGCTGGACATTCCGTGCTTTATAGCTTGGGGGAACCACGACCATACCACCAGCTGGGAGGATGACATCCCCCTTCCTACGAACGTCCACGAGTTCGGGGGCGAGCCCGAGCGGTTCATGCTGGAGCTGAAGAACGGAGACAGAGTGGAGATTTCAGGCATCAGCTTCACTTCCAGGAACACCAACGAGGACCTGGCGATAAAGCTCGAAGGAAGCAGGGACGTTTTCACGGTAGGATGCGTCCATTGCGACGTGGATTCCAGCGATGCATCCGCATATGCCCCCGCCAGGCTCGTCGATATGATAGAGAAGGACATCGACTACTGGGCACTGGGCCACATACACAAACGCGCAGTGCTTCACGAAAGGCCATATGTGGTGTATCCCGGGAACACGCAAGGGAAGAGCATAAAGGAGTCGGGAGAGAAAGGGGCTTACGTCGTTAAGGTGGTCTCTGACACCGTCAAGGAACTTCGTTTCGTGCCGACACAGGAGATCATCTGGGAAACGATAGAGGCCGATATAACAGGACGCGACTTCCGCTCTTTCATCGACAGCGTTTCGTCCATGATCGAAAAGAACTCCGTCGTCAGAATCGCCGTGAAAGGACGCGGGGCGCTGGATAAAATGATCAGGTCCGAACCCGACGAGATTTTGAAGGCGATACAGGAAAGGTCGGCTGGAACGGTTGCGGATATAGAGGTCCTCTCGAAACCGGAAAGCATGCCTTCTGCCGGGGGGAAGGACCTTGTTTCAAAGGTCGCATCCGTGGCAGATTCGGTCATGATGATGGAAAGAGACCGTCTGATCGGAGCGATATGCAGCACCGCGACCTCGAAAAAGTATCTGCAGAAGCATTTTGAATCCATGAGCGACGAGGAGCTCAGGAACCTCGTCGGCGATGCGAAGGTAAGACTGCTGGAGCGTTTCTCGGAGGCTTCGGAATGATAATCGAGGCTGTCCGCATCCGTCTGTTCGGAAAGGCCGTCAACAAAGATTACGGTCCGATATCGCCGGGGCTCACGGTCTGCTACGGCGAGAACGAAAGCGGAAAGACCACTCTGAAGGAGTTTATTAGGACCACGCTCTTCAAGACCGGGAAACGCAAGAACGTCTACCCGCAGACTTCCGCCTCTGACTCCGGGGAGATAGACTGCATCACCGATTCGGGAAAAAGGTTCACGGTCACCAGGAGCGGGAGCAAGATCGTTTCCAGCATTGGTATGATGCCGTCGGACATCTCCGGCGTCGACCCCGACATCTACCGTAGCGTATATGCCATGGGCCCGGAGGACCTTATCGACACGGATGCGGTCGAATCGGGAGACATAAAAAGGAGGTTCCTTACGGTCCCGGGCGGCGAGAACATGCCGCAGATATCGGAATCCATCAACATCGGGATGGAGGACCTCCTGAGGCCTGAGAAGATGACCTCTATCAAGGGCATAGGTAAACTGTTCGATGATATCAGAGAGAACGGGGAGGCCATCAAGGCCGCCCGGTCCAAGGGCCCCGAGTACGAAAGATTGGCGGCCGACGAGGGCCGGATCGTTGCGGAACTGTCGGCGCTCAAGGAAAAGAAGGCAGAGGCCGACACTGTACGGGCTAACATCAAAGCGTACGAAAAACAAGAAATGAACCTGAAAGAGTACGGCGAGCTGGAGATAAGCCTCGACGGCATGGCGGATGCGAACAGGGCCCCGCCGGAGGGCATGGGGAGGTACAATGAGCTGATGGCTTCCGAAATCGCACTGCGCAAAAGCATGCAAAGTGCAGACGAGAAGCTGGCATCCCTCGTCAAGGAGATGGGGGGCGCCTCCTCGGACGCTGTGATGCGGAACGAGGAGAAGATCAGGTCTCTGAACGAGAACATAGGCTCGTACCTGTCCGCAACATCGGACATGGAGGCCGCCGACGGTTCCGCCTCACGGCTGGATGAGGAGGTCGCCGCGCTGACAGGAAACGGCTTGAGCCCCGAGACCGTCAGGAATGCAGATACCGGACGCGGGACGATCGAAAGAGCTTCGGTTACGGAAATGCCGAAGAAGAATTACGTCCCCGCCCTGGCGCTCTTGGCGCTGGCCTCCGTCTGCGCGATGGCCGCCTTCGTCTCTGGGGTCCCGTACATCTATGCCGCCTCCGTTGTGGCGCTGGCCGCTATCTATTTCGTGCTCCCGAAGAGGGGTCCGGAGGACGGCTTTTCGGATTTCATATCATCCCGCGGATTCCCCCGCGATACGCGGAGAGAGGATGTTGCCGGGCTTTGCGAAAAAATCGACAGAATAAGGGCCCTTGAACAGAAACGCGACTCGGAGCTCCAACGCGCGAGCAACATGAGGGCTAAGATTGCAAGACTCGAAACGGAGCTGGCATCCGTCGCATCCGAAGCCGGGATCGGACGGGGCTCTTTCGAATCAGACGTTCGCAGACTCAATGCGTTGATTACAATTTCTTCCTCGATATCCGAAGCGAAAACAACGGCGGAGGAGGCCCGCTCCGAACATCAGAGAGCGAAAAATTCCCTGGGCGAATATCTTGAACCTTATGGGTCTGCGGAAGAACTCGAAAGAATCGTCGATCTGAAGAAGAAAAAGGATGAGATCGAAAATAAGATGGAGAACATCAAAAAGATAATGGGTTCGGCCGGTATCGATACCGGTTCCGAAGCACCCATGCCTCCCGATGACCCTGCCGAGGAGATCGATGAAAAACAGAGGGAACTTGGAAAGATAATCAGTCAGAAAGATGCCATCCTCAGGGACGCGGAGACCGAGCGCCTGTTGGACGAGAGAAGCTCCCTCAGCGCAGAGCTGGACTCGGAGATAAGAAAGTGGGGCGTGCTCTCTTTGGAGAGGTACATTGCCGACATGGCATGCGACGACATATACGAAAACATGCAACCGCAGGTCATACGGACAGCAGACAGATACCTGGACATGATGACGGGGGGCCTGTATCGCATGGAGAGCAACCCCCGTACCAAGGACGTCTCGATACGCGGAGGGACCGAGGTGAAGGCCAAGGGGCAATGGAGCTCGGGGCTCGCCGGGCAGGTATGTCTGTCCCTTAAACTGGCGGTGGCGAAGGAGCTTTCGGAGGAAAAGCTGCCGATACTCCTGGACGATGTGCTGCTGGTCTTCGACTCGGAAAGGAAGCTGGGAGCATGCCGTGCGCTCTCGGAGGCGGCAAAGGACATGCAGATTGTCTTCTTCACCTGCGACCTGGAGACCTGCGGATTCATGAAGCAGGTAGGTGCAGATTTGATAGAGATGTCGCTCTGACCCCGCCATAGGACGGCACGCATGCCGCTTCGCAGCCGCGGGCAGGCCCCGCATCCACCGCCTAGTGTGGAATGTATGACACGGGACCGGTTAACGGCATTGCGTCCTCTTCTCCGCAACCGACCTCGTCGCATGTCACAAGGGCAATGGCAGAAGTCGACCCGACGGCGCACAACAAGAGCAGGAGAACCCAAGGTAATCTCCTCCATGCTCTCGGCTCTTTCCCGCCAATCACAATTTTCCATCATGTTATACTATATAGTTTTTTTGTCCACACCTGCTGTCTTTGAAGACAAACGGGAAAAATGAACTGTCCTGAATGAAGGGTCGCAACTGAATTTTCCTGAAAGCGTCTCCGTTTTTTCCCGACCCCGACAATCGGCAACCATCACCGAAACGGTAGGATCGATCGAAGCCCGATCGTCATTTTTTCCGCAAAACCTTATAAGCGCGATGTGTGTTTGTATACCCAAGGGAATTGAATATTCCCTGTTCACTGATTCACTATCAACCGGCAGCCCCGTCGGAACGACCGGGCCCCAAGACCAGAACGCATCACCGCTGAGCGGGAAAGACTACAGGTCAGAGACGAGAATACAGTTCGAATCGGGCAGGTGTCCGTGAGAAAGAGCTGAGCAGGGCGTATATCCATCCCTTCATGGAAATGATTCAAATGTACGCAGATCCAACAGCTACAAAATACTTGGTTAAAGCGAAGATCAATGCCGACGGTGTCGTGGAGAAGCCTGACGTCGTCGGAGCGATCTTCGGACAGACAGAGGGACTTCTCGGCGACGACCTCGACCTTAGAGACCTCCAGAAAACGGGAAGGATCGGAAGGATAGAGGTTGATGTCACCTCCAAGGGAGGAAGGTCTGAAGGAAACGTCACGATGTCCTCGAGCCTCGACCAGGTCGAGACCGTCATTCTCGCATCGGCCCTCGAGACCGTCGACCGTGTGGGGCCATGCAAAGCGTCTATCAAGGTCCTCGGCATCGAAGATGTGAGGATAACCAAGAGGGAGAAGGTCATCGAACGCGCCAAGGAGCTCCTTTCCGAGCTGATAAAACAGTCGAAGGGGACAAGCTCGGACCTTACCGACAACATAAGAAAGAGCCTGCAGGTCGAAGAGATAGTCTCCTACGGCAAGGACAGGTGCCCTGCCGGACCCAACGTGAAAGATGCGGAGTCCATAATTGTCGTCGAAGGCAGGTCCGATGTCCTCAACTGCCTCAGATCGGGAATTAAGAACGCCATAGCGGTCGAGGGGACGGACATTCCCAAGACGGTCCAGGACCTGTCCAGGGAAAGGGTCGTTACCGCATTCGTAGATGGCGACAGGGGAGGAGAACTGATCCTCAAGGAGCTTTTCCAGGTTGCAGAGGTCGACTTCGTTGCCCGGGCGCCCCGCTCACAGGAGGTCGAGGAGCTTACTCAGAAACAGCTTGTCAAATGCCTCCGCAACAAGATACCCGCAGACCAGTACATGGAAATGAACGGTATCACCGGCATCTCGGCTGAGGAGCCCAAAGAAGAGGAGGAAGAGCCCAGGCCTGCCAGGAGGGAACAGCACTCCGGCCACGACCGCCACCAGAACCAGGGCGCCAGACCCAGGGACGAAGACCGCACTCCCAGGAGGGAGAGGTTCAACACCGAGGCGGCCGAGAGGTTCAGAAAGAAGGAAGCGAAGGAGGAGGCCGAGGCCGTTGAAGAGGCCGAGGCCGAACAAGTCAAGGAGATCGTGAAACCCGAGGCGGCGAAGCAGGAGGTTTCCAAGCCCGAGGCCATAAGGACCGAGGCGGCAAAACCTGAAGCCGAAGAGAAAGGCGACTCAGAGACTGAAGAGAAGCCTACGAGGACCCTCCGCGCAAAGAAGCCCAGACGGGCCGACAAAGCGCTTACTGAGGACCAGGTCTTCTTCAGGGACCTGCTCGCCGACATGGCATCCACCCATAACGCAAAACTGCTCGACGCTGAGAAGAAGGTCGTCAAAGAAGTCGCAGTGAAGAGCCTCGCCGACACCCTCAAGGAAGAAGGCGAGGGGATAGCGTCCATAGTCTTCGACGGAGTGATATCCCAGAGGATAGTGGACGTCTGCGACGAGAAGAAGATCGGAGTCGTGGTCGCCACCCGCAAGGGGAAGGTCTCCAAACTGCCGGCCGATATGACCCTTTGGGCAAAGGACGATTTCTACTGAGGAAGTCCCATGTCAGAAAGGAGGCCCGTAGAGCACTGGAGCGATGTGACCGAGCTCGCGTCGACAGGCGAAATACTTCTGCCGTCCGACCCCCTGGACAGGGTGTTGGGCCAGAACGAGGCCATCCAGATGGCCAAGATCGCCGCGACACAACGCAGGAACCTGCTCCTGGTCGGGCCTCCGGGCACCGGCAAGTCGATGATTGCGCAAGCGCTCTCCCTGAACCTGCCGGTGCCGAACCATGAGATACGCGTCGTGAAAAACCCGGAAAACAGCGAGAGGCCGCTCCTGGAAGTGCTGGACAGCAAGGAGGTCGTCCGCGAAGAGGACCTCACGGCCGAGACGGTGGGCACGCTTCTGGAACCCAAAAAGGCTCCAGCGAACGTCGCCGAGCGCCTAGGGTTCCGTTGCAAGAAGTGCGGGGCGTATTCCAGCCCTCACGACCTTGTGTGCCCCGAGTGCCAAACAGGAAAGACGAGCACCGCCGTTAACGCCCCGTTCGCAGACCTTTTCGGCAGCCTCATGGAATCGTTCAACGGGCAACCGACGCTAGCCGGGAAGGACCGTGTGAACACCACGAGGACGCTGCCTGACGGGACCGAGGAGACCATCGTGTTCGAAAGGGCCGGAGAGTACATACGCATGCTCGACCAGAAGTCTCTGGAGAAGAGAAGCCAGCTCCAAGGCACAAAAAACAAGAAGGTCCTGGTGAAACTGAGGAGGAACCCGTTTGTCATGGCCACCGGTTCGTCCGAGACCGAACTTCTCGGGGATGTCCTGCACGACCCGTACGGAGGACATGAAAAGCTCGGCTCCCCCGCTTATGAGAGGGTCGTCGCCGGAGCGATACACGAAGCACACGAGGGAGTCCTGTTCATTGACGAGATATCTCATCTCGGCAATCTCCAAAGGTACATTCTGACCGCCATGCAGGACAAGACTTTCCCGATAACAGGGCACAACCCGCAATCTGCAGGCGCCAGCGTCAGGGTCGACGCCGTACCTTGCGACTTCATTCTGGTCGCGGCATGTAACATCCAGGACATCGAGAACATCCTCTCCCCGCTGCGCTCGCGCATCATAGGCAACGGATACGAAGTGCTGGTCGACACGGTCATGCCGGACAACAGCGAGAACCGCGCCAAATATGCCCAGTTCGTAGCCCAAGAGGTTCAGAAGGACGGGCGCATCCCCCATGCGGACATACCCGCAGTGGAAGAGCTCATCAAAGAAGGACGCCGCAGGGCGAAACTGGACGAGCAGTCCAACTCCCTGACCCTCAGGCTCAGAGAGATGGGGGGGCTGATCCGCGCCGCAGGGGACATCGCTGTGGTCGACGGAGAGGACATCATAACCGCCGAACACGT
The DNA here is from genome assembly GCA_002509405.1 of Methanomassiliicoccaceae archaeon UBA72. Taxonomy (GTDB): domain Archaea; phylum Thermoplasmatota; class Thermoplasmata; order Methanomassiliicoccales; family Methanomethylophilaceae; genus VadinCA11. The sequence goes on along the minus strand of DAVO01000012.1, from coordinate 26,977 downwards.
CCGCAGGGCGCTGAAGCGCGCGATGCCCGTCGAGGAACAGATCAAGAACAAATACGGTTCATACACCAAGGGCCTCTCGAAAGACGTATCCAGCGCTCAGAAGGAAAAGTCACAGTATTATTTCCAGAACGAGCACGTTCCGGACGACAGCATGTTCAATTGAACAAGAAATTTAAAAGGGGCTTTCGCCCCTAAATGATTTCACTGCTTCTTTTCTTTGCGGAAGCAGAGGAACCAGTCGTAGCAGTACTTGTCCTCGGACTTGTCAGCCACACGGTCCTTGGCCGCACCGCAGCTTCCGGGTGCGGGGATGATCACATCGTCCCCGGGCTTCCAGTTTGCGGGCGTGGCACATTTGTCCTTGTCCGCCTTCTGCAAAGCGATCACCACTCTCTTGATCTCTTCCATGTTGCGCCCGGTGCTTGCCGGGTAGTAGAGGATCGTCCTGATCTTACCGACGGGGTCGATGATGAAGGTCGCACGCACCGCGGAAGTAGAGGTCTTGTCGTGGACCATTCCGTATTTGTTGGCAACGTTCATGCTCACGTCGTCGATCAAAGGGAATGTGATCTCGACACCTTTCTTGTGCGGCCCCCACTCCATCTGAGAGATCGATCTGAGCCAGGCGATGTGCGAGTGGATGGAGTCGATGGAGATACCGACGAGCTGGGTGTTGAGCGCCTTGAACTCGTCCGTCATCGCTGCAAATGTCATGAACTCGGTAGAGCAGACAGGCGTGAAATCGGCGGGGTGGGAGAACAAGATGACCCATTTTCCCTTGAAGTCTGCCGGGAAGTTGATCTCTCCCTGTGTTGTGTTCGCCTTGAAAGCGGGCGCGTCCTCTCCGATGAGAGGTATCCTTTCGCTTACTTCATCTTCGTCGCAGCAGCAACAGCAATATGGTTCTTCGTTTTCCATTTTTTTACCTCAAGACTTAACGGCCTTACGAATAGTTATAGATATTGGAAGAACCAGAAAACAGTCGAGATGATCACGAGTTCTGGACTGTGGCCCCGATCATCCTGATCCCGTCCCCGCCGTTGTTGTAGAATACCGGCAAATCCTCAGTGATGATGAACCCGCGGGCCTTGTAGAAACGGATCGCGGCCTCGTTTTCTTTGCGGACCTCCAGTTGCACTGTGTATGCGCCCTCCGCAACGGCGCGTTTCCTCAATGCCGCCAGAAGCTCGGATCCCGCTCCGCGACACCTGCCCTCCCTTTCGACCGCCAGAAGGGCTATCCCCACACGGTCCGGCCCCAGACGGGAGCCGCAGATGAATCCGATTACCTTTCCGGTAACAGAACATGCCACGAGCTGCCCGCTTGGCCATTGGTTTAGAAAAAATGAGAATATCTCGGGCAGGTAGTACTCGTCGAGCGAGCTCAAGGCGATTGCGTACACGCGCGGGAGGTCCTCTTCGGACATCTGTCTTACTATCACCGATATCTCCTCTTCCGTTTTTCTCGGAAATCCCGAGTTTTTTCTGCTCTGATGATCCCCAGAGCCACCGCGGAGGCCGACGCCCCTACAGCCAAATATACGCAGTTGACATTAATATTGTCGGTATGTCCGTGATATTCTTCAGCGATGTATTCGACAGATGCTGAAGCGGATCTTCCCGTATCTTCGTCCGTTACCGTTACGATAAGTGTGTGCCTTCCAGGCTCCAACCCTTCATAAGATATCTTGTCGACAGTGGAGCTCCGGATATGATTTCCGTCCCCGTATATGTCCCACAGGATCGTGTAATCTCCTTTCGGATATATCGATACCTCAAAAGAACCAAAATCAGAAGGCACCCCGTCCCCCGAACAAAGGATCTCCAGATTTATTTCGCCGAAAGCGTAGTTATCGTCCCAATCTTCCATGAAATGCGATTTGAAGAAATCCGTCACTCCGGGGGAATCGATGATTACCGCCACCTCCCTGTTATGAAAAAAAGATGTGTCCGTCCAGTTCACGGAGCCTATCCACACGCTGTCATCGACTATGACCCCCTTGTTATGCGTCAGCCGGAATCCCTCGCCTCCGCTGATCCCCGCCGCCTTCAGACCCGTGGTGGTGTTGATCAGTCCTATTTCTGCATATTCGCTTCCAGTATCATTGGTGATATCTAAGATCAACCTGCCGTCGACACCGCGGGACGCCGCTTCTACCATCCATGATGCGGGAGATTCTTCTGACAGGCTCATATACGAATCCGAAAGGTCCATCTGCTGGGCGAACACCCGGACCTCGGAGCCTTCGATCATAGACCTGAGCCGCCCGTACGAGTTATCAGGCGACAACACGGGCGTCACCATGCATTCCCTGAACGTGATGCTCTCGTAGCTGTCGTCATAAGTCAGAGCGGGATCGGAATAGGCCATGCCTCCTTCGAAACCTGCCTGTTGCGGGTAGAGTTCCAGCAGATCCATGCAGTCTCCGAAGACGTTGCTGCTGTCGTTAAAGAATATCTCCCGCATATATGACGCAAAATCCTCGCTTTCCAATACGGCTCCCCATCCTCTGTTGCCTTCTCCCGCGCCCATATTGGATTCTGTCCAGTTCTCGGATGTGATTATGGTCGTTTTTCCGTCTATGACAGCGTATTTGGAATGTACATACGTGAATCTGCTGCCGTAATCTCTGTTGTCTCCGGAGTTCGGATCGTTGATGAACCTCACCGTGCCGCCGCTGTCAACCAGATTTTTCATCATCATGCGCTCGGTGTTTACAATTTCCCTTCCTCCCAATGGAGATCCTTCCAAAAGGACGTTAACACTCACACCGCTCCCTGCAAGGAGGCACAGGAGGGCGACGGTCTCCCTGCTTGTCAACTGGTAGATCGAAATAAGGACTTCCTCTCTCGCTGATTCGAGGGCATTGTAGATGTGCGAGCCGCGGCATTCGGGGAATGTGAACGGAGTCACGTCAGCAGTGAACGTGACGCACGACCGGTCTGTCATGCCTGGACGGGTCAGCTTCCAATCTTCCGCCGTATCCGTGTCCGACGAAGAAAGACGGACAAGGTATCTGTCCTCTGTGGGCCTGTCTCCCGACCGGCCGCTCCAGCCTTCGACAGTCACATTTCCCCAGCAGACCGAATCAAGCAACACGTTCCCGGGGTCGAAGAGACAAAGGCCGTCACCTGAATCTGCAAGTTTGAATCTTTTATCGGCGGTGATTCCGAATGTGCCGACCTCATATGCGAAAAAATCTTCGTCCCCGGGACGGTCAAGGAAAGTCTGTACCGAATCGATGTCGAATGAAACGGTAATGTCTGCCGAAGGTCCCAGCATTATCGATCTTGTGAAAACGAGCTTACCTTCACTGTCCGAAAGGCTGTACCCTTTCAGATCCAGACAGCGGTCACCGAAATTATGTAACGACAACCCCTCTGCTCCTTTCGGCTGAACCTCGGAGATTAAAACTCCGTCAGGTGCAGCGGCCACATCCTCCGCTGCCATGAACGCGGGTGTGACAGCGACCATCACCGCCAAGAGTATCAGAACCGGTGGCCTCATCGCCCTCTTGTCTGCGTTCCCGCATATCAGAGTGCCAACTACAGTTAGTGATACTCGGCATACCGTATCCGGCCGTCGCCGAGAATGGCCAGGCTCAGACCTTCCGCACCAGGTCCCTGACTGTTGCCTCTGGATCTTTGGACCTTACGACGCCGGAAGCGAGAAGCACACCGTCGGCTCCCAGATCGAGGGCCGCCCTCACATCTGCCCCGGTCTTGACACCCGCACCGCAGAGGATCATGACGGTGTGGTTGACCGATCTGACCGCATCCACCGTATTCTCGATGATCGCCGGGTTTGCCTTGGTGACGGAAAGGTCCCCTCCGATTAGATCGGGGGGCTCCACGGCGACGAAATCGGGACGGAACTGTGCCACCTGTGCCGCGACCCTGTCATTGTCGGAACATATCAGGGTGATAAGGTCCGATGCCTTGGCGAGGTCGGTGCATTCTGAGATCTCGTTCAACCGTATCTTGTGCTCTGTGTGGTTGATCAGTGTTCCGGCCGCGCCACATCCCTTCACCATGGCAGGCGTGACCCATCCCGTGGCCGATCCGGGTGCCCGTGGGTCGATATTCTGAGCGAACACCGGGACATCCACGTTCCTGGCCACGTATCCGAGGTCGACCATCGGCGGACATATGCCAATCTTCAGCCCCGACTCCTCTGAGACCTTCTCGCATATCTTGGCAAGCTCCAAGGCGCCGGGTCCGTTGACCTCCTGGTACGCCTTGAAGTTCACTATGATTACCGGTCTGTGGAACTTTTTTTCACTCAATGTTCTCGAACCTCGACGTAAGAGAGCTGAGGACCTCCGGCCGAGAGGTATATTCCATCTCCTCCGGTCCGAGTATCGAGGGCATGAACGGGCCCTGGCTCCTCATGAGCATGGACGCCTTTATGGCATCTTCCCTTGCCTTGTTCCAGGTCTCGCCCTTGAAGAAGTCGACGGGCACGTGCTCTCCGTTCTTGGAGTTCATCGGCTCCAGGCCCTGAAGCTTTCCGTCGTTGAGCTGGAAACCCAGGCAGCATATCCTCGGGGGCCCGTCGAAATAGACGGGGTCAGAATCCTCGGGCGAGCAGGGGTACAGCGCTCCGTAGTGGGAACCCCTCATCCAGCCCGCCACTATGGTGGGGTTGACGAAAGGCTGAAGGTATTCGCCGACCGAAGGCAGTCCGCTCTGGGCGCGGCATATGCACACCGGATCGTCCTTACCTACGTACTTGCCGGCCGTGAGGTTGAGCTTGTCTGTGGACACCACGCACGCGGGCCCGACGCCTGCCCTGGAGTCGATCCTCTTGATCGCGTATCTCGAAGTGTCTCCGAGAAGGCTCAGGATGCTGAGCGTCTCTTCGGGCGACGACATTACCACCTTCTTGTGGTCCATGACGTCCTGGATCTCGACATCGAATCCCATCTTGGCCCTGGCGTCGATTACCAGCCCGGTCGTCGTGAACGGGTCCAGGAATATCCTGGAGAGGATCGGCGAATATGCGGACGGCTCGGTCTTGTCCGCCATGAAGAACAACAACGGCTCCGATTTCCTCTCTACGAAGGAGAACTCGGCCGAACCGGGGCCTGCTCCCTTGACATTGCCGGAGAACGCGTCCGTGAGTATGTCCTGCCCTGCGGCGTACAGCTTCATGGACTTGGCGATCTTGGCCGCCCTCTGGAAGCACTCCCAGGCGGCGCCGTGGACGTCGCGGTTGCCGGCACCCTTGTAATGGGTCATGAATAAGTTGATATCGTCTCCGACGCGAGTAACATAGAAATCCTCGACAACACCCTGTTTCTGTGCGTCCCTGAGGACCTCCCTGGATGCCTCGAGCATCGAAGGGTGCGGTTTAGAATGTCCGACAACGGACCCTACGTCCGCCTTTATCACCGATACTGTTACTTTTTCCTCTGACATGGTACACCCATCTCGAAACTATACCGAGTAGGCGGTTCCATTTATAATACTTATTCCCGCACGCAGTGCTGGGAGGCCAAAGCTGAAGTTATTTATGATAAGCGGATATAACCGTTCGATTAAATGACCCTCATAAGGAACACTAAGACCATCAAGGCTGGAGACGGTACTGTGACCGTCAACGGCTGGGCACAGGACATAAGAAATCTGGGGGGCATATCCTTCCTGACGCTCAGAGACAGGTTCGGCACGGTACAGGTGACCATGCCCAAGAAAAAGATCGAACCTGGGCTTTTTGAGATGCTGACAACACTTTCCAGGGAGTCGGCGGTTTCGGTGACGGGCGAGGTGAAAGAGAGCAACCAGACCGCTCTTGGATTCGAGATAATACCCACTTCCGCATAGATCGTGTCCGAGGCCGCGGTGCCTCTCCCCATGGGCGTAGTAGACAAGGTAAATGTGGAAATGGATACCCGTCTGAACCACAGGTTCATGGACCTCCGCAAACCTGAGATCAAGGCCATATTCGAACTTAAGTCGCTTATGTTCGGGCTGATCGCAGAAGCGTGCAGGGAGAATGGATTCGTACAGGTCTCCACCCCGAAGATCAACTCCTCGGGGGCCGAGGGCGGCGCAACCCTCTTCAAAGTCGATTATTTCGGAAGGGAGGCATATCTCGCGCAAAGTCCGCAACTATACAAGCAGATCCTTATGTCGACAGGGCTCGACCGTGTTTACGAGATATCTCCCGCATTCCGTGCCGAGAACTCCAACACCAACAGGCACGTGACGGAATTCGTATCTTTCGACGGCGAGATGTCCTGGATATCATCAGAGGAGGACGTCATGTCCATGATCGAGAATATCGTGGATTTCGTTCTGAGGGGCATTAAAGACAGGGGTGCTGAACAGCTTGCGGCACTCGGCAAGGACATCAACATACCTGCTTTACCGTATCCCCGCCTTACCTATGAGGAGTGCCTCGAGATAGTGCGCGAGGGCGGGCTCGACATCAAAGACGGAGAAGACCTTGGTACCGAGGGGGAGAAGATCGTCGGAGACCGGATGTCATCGAAGGGATTCGACCTATATTTCATCTGCGAGTATCCCGAGGATGCAAAACCATTCTACATCATGGAAAAAGACGGGACCTCCTACTCATACTCCTTCGATCTGGACTACAGAGGGCAGGAGATCTCTTCGGGCGGGCAGAGGGAGCATCGTATCGACCGTTTGATCGAAAGGATGGAAAAGAAAGGACTCGACCCGAAGGATTTCGAATTCTACCTCGAAGCTTTCAGATACGGGATGCCTTCGCACGGCGGATGGGGAATCGGAACGGAAAGGCTGCTGGTGAAAATGCTCGACCTTCCCAACATAAGGGAAGCGATCCTTTTCCCCAGAGACGTGTCGAGACTGTCTCCCTGACAGTTTCGGCACTTTCGGCCATCCCATGGTCCGATTTATAAACACCTTACGCACTTTTACATCATGGCCCCCCCGGGCGACATCTACGAAAGAGAGCTGAAATACCTACTTTCAGGGGACCCGAAGGTCATTGCCAAGATGGTGAAGACCTGCGACGATATCGAGACTGAAGCCTACAACTCGATGCTAAGGGAGCCTTTCCTCGTAGTGAGGGCGGCGGGTTCCCTGGGGGTCGACCTTGTGGCCCTCCGATGGGACTTCTCATTTCCCATCGAGGTCAAGAGCTCCAACGAGAGCACGATGCATTTCAGCAGGAACACCCGGCTTACCGAACAGGCGGACCAGATGATGCAAGAGTGCCAGAAGTCTCATCTGATACCCATCTACGCATACAGGCTCAAAGGAATCAGGGGGGATCCGTGGAGGGTTTTTACGATACCTTCCGAGACGCCGCTCAGGGGAAGATGCGGTCTGCTAAACAGACGCATTCCCAAAATGGACGTTTCGAACAACGGCAATTTCATCATGAGATGGGACAGCGGCATGAAACTGAGCGATTTCATCTCCTATGTGTGCATGTCAGACTACGAAAGGGATTGAGGGGCCGTCGGCACTCATAGGGCTCATCACGGATCAGCATGAAGTCATCTTCATCCGGCCTTCCTCGTAACCCGGATACGCAGGAGAGATATTGTCTTTACTCCCGGATCGAGCGAATTGTCAAAAAACAAATACCCATATGCATATCACCGTACGTGGTCGGAATGTTCAAGAAGAAGAGCGCGAAGTCGGTTAAGGATGCTGTCTGCAAAGCGCTTGACAGCTTCGATTACAAGTACGAGGTCTCGGAGGACGAGCCGGTCGTTTATCTCACGGCCAACGGAGAGGATATGCCCATAGGCATGGTCCTTGCGGCCGACGACGAGCACAAGACCCTTAACATCTATTGCCGCCTGATGTTCCAGGTCCCTCCCGGCAAGAGGGAAGAACTGACGGTCGAACTTAACAAGATCAACAACACGATCAACAACGGCAGCTTCGTATTGGACTCCGACGAGGGCTTCATTTCATTCAAGGTCATACAGAGCTACATAGACGGCGTCCCGTCCCAGAGCCTCATAAAGCACCTTATAAAACTCTCCTTCCAGACCGCAGACCTCCACGACGGGGAGCTGAAAGAGCTCATCCCGAAGGGCGGCTGGGAGATGATGTACCGCTAATCAGCGCAGGGAGAGCATCCTCTCCACCGGTATACGGGCCCTTCTGGATATCTCGGGGTCGAGAACAACTTCCGCTTTCCCCTCGGTCAGTGCCCTGTAGATAAGCCGAAGATCGGTCATCTTCATCGTCTGGCACAGTGCGTTGGGAGGGAAATAGAACCTGGAGTCGGGGCGCGCCTTCGCGAGCCTGTAGAGCATGCCTACTTCGGTGGCTATTATGAATTCGCTTTTCGAGGATTCCCGAACATGGTCGATCATCTTCTCGGTTGACCCTATATAATCGGAAATATCGAGAACTTCCGATGCGCATTCCGGATGGCTGACTATGTCCGCCCCGGGGTGCAGCATCTTAAGGTCTTCGATCTGCCATGCGGTGATCCCGTGATGTGCGGAGCAGTACCCGTGGAACGGGATTATGTTCTTCTCCGGCAGCTTGCGGGCCGTATACGCGGCCAGATTCATGTCGGGAACGAAGATTATGTCCTTCTCCTCCAGAGAGGATGTTGCCTTTACGGAGTTTGAAGATGTGCAGCATATGTCCGCTTCTGCCTTCACGTCCGCAGTCGTGTTTACATAGGCTACCACCGCCGCGTCGGGATAATGTTTTTTCAATTCACGGACCTGGGAGGCCGTGCACATCGATGCCATGGAGCAGCCTGCCCTCGGCTCCGGAATGAGGACCTTCTTATCGGGGTTCAGTATCTTAGCCGTCTCGCCCATGAAGCTGACGCCACAAAAAACTATAATTTCTGCCTCGGTCTCCGCGGCTTTGCGCGACAAGCCAAGGGAATCGCCTACATAATCTGCCGCGTCCTGGACCTCGGGCAAGGTGTAATTGTGCGCAAGTATCACTGCATTCTTCTCTTTTTTGAGCTGCTGAATGGATTCGAGTGTGATTTCCATCGCGCCGTTATACGATTCTGTAAATAAACCCTTACTTCAGTCCTAAGCTATAAAAATATAATCGAATCGCATTCACCCACAGGATGACTGACAGGGAGTCTTTGGCTGCCGGCAGGTTCAATTGTTCCATAAGGGAAAGGGCGCTGTTCGAGGCGGGGATCAAAATGGGTACGGTGTACCACCAGTTCGTGGGAACGCCGATCAACTTAGAGGGAGTGCAAGCCCTGGAGGCCGCAATGGAAAAAAGCATATGCTCGCAACCTTATGTCGAGAGTGCCAGCATCCATATAGACCGTGGTGTTTTCAGCAAGTCGAGGGACAGATATTCGTATTTCTCCCTCACAGGGGAAAAAATAGATGTTGTTGTGAAAATCAGGATACAGGGGGTGTCCGTAACTGCAGAAATGCGCTATGACCCAGAGATTGGATATCCGCTTATGTTCGTGTCCAATATCGAGGATCGGCCCCAACCGTGAACATACTATATATTAGGAACGCTATACAGGTGTACTCTGGATAAGGAAATTATGGCTCAAAATATCAAGATCGGCATCACGGGTCTCCCCGGTTCGGGAAAGACGCAGGTGCTGAAGACCGTCATAGAGATGCTGGGCGACAGCGACCGCCTGATAGGCGGTATGATAAATGAACCTATAGACGACGGCAGGCGCAAGACCGGCTGTTCGGTACGCAATCTTGTGACAAACGAGACCGAAGTATTCGCCAGCACGGAGATCGAGAGCCGCATCATGGTTGGGAAGCTCGGAGTGGACATCGAGGCGCTTGAAAAAGTAGGTGTGAAAGCCATAAAATCCGCATGCCTTGAATGCGACATCATCGTGATCGACGAGGTAGGAAAGCTCGAGGTCGAATGTCCGGCGTTCATCGATGCTGTCAAAGAGGCGCTCGATGCCGGCAAGCCCATGATAATAACTCTTCACAAAAAATCAAGGAATCCCCTTCTGCAGGACATTAGAAGGCGCGACGATGTCCGTATCCTCGAAGTAACGCCGACCAACCGCAACCTTCTGCCTTACAAGATCATTCACCTCATGAACGGTGAAGACCTCTGATGACGAAAACGGTCGTTGTCAAGGAAGGGAGTACCCTTCTCTCGGTGCCTTCGGAGCATTCTTCCGGCGGACCGGGCAAGAAAAATTCAGAGATTTTCTTCAACGAGCAGATGGCTTTCAACCGTGACGTCAGCGTGATGCTCCTGCGTTCGCTCAGTCCCGGTATAACCGTCGCGGATGCCATGACCGCCACCGGAGCGCGCGCGGCGCGCATAGCCAACGAGGTCCCCGGAACAGAGGTCACGGCAAACGACATCAACCCTGGCTCTATGGAGTATGTGAGGAAGAACATCGAACTTAACGGCCTGGATAACTGCACTCCGTCGAACAAGGACCTCCATATCCTATTCTCGGAGCACGCGTTCGGATATGTGGACCTGGACCCTTTCGGTTCCCCGGCGCCTTTCATCCAGTCTGCGATCAGAGGATGCAGCAGAAAGGGAATATTGGCTGTCACGGCCACCGACACCGCCCCGCTGGCCGGCGCCCATTCAGCCAAATGCCGCAGGAGATATCAGTCTGAACCCGTGAGGGGATACATGTGCCACGAAGGAGGATTACGCATACTCATGTGCACAATAGCCAGGGAGTTGGCGAAATTCGACCGCGGGATGTCTCCGATGCTTTCTTTCTCCGCAGACCATTACTACAGAACTTACGTGCGGGTGACGGAGGGCGCCGAGGCGGCAGACAGGACACTCTCTCAACTTGGATACATGAGATATGACACGAAGACAATGGAAAGGTCCATTTCTTCCAGACCCGACGAGATGCACCGTCTCGGCCCGTTCTGGACCGGGAATCTGCACGACCCAGAAATTCTTAATGGAATGTCTCCCGAGGGGATGGCGGACGAACGCAGATGCAGCAAGATGCTGGAACTATGGAGGAGGGAGATAGATTCAGAGGTTTTCATCTATGATCTGAGCGAATTATCTTCCCATATCAAAATGTCGCCGCCAAAGATAGAAATCATGGTCGATGCATTGTGCCAGCATGGAAAAGCATCCAGGACGCACATGTCTCCGACGTCTTTCAAGACCGACCTCCCGCTTAGCGAAATAATCGATGTTTACCGTTCTTCCAGCCCCGACGCGCGCCGATAAGACATTTTATAGGGGAACGTTCTTGATGCTTTGGTGAGAGGTTGCCGGGTTTAGTAATCATAGGCGCACAGTGGGGAGACGAGGGTAAGGGAAAAATCACGGACTATCTGGCGGAGGACGCTGAGATGGTTGTCAGATTCCAGGGCGGAAACAACGCCGGCCACACCATCATAATCGATGGCAAGACCTTCAAGCTCCAGGCGCTTCCATCCGGGGTCCTGAGGCCTGACAAGACCGCCGTTATCGGTAACGGAGTGGTCATAAACATGGAAGAGATGGAAGACGAGATAAAACGAATCGTCGAGGCAGGAGGCACCATCGCCAACCTGAAAATCTCTGACCGCGCGCACCTCATCATGAACTATCACAAAAAGCTGGACGGGGCCGAGGAGAAATATCGTGGCAACAAACCGGTCGGGACTACGAAAAAAGGCATAGGTCCCGCGTACCAGGATAAGATATCCCGAATCGGTTTCAGGGTCGGAGACCTCTACGAAGAGGACCTTCTTAAGGAAAAAATCTCTTTCATGATTCCCTACAAAAAGGACCTCCTCGAAATGATGGATGCTGAAAAATGCCAATGCAGCAACGAATCGCTCTTCGCAAAAATGATGCGATGGCGCGACATGGTCGACGGTCTGGTATGTGACACCTCCGTCCTGATCAACGAAGCGCTCGATGCCGGCAAAAAGGTTGTTTTCGAAGGCGCGCAGGGCGCGATGCTGGATATTGACCACGGAACATACCCGTACGTTACGTCGTCATCGACATGCGCTGGCGGGGCCTGCACAGGGTCGGGCGTCGCTCCCAGGAGGATCGGCAGCGTGGTCGGGTGCCTCAAAGCCTACACCACGCGCGTGGGCGAAGGCCCGATGGTGACCGAAATGGAAGGAGAAGAGGAGGAAGCGCTTCAGAAGCTGGGCGGAGAGTTCGGCGTCGTGACGGGGCGCGGACGCAGGTGCGGTTGGCTGGACCTCGTGCAGGCGGAGCACTCTGCAAGACTCAACGGTTTCACCTCCATAGCCATAACCAAGATCGACGTGCTCTGCGGATATAAAGAGGTCAAGGTATGCACAGCATACGAGATAGACGGCAAGATCGTAAAGCACTTCCCCGCCTCGCTTTCCAAACTCGAGGCTGCAAAGCCCGTATACAAGACTGTGAAGGGCTGGGAAGGATGGGATGATACCGCAGAGGTGGTCAAGAACGGTTACGATGCTCTGCCCGAAGGGATGAAGTCCTACATTTCGCTGATCGAGGACGGGCTCAAGGTCCCCGTAGACCTGGTAAGCATAGGGCCGGGACGCGAGGAAACGATCGTCCGTCGCGATCCCTGGCACAGTTGAAATTAAACTATTTACTCAGTTAGGGTAGTAGAAGAACGCGAAAACCGTAACTGCCAGTACTGCAAGGAACATCACAGTCCCTATGATCTTGTTGTTGCGCTTCCTGTTCTTCTCCCCGATATCTTCTACTGCCATTTGTTCACCTTTCCCATTGGGATATGCTCTTCGGTATGCTTCCGCTTATTTTAAGACCTACGTCAGTTCCTGGCCACAAGCGCCTTCCTGAAAAGTGCCGGATCGGCGTCCAGCGGAAGAGTCGCGTCGTAGCCGACCTTCCACGTGGTACCGTTGGTGCTTGGGTCCAGCGACGAACCGGCGGCTCCGGGTATCTTTATTATCTTATCTGCCTGCATCCTCGTTGCCACTGCCCATTCGACCTCCCGGTCGTCGGAGATGTCGATATCGTCATCGACGACGATGACCTGTTTCATCGAGGGATGGCCTGTGAATGCGGCCATGATGGCGTTGACACCGTCGCCCTCCTTGTTCTTGGCTATCGACACGACCCCGTTGAACCAGCAGCAACCTCCTTCGGTCAGGCGGACGGCCTTGACCCTGGGCACGGCCTGCCTTACCGTCCTGAGGATCATCGGCTCCCTGGGGAGCCCCATAAGCAGGAAGTGCTCCCATCCTCCCGGAAGCAGAAGATGGAATATCGGGTCCCTGCATGTCCAGATCTTGTCGATCTTGATTATCGGCTGCTGCCTCACCATGTCGTATGTTCCGGTTATGTCCACGAACGGACCTTCCGACGTCTCGTCCAGCGTTATGCGGCCCTCCAGAACATAGTCGGTATCCGCCGGCACAAGAAGGCCGTTGTCGCACCTGCCGACCTCCAGATGGGACTTTCCGGCGTTTATGCGCAGAGCGGAGGCCACCTCGAGCTCGTCGGTTCCGTAGTCCATCGACGTGGCCGCGGCCAGAAGGACCTCGGCCGGAACTCCGATGCAGATGGATATCTTAAGCTCCTTTCCTTCTTTTTTTGCAGCCTTGTGCATTGTGAAAAGATGCCTGGGTACGAGACGGACGGCGATCGTGTCGCGGTCCATTATCATCATCCTATGGAAAGAAACGTTTCTTATCCCATTCCATTCAGCGACTATGACGCCTGCGGATATGTAGCATCCGCCGTCCTCCGGATAGTATTTAGGAATGGGCATTTCCGTGAGGTCGACCTTGACGGAAACCTCTCTGAAGGCCGGGTCCTTGGTCTCGGCGTATTGTTTGGGGCCGCTTACAGCGGACGCCATCGCATCGACTATCTCCGACGTTTTTATGCCCAGCGCACCGGCAATCTTCTCTCTGGTGGAGAAGCGGTTGCCGATGGCCTTGCTACCGTTCAGGTCCGTGAAGTAGAACGTCTTCGCCTGTTCTTTGGCAAGGATCTCCGTCACCTCTCCGGAGGCCGGGTCCACCTTCCTCTCTATTTTTTCGAACGAACCGGTGAGCGATTCTTTGACTGTCATGAATGCAGATTATCTCGGAGGTATTAATTATAAGTGAGGACCGAGCGGTCAACGATTTATATAAGCATCAGAATTCATGGCCGATGACACCGGAGAACCTGGAAGAGACTATCAAAAAGTTCGCGCTTCAGAACGCAGTATTTTTCAAAGGGAAGGCGAACCCGAAGGCCGTTCTGGGAAAGATCCTCGGCGGTTTTCCGGAATGTCGCTCCAGGTCGGCAGAGATAGGGGAACTGGTCGATTCCATAGTCTCCGAGGTTAACGCGATGGGGCTCGAACGCCAGACGTCCGAGCTTGAGAAGATCGACTCCTCCATGCTCGTGAAAGAGAAGAAAGAACGCAAATACGAGCTTCCGGCGCTGGAAGGTGCCGACGGCAAAATCGTTATGCGCATCGCCCCCGGCCCCTCTGGACCTCTGCATATAGGCCATACCCGGGTCTCGGTCCTAAACGACGAGTATGTAAAGAGATACGGGGGGAAGCTGATCCTCAGGATGGAGGACACCAACCCGGAGAAGATAGACCCGGATGCCTACCGGATGATCCCGGAGGACCTTGATTGGCTCGGCGTGAGGATCGACGAGACATACATACAATCCGACAGGTTCGAGATATACTACGACCACGTCAGAAAGCTCATCGAGATGGGGAAGGCCTACATCTGCACATGCAACGGCGACGACTGGCGCGGACTTAAGGAGAAGGGAGAAGCGTGCCCCTGCAGGGAGCTTCCGGTGGAAGTGCAGCTCGAGAGATACGACAGGCTGCTGTCCGGAGGATACGGCGAAGGGGATGCGGTGGCGGTCGTCAAAACAGATCTGAACCATCCCAACCCCGCGGTCAGGGATTTCGTTGCGTTGCGCATCGTATATCATCCGCACCCCGTTTTGGGCGAGAAGTACTGCGCCTATCCAATGATGAACCTCTCGGTGGCGATCGACGACCACCTGATGGGGATGACCCACGTGATACGCGGAAAGGACCATCTGAACAACACGAACAGACAGGAATATATCTTCGACTATTTCGGTTGGAAGAAGCCTTACTACTACCACTACGGACTGGTGAACATACCCGACTCTGTCCTGAAGACATCGATCATCAAGCAGTGCATCCGCGACGGGGAGTACTCGGGCTGGGACGATGTGAGGACCGGGACCGTTAGGGCTCTGGAGAGGAGAGGGATCAGACCTGAGGCGATCAGGCGGTATTGGGTGGAGTCCGGCATGAAGTCTGTGGACATACAGTTCTCCTGGGACAACCTATATGGCATGAACCGGGACATAATCGACGAGACTTCGAACAGATACTTCTTCGTCCAGGACCCAGTGAGGTACGACATATCAGGCACAGAAAAGATATGCGGTTCCGCGCCGCTGCATCCCGACCACCCGGAACGCGGAACCCGGAAATACAACGTCGAAGGAAGCAACACAGTGTTCATCTCCGCCGACGACTCGAAGATCTTCGCCGATGTCGGGGAGATAAGGCTGAAGGACCTGTGCAACATAAGATACGGAACGCCGGCCGCTTACGACGGAAACGACGTGTCGATACTAAAGACCGGGGTCCGCGCTGTCCAGTGGGTCTGTCGCGGCAGCATACCTACGACGATGCTCATGCCCGACGGGACGACCCTGGAAGGACTTACCGAAGACTCGGTGCTGAAAGAGAAGAACGACACTGTGCAGTTCGAGAGGGTCGGCTTCGCAAGGCTGGAGAAGGTCACGCCCGAAAAGATAGAGGCCGTGTTTACGCACCGCTGATCAGAAGACCGTCAGGATCCAGTTCGCCAGCGTTCCGATCGCGATGGCGGTGCCGATAGAAAGTGCCGATACCGCAATGGTCTCCTTCCATCCGATTTCGCGCCATATCACGGCTATGGTGGCAAGGCACGGCAAGTATATTGCCATGACGAGCCCGAAAACGAAGAACTGCTCCGGGCCCATGAACGATGCGAGCTCCATTATTCCTGTGCTTGCCGCGATTATCGCAAGCATCCCCACGGCCATCTCTTTCCTCAGAACGCCCACGATGAACGCGAGTATCACCGCGGCCGGAAGTCCCAGCATCCCGACCGTAAGGAAAGATAGTGGCCCGATGACAAAATCCATGAGGCTGTAGCTTAGCGCAATTTCCAGCAATATGCTTCCTACAACAAGGAGCGGAAAAGCTATCACAAAGAAGTCCTTGATGCGGTTCCAGGTTTTGAAAAGAACATTCTTTAGAGAAGGCACGGAGAGATCGGGTATCTCCATCGCCAGATTTGAAGGTTCGTATTTTAGGAAACGGTTGAGTCCAAGCCCCAGGGCCACCATGAGTGCCAGAAGCACCATCAATATTGCGAATGCGTAAATTAATCCGGAATATTTTCCGACTATCCCGAAGATTATCGCAATCTGTGCCGAACAAGGCACGCACATGACGATCAGGGATGTGAGTATGAGCTTCTCGCGACGGGAACGTATCGTCCGTACGGCCATAATGGCCGGGACGTTGCATCCGAGTCCCACGATCATGGGTATGAATGCGCCGCCATGAAGACCGAAATGGTGCATCGTCCTGTCGACAAGCACCACGGCCCTGGGCAGATAGCCTGTGTCCTCCAGTATACCCAGTATTATGTAGAACACCATTATGTACGGGATGACCAGGGTGAGTATCGCTCTGATGCTCCCGTCGATGCCGAGCATGATCGCCCTGCCTATATCTCCGCCTTTGTCTGCGCCGAAATCGGCGAGAGTGTTGCCTATGAGAGTGTCATAGACATAGCTCACCGCTCCGTCAAGCAGTGACCCCAGGAAGATCATCGTAACGAAAAGCATCAATCCTACGGCAATGAGGATCGGTATTCCCGTTGATGTTGTGATCATCATCTCTGAAAGCCTGTCCTTGCGGCTGAACTTGGTCTGTGTCCTTGTTTGAACCTTCCTCACTATGGCATCCGAAACCGAATATCTCTCTCTGGCTATCGCGATGTCGGATGTCTCGTGATGTTCCCTTTCAAAATTGTCGCGGAGGACGGAGGCGATTTCGGCCGTCGCGGGCATGACCCCCTCAATGAAGGTCTTTGTTCCTTCCATCAGTTTTACGGCCGTGCCCCGCTGGTCGAATCTTATCTTCTTGAGATGGCCTGTGATATTGTCGATGGCGCCCTCCAGATGAGGCTCGTACCTAACCTGGAATGTCGACCTCCTTCCGCGTCCTTCACAGAGAGCGTCCGCGAGCTCGTCCACCCCTTCCGCCGTCTTCGCCGATACCGGTATGACAGGGACGTCCAGGATGCGTTCCAGCTCCTTGTAGCCCGTATCGTATTTCTTGCGGGCCTCGTCGGCCTTGTTGACCGCAAGTATCATTGGGAGGCCCAGTTCTATGACCTCGAAACATAGCACTAGGCTGCTCTGTAGGTTGGTGGCATCTGCTACCACGATGACGGAATCGACGTCCGGGTCCCGGACCATCTCGAGCACGACCTCTTCGTCGTCGGAGTCCCCGGACATGCCGTAAGTCCCCGGCAGATCGTATATCCTTACCTTGTTTCCCTTTCTGGTGACCACCGCTTCCTCGAATGTTACGGTAGTGCCTGCATAGTTGGAAGATATGACGCCGACTCCCGTCAGCCTTGTGAACAACGATGATTTCCCCACGTTAGGTTGCCCGACAAGGGCCGCGGTGAACATTCCGTCCTGCATCAATCATCACTCGGCTCAACATAAACGAACGACGCCATTTCAGAATCCAGTGCGAAAGTCGCGTTACCGACGGTAACGACCTTCGGACCAGACCTGGAACCGTTGCTTCCGATGCAGACGTCCCTTCCGGGGACAAATCCCATGGATATCAGTTTCTTGACCGTCTTAGGATCTTCGCATTTCAGATGCGATATGCGGCCGCGGTCTCCCTGCGCCATTTCGTTCAATTTCTTGCTTATCCGGCCGATGCCCGTTGCCGCCCTGCATTGCGATTCGCAGCTGGAGCAGTCATCGTCCACGGGAGTACCTATGATCCTGCATATCCTGATCGCAGAATCGTCCGAAATGACATGCTCCATCTTATGAGCCTCCACATGAGCCGTGTCGCTGTCCATGTCGAGAACGTCCGTCAGGAAGCGTTCCATTATATGGTGTTTCTTTCGAAGCTGTTTGGCATAGCTCAGGCCCTCGGGGGTCAGCTCCGCGCCGCGGTATTTTGTATATGTGACGAAACCGTCGCCGGAAAGGGCCTTTATCATCTCCGATACGCTTGCCGGAGAAACTCCCAGCTTATCGGCTAGATCGTTGGTCTTCGCCCTGCCTTCGCCTTCCGTGAGGCGCAGTATCTCGATCAGATAATCTTCACGGTTATCGGACACCATCAGATTATGTATGTACGGCCTGTTAATAAAATTAGTTATACCTAAATCAGAAAAAAGAATGCGCTGCCTGGAAACCCCGGCAGCACTGAGGTTTCTGCCTTACTTCTGCTGGGCTTCTCTGCGGTTGCTCTCGCGTTCGGCCTTTGCTGCGGCGACCATTTCCTGCTTTTCCTTCTCGGTGACGTCGATCTCCTCATACTTTGCCTTTATTTTCTCGCAGCATTTCTTGCCGTCGAAGGCCTCTCCCTTGAGGAACGCCTGGTAGACGCTGTCGCCGAGCTTCGACTTCATTTCGTCGATCTCCTTCTGGAGGTCGCGTATCTTTGAGTTATATCTGCTCTCGTCGATGTCGGATCCTATCTTGTTATCAACGTTCTTAATTCCGGCCGATACTTTGTCCATGAATCCCATATCTGTTCACCGGTTGAGAACCGAATTCCAGCTATAAATGATTGACCTGCGCGCTATGCGCGGTCGATAATTCACATTAACATAAGCATTTCGGAAAAAATGAATAGACCCGCGCGATGCGCGGGTAAGGAATTTGTGCAGGGATCACGGTACGAGTTTGCGGTACTCGTATGCGGGCTCTCCGGCGTTGAAGCAGTATTGGATGTTCGAGAACTGCCTCTTCAGCGCCTTGACGTCCTTTTTGACCTTGGCCGGATCTTCTTTCTTCTTGACCACGCGGGCTATGAGTTCGGCGACCTCTTTCATTTCGCTCTCCTTCATGCCGACACGGGTCAATTCCTGGGCGCCCAGCCTGAGGCCCGAGGGGCGCACTGAGCTTGTATCCCTGGGGAGCATGTTCTTGTTGCAGATGATGTTCGCATCCTCCAGAAGCTGTGCGCATTCCTTCCCGCCTCCGAACTCGGAGACGTCGACGGCGATGGCATGGGACCTGGTGAATCCCAGGTCCGGGCAGAGCACCGGGATCCCGAGCTCGTAAAGCGACTCGCCCAGCTGGCGGGAGTTCTTGCATGTCTGCGCGGCATAATCCTTGGCGAAGACCTCCATCTCGGCCAGCGTCACGGCCAGCGCCGCCATGGCGTGGAGGTGGTGGCTCGATGTGACTCCCGGGAAGACGGCCTTCTGAAGCTTCTTCTCCTGCTCCTCGGTCATATTGGATCCGAGCAGCAACCCGTGGTTTGGACCGGGGAACGTCTTGTGCGTGGAGGACGAGATCAAGTTCACGCCTTCTCTCAGGGGATCATGGAACTGTCCGCCTGCGATGAGTCCGAGGACGTGGGCACAGTCTTCCCATACCAGGCAACCGACTTCGTTGAAGGTGTCCTCCAGCTCCTTCAGGGGCGGCGGGAACAGGAAGACGGACAGCCCGAACTGCGCGACCTTGGGCTTAACCTGCTTCAGCAGCTTTATGGTCCCGTCCACGTCGATGTTCATGTTCTCTTCGTTGAAAGGATAGTTGACCGAGTTTACGGCCCTCTGTCCGAATGCTCCGAACTCGCATGTGGATATGTGTGCCCCCTGGGCCAGAGCACATGTCGTGATGGTATCGCCGGGTTCGGCGAAGGCGAATAGGACGGCCATGTTGGCGACCGTTCCGGAGATCGGCCTTACATCGGCGAAATCAGCATTGAAAAGCTTTTTGGCAAGCTCTATGGCTTTCGTCTCGACCTTGTCAACGTAGATATTTCCCTGATAGTAGCGCTTTCCGGGAAGCCCCTCGGCATACCTGTCGGCGAAATCCGAGATCAGCACCTCTTTGGCCAGTGGGCTCATGAGATTCTCGGACGCTATCATAGGGATAGATTCCTCGAACCACTTGTTATGATTCATCACCTGCTCTCTGATGTATTTTGCATCCTCTGCGGTCATTATATCGTTACCTTGTAACCGTTGCACGGTAAAAAAGGATTGGTAGTCACAGCGGGACGCCGGCCCGGTCGCGGACGTCGCGGAGGGGCTTCTCGGTGGTCGGGTCGGTGCTGCGGAGGTCCGCGAGACACAACGAGACGATGTCTCCGAGGATTATGCACTTGAGATTTTTCTCCAGATTTCCGGTCCCCTCGACGTGAAGGGTTATCGTCTCGAGATTCTTGTCCACAAGTATGCCTATGGACGTGTCAGTCATGCTTCTCATCATCTTCGACGCGTTGTCGTCGTAAAGGACGACCGGGACGAAATTACGGTTGTTGTTCCCGTCGTCCGTCCAGCCCACTATCTCGTTGTGATTGAACTCGGGAATGGAACCGCAGAATGATATGTTCTTGGAATTTTCATTTATCTGAGTCTTCCACCTTATTGCGGAAGAGCGCATGTTGGCGAGACTGTAGATCACGGGGATCTTGTCGATTAGCTTGTCGGCGATCGCCCTTGCGACCTTGCAGTCGTCCTTTACGACCCTGTCTCTCTCCGCCTTGAGCACCGGGACGATTTTCTTTAGTTCGGTCTTCGCCTCGCACACCCCCATCTCCTCCAGTATCGAAGCCATCCTACCGATGATGCTGCCCAGGGCGACACGCGACTGCATGCCTCCCGGCAGGGTGACGGCCACGTCCTTGCGGCTGAGGCATTTGGAGTATAGCTCCCCTCCCGACGTGATGCATATGACCTTGCAGTTGCGGCGTATCGCCTCATCGTAGGCGATCAGCGTTTCCTTGGTGTTTCCGGAGTAGCTCACGAGTATCGTCCAAGTGTCCTCCCCCACCCACTTCGGGAACTCGGTCCTCCGGATTATGAAAAGCGGCGTTTTAGATGTACCGTCGGCAAAATCAGAGAGGATCTCGCCTGCGAGAGCGGATGCCCCCATGCCGCATATGCATACCTTCCCGGCCTTCGGGATGGCGGGGATCTCTTCTTCCAGCGCCGCCTCTATCTGCTCCGGGAAACTGGCGGTGTTCCTGAAGATCATCGTACCCTGTACATTCTTCCCATCGGACATCGTTCGTACCAGCCGATGCAGATATTTAAAGTGTTATTCCGTCGTTTTTCTACCGGTGGCACACGTCGTCTGCTGTCTACTAAAATGCTGGTACATTGCCAACAGTTTTTTTATACAGTCGCTTTGGCAGACCCCTGGTGATTTGATGAACTTCAAAAAGGCCCTGAATGACATTAGGCAGGGCAAGGTCATACTTGTCTACGATTTCGACGACAGGGAAGGCGAATCGGATATGACGATCGCCTCGCAGTACATCACGTACGAGGCTGTGCAGATGATGAGGAAGAAGGCAGGAGGGCTGATCTGCACCACCACTCCCTACGACAAGGCGACGGAGATCGGCCTGCCCTACATGGCCGACGTTTATTACGACGATTCGAACAGATTCCCCCTGCTCAGGGCGATGGCCCCGAACGACATACCGTACGACAACACGAAATCTTCTTTCGGTGTTACAATAAACCACCGGAAGACCTACACGGGGATAACCGACAGGGACCGGGCGCTCACGATCTCAAGGTTCGCGGAGGTACTGTTCCAGGACAAGCCCGCGTCCGAAATAGCCAGGGAGATCGGGGAAGAGTTCAGGTCCCCGGGACATGTACATTTGCTTAATGCCACGGAGCACATACTTACAAACAGAAAGGGGCACACGGAACTGTGCACCGCCATGATGTACATGGCCGGTGTAAATCCGTCTGCCACCATATGCGAGATGATGGGTGACGACGGCAGTTCGATGACCAAAAAAGACGTCATAAGATTCGCGGACGAGAACAACATCGAGTTCATAACCGGGGACCAGGTCCTCGGCAAATGGGAAGAGTTCAAGAAAAAGAACGGAGCAGACTACTGATGACAAGGGTCATGGCGTCCGGGGTCTTCGACATAATACACACGGGCCACATATCCTATCTGGAGCAGGCCAGGTCCATGGGCGATGAGCTGGTGGTCGTTGTCGCGTGCGACAAAACCGTCAGACGACGGAAGCACGAGCCTGTTACGCCCGAGGGCATGAGGGTCCGCATAGTCGGTTCGCTGAAACCTGTGGACAGGGCCGTGGTCGGGAAGGACGGGGACATATTCGAGACCGTCCGAGAGATTGACCCCGATGTTATCGTGCTCGGATTCGACCAGTACTTCAAAGAGGAGGACCTGTCGAAGAGCCTCGAGGCCCACGGCCTCAGAGGCATCAGGGTATGCAGGGCCACCGAATGCGCCGAAGACCTGGCCGCGACCCGGCGCATAATAAGCAAAATCAATTCCATGGAGGACAAGGTATGAAGCTGATAGGCATCGCAGACACCACTTTTGCCCGTTACGACATGGGGAAGGCGGCAATAGACGAGCTCGGAAGGACCGGCACGGGATACAGGGTGGTCAGGTATACCGTTCCAGGAGTGAAGGACCTGCCTGTCGCGTGCAAGAAGCTCATCGAGGAGCAGAAATGCGACATCGTGATGGCCCTAGGCATGCCGGGACCGAAAGAGAAGGATAAGATGTGCGCCCACGAGGCGTCGACAGGGTTGATACGCGCCCAACTTATGACCAACAAGCACATTATCGAGGTTTTCGTCCACATCGACGAGGCCGAAGACGACAGGGAGCTGGCCGCCCTGGCGGATGCGAGGACCAGGGAACACGCCGTGAACGCGTACAACCTTCTCTTCCACCCGGAAAGGATGACCGCCCAGGCGGGCACAGGCCAGAGACAGGGATTCAAAGACGCTGGACCCGTAAGGATGAGGTGAAGAAATGAAAGAGTACAGGATTGGGATGGTGGCTGCCGAGTTCAACTTCGACGTCACATCGATGATGATCGAGAGAGCAAAAGCAGAGGCGGAGTTCTTGGGCGTGAAGATAACCAAGGAGATATTCGTCCCCGGTGTTTACGACATGCCCCTGGCGGTCAAAAAACTGGCAGAACAGGACGATATCGACGCTGTGATCACCATCGGTGCCGTGATCAAAGGGGAAACGGACCATGACCAGGTCATAATCGCACAGGCGGCGAGGAAGATCACCGACCTGTCCCTGGACTACAACAAGCCCATAGCCCTCGGAGTATCCGGGCCTGGGGAGACCCAGCTGCAGGCCATGGACAGGATCGAGAAGGGGCGCGACGCCGTCGATTCCGTCGTGAAGATGCTTCAGAGGCTCGAGAAAGTTTAAACCGTCATGCCATAGGGCATCTCCCCTATGGCTGACGGACATTTTTAAGCAGCCCTCCGGTATCTGGGGGGCGTTGCCGTTTTTAAGACAAAAAGAAAAAACGGGCAGGATCAGTACTGCCCGTAGCTTTTGTGCTTCTTCTCCTGATATTTCGCCTTCTTATCCGCAGGCTCCATCAGCACTTCCTTCTTCTTATGGCGGTACTCTGACATGGTCGCCATAGTGCGGTCGCTCCTGTCCTCGCGGATCTCGATGAATGATTTGGACCTTCCAAGTCCCACGTTGCCGACGAAAACGTCCTCCAGCTTACCTACGCGTTTTACAAGGTCCGAAATCTGGGTCTTGCTGAAGCCATCGTCGCGTCCGAGGTTTATCTGCAGAACCACCATCTTCTTCCCGTCTTCTGTCGTGGCTATCACCGGCCTTACGGGTTTCTTGGTATCGTTTATCGGAACGGTGGCGAACTGCCTCTGAGCTTTCGCCGGGGCCCTGACCTGATCCTCGATGACCATCGTGCCGGCGGATGGGATCTCGTCTGCCCTTACCTTGAGTATCTTCTTGCCTGTCTCCCTTTCGTACTGCCTTATGTGATACTCTTCCTGTTTGGTTACGAACGAAACGGCTATCCCCTCTTTACCTGCGCGTCCGGTGCGTCCGATCCTGTGGAGGTAGTTCTCGGAGTCCATCGGCACGTCGTAATTAACGACTAGATCTATGTTGTTGATGTCCAGTCCCCTTGCGGCGACGTCTGTTGCTATCAGGACCTGGAAGCGGTTGTTCCTGAAGCTCCTTATCGTCCTTTCCCTCTTGGCCTGGGGCATATCGCCATGCAGGGTGCCGACCTTTATCCTCTGGTACATCTCGTCCGCAAGCGTGTCGACCATTTTCTTGGTCTGGCAGAATACGACTGTCTTCGGGCACCCGTTCGTGAGGATCGATTCGAGCCTCTCCATCTTGGCGCCTCTCGACATGGGGACCCAATACTGGGTCACGAGGTCCGAGACAGGTTCGTCCCTGGACACGCTAATCTCCATAGGGTCCTGCATCCTGTTGAACGCGATGCGCTTTATGCTTTCTGCCATGGTTGCCGAGAAGAGAAGGGTGTGCCTGTCTTTGGGAACGGCGTCCATTATGAAATCGAGTTCGTCGGCGAATCCCATATCCAGCATGCGGTCCGCCTCGTCGAGTACAACTTCGGTGATCTCAGAGAGGTCGAGCACTCCGCGGGTGATCATATCCTTAAGCCTTCCGGGGGTGCCTACGACTATGTCGACCCCTTTTCTGAGCCCATAGGTCTGGTCGCCTATGCTAGCCCCTCCGTAAATGGAGATGCTCCTGTGCCCGGTGTATTTGGAGAGCTTATAAATCTCATTCTCCACCTGGGTGGCAAGCTCCCTCGTGGGGGCAAGGACCAGAGATGTGGGTTTTTTGGACCCGGGCTCGGTGCGCCCCATGATGATCAGCGCATAGGTCCCGGTCTTTCCGGTACCGGTCTGCGCCTGGGCGGATATGTCTCTACCTGCAAGACCGGCGGGTACGGCCTCGATCTGTATCGGAGTCGGCATGTTCCAGCCCATGTCCGATATCGCTTTCAAAAGTGTTACATCTAACCCTAGATCTTCAAAACCTGTCATGATCCTTCATCCTAAATATTAAAAGCCCGCAAAACAAAGGACCTGTATATTTCAGGCGGTTTAGCATCGACTGTTATTTAAAACCTCTTGACCAACGCCCCTGAGGGCATCGTCCGCCGCGACGCACCTGATGTTCAAGCAAAGGAAATCATAAAACCCCGTCATGAAAACCTGCGCCCCTGCCCCGATGTCGGGAATTCACATCTTTTTCACAATCTCGTCCACGGACTTTCTTTTCTTCGGTCTCTGGTGGTCGTCGGCCTTGCGGTATCCGAAAGCAATGACCAGCATTATCTTCTTCCTCGTCCCGAGGATCTCCTGGACCTTCTTGTTGCTGAAATATGCCATTATGCACGTGTCGAGGCCCTGTTCCGTGGCCTCGGCGGTCAGGTAAGCGCACGCTATGCCGATATCTATCGATCTGTAGTCCAGGCCTGTCAGCACCGACCCGGTCTTTGCCATGGCATTGTAGCTGTCTTCGACGAACACTACGAAAGTGGAGCAGTCCTCCACGAACTTTCCCATCCCGGAGTTCTTGTGATCGGATAGCTCCTTCGCCTTATCCCCCGTTACGGCGTACATGGTGAAGGGTTGCGCGTTGCACGCGGAAGGCGCGAGCCTCGCCGCCTCCAGACATGAATCCAGCTTCTCTTTCTCCACGGTCCTCGATGGATCGTAAGAGCGACAGCTCTGCCTCTTCTCGGCAATCTCGGTGAAGTCCATGGAGATCGAACGTGTTACAGATATTTCAACAAGGCCTTGCGCATCGCATGGGCCGCCTTCCGTTGGAATGACGGGCGCTGCCCCGGGCCCTCGCCTGTGCCTGGCCATGAACTTTTCAATTTGTCGTAGGCTTCTTCCGGGGTTTCAAGCGGTGGCAGGATTACCGTCCTGAAATGGTCGTTCCCGTACTCCTTGCAGAACCATGGACGAGGAGGCCCTCTCCCTTTGATGGGGTGAGCACGAAGTCCTTGTCGGACTTCCGGCGTCCGTCGGGGCCCACCTGCGGGAACATGCAAAGCGCGCCGTGGTCCCTTCCGGTCTCGATGCCGTCGATCTCGTCGAACCTCTTATGTGGGAAGCCGGCACGCTTCTTCGGCTTGCAGCTCGCGTCGTCGATGCGGTCCTGAGGGCCCCGCGGCGATGCGACGCCTCTCCGCAGGGATTGACATCACGTATGGCGCGGTCCGTCCCCATGGGCTTTCCCGAAGCCCTGATCATCTTCCTAATGGCGGTACCTTCTCCCGCTGCAAGACGATTTTAACTATTGGCGTCGGCGTTCATATCATTCCATCGGAATCGTCTTCGATCTCTACTGTCCGCAAAATAAGCACCAGCACGAAAGCCACGGCGCAGGTGGCCGTTGCGATGATGAACGACGGAGTGAGGTCGCCGGAATCCGAGAGGACCTTGGAAAGGAACGGGAACAGAAGCGCGGAAGCTCCGTAGCCCAGTTTCACGAGTCCGTAGTTGGTGCCCATGTTCTTCGTCCCGAAGTGGTCCGCGGTCAAGGAGGCATATGTTCCGGAAGCTCCTCCGAACGCCAGTGAGACCAGCGCGACGCAGACGAGGAACAGGGCCCCGTCGGCGAATATGAGGGTCACGGTGCCCGCGACCATCAAGGCGATGACCAGGAACAGGGCGATGACGCGGCCCGCCATGTCAGAAAGCCAGGTTATGAGGAGGCGCCCGGCGGCGCTGAACAGTCCGGCTATGATCACGCCCGTGATTGCATAATCGGCCAGACCGCGCTCCGCCGCAAGGGTGACCAGCTGCGGATTGAGGATGAAGTACGCAGGAAGCACGAAGAACAGCGACAGGGAGATCAGATAGAATGTACGGGTCCTCACCATCTCGCGCGGAGTGTACTGCTTCTGTTCCGTATTCCTCTTTGTGATATATCCGGGCATGGTGTAGCCCGCTGGCGGGTCCGCCAGGACAAGGGACGAA
>DAVO01000016.1:14879-23087 GCA_002509405.1 Methanomassiliicoccaceae archaeon UBA72 | reverse complement strand
TCATGAGACCATGTCCTTATCGGCCCCGTCCCCACAGAAAGGGCGGCGCCCGTGTCTGTGGATGAGGGGGGATGTATTAAAAACGTTTGAGCGCGCGCCTACGCTACCTATTAATAAATGAGTTCCATTCGTCACTCCGACATGTCATCGGAGCAGAAAATGAAGAGGGAAATAGAGCCGATAATGGCCATAAGCGCAGTCATTTTCCTTCTGGCGGCAGTCGCCGTGATCGGCGTGTTCGTCAACGACAATTACATCTCGGGCTCCGACAAGGCAACGGTGGAGCCCGGCTCCACGGTCACCGTGGACTACACCGGGTCCCTTTACGCCTACTACGACGAAGAAGGGGCGTTGATATTCGACACCAATGTGAAGTCCCATTCCGAGAACTATCCGATCAAAGGCGACTTCAGCAAGACCACGTTCTCCGCTTATACGGTGACCCCCGGGAGCGGCGGGGCCCTCTCCATGTTCGAGAATGCCCTGATCGGCCACAAGGTGGGAGACACCGTCAAGGTGACCATACCTTCTGAGAGCGGATACGCTTCGAAGAGCACGACAAGGGGCGAACAGTTTACGGTGGCCGCCGTGCAGTACATGTCTCAGGACATGTTCACTGACCTTTACGACTTAACCGTCGAGTCCGGCACCATCGTGGAGTTCACTACGATCTACGGATGGGAGGCCACTGCCGTCTATTCCGACGACAGGAACGCGGTGAGCATAACCAACAGGCCCGTATCTGGCGAGACATATGAACTCGCATCCAACGAGCTTAACGACTACGGAACTGCGAAGCTCAATGTTACAGCCGTCGGTGAAAACATCGTATGCGACATCGTCATCGAAGGGATCGACGGCCAGCCTTACAAGATGGTATGGGTAGACCTGGGGTCCGAGAAGTTCTATGTTCAGAGCGATGACGGGTCCGTCTTCACGATAACTACCGACCCTTCGGCAGGGGAGACACTTTACTTCGTCATCAAGATAAAGTCGATCTCTTAAGAGTCATAAACCTCTTAAAAACGGTCTCAGAAGATTGATTCGACCTTGCCGATAACGTCTCTTGGACTTTTTCCGAACACCCTGATCAGGCGTTCCTTTTTCGCGTCGGTGTCGATTATCGCATCGGGGACCTTCCCTGCCTTTTTCACAACGTCGCCCACAAGCGAGTCGACGGACTTGTTCGACCTGCGGTCGAACTTGCCCACNNGTGAAACCCAGCTCCTCCATGATGTCAGCCGTGTCGCTGCTGTATTTCAGGTTCATGGCGGACCTTGTTTCCGGGTCGAATTTTATCATGCTCAGCAGTATGTACCCAAGCTGCTCGGCCGTTCCGAATTTGACGGGGCCGTTTTTCTTGAGCTTACCGTTCGATAAGGTGATACGTCCCATTATTGCGGCCACATCGCCCGGTTCATCCGCACCCGGTGCGGTGTAGGCTATGTTTATCCCGTCCTTGGGCACTAAATCGGAAGGCAGGACCTCCAGGATCCTGGAGGCGACGGCCTCCAGCTCGTCGACCACTTCTCTTGAGGGTAGGCCCGCATCGATTCTAACAATGGGGTTGACCACGTCGTCGCCCTTTCCTATCGCGTATTGGGTCTCTATGGATTTCTGTATGAGCTCCCGGGACTTCATGACCGAAGATGCGATATTCATCCCCTTGGCGCAGTTGGCCGTGATGAACGAAGAAAGCGTGCATCCGCTGCCGTGGCCGGATTTGTTAAGACGCGGGTATTCGAATTTCTTGATCTGAGAATTGAGATATAGGTAGTCCACGACCTTCTTGGTGTCCATATGCCCCCCTTTGAGGTAGACCGAAGATCCCTCTTTCCCTATGAGCTCGCAGGCCAGGGTTGCGTCGTATTCGTTGTTGATCACTATGCCGGAGAGCGTTTCTGCTTCGTATTTGTTGGGCGTGATGAGCTCGCAAAGCGGCATGAGATTTTTGCGTATGGATTCGGCGAGCCCGTTCTCGGCGAGAGATCCTCCCACCCCGGCTGTAAGCACGGGATCGATTATCAGCGGGACCTCATGTTCCTCCAGAAGCTCCGCTACAAGCTTTGCCGTCTCAGCGCTGTAGAGCATGCCCGTCTTCACGGCGCTGATCTTGCAGTCTCTGACGACGGAACGGAACTGAGCCTCAACGATTTCCTCCGGGACGGGAAATATCTCTGCTACCTCGCAGGTGTTCTGGGCGGTTACTGCCGTGACGACGCATACTGCATGCACATCCAACGAGCCCATGGCCTTTACGTCGGCCTGGATGCCCGCTCCGCCGACAGAGTCGGAGCCCGCGATCGTCAAAGCAACCTTCACGCTGCTGGATATGTTTACGGTGTATTAAAGAAATGCGAATTCCTTTTTAGGAGAGCGTCAAAAGTGATTAATAAACCGACCAGGATTAGGTGGCGTGAAAGTCTACAGCACGCATTTTGTCCTCAAAGGAAAATCCGATTACAAGGACCTCGCACCCGTGTTCCCGGACATCCTCGGAATGTTGCTCGAGGAGATAGGCCAGATACCGGAAGAGGAGGAGATAATGCAGATGTACATCGAAGAGAACACTTCAGACCTCAAGAACAACAGGAAGCCTGAGGGTTACAACCGGAAAGGAAAGGTCAGGCTCGTGTTCCCCATCGGCAGCAAAGAGTTCTATCTGAAAAGTTACAGCAAGGCCACAGACTTGGCCTCGATTTCGGACAGGGTATCGGAGATGCTGTCTTCCGCCGGCGTTAAGTTCGACGTCAAGAAGAACGACCGCATAGAGTTCGAGTGATCATCCCAGGAGCCTGCTCCAGCATTTCTCGTAAACCTGCGATTCGCACGTAACGAAGTTCATCCTGTCTTCGACAGACGACCTGGCTTTCTCTATCTGCACGGCGACGGACGAGGGAGAGGTTCCCCCGTAAGAGCTCCTGCGTTCGACGCACCGCCTGATCGATATCACGTCATAGACGTCTTCCCCTATCCTGTCGCTGAACTTCTTGAGGTCTGCCAACGGGACCCCCTCGAGCCTGAGCCCCTCGGAGATGCAGTGCCTGACCGCGGCCCCCACTATCCCGTGGGCCTCCCTGAAAGGAACGCCTTTGGTCACAAGGTAGTCGGCGAGGTCGGTTGCGTTTATCTGGCCCTTTCCCACGGCCTCTTCCATCCTCTTCGTGTCCACCTTCATGGTGGTGACCATCTTGTACATCATGTCCACGCAGTCGGCTGCGGACTGCAGGGAGTCGATGACCGGCCTCTTGTCCTCCTGCATATCCCTGTTGTACGTGAGGGGAAGCCCTTTCAGCATCGTAAGTACGGAAACCAGGTGCCCTACCGCCGACCCGGAACGTCCCCTGATGAGCTCGGCGATGTCCGGGTTCTTCTTCTGGGGCATGATGGAGGAGCCTGTGGAGTAGCGGTCGTCCATCTCAATGAATCCGAACTCCTGGGACGACCAGAGGACCAGCTCTTCGGAGAGCGAGGACAGGTGGTCCGCCAGCAATGCGGAGCAGAATGCCATCTCGGCCGCGAAGTCCCTGTCGCTGACGGAGTCCATGGAGTTCTCCGTCGGCTTTTTGAATCCCAGGGACTCGGCTGTCATCTTCCGGTCTATGGGGAAGGTGGTACCGGCCAACGCGGCGGAGCCCAGCGGGCACTCGTTGATCCTTTCGTAGCTTTCGATAAGCCTTTCGGAGTCGCGCCCGAACTTGAACACATAAGCCATGAGATGATGTGCCAATGTAACAGGTTGAGCGTGCTGCATATGAGTGAATCCGGGCATTATGGACTCTGTATTGTTCTCTGCCACCTCGATCAGACCCATGCGGAGCCTCTCGATCTTCTCGACGATCTCAAGCACAGCATCCCTTAGGAACATCCTGAAGTCTGTGGAGACCTGGTCGTTGCGGCTCCTCCCCGTGTGGAGCTTCCCCCCGCCCGGGCCCACGATCTCCGTGAGCCTGAACTCTACGCAGGTGTGTATGTCTTCCAGGGAATCGTCTATCTCGAACTCTCCGCTCTCCATCTCTTCCGCTATCTTCTTGAGGCCTGCCGCGATAGCATCCGCATCGCCCTTCGGGATGATGTTGCATTTTTTTAGCATTTTTACATGAGCCAGAGACCCCATGACGTCGTAATATCCCAACGCCGCGTCCACTTCCAGCGACGATGTGAACTTCAGTGTGGAATCATCCATTTCCGATTCGAAACGGCCGGACCATAGAGCCTGCTGTGTCATGTTTCTCACTTCTTCGAGTTCTTCCTGCGCACTCCGGCCGAAGTCCTTCCCGGGAGGCCCCAGCAGTAGATGAAGCCGACCGCCGACCTGTGGTCGAAGGTGTCCCCCTCGGCGTACGTGGAAAGACCCACGTCGTAAAGCGAGTTGTCTGATTTCCTTCCGACGACGGTGCAGCTTCCCTTGTAAAGCTTCATCCTCACAGTGCCGCAGACGGTCTCCTGGGTCTTGTCTATGAACGCCATGACCGCTCCGCGGAGAGTGTCGAACCAAAGTCCGTCGTATATTATCTGGCACATCTTCTGTTCCAGTGTGCGCTTGAACTCGATAGTGTCCCTGGGAAGGGTAAGCCCTTCCAGCGAGCGGTGGGCGGCGATCAGGGTAACGGCGGCAGGGCACTCATAGGTCTCCCTGCTTTTGATTCCGATGAGCCTGTCTTCCACGTGGTCGATCCTTCCGACGCCGTTCCTGCCGGCGATCTTGTCCAGAGCCTCCACCAGTTCCACGCCCTTCATCTTTTTTCCGTTCAGTGCGACCGGGACTCCCTTCTCGAACTCTATCTCGACATATTCAGGGGTTTCCGGTGCCTTCTCCGGGTCGGCTGTGTTCTGCCAGACGCCGGCCGGAGGCTCTGCCCAGGGGTCTTCCAGGGCGCCGCATTCGCAAGAGGAGCCCCAAAGGTTCTCGTCGCGGGAGTAGGGGCTTTCCTTCTTCACGATTATCTCGATGCCTTTCTCCCTGGCATACTCGATCTCCTGTTCCCTGGTGGTCGGGTGGTCCCTCATGGGGGCTATGATCTTCAGGTCCGGGTTCAGCGAAACGATGCCGACGTCGAACCTGACCTGGTCGTTGCCTTTTCCGGTGCAGCCGTGAGCTATATATTTGGCCCCCTCTCTGTTGGCCACTTCCACCAGCTTTTTGACCATCAGGGG
Organism: Methanomassiliicoccaceae archaeon UBA72; assembly: GCA_002509405.1. Taxonomy (GTDB): domain Archaea; phylum Thermoplasmatota; class Thermoplasmata; order Methanomassiliicoccales; family Methanomethylophilaceae; genus VadinCA11. The sequence continues at coordinate 17,930 of DAVO01000016.1, read as the reverse complement.
CCTTGCCACGGCGGTGCTCAGAGGGTAGACGCCCTGGTACATCGCGTTGGATTTCAATACCGCCCAGGCATATTCGTTTATGAATTCGTCCTTGGCGTCTATGAGCTCGGCCTTGAGGGCTCCGTTCCTCAGTGCGCGAGCGATGATGTCGTCCTGGCTCGGAGGCTGCCCCACGTCGATCGATACAGCGATGACGTCCAGGTCGTATTCCTCTTGGATCCAGCGTATGGCCACTGACGTGTCCAGGCCTCCGGAGTATGCAAGGACGACCTTGTCTCTGCCCTTCCTACCGCCTTTGTCGGAGCATTCTTTGTTTGTCATGTTATCTTCCCGCTCGATTGCCTTTTTTGTTTATATTGTTGTGGTAGGGACGCGGTCTGGCGCACGGCCCGCATATTTTAGGGCCCTGCGCGGCTTTCGGCAAAGATGTCGTTCGAATGTACCGCTCGAATCCAGCATCCCAAACCGAAACGTTCCGTTAGAGCCAAATTGTCACCATAGATACGGTATATACAGCTTGTGTCTGAAATCGAACAATATCTTTTTTAACAGTATAACAATGCTCAGACACCATATAGGATCACGGGGATAGATGTGAAAAACATAGGTATAATCGGGGGAACGGGATACACGGGAGGAGAGCTCGCGCGCATACTTTCGCTGCACCCCGACGTCAAGATCGTTGCGATGACCTCCCGCCAGAATGCGGGACAGAAGGTAAGCAGCCTGCAGCCTAACCTCAAAGGGTACACGGACATCGAATTCACGGAATCCATTCCCGAATCGGCCGACTTGGACCTGGTGTTCGTAGCGACTCCCCACGGGGCGGCAATGAAGGTCGTCCCTGGGCTCATCGAGCGCGGCATCAAGGCGATCGACCTTTCTGGAGACTACAGGCTCCACGACATGCCCCTCTATGAGAAGTGGTACGGCCACCAGCACACGGACCCGGATAATCTGGAGAAGGCCGTTTACGGGCTTCCCGAATTCTACCGCGACAGCATATCAAAGGCAGACCTGGTCGCCAACCCGGGATGCTACGCGACTTCGGCGATACTTCCGCTGGCGCCCCTCATGCGCAGCGGTCTGGTCGAGGGCACGGTCTTCGTCGATGGTAAGAGCGGCACTTCGGGAGCCGGGATGAATCCTTCCTCCCGTCTGCACCACCCGACATGCGGCGAGTCAGTGATACCTTACAGCGTAGGAATGCACCGACACACCCCTGAGATAGAGACGGTCGTGGGCGACATCTCCGGGAAGGAGACNNTGCTACATCCGCCTATCGGAGGAGGCAGACCAGGAGAAGCTCGACAGTATCTACCGCAAAGCGTACGAAGGAGAGTTCTTTGTCGATTATGTCAAAGAACCCTCCATAAGGGCGGTCGTGGCCTCCAACCACGCGCAGGTAGCCTCCCACGCAGACGGCGGAAGCGCCGTTGCGTTCGGGGTGCTGGACAACCTTGTTAAAGGAGCTTCGGGGCAGGCGGTTCAATGCATGAACCTGATGCTCGGGCTCGAAGAGAAAGAAGGGCTGAAAGCGCCCGGACTCGGAGTGTGAATAGATGAACACTATAGATGGAGGGGTTACTACCCCCGTAGGATTCAAGGCCACCGGAGTGCACAGCGGGGTCAAGTACCGCTCTCTGGACCTGGGAATGGTTTACTCGGAAGTCCCGGCGAACGCTTTCGTCGGATATACGAGCAACAACGTCAAGGCCGCACCGGTGCAGGTCATGATGAAGCAGAGCTCGCCTTTGCTGTCCGCAGTCGTCATAAACAGCGGGAACGCGAACGCGCTGACAGGGCGCCGCGGCATAGAGGACGCCATGGCGATGCAGTCCGCCGCCGCGGCCGAGCTCGGCCTCAAACCGGAGCAGGTCGGGATAATGTCTACGGGGCTGATCGGGCGCTTCATGGACATGCACAAGGTCCGCTACGGGATCAGCCGCGCCGCCAAGGAGCTCGACTCCGGAAGGGAGGCCGATGCGAAGATGGCCGAGGCGATAATGACCACCGACACCATGAAGAAAGAGTTCGCTGTCAGCGTCCGTCTTGGAGACGGGACGCTGGTATACATAGCCGCGCTGGCGAAGGGAAGCGGGATGATCGCCCCTCATCTGCGTGTCCTCCACGGTACCACACTTTCCATCATAACGACCGATGCCAAGCTTTCTCCTGCGTTCGCCAAGAAATGGCAGGAGATACTGGACGACACGATGAACATGGTCTCCGTGGACGGCGACCAGTCGACGAACGATACGAGCATACTCATGGCCAACGGCATGTCCAAAAGCGGCGTAGCAGACGAAGACCCGGAGTTCGTCGACGCTCTCTCATATCTCATGACGAAGATAGCCAAAGCGATAGCGATCGACGGAGAGGGGGCGACAAAGCTGATAGAGGTGGATGTCTCCGGTGCCAAGACCAAGGATGAAGCGCGCACGGTCGTGAGGACAGTGATCAATTCGCCTCTTGTGAAATCGGCGATATTCGGATCGGACCCCAACTACGGGCGTATAATGATGGCCATAGGCAACAGCGGGGCCGAGTTCAACCTCGAGGAGATGCGCCTGACCATAAAGGGCGGGGACATGGAGGTCCCGATACTCGACGGAGGGGCGCCGGTGTTCCAGGAGGAACGTTCGGTAGAGGTGGTCCGCATGGCCATGGACAACAAAGAGGTGACGATAATCGTAGATCTTGCCGCGGGCGACGAGACGGCCGTGGGCTGGGGATGCGACCTGACCTACGACTACGTGCGCATCAACGCGGAATATGCCACATGAGGCGACAGAATGCTCTATCTTATCAAGTTCGGCGGTAACGCCATAAGCGACGAGGGAGACCTGTCGCGCCTCTGCGATGAGATCTGGGAGATGACGGATGGCGGTCACAAGGTCATCTTGGTCCACGGGGGAGGTCCCGAGATATCGGCCGAGATGGAAAGGCTAGGCATGAAGCCCACCAAGGTCAACGGGGTGAGGGTAACGGACGCCGACGGCCTCGAAGTTGCGGCCAAGGTACTTAAGAAGATAAACACCAGGGTCACCG
>DAVO01000016.1:13921-14859 GCA_002509405.1 Methanomassiliicoccaceae archaeon UBA72 | reverse complement strand
GAGCCCATCGCATACTGCGAGGACGGAGTGCAGAAGACAGCGGACCTGGGGATGGTCGGAGAGGTCGTAAGCGTGGACACGGGGATGCTCGGCGACATACTGAATGCGGGAGTGGTACCTGTGATATATCCGATCGGCTCGGACGGCATCTACGACCTGAACGTCAACGCCGACACCATGGCCGCAGGTATAGCGGCAGGCATGGAATGCGACGAGATGATCGCTATAACGGACGTCCCCGGGGTCCTGAAAGACGTCAAAGATCCAACTTCCAAATACGACAGGCTGACAATAGATGAAGCTCTGGCACTTATCGAGGACGGGACCATATCCGGAGGGATGATACCTAAGGTCGAAGCTTGCATAAAGGCGGTGCGCTCCGGAGCACGCGCAGTACGCATGGTCAACGGAAAGGACCCGGAAAACATAGTGTCCGATATATCCGCCGAAGGCGGCAAGGGAACAGTCATTACGAAGTGATAACATGGATTTCGAAGAAATCAAAGAGATGAGCCAGAAGTATCTTTTCCAAAACTACGGACGCATAGAGGTCGCGTTCACCCATGGAGAAGGACCGTATCTCTACGATACAGAGGGAAAGAAATATCTCGATCTGGTGGCAGGCATAGCTGTAAACGCCCTGGGATACGCGCATCCCGAGTGGGTCGCCGCCGTACAGGCCCAGGTCGCCCGCATGACCCACACGTCCAATCTTTACTATGTGAAAGAACAGGCCGAGCTGGCACAGCGCATATCCGAAATAGCCCCGGGTAACCTGGACCGCGCGTTGTTCGTCAACAGCGGAGCCGAAGCGAACGAGGGGGCCATGAAGCTCGCCGTACGCTATACGGGAAAGCACAAGGTCGTCTCCGCGCTCAACGGATTCCACGGCCGCACCGCAGCCTCCCTGGGGGCAACCGGGCAGACGAAGTACCAGG
>DAVO01000016.1:12294-13827 GCA_002509405.1 Methanomassiliicoccaceae archaeon UBA72 | reverse complement strand
ATATGCACCGACTACGGCACGCTGATGGTGGTAGACGAAGTTCAGACGGGGATGGGACGCACCGGAAAGTGGTTCGGGATCGAGCATTTCGATGTCGTACCGGACATCATAACCATGGCCAAAGGGCTTGGGGGAGGAACGCCGATCGGGGCTTTGGTCTCAACCGACGAAATATCCAAGGTGATGACACCGGGATCTCACGGAACCACCTTCGGAGGCAACCCGATGGTATGCACTGCCGGAAAAGCCGTCATAGACATAATGAAGAAAGAGAAGCTCGTTGAGAACGCCGCGTCGGTCGGAAAGCGTTGGATGGACGATCTGAAGTCCGTCGGATCTTCTAAGATAAAGGAAGTACGCGGATACGGGCTNNGACAACGGCGTTCTGGTCAACGTCTGCCATGGCAACGTTGTACGTCTGATACCGCCTCTCATCATCAACGATTCAGAGAAGGACAGGTTCACTGCGCTTCTGAAAGAATGCGTTTTCTGACATCTGAAAATCAAACCATTTATCTTTTCTTAATGATTTTCAGGCCATAAACATCCCAATTTTATAGTGCCAGATATCATAAGATCACAACTTGCGATGACAATATTCATTCAACCTAATTATGTTAGGTAGACCTAAATTTATATAGTATTTAGGTATTCCTAAACTTATGCAACAAACATGCAATGCATGCCGCAGTTCCTGCTGCGGATGCGTGAACGGAAAAGAATCGGAGGATGAGGGGCCGTCTGCCCCCTCCGCCGGAGGAATACCGCTGGCCATGGTCAGGGACGGGAGGTCCGGAAAGATAGTCTGCATCGCGGGAAGGTGCGAGCTGCGGAGATACCTCTCCAATCTGGGGTTCGTGGTCGGGACCGACGTGTCGGTCGTGAACACGATCTCGGGGAATCTTCTCCTTGAGATCAGAGGCACCCGGATAGCTATGGACAGGTCGATGGCCTCGAAGGTGTTCGTGATCCCGGAGGGCTGCTGATGGCCACGCTCCGAGAAGTGGCCTGCGGCGGTTCCGCCAAAGTCGTGCGTATCTATGCTCAAGGTCCGATGAGGAAACGCATAATGGATATGGGGATAACGAAAGGTTGCACGGTCATTGTGAGGAAGGTCGCCCCACTCGGGGACCCGATGGAAGTCTGCGTACGAGGATACGAACTGAGTCTGAGGAAGAGCGAAGCAGAAGCGATAGAAGTGGAGTGAAAGCATGTCATTTTTCAATACTATACAGCGTGAGCTATGGACCGGGGGAAGCAAATGAGCCGCGTCATAGCTCTGGCGGGCAATCCGAACTGCGGAAAGACCACCTTGTTCAACAGGCTCACGGGCAGCTCGCAGAAAGTAGGGAACTGGCCCGGAGTGACGATCGACAGGAAGGAGGGTAGGATAAAGAGCATCGGGGCGGTATTGGTGGACCTTCCGGGAATTTATTCCCTCTCCCCGTATTCTCCGGAGGAGGTCGTCTCCCGGGACTTCCTGCTTGACAGCAGGCCGGATGCGATAATCAACATAGTCGACGCGACGAACAT
>DAVO01000016.1:0-12256 GCA_002509405.1 Methanomassiliicoccaceae archaeon UBA72 | reverse complement strand
ATCGACACCGAAAAGCTCTCCAAGGCGCTCGGGTGCAGGGTCGTCGGAATATCCGCACTGAAGGGCGAAGGCATGGAAGAGCTGCTCGAAGCCGTATCCTCGGCAGACGAGGCGCCTAGCCCGGTCAGGCTTTCCGGCCCTCTGGAGAAGAGCATCTCCGAAATCTCCGAGAATCTTAGGGATAAGGTGCCGGAGGAGCATCTCAGGTGGTATTCTGTCAAGGCCCTGGAGAGGGACGTTCTGGCGATAGAGAGGATCGGCGACTCCTGGAACAAGATATCGGAGATCATCGAAAAACTTGAAAAGGAGGAGGATGAAGAATCCGACTCGCTTGTGGCTTCCGAGAGGTACGGGTCTATAAGCGATATCGTGGCCTCCTCTGTGAAGACAAAAAGAACCTCGGGATCGTACACGACATCTGACAAGATAGACAGGATCGTAACCCACCGCTGGCTGGGACTCCCCATCTTTGCGGGCGTCATGTTCCTGGTTTATTATATTTCCATAACCACCGTAGGGGGATGGGGGACCGACTGGGTAAACGACGTCTTCTTCGGCGAATGGGCGATCCCCGGGGCCGCATCGTGGCTCGAGGGCATGGCCGTCGATCCAGTGCTTTCTGCATTCATAGTCGACGGGCTCATAGCGGGAGTCGGAGCGGTCCTTGGTTTCCTGCCCCAGATGCTGGTGCTGTTCGTCCTTCTCGTGATACTGGAGGACAGCGGATACATGGCCAGGATAGCCTTCGTGATGGACCGTGTATTCAGAAGGTTCGGTCTGTCGGGGAAGTCATTCATCCCCATCCTAATCGGTACCGGATGCGGCGTTCCTGGGATAATGGCTTCACGCACGATCGAGAGCGAGAGGGACAGGAGGATCACCGCGATGACCACAACGTTCATCCCGTGTTCTGCCAAATTGCCGATCATAGCCCTCATAGCGGGGGCACTGTTCGGCGGGTCTGCGCTGGTGGCCCTCGCCTCTTACTTCATCGGAGTGCTGGCTATTCTTCTTTCAGGGATAATCCTGAAGAAGTGGCCCTCTCTTTCAGGGACCCCGTCGGAGTTCATAATGGAGCTTCCGCCGTACCACGTCCCGGGCATAGCCACGGTTATAAGGTCCACGTTCGAGAAGGGATGGGCGTTCGTCAGGAAGGCAGGTACGTTCATACTTCTGGCATGCGGTATCGTATGGTTCCTTTCGGCCTTCGACTGGAGCATGTCGATGGTAGGTGACATCAACGATTCGATGCTGGCAGACATAGGCAATGCCATAACATGGATATTCGTCCCTCTGGGATGGGGCGACGAATGGCAGTTCTCGGTGGGAACCATAACAGGGCTGCTGGCCAAGGAGAACGTGGTGGGCACCTTCGGCGTCCTGTTCGGCTTCTCCGAGGTTGCAGAGTCGGGTGACGAGATATGGCCGATCATAGCGGCCATGCTTACGCCCATCGCCGGATTCTCGTTCCTGGTGTTCAATCTGCTCTGCGCGCCCTGCTTCGCGGCGATAGGCGCCATGAGGCGTGAGCTCGGGACCTGGAAGGCGACAGGTGCGGCAGTGCTGTACCAGTGCCTCCTGGCATACGCAGTTTCGATGGTGATTTTCCAGATCGGCAGCCTGCTCATATACGGAACGTTCGGCATCTGGACGGTCGCGGCCTTCGCGACGGTTGCGCTGATAGCATACATACTGGTCAGCAAGGAGCCCTTCGCCAGATACAGGCATAAGACCTCGGAGGCCGCGGCATGAACATCGCCACGATCGCAGTGGGACTGGCGGTAGCCATGGTTCTGTTTTTAGCGGCCTACTGTTCGGTCAGATCCTTCAGGAACGGGAAGTGCTCAGGGTGCAAAGAGTGCGGGAGGTGCAAGAGGAGGTGAACATGTACATTCGAGGAATCAAATAAACATCTTCAATGCTGCCGGTTACGCCTCCGAACTGTCCGGCAGCAGAAACGATTTACTCTGTTTTTGAGGAGCGGGAGTTCCAAAAACAATATGCCAGATATAAATATTCAATGATATTTATAATAATAAATCAATAATCCGATCAGTCAAAAGAGGAGGATGGACCCAGTAGCGCTCAGTATAATTCGGGGCGTCTCCTCTGAAAGTACTTGATGTTGCACATGTCGTAGGACAGTCCGTCGTCACGATCGAACCCTTCCAATTCGACGATGTCCAAGGACTCGGTCCCGTTGAAATTTTCGAAGATGGCGATCCCCCTCCTGTTCATGACGATAGTGCCTCCTCCGGATACCGATCCTCTGCCATTGTCTCCTATAGAATTGCAGGCCGCGACATACACATCGTTGTCCCAGGCCCTGGCGGGGAGATATCTCATCCATGTTTCTTTTCGTCTTTCGCCTCCGAGATTGGATGCGTGCGGTATGAAAATCAATTCTGCACCATTTCTCCTGAGGACAGAAAATATGTCCGGTATGTGTGCTTCCCAGCACAATGCGACACCTATGATGGCATTTTTTGTCCTGATTACAGGTATGGACCCTCCGCATGTGAAGCATCCTTCCTCTCTTGTCCCCAGGTGCGTTTTGCGATATTTCACGTAAGTCCCGTCGGGGCACGCGATCAGCTGTGTCAGATATGGGAGGTCTTCGCCGTTCTTCTCCATGAATCCGAAAATAACGGCAATGTCTTTTTTGCAGGCGGCATTCCTGACAGTTTCGACCACTGGGTCATCATCCGATATTACGTCTTCCGGACCGTATTCAGAAGAATAACCCGTGAGGGACATCTCGGGGAAACAAATGATGTCCGTTTTTTCTTCTGCAGCCCGGTCTACGAACGTCATCATTTTTTCCAGATTCGCATGCAAGTCTCCCAGAATAGACCTCATCTGAACAAGAGCCAGCTTAAGATTTTTCAAGAGCATCATCTCTGTTATTTTTTCATCGGCCCATATTATCAGCAAGAATCGTAGGATAGTACGAACGGTCCTTTTTCGTTCTTGATTATCTCAGCTTCGACGCCGTACACGTCTTTTATCGACTCGGGAGTGATCGTTTCCTCGGGGGCCCCGTAGCTGTATATTTTCTTGTTGCTGAGCATCAGCACCTTATCTGAATATCTGAGTGCCAGGTTCAGGTCGTGAAGAGCTATTATCATTCCGCGGTCCTGGCCGTGGACCATCTCGCGCATGATCTTCATGGTCTCTATCTGATGCCTAAGGTCCAATGAGCTGGTAGGCTCGTCGAATATGTAGAAGTTAGGATTCTGACACAAGGTCCTGGCAATGAAAACCCTCTGGAGCTGGCCGCCCGATATCTCGTTTATGAACCTGGATGCCAGGTCCAGAACGTTCATCTTTGTCATCGATCTTTCTGCCATGTCCAGGTCTTCTTCTGTGTAATCCCAGTTTATGTATGGCCGTCTGCCCATCAATACGGTGTCGAGAACCGTCGTGAACTGTGAATAGTTGTAATATTGGGGTACGTAGCCCAAGATCTTGGAAAGGTCTGCTCTGCTGTAGTCTTTGATGTTGCGGTCATCGATGTTCACCCGGCCCGACATTGGGTCGTTGAGATTGCAGAGCGTCTTTATCAGAGTAGATTTACCCGACCCATTGGGCCCCAGTATAGAAAGTACATTTCCCGTGCACGTTTGGAAATCAATGTCCTCTATGACGGTACTTCCGTCGTATCCTTGTACAAGGGATTCCACCGACATCTTCATGCCAGATACCTCCCGTTCTTCCTTGAGACCAGCCAGATGAAGAACACTCCGCCTATGAGGTACAGGAGTATGCCTACTGGTATCTCCTGAGGGCTCATCAGGATTCTGGCCACCGTATCCGACAGTAGGAGTATGATCGCTCCCATGAGCGCTGATGCGGGTATCAGGTACCTGTTGTCATTACCGATCAGTATCCTGCATATGTGTGGGGCCATCAGGCCGATGAAACCTATCACCCCGGTGAATGCCAGACAAGCGGAAGTTATCAGAGTGCAGACGATAAGAAGGTCTCTTCGTATCTTATGGACCTCGATGCCAAGGCTTTTCGCCACATCGTCACCTCCGGACATCGTGTTCATGTCTACCGCCCGGCGTTCCAACAGGAAGAATCCCACCAGGACTATCGGGACGATAAAAAAGATACTGCTCCAAGTGGCCCCCCACATCCCTCCCATAAGCCAATTCACTATTTCGCGCAGGGCGGTGTCGTCCGAGATGTATTTTGCGAATGAAACTCCTGCCTGGAAAAGATATCCTACGACCACTCCCGACAGCACCAACACGGACTGCGAAGCAATGTTGTTCTTCGAGATTATGAGCACCAGGGCCATGCTGAGCGTTCCGAAGAAGAACGCGAACAGTATTGTGATCAATGTTTTTGCCGAGAATGTGATGCCCATCACATCAAGTACCCCGTAGTATGCGGACCCGAATATTGCGCTACCGAACGCTATAGCCATCGCTGCGCCGAACGACGCGGCAGAAGAGACTCCCAAGGTAAAGGGACTAACCAACGGATTTCTCAGGAGGCTCTGCATCACGGTTCCAGAAGCGCCGAGCGCGATACCGGTGAAGATGCATAGCAGTATGCGCGGCTCTCTGCCGTTGACGATTATGTTATGGTAGTACGGTTTCGAAAGGGCGAACGTATCCGGGGCAATCTGGTTGAACATACACGCCAGAACATCGAATGCCGGGATCCTCACCGATCCTAGGCTGAGGGATAAAACGACCATTGCCAGCAGCAAGGCCGCCATCACGGCTATGAATGTCTTCTTTTTTCGTGTGGACGCGTCATATATCGCTTTCACCCGAGTTCCTCTGCCTTGGAGATCGGCTTTTTCTTTACTGGATGCCGTTTCTGTTTTTTCTGAGGCCGTCATGTTCTCTCTGCCCTAGTTTCTTCGGCCGTCCGGATCAGACGGAGTATTGGTAGAATAACTGCACAGACGTCCAGTTGGTTCCGAATGTGGAGTTGTAATCTGCAAGGGTATTTTCAACCGTCAATCCGTTGATATCAAGTTCAGGATAGATCAACGTGATGAAGTAGATCATTCCCACGAAGCAGCGCGGCCCGGACAGCACCTTGGAGTCGACTGTCTTGATGACCGTCATGCTGTCGAACATATTGCTGCTGTCTATCACCGGATGCGATGACAGGAAAGCCTCTATTTCAGATTGGCCCTGGTCGTAAGGGGTTGTGTTTCGAAGAACGAAGAGATCCATTCCATTTTCATTATAATATTCCACTATAGACTCCTGGGATATCTGTGCCGAAGATGAAGTCGCCGAGCTGTCTATCTCCGAGATCGCATTTTTCAGACCGCAAATGTCTTCGAGCATGCTGGACAGTTCTGCGGCCCCGGTATAGTATTTGGAACTGGCACTTGTGCCCATAGTGGCGACGAAGGTCTTCTTCTGGCTCTCGGTCAGAGTCGAGCTCGCATTTCTCAGTGTGTCAACGATTCCGTTGAAGAACTCCTCATAAGAATCCGCTATCGCCGTGGCCTCATCATCCCCGAACAGGCTGGCCAACTGTTTGAGGTCTCCGACCTGGGTGCTGAAACCGTAGCAATCCAGGAGGATGACGGTTATCCCCATGGATTTCAGCGCATCAACGTTCGTTATAGCCATCGAGGTGCATTGTCCTATGATGACCGTGGAGCCCGTGTTGAGCACGGATTCCGGGTTGGGAGTATTGTATGACCCTATATCGTCACACTCGGCCCACCAATCTTCTGTGGGCTTCGATTTCATAGTGGAACTTACGCCAACAACTTTGTCGCTGAGTCCGAGAATCGACAGGAACTCGGCCGCGTTTGTGTTAACCACGCAAACACTGGAGACCGGTGTCGGGACGACAACTTCCGTACCGTCGTTCTGCGTGATGGTAACGGTATCGTCGTCGCCGGACGATCTGCCGTTGGTGACCGAATATGCGGAAACCCCTGCGACCGCAATGATTATCACAGCGAATATTGCAATGTATCTTCTGTCCATTTTATCACCATTATTTTCGATAATCCGTGACCGGCAGTTTTTTCCCACATCGAAATGACCGTCTGTCATGAATATTGGATTATACATCCAACATTATTTATCGATATATAATGCCTATGTTCCTCATCATAGGTTGAAAATAATGACTGGCTACAAAAAAATACAATGACTTAAAGAAATATTGGATAATATTTCCAAGTATGAAAATAATCCAAAGGAGTCGGTGAAAGATTATACTTTATCGAGGGGAATATTTTCTCCCACCCATAACATTTCTTTTTGACTCGGACCTCTTCATATCAGGTTACAATATTGTCCGGTCATGAGAATGAATTTCTCAATCGAAGAGCAGATCATATACGTTAAGTCCGCATCTTACTGTGTAAATGACGATCACCATCGAAGTCCCGTAGATGTGTCGATTGTCCAGAAATACAGCGGTGAACATATCTGGGACTTTTTATCAATAATTTGTTCACAATAAAACATAATATACTTAGAAAATCATGTCCCGAGCATGTCCAAGGGATTGTCGAAAGAGAGTTTGGCGGAGAAGACCAGGGTATACATCGACACGCACCCCAGCATAAAGGACTGCGTGGCGAAAGGCCTAATCAACTATTCGTCCCTGGCACGTATGATAATGAAGGACATCGGCGTAGATAACGAGGAGGCGGTCATGATCGCCTGCCGCAGATACGCATCAAAGCTCAGCCTTACCACTAACCATGAAATGGACATACTGAGCGTCCTCAAAGACAGCAGGCTGGAGATGAGGACCAAGACATGCATCGTCACGGCGAAGAACGACTGGTCGGTCCTCCACAAGATGGACAATCTTTTCAAGGACCTTTGGAACGAGAATTCGATCATGCAGGTCGTACAGTCTGCATCTGCGGTGACGATCATTGCGGACAAGATGCTCAAAGACAGGATAATGGATACCGTCGGAAGGTTTAACATCATAAAGGTCAGAGAGAACCTTGTCGAGATCGTCGTGAAATCTCCTGAGAAGATTGTGGAGACCACCGGTGTGATCGCGTATCTGATCACCAACCTCTCCGATGCGGGGATCAACATCGAAGAGACCGTCAGCTGTTACACCGATACGATCTTCATCGTAGGCGAGAGCGATATGATCAACGCCTATTCCGTTCTGACCAAGTGCATCCAGTCCGCCGAGGAGACCGTAAGCGACTGACCGTTCAGCAAACCACGTTCAGCCCCGCCTTCCTGAGCTCTTCGAGGAACTCCTTCTTCCTGGAAGGGGAGATTATTACAGAGGAGGCGTTGCCGAATTTTATGCGGACCGTGTCGCCTGACATACCGTAGAACGCCGAGCGGTCGTCCTTTTCGGTATCAACGGACGTGATCTTCGAGAACGCGATCTCAATGCGGCCGTCGGTGGAATCGATCGTCACCGAGGTCGAGGTCACAGTGTAATATGTTCTGCGGTAAACGTAGGTTGTGGACACGAAGACGAACAGCATCACTGCAATACCAGCGACGCATACAATGGCCCATATCCATCCGTCAAGGGCCAGGAACCAAGCTAACGCTATGATCACGGCCAACAGAGGGGCGAGATAATACCAGAAACCGCGTTTTGTCCTGTAAACAGATTCAGCCACAAGTGTACGAATGGTCTTGTGGCATATAATTTTTTTACATTTTTGTCTTTTGATGATTAAAAGCTAGAGGCGTCATTTTTCCTCTGGTTTTTTATCCCATAACTCCGTCGGGTCTGCGTGGACGTAATATCGCTGGTAGTGATGCTGTTCGTACTCTTCTTCCTGTCCAATGTGGGATCATTCATTTTTGAGAAGATGCGCCTGCCCGGAATGATGGGAGAGATCGTATTCGGGATCCTCGCCGCGAACATCGTCATAGCAGGTCTCGGAGGGTGGAACCTCCTCGATCAGATAGGTATAACGGTACAGACGCCCACGTCGCCGGGTAGCGAGGGTTACAACGTCCTGATGCTGTTCTCCGAGCTGGGAGTGATATTCCTACTTTTCACCGTGGGACTGGAGACAAGGGTCTCGGACCTCTTCAAGGTGGGCAGGCCAGCGATATTCGCGGCAATTCTGGGTATCGCCGTGCCCTTCTCATTGGGTTTCATCTTCATGGGCCTGACCGGAGGGGACACGATGTCTTCGCTCTTTATCGCCACTGCACTGATCACGACCAGCGCAGGGGTCGCCGCCCACGTGCTGAAAAGCCTGAAGATGTCGAACACGACAGAGGGCAAGATCATACTGGGGGCTGCCGTTATATCGGAGATCATAACTCTGGTCATATTGGCGGTCATGTCAGGAATAGCCAGAGGGGACACGTCGCCCTCCGGTGTCGTAACCATAGTTTTCAAATCGTTGCTCTTCGTGGTGCTGGCACTCGTCGTATGCATCTACATTATGCCCAAGATACACGACTCCATCAACAGACACCGGGGACGCGAGCACCCGGACTGGACGATGCTTTTCGTAGGGATCGGAGTATGCTTCGCCTTGGCGATAGCGGCAGACCAGATCGGTCTTTCGGTGATAATAGGGGCGTACTTCGCCGGGATGATGTTCGCGGATAATGCGGAAGAATGGCACCTCATCAAAGAGATCGAGCCTCTGAAGGAGTTTTTCATGACCTTCTTCTTCATAAGCGTGGGGATACGGGTGGTGCTGAGCGACCTCGCCTCGCTCGAGGTCATAGCTTTCGCGGCCGGCATCTCGGCAATAGCCATACTCGCGAAGTACCTGGCGTGTTCGATCGGCGCGAAGGCCGGAGACCGTTCCCTGGACCGCAGGTCCATGAATATAATCGGTTGGGGCATGGTGCCGAAGGCGGAAGTGGTCATGGTCATCGCCACCATCGGAGTTATGTCCGGCGCATTGGAGTCCGTGACGTTCTCCTGCGTGGTCATAATGGCCATCGCCGCCACCACGGTGTCGCATTTCATGGTGGAAAGGGGTTTCCGTAAAAAGTACGGGGACGCGGGTGCCGACGCTTCGGCATAGGCGTGATGTCGATTGCGCACGTCGAACGATGCATCGATGCCCAGCGACCGGACAACGAACTGCCGAGGTAAGAGTTCCGGGAGCGGGCCCGTCGCGCAAGGTCCAGGTCTATACCGGAGGCGCGTTCACGGCTTAGGCCCGTCCCTTTGATATCGGGACATATTTCCGCAATCGTCGGGCGGGGTCAGGCCTCTGACGTTTTTGCTTTCGGTTTCAGCATGTACGCCGACACGGCGCCCGCGAGACAGAACAGCATTCCCGCGGCCCACGTCCATACGTATCCTTCGAAGCCGTAGTATTTCAGCCCGAACGCCTCGAAGACCACGAAACCGGAAAGTATCGCGGTTCCGAGGACGGGGCCGATGGAACCGCCGATCAGACGGAACATCGTGTTCATTCCCGATGCGATGCCGAAGTCCTCTGCGGGACTCGTTTCCACCACTACGTTGATCATGGAGACCATGGCCAATGCGTTTCCGATGCCTGCGACGGACATCGAAAAAACCACGGTCCAAAGTTCTGTCGGGAACGCCTTCAGCAGGATAATCAGCATCAGGTCCCCGATGCCGAACAGCAACATACCCGCGGACAGGACCTTCAAGGAATTGCCGGGTTTTCTGCACCATTTTCCCGCCAACGGGCCGAATATCAGGCCCATGACGGCCATAGGCATCATTATCAGGCCGATGTCGAAGGTATCCTCGATACGGAATCCGCCGTAGACCTCAGGGCCGGCCAAGAAATACGGCAGCGTTTGGAACAGCATGAACATGGATATTCCGAAAAGGAATGCGGTCACATGGGCTCCCGCTCCTTTTCCGGTCAAAAGACCCAGTTTCATGAGCGGCTCCGCCGTCCTGCGCTCCCAGTACACGAACTATATCAGAGATACAAGGAAGAATGCCAGGCATGAGAGTACCACAAGGCTCGAGGGCCCCTGCTCCTCGAAGACGGTCAGGGCTATCAGCAGGGACAGTATGCACACGGAGAGCATGCCCGCTCCGAAGTAGTCGACCTTCCGTCCCTTGACGAATATGCCTGCGTCGTTCACCTTGAGGTAGAATATCGGGATCAGTATGAGGAACAGCGGTGCCGTGATGTAATAGCAGTACTGCCAATCGAACCGCGACACGATCCATCCGCCTCCGAGCAGTCCGATGGAGACGCCGATGGAGAACATTGCGCTGACGATGCCGATCGACATCGGCACCATCTCCTTGGGGAAAGTGTCCCTTATTATGCCGTAGAATATAGGGAACATGGTCAGTCCGATGCCCTGCATGGCGCGGAAGGCGATGAGGCAGACGAAATTACCGTATGTCAGGGCGCATCCGGCCAAGCCTACCGTGTAGATGACCAGGGTGACGAGTAGTACCTTCTTCTTTCCGTAAAGGTCGGCAAGTTTTCCGACGATGGGGTTTAGCACCGCACCTACCAGAAGGTATATCGACAGGATCCAGGAGATCCATTCCGAGTTGTCCGGGAAGCTCATGGAAATATGCTGGAGCGCCGGGACCAGCATGATGTCGATGAACATCACCATCATGGCCACGAACGCCATCAGGACCAGCGTGGCCCTGCAGCCCTTCATATCCTCGCCTTTGAAATCCATAAACTGCCCTTTTTTCAGCCAGTTACCTGCTGTTTATTAATATTTGCACCTCGGGCGCGACCTCGCGTCGACGTGGGGCATTGTCGTCGGTCCCCGTCGCAGTTATAGACTATGACCATAATCTCCGCCGCATGTCCTTCAAGTACGGCGGGTTGAGAGATTCCATCGTGGACGCGATAAGGAGGGGCACCGAAGGCAGGAACGTAGGCGTCGCCTTCTCGGGCGGACTGGACTCGGGGCTCGCGGCCGCGGTATCAAAGGATTACGCCGATTCGGTCGTGCTTTACACATGCGGGACCGATACCTCACACGACGTCGTCATGGCCCGGGACCTGTCGGAAAGGATAGGCCTCCCCTGGGTCCACGTGAAGATTTCCCGGGACAACGTGGAATCCCTAATACGGGAGATGATGGCCGCTACTGACGTCCGGGACCCCTTCACCATTTCGTACGAGCTGCAGCTTTTCAGCGTCTGCAGGGCGTCCGGAGAGGACGTGATACTGACCGGTCAGGGCGCGGACGAATATTTCATGGGATGTGCGAAGTTCGTCGGTTGCCCGTATGCGGATTATGAGATATTCAGGAAAGACAGCGTAAAAAGGCTCTTGGAGGTGTCCGTCCCCTGCGAGAGGGCGATCGCGGCGCATTTCGGAAAAGATATCGTCTATCCGTACATGGACCAATCGGTTGTAACTGAGGTGGGAAAGATAGGCCCGGAGGTGCTGAGGCCCAAGGACATGGACTCCAGGAAGGCCGTGCTCAGAGAAGTGGCGTTAGACCTGGGACATCCCGTCATAGCCGAAAGGAAGAAGAAATCCTCGCAGTACGGCTCGGGGACCACCGATATAATCCGCGCGCTGGCGAAGGAGAAGGGCATGATGTACAATCAGTATATCGCGTCCATCTATGACGTAGTAAAAGGAAACGGCATCAGAATCGAAGATTCGGACATCTATTGAAAATAGCCGGTCCGCAGTCTGTAGGTTGCTCTTAGCGATCATCTCATCTTCGGCAACGGTGCCAAGGATGCCGAATGCGGATCCCTTCAGACAGAAACAAAAAGGTCACCTCGCTATGGCCGATGACGGAATGGACGCCGACGTTGTGAGAGGACACAATCCGATGTCAGCTGCCGTGGACGGGGCCCGGATATTTTCTTCGCCAAGGTTATGAAATCCGCTCTTCCATGAACGGCCTGTCCCGGACAAGATGGCAAAGTGCCGTCGGATCATGTCCGATAAGCATATGGACGATACAGGGATAAGTTCATATTGATTATTATCTATATTATGTCGTATGAACGCAGATGTTTTCAAGGCTTTTTCTGACCCCAACAGACTAAAGATTTTAGAAATGCTCGCGGGCGGCGAACTCTGTGCATGCAAGATCCAGGAAAATTTGCATATTACCCAGCCAACACTGTCTCATCACATGTCAACTCTGCAGAAGAGCGGATTGGTGATTGTCAGAAAGAACGGACAATGGTCTCATTATTCTATCAATGTCGATGCCTTCAACGATGTCATCGTTTACGTTTCGTCTCTCGTTCCCAAAGAAGAACGTTCGGACGTAAAAAGCGATTGCGAAGCAGTCGCACATTAATTCATTTAGATATGTCTATATAGATACTAATCTATCTTTAATTCATGGCAACAGTC
>DAVO01000025.1:37815-55909 GCA_002509405.1 Methanomassiliicoccaceae archaeon UBA72 | reverse complement strand
TTTGAAAACGAGAGGAAAGCCATCGCGGCCGCGATGGTAGCGTACAAAGTCCCCGGCATACAGAAAGCCGCCGCGGACGCTAAAACAGCCGGAATGGAGGCCACGGACATCATCGAGGCCATGGGCGCCGGGATGAGCGAGGTAGGGGTCCTCTTCGAGAGAGGGAAGCTGTTCCTCCCCCACGTCCTGAGCGCGGCGAACGGCATGTCCGCCGCCGTCAAGGCGCTCGAGGGCGACCTGCCCAAGGAGCAGATAGGTGTCAAGCTGGCGAAGGTATGCATGGGGACCGTGGAAGGCGATGTGCACGACATCGGCAAATCGATCTGCTCCACGATGCTCCAGTGCGGAGGCTTCGACGTGGTCGACCTGGGAAGGGACGTCCCTTCCAAGGACTTCATCGCCCAGGTCAAGGACAACGGATGCACCATGATGGGGCTTTCCGCCCTGATGACAACGACGATGACCGTCCAGAGGGACATCATCGGGATGCTGAAGGACGCCGGCCTCAGAGACAAGGTGAAGGTCATGGTGGGCGGAGCCCCCGTGACCCAGACCTGGGCCGACAAGATCGGTGCGGACTGCTACAGCGAGTCCGCATCCGAGCAGGTCGGAAAGGCCAAAGATCTCCTGGGGTGAAGGAAAATGGCAGAATACCTAACATACATGGGTGACGGAAAGAGGATATGGTCCACCCGCGAGAAGATCATCGACGATCTTCAGGCGGGAATGGCGGAGGCCGTAGAGGTCGGAAACGTCCCGGACCTCTCCTCTGAAGAGCTGGCAATGCTCTGCGATATCGTATGCGACCGCAACAGGATAGTCAGCGTCGAGCCAGGAAACGAAATCGTCCTTTCGAACGACGGAGCCCAGAACAAATTTACCGGTGACAGCGGAAGCAGCGGCTGCGGCATAGAGATATCCGCGCTGGCGGCCGCCCAGGTGCACGAGCGCGCCATGTCTATGGATACCTTCGAATTCGGAAGCTATGACAACAACTACAGCGTCAAGCCGCTGAAAGCGGTCATAGCGATGCAGATGCAGAAGATGGAAGACATGCAGAACAGCATGATCGTGCCCTTCTTCTACGGAGCTATGCCCAACATGGGCCTGTACTATGAGCCCGACGGACCCTTCGGGAACCCGCCGGACATGATGAGAGAGGGAAAGGTAGAGGAAGCCCAGTCCGAGATGGAAAAGGCGATGGACATGATGACCAGGGACATAGAGTTCATGGGAGTCAAGATGCAGGAGGCCGGGTCAGACGGATTCAACTTCGATACGACCGCGTCCGCTGGCGACGGAGATTTCCTATCGGTGCTCAGGGGAGTGGAGCTTCTTAAGAAGGCCCGCCCCGAGGCACAGACCATGGTGGGAATGTCCAGCGAGAACGTCATAGGAATTCACGGAATGCTCGACTACAAGGGACATGATGTTGCGGGAATATACCCCCACGACCAGGCCAAGCTCGCCGAGATGGCAGGTGTCGACGTTTTCGGACCGGTCACCAACACCAAGTCCGGAAAATCCCTCGCATGGAACATGGCCTACTCTGTAGCCATCATCAAAGAGTGCGAGAAGAAGTCCAACCTCCCCTGCCACGTGAACCTGGGAATGGGAGTCGGCGGAATACCCATGCTGGAGACACCTCCCGCAGAGGCGGTAACCCGTTGCAGCAAAGCCATGGTCGAAGTTGCCAAAGTGGACGGTATTTAGATCGGTGTCGGCGACCCCGCCGGCATGTCGATCGCACACATGATGGCTTCCGGAATTGGAGGAATCAGAACCTCCGGAGACCTTGTTGCCAGGATGCAGTTCGGCAAGAAGATGAAGACCCCCGTTGCCAAGGAGTACGTCGCCAAGAAGCTCGGAATATCCGTGCTCGACCTGACCGATGTATACGTGATGAGGGACCTCCGCGAAGCGCTCGGCATCGGAGTGACCGTGGGACTCCCCGGAGCTCCCAGAGGTATCGCAGCAAAGATGAACATCGAGAAGCTCCTCGATATCAAGATCAACTGCTGCGAGAACTTCCGCAAGATGACCTCCAAGAGGTAAACCATTTGGCGGGCATCGCCCGCCTTTTTTATTTATTTTTGAAAAAGAATGTCCTGCGGGCATCCGTCGTGGTGGTCGTGGGACCGAACGCCGACAGGGTTAGTGCCCTGGGTAAACAACGAGGGAGTCCACGTCGTATCCTTCCAGCTTCTTCCTGCCCTCGAGTCCCGCGAGCTCAATGACGAAGCAGATCTTCACTACCTTTCCGCCGAGCTTCTCGATCATTTTGATCATGGCCTCGGTGGTTCCCCCCGTGGCTATCAGGTCGTCAACGATCACTACCTTCTGCCCGGGCCTGATGCAGTCTTTGTGCATCTCCAGGGTAGCGGTGCCGTATTCAAGGTCGTACTCCTGGGATATTGTGGCCCTCGGGAGCTTGCCTTTCTTTCTGACTATGATAAAGCCCTTCTTAAGGGCATACGCTACCGGGGCTCCGAATATGAAACCTCTTGACTCGGACCCTGCCACAAGGTCGAAATCCACCCCGTCCAGCATGTCGATGATGCCGTCGATGGAAAGAGAGAACCCCTCGCTGTCCTGCAGGACGGTCGTTATGTCTCTGAACATTATCCCTTTGGTCGGAAAATCCGGTATGGTCCGAATGTAATCTTCGACTGTCTTCATGTGAGCGCTACAGGAACTGGCAGGTCAGTATAAAAAGCCGATTGTGAAGAAGTAACCGAGGCTCCCAGAAGGGGGTAAGGGCCCGGCGGAGCCGGGATTGTTGCGGTCATCAGTCGGGTCTTGCAGACTGTTACGGTGAGGGTCAACCAGAGTAAAGCGCCATCAGGCCGGTCTTCTGCTCTTTGTTACCGCAGTACCATACTGAACAATCTTCGCCGCAGATCTTTGTGTTGTTTCGTTTGCCGATAGCCACTTACCTCCGAGATATACAACGGATTACTACTATTTATACCAGTCGTTTAACGATTTACGTCAATAAACGAATAAAAACTACGAATATCGTAAATATTATTATTGAATCATCAAAAAATATTCGGTCGATGAAAATACCGCAGGCTAAGAAAAGTCCGGTGAAGGATGGAAAAATGAAGGATGCCGGCCCAGGCCGGCTAATGAGTTTCAGTTCAGCTGCTCGGAGCAGTACGGGCAGAACTTCGGGGTCTTGGCAAGTCCCTTCAGATCCTCTCCGCAGTACGGGCAGATGTTGAACTTCTTCTGCCCTCCGGCCGATGCCGGAGCGGCGGCAGAATATGCGGCCTGCTGCTGGACCGCGGGCGGGCTCCCGATATCGTCCCGTGCCTGCTGCTGGGGCGACGGCTTTCCGCAGTTCCCGCAGTATTTGTAGGGATATTCGTTGGGAGTCCCGCAGTACGGGCAAAGGACCTTGGGGACCTGTGCGGCCTGCTGCTGGGGCGACTGCTGCTGCTGGAGCTGCTGGTACATCTGGGGGAACAGGAGCATTCCGGTTCCAACGGCCGCGCCTCCCTCGGAGTTCCCTATGGCGTCGGCCATGCGGTCCATGACAGCGTACTTCTTGAAGGCCTCACCGTTCTTGGAGCTGAACTGCAGGTACTGGAATACCTTCTCCATGTCCTCGTCCGTCGTCCTGAGCTCCGAGATCTTCAGAGCGAGCAGCTCTATACCTCTCTGCGTGAAGTACGGCTCGATCAGAGCCTTTGTGGAAGTGGACGCCTTCTCGAGGTTCGTATACACCTCCATGTAATACTGCTCGGTGAGCTGCTGGGTTATCTGCTCGTTGATGAAGCTCTTCATGAAGGCGTTTACGTCGCCCGTGCTGTAGGCGCTCATGCCTCCGACTATCTGGGTGAAGAAAACGGCGATGTCCTCCTTCTTGACGCGGAACTGGTAGTCCCCGTTCGCCATGAGAGTGATGGGCACGTCGTACTCGTGCGCCGCCTTTATCATCCCCCTGATCCCCCACTTCCCGTTGAACATCTTCAGGGAAACATAGATTATCTGGACCTTGAACGGCGTCTCCTTGTATCCCAGGGCGATCTGGTATAGTTTGGTGAGCCACGGGATGTTCGATGACATGACAGAGTGCCTTCCCGGCTCAAGTACACCGGTGAGCTGCCCGTCCCTTATGAAAAGCGCAACCGCATGCTCGGGGACGGTGACGGAAGTGAGGGTCCTCAGATCGTTGTACTCGTATGTGTAGATTATATCGTCAGGGCCCTGGCTCTCCCAGTTTATCACGTTGGTCTTCTTTTCTGCCATTTAATTCACTCCTTGACTCCTTCCATGAATCCCTTCATCACGGTCTCCCTCTGGTTGTAGTCCTCGATCATCCTGTCGACGGTCTTCTCTATATCCCTGAGGGGGGCTTTGATGGCGTACTCTCCTGCATCGATCTTGGCAACGAGTTCTGCGACCTCCTTTCTGAGGAGCACGGTGCCTTCAACCAGTTTGGCGTCCCAGGATATAAGCATGTCAAGCTCGTCCTCCAGTATCTTGACCGAGGCGTGCCATCCGCTGTAACCGTTCACGGCCTTCTGCACGGAAATGTGGTATTTGTCCACCTTCGTTCTTATCCTCTCCGCGTCCCTCATCAGGTCCACGTCCTTTATCGCGGCCCTCTGGATGGTGGCCAGGTCGTTCTTCGCTCCTTCCAGCGTGCGAGCGACCTCCTGCCTGATGGCTCTGTCCTCGTCTCTGCGGAGGTTCTTCTCCTTGTATCCTCTGTATACGGGTATGTAAAGCCCGATGCGCTCCACCAGGGTTGTGTTTCCCCTCATGCGGGCTCCAACTTCTTCTAACGGCATGTTCAATCACTTCCTGTTCTTTATCATAAGCACTATTCCGACCGCGGCCAAGGTAAGCAGTATAAGGGCCACAGGGGCCAGCCAACCGAGGTCCGTGTGGAACCACATGTATCCTGCGAGGCCGATGACAAGCATCAGTATTCCCATCACAAGGTTGTAGTCGCTGTTGCTCGGACCGAAGTTGGTCGTTCCGCCCCGCTGCATCGGGGACAGAACGGCAAAGGTTATTCCCATTACAATTAGTACGACCCAGAGGATTATGTCGATCCCCTCGTCCATTACGCTGTAGGCCACCAGGCCGATGACCACTGCGATCAGGAACATTGAGCCGATCACTGCGGACAGGGTCCTGTTGGCCAGCTTGTCCTTGTTTGTCATTTCCTCTATCTCCTTTGTTATAGTACTATCAGCTTGTTGATGTCGGTCCTCTTTATTCTCTCGGGCAGCAGTTTCCCGAATCCGTCGATGATGACGGAGCTGCCGGACACCTTGCACGGGACATATATCAGGTTCTTCACGTACGGCTTGCTGAGCCTCAGTTTGCTGTTGCTCTGCGTGCGCTGAACAAGATAGTTCTCGGTCAGGTGCTCAGCCTCCTTCTTGGTGCTGAGCGGGACTATTATCTTCCTTGCTCCCGGGTTGCCAGGTCTGGCCGTCTCCGAAATGGCCCCTATGCCCTCGCCGCCGCTTATGCTGGTCTCCGACCCACGGAGTCCGGCCAAGATGCTTGTTTCGGGCCTCAGGGCAAAAATGTCCGTGACTCCGGACGCGGGGTTGGTGAGGCATGCCGAGTCTATTGTGAAATCACCCGGGATAAGGATGTCCTCCGCCACCTCGACGCTCTTTTTCGACCACAGGGCGCCCGTCACAAAGCTGTACCTGAGGTCCACGTCCCAGAACGGGAACAGGTAGTCCCCGTCTCCGGAAGCTATGAGCATCGTTCCCGAGCCGCTTCTGGCGCCCAGCGCTTCAGACATATGCTGGAACAGTTCGCTGTTCCTATCTTTGGTCCTGAGGATGGTCCAGTTGCTGACATTGGGATATTGTATGCTGGATATCTTTGCGAGCGCCCCCAGCGTCTTTACGGGATCGCCGCCGTTGGAAGACGAGCTCCTTACCAGGTCCGCAACCGCGCTTACCTGCGAGAGTTCGCGTTCGACACCCTGGTACATTATAGCAAGAGAAGGGAAAGAGAACAGGTTGTCCTTCACATCCTTCAGCCCGCTCACGCCCTTCTCCAGGTAGCTGATGCTACCCATCGGGTCTCCGTTCAAGAGCTTCTCGCATCCGTTGCATGCATGTGCCAGCGCCGAAAAGCGCTTGGACATGGGAGCATACTCGTTCGATTTGGAAAGCATTTCCGACGCCTGCGAAAAGTTGTTGCTCATGAGCACGTACCTTCCGGGCTTGTCTTCCTGAAGAAGCTTTACGTTGTTGATCATTAGAGCATATGATTTCACGAGGTCCTCTGCCGTGTTCAGTTCCTTCCTATCGTTGCTGTCGACGGCGAGGGGCGAAAGCCCCTTGATCTTGGCGTCGAATTCGAATGCAGATGCGGACGTGTGCACAGGTTTGGCTGTGTTGTCCGTTGTGAAGGGCATCACGAATAGCGGGTTAGTCATCAGAGTGTTGGCCGCGAATTTGTACTCCGTGATCTCTGCCGAAATCCTCGGTCTCACGTTAGTCACGTATATGTTATGTCTGGCTATCGAGTCGACGTTCTCGGCCTGGGACATGGAGAACCCGCCCGGCATCGCGCTGCTGACCCAGGACCTTACCTGGTCCATCACCTGGTCCAGGTACGCCTTGGCATCTATGCGCTGCTGGGTCGTCCCGCAGCTGCGGCATGTTATGTACGGCGTGTTGGCCTCTACATCCTTGGCTTCGAACGGCGCACCGCAGTATTTGCACCTAAGCATTACCATGTCTTCCAAACAATCACCTTATTGATCTGACGGCCGACCACAGCGCGGCAATTTCTGCGTTCAGCCTTGCTTCCATAGCCCTCATCTCGCTCATCGCCTGGTTGTAATACACCCTGGCGATCTCGTCCGCCCTGGTGGATATACCCGTATAGCAGGCCCTGCAGGCGTATATCGAATTGTGATCGTCGCTATCGGACTTGATAGGCTCGGTCTCGCCTGACTTCAGGAGAATGGGCGATATCTCGCTGGACATAGGGAAGAAGTGTATGCCCAGGCCGGAAGTGGTCCTTCCACAGAACCAGCATTTGCATGTCTTGGAGTAATCGTTGATAAGTTTAAGGTTGGACTCTCCCGTGTCTCCGACCTGCTTCCTGTAGCCGTAGGCTATCTGCTGGTACTCCGCGGCCTTCTTCGGGTCGTTCCACACCGTACCGGAGGCCAGAGACTCGTATCCCATTGCCAGCAGCACCATCCCCTCCCTGATGCCCGTCCTCGTAGTGTCGTTGAGGAAAATCTCGTTCATCTTGAGGGTCTCGTTGCCCACTTCGGACTGATACCTCTGGGCCAGTTTAAGGAGCCTGTTTCCTTTTTCCAGGGTTACGGCCGAACCGCCGTTCATGTTGAAGGTCTGTATCTCCTCTATCGCCAGCTCGCACTGCACTATCATCATCGGGATGTTTACAGTGGTCAGGCCGAACGTGAATTCCTTTGCTTTGGTGGCCTTCAGAGCATTAAGGAGGTTCCTGTATGCCGAGATGTCTCCGAGCCTTCCGCGCATATCTATCATGCACACCAGCACTGCCGATATGTCGTCCGGCCCGCCGTCCTTCTCTATCGACTTCATCAGTCTGCCACGGGCCTTTTCAAACTCTCCCTGTTTGATAAGGTCTATGGCTTGTTCGTAGAGGGCGTCCGCATCTTTGAAAAGTGAAAGGGCCATTGTTTTCTCCTTAGGGACTATACCGTATTTTCAGGGTAAATACTATTCTACACATTCCGGTCCAGCATCACTGGCGCGCATGTTGCCATGTATATGATATAGATATCGCCATACTGTCCATGGCATGGGGACTTTGTCGCAGACACACTTCTTTATCTAGATTTAATAATACAAATATCGATTAAAATTAGACAAATATCTAATTCAATTTTGATAATAGATACATTTGTCATGGGTGTTCGGAAAGATTTAAATGAAATAAATCGCTCACCCCGAATATGGACAACAGCAGGTTTGCGGCTGTGGAGAAGGCGTTCGGAAGAGAACCGGTCAAAGCGGTCCCGCCCGGCGCCAATGTTTCCGATTATTACGGGTGCAACGTGTTCAACAGGAAGAACATGAGGAGGTATCTCTCCCAGGAAACAAGACGGTCCATATACGAGTCGATCGAAAGCGGCAAGACCCTCGACATATCTGTGTCCGAGCACGTCGCCGAGGGCATGAGGCGCTGGGCTATGGACATGGGGGCCACCCATTACACCCACTGGTTCCAGCCGCTCACAGGCGGCACGGCGGAGAAGCACGACTCCTTCGCAACCCCCTACGGCCGCGGAGAATCGCTTGAAACCTTCTCGGGCGCGCTCCTCTGCCAGCAGGAGCCAGATGCCTCATCGTTCCCCAACGGAGGTCTCCGCAACACTTTCGAGGCCCGCGGGTACACGGCATGGGACCCCTCGTCGCCTGCTTTCATTATCGGGGACGTGCTCTGCGTGCCCACTGTCTTCATATCATATACCGGGGAGGCCCTGGACTACAAGACCCCCCTGCTCAGGTCCAAGGCTGCGGTGTCCAAGGCGGCATCCGAGCTGCTGGAATACTTCGGTATGCGCGGAGCCAACGTCGAATCATATCTGGGATGGGAGCAGGAATTCTTCCTGGTGGACTCCGCCCTGTTCTCCCAGCGCCCGGACCTTATGCTGACCGGACGCACGCTCGTCGGGCACGAAAGCGCGAAAAGCCAGCAGCTTGACGATCATTATTTCGGGTCCATACCCCAGAGGGTCCTGGAGTTTCTCAAGGACCTGGAGATAGAATGCTACAAGCTGGGGATCCCGATAAAGACCAGGCACAACGAGGTCGCCCCCAACCAGTTCGAGGTCGCCCCCGTCTACGAGGAGGCGAACCTGGCAATCGACCACAACCTTATGCTCATGTCGGTGATGAAGCCCACGGCCAAGCGCCATGGTTTCAGGGCTCTGCTCCACGAGAAGCCATACAGAGGGGTGAACGGCTCCGGAAAGCACTGCAACTGGTCTCTGGGCACCGGGGACGGGACGCCCCTCATGGCGCCCGGGAAGACGGACGCCGAGAACCTGAGGTTCCTGGCCCTGACAGTCAATGTGCTAATGGCGGTCTACAAGAACAACAGTCTCCTCAAGGCCGCGATCATGACCGCTTCGAACGCCCACCGGCTGGGAGCGGACGAGGCTCCGCCGGCCATCATGTCGGTGTTCCTAGGCTCGCAGATAACCTCGGCCTTCGAACAGCTTCTCGAGTCCAAGAACATGGTGAAGATAGGTAAAAGGTCCGGTTACAGCCTTGGAATCCCGCACATACCCGAGATACTGGTCGACAACACGGACAGGAACAGGACGTCCCCCTTCGCATTCACCGGCAACAGGTTCGAATTCAGGGCCGTCGGCTCCTCTGCCAACTGCTCTTCCGCGATTACCATGATAAACACCATCGTCGCCGAACAGCTGAAGGAGTTCAAGATGAGGGTGGATGCAAGGATAGCCGAGGGGGCTAAGACCGAAAGGGCGGTACTGGACGAGATATGCATGACCTACAAGGGCTGCCGCGACATATGCTTCGAGGGCAACGGTTATTCAGACGAATGGAAGGAGGAGGCCGCCCGCAGGGGCCTGGACTGCGAAACGTCCGTTCCCCTGGTATACGATGCGCTGTTCTCGCCAAGGGCGAAGGAGCTCTATGCTGACACGGGCGTTCTGACAGAGACAGAGAAGGAGTCCAGGGCGGAAGTTCTGTGGGAGCAGTACGGCAGGAAGATCGAGATAGAGTCGAGGGTGCTCAGCGACATGACGCTGAACCACATACTGCCGGTGGCCACCAGATACCAGTCCGTGCTTCTGGACAACGTTTCCAAGATAAAGGAGTCCTTCCCGGCGGCCGAGTTCAGGTCCTTGGCCTCCAACGAGGTCGAATTGGTCAGAGATATTTCGTATCACATATCGGAAGCCCGTAGGATGGCAAAGGACATGGACGCCCTCTGCGACAGGCTGGCACGCATCGGCGAGGAGCGCGCGCGGTCGATAGGCTTCCATGACGAGGTGGTCCCGCTGATGGAAAGCACCAGGCAGCACGTGGACGCCCTCGAGATGATAATAGACGATCAGATGTGGCCGCTTCCCAAGTACCGCGAGATGCTGTTCATACACTGAACGGTCATTTTGCTCAGTGACTTGTGCAGGCTTTTAATTGATATGTTTATATAGAAGAACAAACTTTATCCAACCAGAATCCACCAAATGGAATTAATTGGAGGTTAAAAACATGGGTATGGGTAACGCACCTATTCTGATTCTCAGAGAGGGAACAAAGAGAAGCAAAGGAAAAGACGCTCAGAACAACAACATCACCGCCGCAAGGGCAATAGCAGACTCTGTGAAGAGCAGCCTCGGCCCGAGGGGTATGGACAAGATGCTGGTAGACTCCATCGGAGACGTCGTCATAACCAACGACGGTGTGACGATCCTCAAAGAGATGGACGTGCAGCACCCCGCCGCGAAGATGCTCGTGGAGGTCGCCAAGGCCCAGGATGCCGAGGTGGGCGACGGTACCACGACTTCCGTCATAATCACCGGCGAGCTTTTGAAGAAGGCCGTCGACCTGATCGATGCGAACGTGCACCCGACCATAATCACTTCCGGATACAGGCTCGCCAATGACAAGACCCAGGAGATACTGAAGGAGATTGCGAAGAAAGTCTCGCTCAAAGACGAGGAGACCCTCAAACAGATCGCTGAGGTCGCCATGATAAGCAAACAGGTCAGCGGCTCCAAGGCGTACTTCTCCGATCTGGTCGTGGAAGCCGTCAAGACCGTCGCCGAGAAAGAGAGCGACGGATCATACACCGTGGACCTGAAGAACATCCAGACCGTAAAGAAAGCCGGTGCCAGGATGGAAGAGTCCAAGCTTTACAAGGGACTGATCATAGACAAGGAGCCGGTCCAGCCCAACATGCCCAAAACGGTAAAGAACGCAAAGATTGCGCTGATCGACGCCGCATTCGAGGTCAAGAAGACCGAGGTCGACGCCAAGATCCAGATCACAGACCCCAGCCAGATATCCCTCTTCGTTGCAGAGGAGGAGAACATGCTGAAGAAGATGGTCAAGAACGTCAAGGACGCGGGAGCGAACGTAGTGTTCTGCCAGAAGGGCATCGACGACCTGGCACAGCACATCTTCGCCAAGGAAGGCATCTACGCCTGCAGGCGCGTTAAGAAGAGCGACATGGACAGGCTCGCCAGGTCCACCGGCGCAGCGATCGTCAACAAGATATCCGACATCACTTCCGCAGACCTTGGGTCCGCCGGCCTCGTGGAGCTCAGGAAGATCGAGGACGAAGAGATGACATTCATCACCGACGTCAAGGACCCGAAGACCGTTTCGGTCCTGGTCAGGGGCGGAACCAACCACGTCGCCGACGAGGTCGAGAGGTCCCTCGTGGACGCCTGGTCCGCAGTAAGGGTCGCGGTAGAGGACGGGCTCATCGAGTGCGGAGGAGGCTCCAAAGAGATGGAGATCGCCATGAGGCTCAGGGATTACGCCGCTACCATCGGCGGGAGAGAGCAGATCGCCCTCGAGGCGTTCGCGTCCGCGATGGAGGTCATCCCGACGACCCTCGCCGAGAACGCCGGTCTCGACCCGATCAACATGATCATCGAGATGAGGAAGCAGCACAAAGAGGGCAAGATCACAGCAGGCATCAACCCCTTCAGCGGAAAGGTCGAGGACATGGCGAAACTCAACGTAATCGAACCCTACAGGGTCGGAAAGCACGCCATCAACTCCGCCACCGATGCGGCCGTCATGATCCTCAGGATCGACGATGTCATCGCATCCTCGGGCTCCTCGAAGGACATGGGCGTCGGAGAGGGCGGAATGCCCCCCGGAATGGATGACGACTGAAACTGCATAAAAACAGGGGGCCTGACCGGCCCCCTTTAACATTATGGTCCCCTTGAGATGGTTGCAGATGACTGGCAGGTCTAGAGAAAAAATGAAGGCGGAAGAAGAGAAGGCGCAGGCGGAAGCCGCCGAGGGCACCGGGTGCGAAGAGGCGCCGGCCAAGGACGAGCTGGCAGAGGCCAGGGAGCTTGCGGACCAATATCTCAACGCAGCCAAAAGGATACAGGCGGACTTCGATAACTATCGCAAGAGGTCTCTGAGAGACACGGAGGAGTTCAGGAAGCATGCGGCCGACGGCCTGGCCACGGACCTGCTCGCAACGCTGGACGACCTGGACAGGGCGCTCGACAGCACCGGCGAGGACAGTGAATTCATCCAGGGCATCAGGAAGGTCCGCCAGAATCTGATGAAGACGCTGGCAGGATACGGTATAAGGGAGGTCCCGACCGACGGGATGTTCGACCCGAAGTTCCACGAGGCCCTGTGCATCGGGGAAGGAGAGGAGGACGGAAGGATCGCCGAGGTGTTCCAGAAAGGGTATGCCAGCGGCGACAGGGTACTGAGGTACTCGAAAGTGAAAGTGACCAAGGCCCCGGAGAAGTCCGGGAGCAACGAGGCCGTAGATCCGGCAGAGGAAAAACAAGAGGAGTGAGCGATATGTCAAGAATAATAGGAATAGATCTCGGAACAAGCAACTCGGCAGCATCGGCCATGGAAGGCGGAAGGCCGTCCATGATCCCCAGCGCCGAGGGCACCAGCGTAGGCGGTAAATCTTTCCCGTCCTACGTTGCATTCACAAAAGAAGGCGAGCTGCTCGTCGGAGAGCCGGCGAGGAGGCAGGCGGTCACCAATCCCGAAGGTACGATCAAGAACGTCAAGAGGAAAATGGGGACCAGCGAGAAGATCAAGGTGTACGGCAAGGAGTACACCCCGCAGCAGATCTCAGCCTTCATACTTCAGAAGATAAAGAGGGACGCCGAGTCGTTCCTCGGAGAGACCATCGACAAGGCAGTGATAACCGTCCCGGCCTACTTCGATGACAACCAGAGGCAGGCCACCAAGGATGCCGGCGCCATCGCCGGCCTCGAGGTCGTGCGTATGATCAACGAACCAACGGCCGCGGCCCTGGCATTCGGTCTCGACAAGAACGGCACCGAGCAGAAGATCATGGTCTTCGACCTCGGAGGCGGAACCCTCGATGTTACGATAATGGATCTGAGCGACGGGGTCTTCGAAGTGCTCTCCACCAAGGGTGACACGCAGCTCGGAGGTTCCGACATGGACGAGGTGATCACGAAATACGTGGCGGCCGAGTTCAAGAAGCAGACGGGGATAGACCTCACGGCCGACAAGATGGCGTTCTGGAGGGTCAGGGAGGCATGCGAGAAGGCCAAGATCGAGCTTTCCACCACGATGCAGACGGAGATAAACCTCCCGTTCATCGCATCCGACGCGTCC
The DNA here is from genome assembly GCA_002509405.1 of Methanomassiliicoccaceae archaeon UBA72. GTDB lineage: Archaea > Thermoplasmatota > Thermoplasmata > Methanomassiliicoccales > Methanomethylophilaceae > VadinCA11. Next base: position 42,572 of record DAVO01000025.1, on the reverse strand, counting down.
GGTCCCAAGCACCTCACCCAGACGCTGACGCGCGCCAAGCTCGAGGACCTCGTCGAACCGATCGTCTCCAGGTGCAAGCCCTGCATCGAGGGGGCCATTTCAGACGCCAAACTGAGCAAGGACAAGATAGACAAGATCATCATGGTCGGCGGTCCGACAAGGATGCCCACGGTCCAGAACTATGTGGAGAGCATCGTCGGCCCCAAGATCCAGCGCGGCATCGATCCGATGGAGTGCGTCTCGATGGGCGCGGCGATCCAGGGAGCCGTCCTCTCGGGAGACGTGAAGAACGTCCTCCTGCTCGACGTCACCCCGCTCACACTTGGAATCGAGACCCTCGGCGGGGTCGCAACGCCTCTCATCGAGAGGAACACTACGATCCCGGCGAAGAAGTCCCAGATATTCTCCACGGCGGTGGACAACCAGCCTTCGGTGGAGATCAACGTCATCCAGGGAGAGAGGAAGATGGCATCCGACAACACTTCCCTCGGCCGCTTCATACTGGACGGCATACCGCCCGCGCGCCGCGGAATACCTCAGATAGAGGTCATCTTCGACATAGACGCCAACGGTATCGTCACAGTGACAGCGAAGGACAAGGGGACCGGCAAGGAGCAGAAGATCACCATCGCGTCCTCCAACAAGCTCAGCAAGGACGAGATCGAGCAGATGGTCAAGGAGGCCGACACATATGCGGAGGCCGATAAGAAGAAGGTCGAGACCATCGAGGTTCACAACCAGGCGGAGACGGCGATATACACCGTCCGCAAGTCCTTGGAAGAGCTGGGAGAGAAGGTCAACCAGTCTGAGAGGTCGTCCATCGAGAACGCGATAACGGACCTCGAGACGGCCAACAAGTCTGATGACATCGATTCCATAAAGAAGAAGATGGACGCCCTGATGAAGGCCATGGAGCCTATTTCCCAGAGGATCTACCAGGAGGCTTCCCAGGCCGATGCCGCCCACAAGTCGGGGGCCCAGGAGTCACAGGAGAGCAAAGCGGACGACAACATCGTCGATGCCGACTACAAGATAGTCGACGACGATGACAAGAACTGAGCTGGGAAACGCGAATGGGTAAAGATTACTATGAGACGCTCGGCGTGGACAAGAGCGCCACGCAGGACGAGATAAAGAGCGCTTACCGCAGGCTGGCCAAGAAGTATCATCCGGATGTGTCGGAAGAGCCCAAGGAGGTCGCCGAGGCCAAGTTCAAGGAGATCTCCGAGGCGTACGAGGTCCTCTCGGACCCCGAAAAGAGGACTACCTACGACACGTACGGAAGCGATGCCGTCAACAGCCAGTTCTCCGGAGGCGGATTCTCATGGGACGACTTTACCCACGCAGAAGACATCAGCGACATATTCGGTGATTTCTTCGGAAACATATTCGGAGGAGGGAGGTCAAGCCAGCAGAGCAGAGGTCCCAGGCAGGGCAACTCGCTCAGGATGGACATCGAGATCTCCCTCCTCGACGCCCTCAACGGCGTAAAGAAGGAGGTGCAGGTCCCCCACACGGTGACATGCGCCCCATGCAAAGGCACAGGGGGCAAGGACGGGAAGGTATCCACTTGCGGCCAGTGCAACGGGACCGGCCAGGTCCGTTCCGTCCGTCAGACCATGTTCGGGAACATGGTATCCGTCTCCGATTGTCCCAAGTGCCGCGGTACCGGGAGGTCCTACGAAGAGCGCTGCCCCGAATGCCGCGGAAGCGGTTACACGCAGAAGACGTCCAAGGTCGAGGTCAGCATACCGAAAGGGGTGGACGAAGGCTCGACCCTGACGCTCAGGGGACTAGGAGACGCAAGCTACAACGGAGGGTCCCCAGGAGACCTCTACGTCATAGTACACGTCAAGAAGGACAAGGCCTTCGACCGGGACGGGGCGAACCTCTGGACCGGGATAACCACCTCATACCCCAGGCTGGTCCTGGGCGGGCAGGAGGAGGTCAGGACGCTGGAGGGCGAGAAGGTCATCCTCACGATACCCAAGGGCACCCAGGTGGGCTCAGTTCTGAGGATCAACGGGAAAGGCATGCCCAGGTCGGCCAATTCGTCCACCCGCGGAGACATGTTCGTACGCGTGAAGATCGATGTGCCATCGAAGGTGACGAAGGAAGAGGCAGAGCTGCTTCAGAAACTGGACAACGGCGCAGGTCCGAAAAAATCCAGGCTCCGCAAGAAGATCGACGACCTCTCGGACAAAATCTGAGAGAAATGGCGCCGAGGGAGAGATTCGAACTCCCGAGGCCTTGCGGCCAGCGGTTTTCGAGACCGCCACCTTACCGGACTAGATTACCTCGGCTCGCCGAGACAATCCTCTCCGCGTATTTTTAAATTTCCCATCCGATACGGGGCTCACAGCCCAATGTAAATACAACCACCGCATAATATCGGGAAGGGAGCACAATGCCGGGAGAAATCACAGATAAGATAATCAGGGCCAAGTCGGCAGCGGTCAGGCTTTCGGCGACGGACACCGTTACGAAAAATAAAGCGCTTTCGGCCATGGCCGACGCTCTGGACCGCAACAGGGAGAAGATACTGAAGGCCAACGCGGAGGACATGGATGCGGCCGCAAGGATGATGGAGGCCGGGAAGATCAGCGCGTCCATGGTCAAGAGGCTCCAGGTCGACAACGGCAAAATAACCGGGATGATCGCCGGCGTAAGGGATGTGGCCACTCTCGAGGATCCCGTGTGGGAGACAGTGTCGACGATAGATCTGGACGACGGACTGGAACTATACCAGGTCCGTTGCCCGATCGGGGTGGTGGGAGTGATATTCGAATCCCGTCCGGACGTGGTGCCGCAGATAATGTCCCTGTGCCTGAAGAGCGGAAATGCGGTGGCTTTCAAAGGAGGCTCGGAGGCCGCAAGTTCCAACAGGGCCCTGTTCGAGATACTCTCCGAGGCAGCGGCATCCGCAGGCATCCCGAAAGAGGCATTCGTGCTCATGGAGAGCCGTGACGACATCACTGCAATACTGGGAATGGACGAATATCTGGACCTTCTAATTCCAAGGGGCTCCAATTCATTCGTCAGATACATTCAGGAGAACACCAGGATTCCGGTGCTGGGACATGCTGCGGGCATATGTACGGTGTACATAGATTCCGACGCAGACATGGAGAAGGCCTTACGCGTTACGCTGGACTCGAAGATCCAGTATCCCGCAGCATGCAATGCGGCAGAGAACGTGCTGGTACACAAGGACGTGGCGGAGAAGTTCCTGCCGAAGATGTGCAGCCTGTTCGCCGAGAACGGGGTCGAGATAAGGGCAGACTCCGCCGTTTCCGGGACGAAGGGGGTCTCTGGTACGGTGCAGGCCACAGAGGAGGATTGGGGTACAGAATACGGTGCCCCCGTCGTATCCGTGAAGATAGTGGACTCCATAGAGGAGGCGGTGGAATTCATAGCCAAGTACGGCTCGAATCACACGGACGCCATCATCACGGAGAACAGTGCCAGCATGAGATATTTCGTGAAGATGGTAGATTCTGCGGACGTTTTCGTCAACGCTTCCACAAGGTTCGCCGACGGTTTCAGGTTCGGCAAGGGCGCCGAGGTAGGCATCAGCACCAGCAAGATACATGCAAGAGGGCCGGTAGGGATGGAGGGGCTCATGATCTACAAGTACATCCTGATCGGGAAAGGCCAAGAGGTCCGCGGATACGCAGACGGCTCGAAGAAGTTCAAACACCTTAGAAATGACAGGAAGTGTCCTCTTTGAGCGAGAGGAAAGAACTGTTGGGCGAAGTCGAGCGCGTGGTGGTGAAAGTAGGGACATCCTCCATAGCGAGGAATTCGCCCGAAGAGTCTATGAAGTTCCTCGACAGCATCGCCTCCCAGGTCAAGGAGCTCAGGGACAGGGGAGTCGAGGTCCTGATCGTATCTTCCGGGGCGATAGGCCTTGGTCTAAGCGTAATGGGCGTCGAGGCCCATCCCAAAGATATACCCATGAGGCAGGCCGCCGCATCGGTCGGGCAGGCCGCCCTGATGCACAGATGGAACAAGGCCTTTGAGAAGTATGGCATAATCGGAGCACAGATTCTGCTTACTATGGACGCTTATTCGGTCAGGGAGACGTCCAACAACATCAACAACACGATCAAGACCCTTTTGTCCCTCGGAGCCGTTCCGATCTTCAACGAGAACGATGCCGTATGCACGAAGGAGATCGATGCCGTGTTCGGAGACAACGACACGCTGTCTGCGGTAATAGCCAGCAATTCAGACTCCGACCTGCTGGTGATAATGTCCGACGTCAAAGGCCTGTACAACAAGAACCCCAAGCTTTTCGATGACGCAGAGATAATAAGCACGGTCAGGGACATAGAAGCGGTAAGGCACATGGCGGGCGACCCTACGACCAAAGTAGGCGTCGGAGGGATGAAGACCAAGCTCGAGGCGGCCCGCATATGCGCCGACGCGGGCTGCAAGATGATAATAACTTCGGGATTCGAAGAGAACACCATAGTAGATGCCGTTTCGGGGAAAGAGCTGGGGACGATATTCATATCGGATTCGGCTATACCCAAGAAGAGGCGCTGGCTCAAGTCGGCCAGCCCCCATGGCGGGATTTCGGTGGACTCGGGAGCGGCGAAGGCGTTGAAGAAGCATCTCTCCCTGCTGCCCGTAGGGATAACGGGAGTTTCCGGCTCATTCGGTTCAGGCGACCTTGTGGCTGTAACTTCCGGCGGGGACGAGATCGCCCGCGGGATATCCAACTACAGCTCCGACGACATACGCTTGATGAT
>DAVO01000025.1:0-37806 GCA_002509405.1 Methanomassiliicoccaceae archaeon UBA72 | reverse complement strand
CGGACCTTCCCTCCCACTGGGATATCCCCGAGGTGTCCAGGCCTATGTTCTTCTTGTCGAACACAGGGTCGAGCCCTGCGGCCCTCTGCTTTTTATAGTCCTTCAGCACGGCTACGACGTAACCGCTCAGCATAAGCACCGCGATCATGTTGCTTATGCCCATCACGGCCATGAACACATCACAAAGGTCCCACACGAGCTGGACCGGTGCAAGACAGGAAAGAAGCACGACAAACACTATCATGATCTTGAGGCCCACGGAGTATTTGTTTTTCTCAGAGACGAATTTCATATTTGATTCGCACATCGAATAATAGCTGATTATGCTGGTGAATGCGAAAAGAATCATGAACACAGAGAGCACCGCCGGGGCCGCAGTGTCAAGAGGGCCGCCGCTGAGGGCTGCGGCAACGAGAGGCGCCCCGTCGACTATGTGGCCGAGGGAGGGCAGGTCCACGTACGTCAGTATGATGAAGGCGGACCCGCTGCATATCACCATCGTATCGAAAATGACTCCCAGGGACTGGATGAGCCCCTGTTTCACGGGGTGCGACACTTCCGCGGAAGATGCGATGTTGGGCACCGAACCGATTCCCGCTTCGTTGGAGAACACTCCTCTTTTAAGTCCCCACATCAGAGCTGCGCCGAGCGCACCGCCTAGTACGCTGTCATACCCGAAAGCGCCCTTGAAGATCATGGAGAGTGCATCGTCTATCATCCTCCAGTTGAGGAGTACAGTGATTATTACAAGGGCCATCCACGCCATCGCCATAACAGGTACTATTTTCGCGGAGGCCTTCGCCACGCGTTTTATGCCCCCGAACACAATTATCCCTGCTATCAGCGTCAGAACCAGGGCGAAAACAATCTCATTGTTCTCAAAATCGAATGCGTTGACAAAAGAATCAGTAGCGTTGGCGGACTGCACGCCTATGAATCCTATCCCATATGTGACGATTATCAGCAGGGCGATGAAGACCGCGAACTTCCTGTTCTTAAGGCCGTTCTTGATGTAATATGCGGGACCGCCGTGATAGTGCCCGTCCGACTTCTTCTCTTTGAAGATCTGTCCCAGGGTGCATTCCGCAAAACTGCTTGCCGCGCCTACGAGGGCGAAAACCCACATCCAGAAAATCGCACCTGCGCCACCCATGATGATGGCAAGACCTACGCCGGCGATGTTGCCGACGCCGATTCTGGCGCCCATGCTCACCCAGAAAGCCTCGAACGAAGAGACGGTCTTCTTTTTCTTTCCTTCCTCTGCCCCGGAAACGGCGAGTCTCGCGGATTCTGAGAAACTCCTAAGCTGTACACCTCTCAGTTTGAAAGTCAGTAAGAAGCCTATACCGATTATAAGGACCAGTCCCAGATACCAGATGTACTCATCTACGAACAGGACCCCGTCATGGAATGCGGACAATACGTTCATGATTACCAGTTCTATTATTTGATGCGTGCCCGCAACGTAAGGAACGGACAAAAGCTGGTGGGCCCGGCCGGATTTGAACCGGCGACCTCCGCCATGTCAAGGCGACGTCATAACCCCTAGACCACGAGCCCAGCAAGGTCTGGATACAATCATAGTAATTATATCTTTCCCACCTGGAAATCCTGCCAGATATTGCCGAATGACTACTGGCACATGGCCTCGACAAGCTTTAATCATGGTATGCTTCTGGCCCTTCTATGGCGGACATCATACTGTTCACTAAGAACCATTGCAGCAAGTGCGAGTATGTGAAGGAAAGACTTCCTCCGGGCTTGGAAGTGCATGTTCATAACGTTGACACGGCCGACGGGCTGGCAGAGGGGGCGTTCTACGGGATACTGGGCAAAGGATTCCCTGTTCTCGTGGTCGACGAAGAATTCGCCGCAGAAGGGTCCATAAACGTCCTCAAGAGATTGAAGGAGATCGCGGGCGAGAAATGAAGACCATAGGGATCGAGAGCACCGCCCACACTCTGGGAGTGGGGATAACAGATTCTGACGACGGACGTAAGGTTTTAGCCAACGTCATAGACATGTACAGGCCCCCACAGGGCGGGCTCCATCCCAGAGAGGCGGCCAACCACCATGCGGAGAACGTCGCCGCAGATATCGAGAAAGCGCTGGGAGAGGCCCACGTGTCGATAAGAGATATGGACCTGATATCCTTCTCGATGGGGCCTGGCCTGGGACCCTGCCTGAAGACTTCGGCAACGGCGGCCAGGGCCTTGTCGCACCGTCTGGGGGTACCCATAATGGGCACCAACCACTGCATCGCCCACATAGAGATCGGGCGGACGATGGAAGGATGCGACGACCCTGCACTTCTGTATGCCTCCGGAGGTAACACTCAGATAATTGCATTCTCGGAGGGCAGGTATAGGATATTCGGGGAGACCGAGGACATAGGCATCGGGAACATGTTCGATAAACTGGGAAGGGAGCTCGGCCTCGGCTTCTACGCTGGGCCTAAGATAGAGAAACTGGCGGCCGAAGGTACGGAGCTTTTGGACATACCCTATTCGGTCAAAGGTATGGACGTCTCTTTCTCGGGGATAATGACCGCAGCACTGGAACTTTACAAGAAAGGCAATAAAATCGAAGACATAGCAATGTCTGTGCAGGAGACCGCCTTCGCGATGCTTACCGAGGTCACGGAAAGAGCAATGGCCCACACGGGGAAGGACGAGGTCCTTCTGGGCGGCGGGGTAGCCCAGAATATGCGTCTCAGGGAAATGGTCAGGGAAATGGCCGAGTCCCGGGGGGCGGAGATGTTCGTACCCGACAGGAGGTACTGCATGGACAACGGCGCGATGATAGCATGGCTCGGTTGTCTGATGTACGAGTCCGGGGTGCGCATGGACATCCCGTCGACGGCGGTCAGGCAGAGGTTCCGCACGGACGAGGTAGAGGTCACCTGGCGCTGACCTGGGCGCCGACTATATCGTTCAGTTTCTTAACGAAATCCTCTGTTCTCGCCGAAGGGAATGACCCTCCGCTGGCTATGCGGTGGCCCCCTCCGGTCCCCCCTACTGCCGAGCAGGCGTCGCGCAGAGCGGAAGAAAGGTCCGCACCTTTTGCGAGCAGCTTCCCTGTCGCCCTTCCGGAGACCTTTGCGATCTCTTCGGAGGAATTGATCCCGAAGGTGGGTTTGGAATGGTCTCCGAAGTAGCTCATCGCTATGCCGCACAGCACTCCGGTGTATCCGGACCTGGTGCTGTCGAACCATTGTACGCTGGACATCTGGTTGAGGCCGCGGCCGTCCAGGGCGGTTGCGCTCTGGACGACCTCGCGCCTGTATTCCCTTTCGATGTCCGCAGCGGACTCTATACTGTCTCGGTCGCCGCATGCGACGGCCACTCCCATCCCGGTCTGCCCGCAGCGGCCGCAGCTGTCGAACAACGATGCGAGACCTGCGGAGTCCAAGTCCCAGTCCCTCAGGGCGTATCGTGTTCCAGATGTGATCTCCATCGTATCGGCCGCCACGCCCTGCTCCGCCAACTTGAGGAATATGAGGGAGGACAGGCGTCTCCTCTCCTCGTCGGAGAGTCCTGAACCGGCGGCGTCCCGGGGTATGCCCGCGTCATTGAGAAGTGTGGCCACGCCTTCGGCGTTCCCGCTGATTCCTCTCACGTAAGGTTCGGTGGAGAGAAAGAGCTCATCGGTCAGCTTCCCGCGGGGAACCACCGAGCCGCTTTCGGCCTTTATGATCTCTCTTTTCACAGCACCGTCGAGAAGGAAGCCGTTCAGCCCCTCCATCTCCTGCCTGTCGCCGTACATGCCCGCGAAGGCGACCTGCACAAGGTCCCAGTTCCTGTGGTCCATCCTTATTGCGAAAAGGCATGACATAGTGGACCCGCATCCATATTTCATTCCGTCTATCCCGTACAGGTGGGGGTTGACGTAGCATATCCTGGATGCTTCCGCGCATACGGTGTGGTGGTCGAGAACCACCACGTCGCAGGACATCGCATCGAGTTCTTCGATGTAGGATGCGCCCAGGTCCGAGATGATTATGCACTCGGCTCCGCAGTTCCTTATCTGTTCGAAGGTGGTATCGTCCAAGGTCATGAGGAGGGTTGCAGTGAACTCTTTGCCCTCGCGGAGAAGGGTTTTTGCGATGATTCCCGCCGAGGCTATGCCGTCGGCGTCGTAGTGGGAGAAGATGTGGATAAAATTATGGCCGCGGACCATCTCCGCGGCCTTTGAAAGATCGTCAAGCAGTTTGTTCGGGACACTGTGGTCCATGTGAGTCTCACTTGAGCATGAGCTCAGCGTTGCTCAGAGAGTACTTCCAATCCTTGGGGAGGACTCCCCTGCTCTTGTAGTAGCGCTCGAGCCTTCTGATCTTAGCTTCGATGAGATTGAGGCCCCTCTTGTTGGCAACGTCTCCCCTGTGTTCCTTGACGTGGACGTTGAGGGAGATTGCCCTTGCCATGAGGTTGGAAAGGTCTTCCGGCATTGACGGGGAGACTTTCTTCTCCTCCATGATCTTGGTGATGGTCTTTCCGGTGGCGAGCTTGACGTCGGGCACCCCGTACTGGTCCCTGAGTATGAGCCCTATTCTAGCGGAAACGACTCCGTTCTTAGCGTATTTCACGATGAGGTCTTCGATCTCCGCCGCTCCGATCGGAACCCATGCCGGGTTCTCGGAAATCATCGGGCGCTGAGAGCTGGATTTTCCCTTTCTTCTTGTGTGCATTCTTGCCATGATATGATGCTCCGAATATGTTTGGCGGCTTGGCTGACACTCCATTCTAGAACCACTATTAAAAGGTTCACCACTTTTGCGCCCTTATTATTATACGCGTGAGGGTCCGGGGCACGTGTCCCGGTCCTTTCCCAGCGATTCCATCGCCCACGGGACCACGTCCTCGTACTCTTCGCGGTCGAAGGACAGCTCTTCCGGCAGAGAATCGAACAGGCGGCTCTCCATCTCGGGGGAGCGTATCCTTTCCCCCAGGAGTGCCGCGCATACATGGCAGTTCCCCAGGTCGCGCACCTTCACGATTTCGACAGAGTATCCTGCCTCCTCGGCGAACTCCCTTTCCGCCGCCTCCCCGATCATCTCACCGGCCTCGACCTTTCCGCCAGGCATCTCCCATCCCCCGCGTTTCTTGTTGAAGACCATCAGGAACCTCCCGTCGGAAAAAGCCACAGTGTATACGGTCGTCATCTTCCCGCCCCGAAGACGATCATCGCATGGTCTATCTCATAAGGTTCCAGGTCCCGGGAGTCCAATATTTTGAAACCACGGTCCCTCAGCACCTCCTCGGCCTGTCTGAATATGCGGGCCGGCGATGCCGTGACATCTTCGGACCTTGATTTTACGGCCATCATCCCGAATTCCGCGCCGAATGCATCCATGTTGTCGGCCGCAATTTCCGCTTGGTGTTTCTGCGCCACGTCCTGGTATACCACATCGATCCCTCCGGAGACGAACATGTAATCTTCGGGGCGGGTCGCATCCCCCAGGACCGGCATCATGTTGGGTCTCGTCTCGCATACGCCTACCAGGTCCCTGAACATCCTTGCGGATATCTCCACACATACCAGCGAACCGCGGCGGCATATGTCGGCCAAGTGCGATGCCGTGGTGCCGCTGGAAGCTCCAAGGTACAGCACGCGGCTGTTCTCAGAGAACGGGAATTCACGCCCTCCGTTGCTTATGTACGCAGACAGCTTGCTCCTCTTGGGCGACCACTCGCGGTACTCTATCCCTTCCACGGTTGCGAGGCGCTCGCCGTAGATCCGCCTGCCCGGACAGGCCGACACTGTGTACAGCCGTCCCCTCTCGGAAAAAACCCCGGGCATGCGGTTCAAAAGCTCCATGTCCGTCCAATGCCGTGGTTTTAGAAATAATCTGTGCCGTAGGTTGCAAACCCTAAATACAGGGGGATATCAATGCGGTTGCATGGATATCAACGTCCTTCGCCAGATCGCCGACGCCGTCCAGGCGGCGGTATCCCTCATACCGGACTCCTGCAGCAGGGGCAACGAGATATGCATGGGCAATGACGGCACACCCACGTCCGAGATAGACAAAGTGGCCGAGAATGTGGTGCTGGGATATATCGAATCCAACAGGCTTTCTCTGAACGTTCTAAGCGAAGAGATAGGTTTCGTGGACAACGGCGCATCAGAGGTCCTGGTCCTCGATCCGATCGACGGGACCAGCAATTCCGTGGCAGAGATACCTTTCTACTCGATATCAATGGCCGTCGGCACGGGCTCGCTCTGCGGCATGCACACGGCCTACATCAGGAACCTGGCGACCGGGGACGAGTTCTGGGCCCGCAAGGGGGAGGGCGCATACTACAACGGAAGGAGGTTAAGCGTCAGGGTGCCCGACTTCTCCAAACTGTTCGCCTTGATCTACATGGGCAACGCCGCGGTCGACGAGGCGTTCGCCCTCGCGAAGAATGTCAAGACCTCCCGCTCCATGGGTTGCGCATCTCTTGAGATGACGCTTCTGGCCCTCGGCCAAGCGGACATCTATTACATGAACACCTATCGTTACAACCGTGCCATCAGAACGGTGGACATCGCAGCCAGCGCCCTGATACTCAGAGAGGCGGGCGGCGAGATATTCGATATCGGCGGCAACAGGCTGGATATGCCGCTGGACAACGCTTATCACGCAAGCTTCGTGGCGTGCTCTTGCAAAGAGGTATTCGACCACATCATGAGACCGCACATCGAGGAGCACGGCGCGACGCGTTATGGGATATACGCCAACGAGACCATACCCAGGGCGGCCGAGTACGTGAGGAGGGCATACGATGCCCTGAGGGGAGAGAAGGTCACCCTGGACAAGGCGGCGGCCGGGCTGATAGGCGTAGAAGGGGTGCCCCTTTCCGAGATCGATGCGGACATAGTCGTGGTGATCGGAGGGGACGGCACGATACTAAGGGCCCTTAAGAAGACAGACGCCGCCGTGATAGGGATCAACGCCGGCGGGGTCGGGTTCCTGGCCGAGGTCGAGCCCGACGAGATAGAAGAGTGCCTCTCCCGCATCAGGCGCGGAGAGTACTCGGTGGAGAAGAGGATCAAGCTCAGGACTTGGTATGAGGGCGAATATCTCTCTGAGGCGGTGAACGAGACCGTCATACACACAGACTCGGTTGCGAAGATAAGGCAGTTCAAGATATATGTCAACGAACACCTGGCGACGGAGGTCCGTGCGGACGGCGTCATCATATCGACGCCGACAGGCTCCACGTGCTATGCCATGAGCCTCGGCGCTCCGATAACCGACCCGGGAGTCGGGGCCTTCCTCATCGTCCCCATGGCGGCGTTCAAGTTCGCATCCCGCCCGTTCGTCGTTCCGTATACGGCCAAGATAACAGTCGAGGCGGTCATGGACAAGGGCTGCCTCATAGTGGTGGACGGTCAGCACGAGTACCCAATGAGGGGAGGTACGCGGGTGGAGTTCTCCCTTTCCGACAATCTTGCCAGATTCATCAAGCTGGACAAGGACTTCTATTCCCGGGTGAGGGAAAAGCTGGTGAATGCCATATGAAGAAGGTCCGGGGCATATACGTCGAACTGGTGGATGCGTTCAACGAAGCGGCACGCTCCGTATATCCGGAAGAGTTCCTGAGCATGATAAGGGAGGACGACGGCATAATATCCGAGATGGTATTGATACCCGGCACGGTATACGGGGATTCCCACAGCTTCCTGAGCGATTGGATGGCGCCGGTCGATTTCAGTCTGGTCGGCACGGTCCATTCCCATCCCGGCAATTCCAACGAGCCGTCGGAAGACGACCTTCAGTACTTCTCGAACTACGGAGGGGTGCACATAATCACATGCATGCCGTTCGACCGTGGCAGCTGGAAGGCATACAATTCCAAAGGCGAGACGCTGGATTTGGAGCTTTTTACTGACTCCTGAGGCTGTTGACCACTATCTCTTTGGCCATCTCCAGAAGCCCTACCGCATAGGCCTTGTCGCGGGCCTCGACCTCGATCTCCATTATCCCTTCCTGATCCGGGTAACCCAGCAGGAACCAGCCCTCCTTCATGTCGACGCGCCAACCCTTGGTGTGCATGAAATTTTTGTAGTCGAGGTCGTCGATGGCATCTGCGATCTTCCTTCCCAGGGCCTCATAGCTTCCGGTGCAGTGTATCCTGGTGCTGTCCGTCACGAAGACGGGCATCTCGTCCAGGATGCTGCTCAGGCTGTGGGTTCCCGCATACTGGGCGATCTTCGCGGCGGCGAAGATCCCGTCCGGGCATTTCGTCATCCCGGGGAGCACAATCGTTCCGTTGGCCAGGGCTCCGAAGTCCGCCCTCTCCTCCCTCATGGTGTCTCCGAGGGATATCGGGTTAGGCTCGCATTTCACGATCCTGCGTTTGTCATTCTCAGCATCTTCGCCCCAGAACGCGCGGTCTACATTGGAAGAAATGTCCACAGGCACGACCATCTTGTCGGGCTTAAGGAATCCCACCAGAAGAGCCAGCAGTTTGCTTCCCGTAACATATCTTGCCTCTTCGTCTATCAGCGCCACGCGGGTCCCGTCGCCGTTCAGAAGTATTCCGATGCTCCCCGGCGTGGCTTTGACCGCCGCTTGTGCATCCTTTGCTTCCGGGGCCTCGATCCCGGGGAACCTGGGCGCATAGTTTCGGTCGGGATGGGAGTTGATGCTGGTCACGTCGGCTCCCGCGGCGGCCAGCGCCTGGGGTGCCACCAGAGATGCGCTGCCGCATCCGCAGTCCACGATAACCGGGCAGTCGATCTCCCCGCAGACGCTGACTAATTTCTTGATATAGTCGTCCGCTACAGTGTCAGATTTCCTTATGGTGCTTATCGAGTGATACTCCGGCAGAGGAGCCGAGCTTCCGATGTATTTTTCCAGCTGCCTGATCTGCTGGTCGTTGAACCTGGACCCGTCCGGGTTGCGCAGGGTGATCCCGCTGATCATCCCATATACGTTGGGCTCGCCCACCATGGCGCAGCAGTTCGAATCTCTGGCGGCCAGCGCCCCCGCGGGGGAAGGTATATAGCCGGCATCGACCACGTGCGACCCCACGGATAGAACTCCCGACACGAAGGCATCCCTGATCATTCTGCTGCTGCGGCTGAGGTCCATGCCCACCGTGACCTTTCTGTATGTTGTCCCGACGGCCCTTCCGGCATGGAGGGCTTTTTCGGGCGTCATCGCGGCATCGACCGTAGACATAAGCTCCAATTTATTGGCGGGCATCATGTAGCGATGGTCTTTGATTGTTCATATTTCTTACCATGATTACCTCGGGCCTATGTGTCTCAAATGTCCCAGATATCATCATTTTGCTCGAAAATCAAATAATATTTAAATACTATCAATGTAGATTTGTCAAAAGGATGGCCAGCACTGGCCAGCTAAATGGAAGGGAAAACATGGTCATGGAAAAAATTGATTTCGGCAAAGCGCAGATGATAGCCAAGTCCAAGGGTCTCCAGCCGGGGAGGGTCAAGGGTACCCAGGGCGTTCAATTCACAAAGGGCTCCAACGACCGTCTGACGGTCATTTCCTGGGAAGATTTTGAGCAGGCGCTCAAGAACAGAGGCCTGGCAATCTACGAGTCGGGCGGCTGGATGAAAATAATGAAAGCCTAAACATTTCCGCCGGGGATCCTCCGGCGCATCACTCTTTTTATAGAACTAAGTAATCTCCGTGCTGCAACGCAGGGGTTGCCGAGCTTGGCCAAAGGCGATAGATTCAGGGTCTATTCGTGCAGGCGTTCGTGGGTTCAAATCCCATCCCCTGCACCATTCTAATATCGGCAAATCTCGGCGGTGCATTTCTGGTCTTTTTGTTTTTTGAAAGTTCCTGCTGCGCATCAGGCCGCACCCGAAAGCGAATACCGAGGCGCAGGTCGGATGTATGTCTGCGTCCTCCGATCCCTGAAAAACTCCGCTGCCGTGACAGCAGGCGCTTTCATAAAATGCCGTTTCTATGTTTGTATGTTAGTGGCCGTTATCCCATCGATAAACGGGGGGAGCCATCCAGCATCCGAACTCCGTAGGCGTTCCGGCCGGCATACAGGCCTACCGTAATAAACCCATGATAGATAAATTTGACAGTGCCAGCGCAGTGATTTTAAAACAAAGATGAGATGACCGTAGCCACGGCCGTCATGATTATCAGCAGCAATGCCACGCCTGCCCATTTTAGGTCTCTCTCCATGAACAGTGATAACATCGAGACAGCGACGCCCAAAACGGGGGATACGACGAGTACCAAAATGCCCAGCCAGAGGACCGTCTCGCCCATGTCCAGAGATTCAAGGACAAGGCCTAAGGCGATTATCGATATGCCGGCGACGGCCCCCCACCAGAGTGCCCTGGAGGTCGAGGTGTTGAGGTTCAGAACAATCCCCCCGCATCCATCACCATCACCGCCGCTATGAAGAAAAGCAGTACGGAGAAGTATCTTCTCAGTGATCTTCCGTCCACAAAAGAGGTAATCCTGGTCCCGACCAGGGAGCCCAGGAAACCTCCTACCGCTACGGCTCCGGCGAAGGCGAGCGGGACGTCCCCCATCACGAAATACAGGATGGCGCCGGCGAACGCGGTTATGCCGATCATATAGTTGCTTGTGGCCGCCGCGGCCTTGATGGGTACATGCATATGCAGGTTCATTATCGGTACTTTGATGGCACCTCCTCCCACGCCGGTCATCGAGGCCACCACGCCGGCGACCGTGCACACGGCGGCCCCGCTCTTCACGTTCCTGACCTCATACCCCACGTTCTTCTTACGGACCTCGTCGTAGTAAGTGAAGCAGTATTTGCCGTTGCAGTCTTTCGGTTCCACTGCGAGCTCGGGATTCAATATCATCCTGATGCCGCTGTATACTAGCACAAGGGAGAATACCAAGGTCAGCGCGGTGTTGCTGATGAACGTCGCGAATATCACGCCGGCGATGGCCCCTATCACCGTGGTTATCTCCAGATAAAGGCCGAGCCGTATGTTTGATATGCC
Organism: Methanomassiliicoccaceae archaeon UBA72; assembly: GCA_002509405.1. Lineage (GTDB taxonomy): Archaea > Thermoplasmatota > Thermoplasmata > Methanomassiliicoccales > Methanomethylophilaceae > VadinCA11. The sequence goes on along the minus strand of DAVO01000025.1, from coordinate 26,847 downwards.
TTTGTCCACGTAGACGGCCGAGGCGCCCACCGACGTGGCCACTATGCCGACGAGGCTGACGGCTGCGGCGTCCTTCGCGGCGAGGCCGTAGAATATCACCAGTATGGGGACGATCAGCATTCCTCCGCCTATCCCGAAGAGGGCGCCCATAACTCCCGCTAAAACTCCCACCAGGATAAGAGAGAAAAGCAACTCCGGTCCCATGGTACCCGATTGACGGTCCCTTATTAAGAATATGGCAAAAGGATTATTAGCACTGCGGCTGTAGAGCCCTCTGTGTCCGTGATAATGGTCAGGTACTCGGAGATAGGTCTGAAGAGCACGCCGGTCAGACTGAGGTTCGAGAATCAATTGAAAGACTGTATGCTATCGATGCTGGCCTTCGACGGCGTCGAAGCGATCGTCGAGAAGGGAGATGCCCGTTTTTATGTGTACGCATCGGACAACGACAAGGCGTTATGGTCCCTGAGAAAGGTTTTCGGGATCGGCTCGATGTCGATCGCAGAAGTCACCACGTCCTCGATGGAGGATATATGCCGTGCCGCTGCCGAGTATTCAAAAGGCCGCATACGGGAAGGCCAGTCCTTTGCGGTCAGACCGAGGAGGGAGGGCACCCACCCGTACAGGAGCACGGATGTGGGCAGGGAGGCAGGCTCAGCGATATTCCTGGAGAACCAGCATCTCGGGGTGCACGTGGACCTCACATCTCCCGACAAGGTGTTCTATGTGGAGGTCAGGGAGAACAAGGCCTACATCTTCGAAGACTATATGAGGTGCCACGCCGGGCTGCCGGTGGGGACCCAGGGGCGCGTGGTCGCATTCCTCGGCGACGACCGTTCTACGCTTTCGGCCTGGTTGATGATGAAGCGCGGATGCAGGATAATGGCCAGAGGTTCAGATTCGACAGGTATACTGATACACTACGACCCGGACATGAAGTTCCTGTCCGAAGATCAGGAAGATCCCCGCAGCGCGCTCGGATATGTTTTCGGGACCCCGCTGGAAGACATAGAGAAGGTGGACGTTTCAAAGTACGAGTTGCCGATATACTTCCCGACCGTGGGGATGTCTGATGAACAGGTCGGAAAAATGATAGATTCTCTCAAAGAAGAGTGTAAAATAAACTAAAAAGTTTGATGAGCGGGGGAAACCCCCCGCTCACTGACCATACTGGTGAGCAAGCTGCTTCTTCTTGCTGTTGCTGTGCTTGTTAGCCCTGACAGACGGCCTTGCGTTCTCGGCGCCCTTTCCGGTGTGCCTCATTCCGCGTCCCTTCTGTCCTGCAGAGGTCTTTCCGCGGTAAACGCGGTTGGTGCTGCTCTTCTTGCAGATCCAGTTTATCTTGTTGTCAGCTTTTATCACCGGGTGCGCGGGGTCTACAAGTATTACCTCATACCACTCGTGCTGTCCGTCGGCCCCTACCCAGTAGGAGTTGAGAACTTCCATGTTGGGGTATCTCTTGGCCGTCCTCTCCTCTGCCATGCTTTGGATGCTCTTTCCGACGGTCATTCTGTTGATACCCTTTCTTTTTGCCCTTCTTCCGGCCGTGATCGCCCTCTTGTTGAAGTTGCCCTTCCTGACACGGGCCCTTACGATGGCATATCCCTGCTTTGCTCTGTAACCAAGGGCTCTGGCCCTGTCGAGGCGGGTAGGCCTCTCGACCCTTATGAAGTTCTCCTCCCTTCTCCAAAGGATCTTTCTCTCGTAGTTCAGCGCTTTGACGTATGATTTCTCCGGGACATCCCATGCGTCTCCGATGTAGCTGTACATGCTCTTACCGTTGACGGGGCGTACCTCTTCCTGAGTTTCGTTGCTCATTGTATCACCTTTTCGGATTCACCTTTTTAGGGGCACATTTCCGCAGAGCCAATAATGCTCTGTAAAGCTGTGATTACCAGGGAGTATTTAATAATTGACGGAGGGAAGGTCAGATAAAGATTTTATTGACATATGATGATGATCCTCTATGCCATACTGCACGAACTGCGGTTTCGAAATACCGTCCGGTACTAGTTTCTGTCCAAGTTGCGGCTCCGACCAGGTAACCGTACCTGTTTTCGAGGCCAGAGGATCGCCTTCGGTACTGCCCCTGATATTGGGAATACTGGGCATAATAGCGGGAATTTTCGTGCCCTTGTTCGGCATAATATTGGGCATTATCGGGGCCGCGATCGCCCACAAGGACAAGAACAAGAGGAGCAACACATACCTCGGCGTCTGCATATTGGCGATATTTGTGTCGCTGGCGGTCTGGGCGCTGAACTTCGTGTTCCTCATGTCGTTGCTTGCAGTGTGAGGCCGAAGGTCAGAAGAAATCATCGAGGCTCGAAGGCTTCTTCTTCGGGGCGGGCGCCGACGTCTTAGGGGCGCCCTTTGGCCTGCCCGCCTGTACGGTCTCGAAACCCGCATCGAACAGCGTGGCCTGCTGGCTGCCCAACATCAGGTCGCGTTCGGACCATCCGAAAACCTCGGTTATCCTGGACGCCGTCTGTGCAAGGCGCTCGGCGTAGTAGCGGTAGTCCGGCACATGTTCGAATTCCTTCCCGCTGACGAAAGGCTCCACCTGCTGAGGCACAGCCTTGCCGTCGGTGACGATCCATGATACTTTCATCCCCGGTATGAACTCGTAGCCGAGGGCGACAAGCTTCTTCGCCGCCTGAACGTTCGTCATGCTGTCCGGATTCGCATACGAGTTGACCCCCTTGCAGGTCCTGGAGATAACAAGGTCCTCGGTCCGGACCTTGCCGGCCATGGTATCCTGGATGACCTTCCTGACCAAGGATACGGCGCCTTCGTTATCCTCGTCGAGTATCTTATCGAATAGCTTCTCCAGCAGGTCGCTCTGAAGGTCGAAGGAGTCCGACCTGCGTATCTCGTAGCCGCGGACCAGCAGCTCGTCTTTCTTCTCCGGCCAAACGACCCTTCCCACATACCTCTTCTTCTTTCCGTGGGTGAACAGCGGCTCCATGAGCTTTTCGAACTCGAGGGTCCCGCCCTCTCTCGAGAACCTCTCTGAAAGGGACTTCCCGAACTTCACGGAACCATCGAGCTCGCCGTACGGCGACTGGACGAAGACCGAGTCCGTGTCGGAATAGATCACTTCGATCTTCTCCGACCCCAGCTCTGCTATGATGCCTTTGACGTTCCCTCTGGCGAAGGACGTTATCGCGGAACCTATGTTCTTATTGGTGAATCTGTAGAACGAAGATGCGAACACGCCATAGAATGTGTTCATGAGGATCTTGACAGCGGATTGGAGACCGTCGAGGTAATGGTACTCGGCCGGGTCTTTAGTCAGTTTCATCGAAGATTTGATGCTGTCCCTGTACTTCATCAGGTCAGAAAGTATCGTGGGCAGGAGCCCCTCCCTGCGTTCCTTGGAAATAAATCTGGCGCCTGAAGGGCTTACTATTTCTCCATCTTCGGAAAGGGTAGTGAAGCAGATGTTCTTGGCGATTATCAGGGACGGATACATGGATTTGAAGTCGAGAACCACTACCCAGTGGTAAAGGCCGGGTTTCATCGTGTGCACGTATCCCCCCTCGATCTGGTCATCGTCCGTCCTCCTGCCGCCCATCATGGGCACCGCAACCTTATGGCGGTCTGCGGCGCGGATCAGCAGGGAATCTGCAAGCTGCGACGAGCCGGAAGTGAGCACATCTTCAGCCGGAAGCCTGGACACGGCGGCCAGGTCCATGCCCTTTCTGATCGTATCCACAGCGTTCAAAATGCGAAGTGCCAGATCAGCGTCCTTGGTGCAGTATTCCAGCACCTTTGCGCGATTTTTCTCCCATTCGGAATCCATGTGGGCAGGGTTCACGTCCATCTTGCCCTCTCCGAGGAGGAGCATCGAGACGGCGTTCAAAGTCTCCTGTTTGGGCCGGATCTCCCTCTTTGCCGCCCACCATGCATCGATCACAAGTCTCCCTTTGACACGCCAGAACCTGTCGCTTACTACTCTGGGCTGACCTCCGTCGCGCCCCCACGGCAAGGCGTTCTCCAACTTGTTGATATCAGCCCTTTCTTTGATTTTCTTGATATCATAGTTATCGATGTTGTATCCTGTGAGGATGTCCGGGTCTTCCTTTCTGATCAGTTCTGCGAATTTTACTATGATCTCTTTTTCGGAGCCGGTTATAGGTTCGCAATTCCATTTCTTTTCCCCTTCGGACACCACCGCGCATATGCAGTAGATGAAATCGTGCTCCACGCTGTTCTCCAGGTCGAAGGACATTATCTTCAAAGGAGGGGTGAAAGGGGCCAGGTCCTCGTAGGAATCCAGATCTACCACAAGTTCCGTCACGTAAGGGCCCGGTCTCTCTTTACCGGTCACCCTTATGCAGGCGCCGATGTCCATGTCATAGATGTATCTGTGATGGAAGGGGATGTCTGCCGCAAGGACCTTGAAACCGTCGTTGATTGCCTTACTGCGGTATTCAGGTACCTTCCAGGGGTATTTTATCGTGACTTTCAGAACGTCCTGGAACTCCCCACGTAACAGGAGGCTTTCGTGTTCCGTCTTCAGAACATCGGGGTCCCTGCCCAGCTTCTCTTCGGCCGCCGGAGTAGGCCTCACTATGAAATAATAGGGGCGGAAACCGTGTGCCAGGATTGTGATCGACCTCCCTTCGCGGGTCTTTCCGAAAAGCTCGACAAGTATCTCGTCTCCGCTCTGGGTGTACGAGGCGGTTAGAATTCTGACATCCCAGTTCCCCACAGCATCACCTGTTGGCAACTATCCTCAGCACGTCGCCGTCCTGCAGGACATAATCCGCTCCGACGGTGCGTTTGGTCTTCGCGTTCACAGCCCTTATGAATTTATCCCCGAGGTCCGAGTGCACTCTGTAAGCCAGGTCCTTGGCCGTTGAACCGCGCGGCATCAGGAAAGCGTCCGGAAGGACCCTTCCGAAATGGTCGGTGTACTTGTTCTCATCCTCGACCGGATATACAGTTATGAGGTCCAGCATCCTGAAGGCCGCTTCCTCCAGGCAGGTCTGGACGCCGGTTCCGCCGAAATTCTCTAGTTTCTCGTTCATGTATCCCAGGGCCTTCTTCTGCGCGTCGTTTACTTTGGCCCCCTCTTTGATTTTGAATGAGCTGTCGCCCGGGACGTACTCTACGATGTTAGCGGCCGCCGCCTTCTTGAGGGCAAGTTCTGTCTCCGCCATTGTGGGCGTGCAGTGCTCCGCGAACTTCCTGACCTTTTCGATGTTGCCGTCTGAGGCGATATCGGCCTTGTTCATGGCCACCATCATCGGACGGCCGTTCTCCCGTATTCTGGCGCATAGCGAGAGAAGGATGTCGTCGTCCCAGAGCAAAGGGTCGTCGGGAAGGCTGACGGCTTTCACCGCGTCCTTGATGTGCCCCTCGCTGACCTTAAGGCCCGCCAATCTCTCGCCGAGTATGACTTCCGGCTTGGTGCCTTGCATCTTCGCTTGCCTGGCTATCCTTCCGAATCCGTTCTTTATGATCTCCAGCATCCAGCGGTCGATCTCTTTTTGAAGGAAAGTAATGTCTTCGATGGGGTCGTGGGATCCAGGCTCAAGAGGGTTCCCCTCTATGTCCGTCGATCCGCTGACGTCGATGACGTTGATGAGGGCGTCCGCCTGCCTGAGGTCGTCGAGGAACCTGTTGCCCAATCCTTTCCCGTCCCATGCGTCCGGAACGAGACCTGCCACGTCCAGCAGTTCAACGGGTATCATTCTGGTCCCGTTCACGCATGCGGAGTTGTGAGGCGTGCACGCGACGCCCAGCTCTTTACAGGGGCAGCGTGACCTGACGTGGCCGACGCCCTTGTTTGGCTCTATCGTGGTGAACGGGTAGTTGGCTATCTCCACAGGCGCCATCGTTGCCGCGCTGAAGAACGTCGATTTGCCCACATTGGGCTTTCCTACTATTCCGATAAGCATTCGATCGGCCCTGTATCGGCAAGCTAACATTTACACTTATGGCGCGCAGCGCAGCGCATATATGAGGTTGGACAGTTCCGCTATCTCCTCGGGCGACAGGACCTCAATCCTGTCGTCCAAGTACGGCAGTTCCGCGTCACTTCCGATTATGCGTGCGTTCTTCAGCGCGGTACCGATCTTCTTGCGGCGGTGGGTGAAGCACGTCTCGGTCACCCTGAAGAAAAGCTTCTCGTCTTCCACTTTGAAAGGCGCCGGGCGCGAAACAAGGCTAACGACCGCCGAGTCGACCTTAGGACGGGGGTTGAAACGGGAAGAGGGAACGGTCTCCAGCATCCTGCATTCGGACCGATAGTAAACGCCGACGGTCAGCCGGGAGTAGTCAGAGGTGCCGGGCAGGGCAGTCATCCTTTCGGCGAACTCTTTCTGAACCATTATAACGGCGTTCCTGTAGTTCTGTTCCAGCAGTTTGAAGATGATCGGAGTGGACACGCTGTATGGCAGGTTGCTAACGAAAACGTCGAACTCCGGCCACTTCACCTTCAGAGCATCTCCTCTGATGAGGGAGACCTCGTCTCCGAATTTTTCGGAAATATAATCTGCCAGCTTGTCGTCCAGTTCGATGCAGGTGACATGTTCGCTCTCACGTACAAGACGTTCGGTCAGCATGCCGAATCCAGGCCCGACCTCCAGCACCCTGTCGTCCTTGGATATCCCGGCATGGGCGATCTGCCTGTCGGCCGTCGCACCGTCGATCAGAAAATTTTGCCCTTTGCTCTTTTTCGGAACGAGCCCGGTCTCTCCGATGAGACGTCCGGTCTCGCTCATTTCGAGACGAAGATATAGCGCTTCATGTCGCTGTCCGATATCTCTTGGACGATGCGCGAGGCTATTAGTTTGTCAGGGTTCTTCACCAGGGGGACCCTTGCGGTCAAATCTTGAAAATCCTTGAATTTGCCCTTCTCGCGCTCTTTGATTATCGCTTCCATGCTCTTCTTGCCGAGTCCGGGGAGCTCCTCGAGGAGGTGCTTGCGCATCGAGATCGGGCCGGCCTCATTGTAGAAACGTACGAACCGCTGGGGGTGCGCGGCCACTATGTCGGCCACGGCGTATTCCATCTCCGACTGGGCGGTGCTTGTGAGATCGTTGAATCCAACGCGCTTTTTGATGTGGTCGATCTGCGTGCGGAGATTCCTGCTCTCTCCGACGTACACGCGGTCGCCCATGGTGATCTTCGAACCGGCCTTGGGCGTCAGTTCGAAGAGCTTGAACTCTTCTTCGCCGATGCCGTAGCAAACTGGTTCTTTTTTTGAAAAGCCGCCGCCGGGCATGCCCTGCGGCAAATAATCGATGATTCGTACGTACTCTTCCACGGTGATCCCCTTCCGAGTACCTGCTTACATGTATTTAGCGACTGTCGCTAATATTTTTTCAATGGCCTCGGGTTCCAGATTGACCCTCTCTTTAGAGAAGATCGCACGTAGGTCCACCGGGAATTGGGGGAGAACATCCGCTATTTTAACAGCGGTAAAATCTGAAACAGGCGGGATCGACCTCAGCTCTTCTATGAGCTTGGCGGCGTCTCCTGCCGAGAGACGGCTCATGACCTTGGCATGCTCCATCGAAGCATTCTGAAGTGTGAGGAGCCCTCTCTTCTCTTTCTCTGCAGCCAATAGGCTGTTCACTTCTGCCAGACTAACATACCTTTCAGCCATTTTATCCACCTGTCATATTTGTCCGTTCACTGCACGTTCCTGACGAGGTGCTCGGGCCTTGCAACGACCATCTTGGTCTTGTTGCCGGATTTTACGCTTACCTCGTACGCGGCTCCCCTGGAGCCGACTATGACTCCGGTGAGGCCGTGGAACCTGGAGAACGGCATTCCCTTGTGTACGCTGGGGTCTATCACTATGTTGACCTTCTCTCCGGATTCGAAAACCTGGAGGCCCTTTGTGATAGGCGAAAGACCGCTGGCTCTGGGTTTCTTCTTGAGCACGTTGCGGGTCTTTGTCCTTGTTCCTTTGGATGCCTGCATCTCATTCACACTCTGGTTCTTTGTATTTGATCGCCAACACGTCCAATTCCTGGACGACGCAGGGGACACCGAGGGATTCCGAGAAGTTTGGCTTGCTCCTCCCCCCGTCTCCGGAAACGAACTCTTTCACGTAAGTCCCGGACTCTGTCTCGAGCGTAAGGTCGAAGACACAGTCGTCGACCGGTTCTGCCTCGACCCAGCGGATCCATCTCTTCCGAACGAGGTCGGCACGTCTGTGCTCGACACGGGTCGGGGTCCTCTGGTCAATGCGAACATCCTTGAACGCTAAGGCTACCCCAATTAGTTTCTCTTTATTAACTTTACCCTCGGATTTCACACGTGCGCGATACACTTTGTCTGGGTCTGCGCCCTTGTATCTCTGTACTGCCTCGCGCCGCACGTAGTGCAGTCCCTTGAACTGTGCCAGTTCCGAGAGGTTAGCCTCCCGGGAGAGCTCTTCCAGGTCGATATCCCTGATCTTCGGAGCGCTGATCTCCAGTACGAAGGGCCTCCCCTCGCCCAGCATCAGGGCGTCGATGTCCTCTCTGCCCATCCCGTGGAAGAAGTGTTCGTCTCCGCCGCTCATCCTGAGCGCGATGTCCCCGATGATCTCCTGGACGGAAGTCTGGTACATCTTGCCTGTGCCTTTGCATCTGGGACATCCCTTGCCCTTGCACATTCTGCAGGGCCAAACCGTCTGTGGGATCTCCCTGCTCAGTTTGTTGTAGCGTCCCGCTATGAACACAGGTTTAACGTCCAGTTCGACATCGGCGAAACGGGTGTCCACGCAAGCAACGACCTGGGGGTTAGTGAATTCCACATCCCTGCCTAACAAAGGTATTGACAGTTTTCCTATCTCCCTGTTGAGCTCGGTCTTGATAGGTTCGTTTTTCTCGAGTCCGAACTCTTCTGCGATCTCCTTCTCCATCGCGGCAACGGCCGGGTCTACCTTGGTGCCCACCAGGAAGTTGTCCGATTCCACGTTTCTGACGGCATCCGAAACGGCCTCCGCGAAGCGTGGCAGGAGTTCGAACATGTTGCCGCAAAGAGGGCAGTTCTCGAGAGGAGGCGCGTCAATCCCCTTGGAGACGAGCGCCCCGCGGAGCATCGCCCCGCGCACGTCGTTAGTCATGCCTGTGCCCTCTTTTCCGAACATGCGTCCCAGGCAGCGGTCGCAGAGCCCGATTTTGGCAATTCCTGCGGCCTTTTCGATGTTGTCCGATATCCAGTCCTCCATCGGTGCACCTCAGATGTCGAATCCCATCTCGGCTATCCTGAGACGGGGCCTCTGGCTTTCCAGATAGTGGTACACGCTGGAGTGCTCGCTGCCGTTGAGTATCATCTCCACGGCGTGCTTGGCGATCGGCAGGCTTATTGAGTTTCCTATCAGTCCCACGGTGTTGCCGTAGATTATCATCTCACAACGGGTCAGGTCCTCGATTATGCGACGGGTCTTGCCGTCCTTGCCGATGAGCCTCCCACGTATCCTGCTAAGCTGATTGGTTCTGTCGCCGACGAACTCTTTTAGGTCGACTATCTCAAGGAACTCGTCGTCCTCCATCAGGCGCAGCGCTTTCTCGGGGTTGAAACCCCTGCCTATGGCTTTTATCACGTCGGCCAGCTTAAGCGGCATCAGGGCGTCCTCGGTCTTCTCCTCATGGATTATGACCAACCCGTCCTCTTTTATGTCGATCGGTATGCCGGAGATCTCCTGGAGCATTCTTTTGGTCTCACCGGATTTTCCGATAAGAACTCCGACCCTGTCTGCAGCGACCCTGACGGTCCTCATTTATCTTCATCCTCCTCTTCTTCGCTCGATGCGTTCAGCGTCTCTTCTGTGATGATCCCGGGTTCGATGACGTCCGCTCCGCGGAATTTGAAGAATCTGTTGACGTTTCTGATATCCCTCTCCAGCAGCTCCTTTGCCCCCGGGTAGTCTATTGTCATCGCCTGGCCGCAGTCTATCAGTATCGGCCCCTCGGAAGACATCAGCACGTTGTACTCGCTGAGGTCCCCGTGGACAAGGTGCGCGTCCTTCCAACCGTCGATTATGAACGATACGACTTCGTCGTAAGTTTCGGTAGGGTCTTCCAGGACCACGTCCTTGAGCTGCGGCGAAGGCCCGGTCTCGTCTCCGATGAACTCCTCCACGAGGCAGTTCTTCTCGTAGGCGATGGGCTCCGGAACCGGTATCCCGGCTTCGTAATAGCGCTGAAGGTTCTTGAACTCCTTCTGGGTCCATGCGTATATCATCTTGACGCGGTTGCCGGAGACGCCCCTGAACCTCGGGTCGCCCTCGATGTATCTCGAAAGCCTTTTGAATGTGGAAGTAGACGTTCTGAATATCTTCAGTGCCAGAGGTCCGCCTTCCGGGTCTTCCGCGAAGAAGACGTTGCCCTCTTTTCCTGTCGACACGGGGTATCTCACCGCATCTATGACGCCCGAGGTCATGAACTCGTAGAGGGTCATCAGTGTCCTCCTGTCGAAGACCTCCCCCTCGGTCTGTCTCTCGTCGCCGGTCTTGTCGGTCTTTAGGCTGTCGACATGCCTCTCCATATAGGAGTATATCTCGTCGTAGGAGGTCATGCCGTTTCAAGCCTCAGTAAATGTCGATGGTCTTGGGGATCTTGTGCCTCTTGCTGAGGTTGACGGCCTGGGTCCTTGTGTATCTGAACCTTATGTCGCACTTGTCAGGCTGAAAGTCCCAGATCGAGACTATCAAAAGGTCGCCCTCTCTTATCCACATGCGCTTCTTGATCCTTCCCGGAATGCGCCCCATCCTGGATACGCCGTCCTCGCACATGACCTTGATCTTAGAGGCCCCGAGCAGCTGGTCCGCAATTCCGAATATCTCCCCTTCTTTGATGTTGGGCAGGCGTATCCTCGATACGTCCTCCTCATCACTCTCTAGCGGTCCCTTGTCTACTACCATAGCCTTGCCATGTCCGCAGTCTTATATTAATAATTTCGTGTTCAACCATTTGCAAGGGGCAAAACCGCCTGATTTTTTACACAAACTATTTTAATCCTATCCAAATATGGACGCCTTACGCTCCGGTAGTGTAGCGGCCAATCATTCGGCCCTTTCGAGGCCGACACTCGGGTTCGAATCCCGACCGGAGCACCATTCATCATAACATAACGGCCGCCCCGTCACTGTTTCTCTGCGGCCCTGGACCTGAATCCCAGCATCTTTCTGCGGTAGGCCACGCTCTTTTTTGCGATCTCGTCCACGTTCTTCCGGTTGACTATGTGGACCTCGGGGAGTTTCTTCGGGTTGGCGGCGAGCATGGCGTCCATAAGGTAGCGGTCCGGGAAGTCGGCTTCCTTAAGCGATTTCCTGTCCCATGAGCCTGCGAGTTCCAGCACGGCCTCGATGCCCTCGTTGTAGAATGCCTGCAGAAGCACCGCGGCCACCGTGCAGTCGTTGGAGAGAACCGCAATATTGCTTCCCCGTACGGCGAAATCCTCTCCGTTGAAAGAAAGTGCCAGACCGCCGCTCTCGTTTACCAGTTCCATGGCCTGGTAGTCAGAGGTGTCGCTGCCTATGTAAGCCGTGCCGTCCAGGTCCACGGAGGTCTTGCGCCTTATCTCCAGGAGAGTGTACGCCTTCTCGTTCGAACCTATGGAGGTCATCGAACGCATGATCGATCCGGAGGATTGCATGGGCACCATGTCGGCCACGACCTGGTCCATCTTCCTAAGGATCTTAACGTCTTCCGCGGCCAGCTCCATCGGCACGTTCAGTTTGTATTCTGTCTTCGGGATCCTCAGGGACGTTATGTCGGCAGAGGCCTCCCTCAGAGATCTGCCCTCCTGTCTCGTCATCTCGTGGCCGTCTAGGCTGAGCTCGGTATAGCTTATGTTTCCCATGGGGATGTCGAGCCCCTCGCAGAGGTTCATAACATCATGCTCGTAAAGGCTGGTGGTTATGAACGTGGGCATGACGTTGAGGGCGTAGCGCATGACCTGGCCGGAACCCGGCATCAGATCAAGGCAGTCGGAGCTGGCACTATGCATCTGAAGGTCCGTAGCCCCGAAAGCCTTCAGGAACGGGGCGATCATTTTCATCGTGTTCCCCGAGCGGCTGTCGTCACGGTTCAGGACATAAGCGCAAAGGGAATCGTATCTCGATATCACATCATAGAAGTGACCGCCGTTCCTGATGAAACGTTCGCAGATGTCCCTTGTCCCGTTGTTCCTGGTAAGGAACCCCCAGCAGCTACAGACGAACTGCTTGTCGTTTATGAAACCGAGATCGTCCAGCGTATCAAATTCACCCATCTGATCATCTCAGCGAGGAATCTACTTCCTTCGTAAGGTCGTACGGCAGCTCGAGTTTGGACGCCCCGGAAAAGAGGGCCTTCTCCCTTATGGAGACCTTTCCTTCCGCGAATGCCCTTATCGTAGAAACGATAAGCGGAAGTTCGCGTTTGGCCCCATCCTCTCTTATTTTCTTGAAAAGGGGCTCCTCGGTGCCTTCGTCGTCCCTTATCTGCTCCAGAGTTCTTCCCTTAAGCTTTTTCGTGAATTTTTCCCAAAGTTCGTCGTAACCGTGACCCCTGATGGAGAAACCGCAGTACGTCACCGGCGCCCCGCGGTCCCATTCCTCCGTGCACATGTGCATCATGGCACCCTGTCTTGTTGCCTTCTGGGATATCAGCTCCCATATTACGTCCTCCCATGTGCCCTTAGGGCCGTCGGGAAGTGCGGGGTGGAGGTTCAGGAGATCGTATGCTTTGCAGGTCTCATCGTCAATCCATAACATGTAACCTGCGAGGACGCCGAGGTCGAAGTTGAAGTGCTGGGTCTTTTCCCTCAGGGACTTTCCGTATTCAGCCCTCCATCTGTCCTCGTTATCTCTTCTAAGTTCGGGCTTGAATTTCTTCCAGGAGCTTAGAATAAGGGGGATCCCGTATCCGCGTACCATATCGAAGAACATCTGCCTCTGGTCTTTTCGCGGGTTGTTGTCCTCTGTATTGTCCCAGTTGCAGAAAACAAAGGCTATCTCTATGTCAAGCCTTCCTTTAGCCCTCTCGTCCATTACGGCCTTGAGGAGATTCCTTGAGCCCGGGCCCCTCCCAGTTGAGAACCAGCCTATTCTTAGCATCGCCTTCCTAACCTTCGTCAGTGTATTTTATTATATGTCGAACAGAACGGTGACACTGGGCGTTTCGGCATCGACCGAGAGCATATGGTACGTTACGGCCTTCACCTCGGTCCTGGCCTTGTGCCTCTTAAGGTCCAGGTCCTCGCCCTCTGCGTCGCATATCACTCTATCCCCCTCGAATCTGACATCGAACCGGCAGAGGAATATTCGTTCGGTCTCCTCTATGAAGAGGAGCTCGGAAAGCAGGTTGTAGAGCCTCTGCTCCGGATCCGCGCCACACGTCTCGGTGTGCACCTTCTTCCGCGGTACGACGTCTCTAAGGTCGAGGGTCTGGTCGAACAGAGCGTAAGCGGCGTTGGCGAAGCACTCTTCCAGCGTGCGCCCCGTGCACCTGACGAATGCGTCGGCCGTATGTTCCAGCCTCTCGTAGGAATGCATGCCGGGCTATGAGTTTCCGGGTAAAAGGAACCATCGGAAGCCGTGTATTTGTATCATTTTTCGATATTCGTAAAATAAATACATAAATCGTAAAAAAAGTGCCGATGATATCCGACATACGGAGCTGCTTGCGGTTATATACGCAAGTTCTTAATATGTCCGTTTGTTTGCTGGGTTCATGCGTATCACAATAATCGGCTGCGGTTTCATCGGGTCTTATCTTGCGAGGACCGCAGACAGCATGAGCGAGGTCAAGCGCATCTACCTTTACGATACGAACCGCCAGGCCGCCGAGCGTGTTGCATCCACCACCAAGAAGGGAATAGTAACCGAATCCGTCGAAGAAGAGCTGTACCACTGCGATCTGGTGATAGAGGCCGCGTCGCAGGCGGCCGCCAGGGTTTTCGCGCCCATCGTCGTGGAAAGGGGGGTGAGCATCATGCTCATGTCCGTAGGCGCGCTGGTGGACGACGACTTCAGGAACTCGGTGTTCGAGAAGGCATCAAAGACAGAATCATGCATATACATCCCGTCCGGAGCCGTCTGCGGCGTGGACGGGCTCAGGGCGGCCAGGGAGTCGGATGTAGAATATGTTGAGCTTATAACGACCAAAGCACCCAAGAGCCTCGAGGACATCCCGTACGTTCTGGACAAGGGCATAGTCGTCGACGACCTGAAGGAGAGGACCGTCATCTACTCTGGTACTGCAAGGGAGGCGGTCAAGCTGTTCCCCAAGAACATCAACGTGGCCGCGACGGTAAGCCTCTTCGGGATCGGTTTCGATAAAACCAAAGTAACGATAGTTGCAGACCCCAACACCACGAGCAACTCCCACGAGCTGAGGTACAGAGGCGTGTTCGGCGAGACGGTCTGCCACACCTACAACGTCCCTTCCCCGGAGAACCCGAGGACGTCCCACCTCGCCGCACTCTCGGCCGCCCATGCGCTGAGGAGTCTGGTCAAGAACGTGTGGATAGCGCTCTGAAACATTTTCATATGGCCACCCGGATACGGGTGGCATGTTCTCTTCCAGGGCCAAAAGGCTCACGGACAACGCCCCCGAACTCGATGCCATAGTCATAATCAACGGCCAAGAGCCATTTCTCGACTCCACGTTCTGGTATCTCACCGGGCAGCGCTCCGGTACATTCGAAGGAGGCATCGCTGTGGCCAGGGACGGGGATCTGGATGTCATCGTCAGCTCCTTGGAGGCCGAAGGCGCGAGGGAAGGCATGGGCGAGATACACGAGTACGCCGACCGTGAGGACCGTAACGACATCCTCAAAGATCTCCTCAAAGGATGTGTCAATGTCGGCTTCAACATAAACAGCGCACCATATTCCGGGGTGGAATACGTCAGGAAGCTCGCAGAAGTGAAGGTGGCGGACGCCACCAAGAGCATCAACGATACGATTTCTGTGAAGGACGAAAAGGAAGTGGAGGCGATCCGCAGGGCATGCAGGATATCTTCCAAGGTAGCGGACGAGATACCCGGGATGCTGAGGTCCGGTGTCACCGAGAAGTCGGTGGCGGCGGCGATGGATAACAGGATGAGGGAGCTGGGCGGCGAGGGCAATGCATTTGACACAATCGCGGCCTTCGGCGAGAACGCCTCCAAGCCCCACCACTCGCCCACCGACAGAAAGCTCGGCAAGGGAGATGTGGCACTTTTCGATTTCGGAACGAAGTACGACAGGTACTGCTCGGACATGACACGCACGGTCTTCTTCGGAGAGCCGAAGGACGTCCTGAAAAGGGCATACATGACGGTCAAGGAGGCCCAGGAGACAGGTTTCCTATGCTACCGCGACGGGGCCCCCGCATCGGAGGCAGACATCCAGGCGAGGAAGGTCATCGACGCAGGGGAGTTCAAGGGCAGGATGATACACACATTCGGCCACGGCATAGGGATGGACGTCCATGAGGCCATATCCGTTTACGGCAGATCGGAGCATATACTTCGCTCGGGCAACGTGGTGTCCGCTGAGCCGGGGATATATCTGCCGGGCGTCGGCGGGATACGCATCGAGGACACGTGTCTCGTCAAGGTCGGCGGCGCCGAGAGGCTGACCTCCTTCGACCGCGACCTCACGATAATCTGATCAGAATGTATATTCAAGCAGTATGCGCTGTCTGTCGCCGGAATCTCCGATGCCTTCGCAGTCGTCGATGTGGCCTATTTTTATGACCGGGAATGGGGAAACGGGTCTGCCGTCCTCGCCGCTCAGAGGTGTGGGGCCGAAGAATATGCACAGCGCCCCGGGAGCGGGCCACCAGGCAATATCGCCTTTTTCCAGAACGGTCACCCTTTCGGCGCCCTCGTTCCTCGCATCGAGGGGCATCTCGAAGTAGATCTCGCCGCCCATCATGTTGATGTCGGCCCTGAAAGGTAAAGAAAGCCAGATGGCGTTCGAGACATCGGAGTCGTCCAGCTCGGCGAAGTAATCGCCGCTCCTTGTGACAATTTTCATCCTGCTCAAAGCGCCACCCGGCCGTTGGTTCAGTTCTTTTTCTTCTTTTCGAAGAGTTTCCTTATCTCCCTGCCGGTAACTTCGATCTGGAGGGTCTTCTCCTTCTCCTCCATCGCCTTCAGGTTCTTCAGGTCGTTGGCCCACTCGCCGGTCCAGTCAGCTTTGAATTTTCCGGACTCGATGTCGTCCAGGATCTTCTTCATCCCCTTCTCGGACTCTTCGGTGATTACCAGGTCCCTCTTGGTGAGACCTCCGTACTCGGCAGTGTTGGAAACGACGTGCCACATCTTCTCGAAACCGCCCTCGTTTATGAGGTCGACGATGAGCTTGGCCTCATGGCACACTTCGAAGTACGCCATCTCGGGAGGATATCCGCCCTCTACGAGGGTCTTGAATCCCGACTTTATGAGGCCGGTGGTCCCTCCGCAAAGGACCGCCTGCTCTCCGAACAGGTCGGTAAGGGTCTCGTTGTCGAACGTGGTCTCGAAGACCCCTGCACGGGTGGCTCCGAGGCCTTTCGAAAGTGCCAGAGCGATCTTCTTGGCGTTTCCGGTGTAGTCCTGGTGGACGCATACGAGGGCCGGCACTCCGAATCCTTCGACGAAGACGTCCCTCTCTTTGTCACCGGGCGCTTTGGGCGCCATCATTATGACATCGATGTTCTTCGGAGGAACGATGGTCTTGTAGGTTATCGCGAAACCGTGGGCGAACTCAAGGGCGCATCCCTCTCTGATGTTGGGCTCGACGAACTCCTTGTAGACCTTGGGCTGGACCTCGTCGGGGAGGAGCATCATGATCACGTCCGCCGTCCTGGCGGCCTCGGCGAAATCGACGACCTTGAAGCCGTCTTCCTTTGCCTTGTTCCATGATTTTCCGTCTTTCCTGAGCCCTATCACCACGTTGAGGCCGGAATCTCTGAAGCAGAGGGCCTGTGCCCTCCCCTGGGATCCGTAGCCCATGACGGCGACCGTTTTTCCTTTAAGGACATTTATGTCCACATCTGCATCGTGGTAAATCTTCATTTTATCCACCTACTTGGAGGTTCAACTGCTTTATAGACTAAAAGGTATCGTTCCCGTCCGTCGGGCATATAGGCCGTTCAGTACTGGCAGCGTCCTTTGACCAGTGCCTGCTTGGGATCGGCGGGCAACATTGGGAGTACGTCCTCCTCGGGGTCTATGTGGATATCCAGCAGGCACGTCTCGCCGCTGTCCACCGCGATCTTAAGAGCATCGGCGATCTCTCCGGGCTTCTCGACGAGCATGCCCCTGGCGCCGTACGCCTCGGCGATCTTGGAGAAGTCGGGGTCCGCGCCCAGCTCTGTCTCGCTGTACCTCTTGTTCCAGAACAGCTTCTGCCACTGTTTGACCATGCCGAGCCATCCGTTGTTAAGCAGGACTATTATGACGGGCAGGTTTTCGGCCACCGATGTGGCCAGCTCCTGTTGGACCATCTGGAATCCTCCGTCTCCCGTTATGGTGATGACGGTGTTGTCGGGCTTGGCGGCCTTCGCCCCTATGGCGGAAGGGAGTCCGAAACCCATGGTTCCGAAGCTTCCGGAAGAAAGGAACTGCCTGGGCCTGTGGACGTGCAGGTAGTGCATCGCCCACATCTGGTTCTGTCCGACGTCGGTGGTGATGATCATGTCGTCGTTCTTGTCTATCAGCCTGTTGATTTCGTAGATTATCTTCTGGGGGACAATCGGTTTGAGATCGATGTCTATCTTGCACCTGCAGCGCCTTCTGTACTCGGCATAGGTCTTGTTCCAGTCAGCGTGCATGTCCTTGTATCCGTAGAGTCCTTCGATCAGTGCCGCGACCCCTTTCTTGGCATCGCAGAGTAAGTTGACGTCGGTATTCTTGTGCTTATCGAACTCCGTCGCGTCGATGTCGATCTGGACGACCTTGCATTCGCGGTCGAATCTGGTATGGGGGCTGAACGTCCTGTCGGAGAACTTCGTGCCTATGGCTATGACCAGGTCGGCGTTGCGGAACGTGTCGAGGGCGCACATCCTGCCGTGCATCCCCAGCGGCCCCAGGTTGAGAGAGTGCTCTGTGGACATGGTGCCCATTCCCATCAGGGTGAAGACCGCCGGCGCCGAGATCATCTCCGCAAGTCTCGTGACCTCCTCGGAAGCGTTGGCGTTTATGGCGCCGCCGCCGACCAGCAGGACCGGCCGCCGGGCCTCTTTGATCCACTGGACCGCGGTTCCCAGTTGGGACATGTCTTCCCTGGGCTCCTTTATGCCGTACGAGATGCTCATAAGGCTCTCGTCGATCTCGGAGTTCATCTGGTCCGAGGGGAGGTCGATGTGGACAGGCCCCGGTCGCCCGGACTGGCATATCTTCCAGGCCTCGTCCACCGCATGGGGAAGCCTGTTGACGTCCAGGACCCTGAAGTTGTGTTTGGTGATGGGCATGAGGAGGCTGTAAGCGTCCACTTCCTGGAACGCGCCGAGCCCCAGGGAGCCGGTTCCGACCTGTCCGGTAAGTGCCAGCATGGGAGTGGAGTCGGCGTAGGCCGTGCCGATGCCGGTGATCATGTTGGTGGCACCGGGCCCGCTGGTGGCCATGCAGACGCCGGGCCTGCCGCTCGCTCGGGCATATCCGTCGGCCATGTGGGCGGCGCACTGCTCGTGGCGTACTAGGACATGGTTGATCGATGAGTTCATTATCTCGTCGTATATCGAGATTACACTACCGCCCGGATATCCGAACATGGTCTCGACACCTCTGTCCTCCAGCATTTGGAGCAATGCTCTGTTTCCTTTCATGGTTGGTCTCCGGCGACGTATTGCGCTTATTTTTTATAATGTTATTTAGAAAAGCGCGCTGAAATGCGCGCACGGAAGAAGTTTATGTATCGGGAGCCATATGCCCACGCAGGTGTTTCATGGCTTTAATCAAGGTCGGTATCAACGGGTTCGGAACCATAGGGAAAAGGGTCGCCTCCGCAGTGAGCGCACAGGACGACATGGAGGTCGTCGGTGTGACCAAGACCCGCCCGTCCTTCGAGTCAGAGGTCGCAAGGTACAGAGGATTTGACCTGTACACGCCTCAGAAAAGTGTCGAACTGTTCGAAAAAGCGAACGTTCCGGTCGAGGGAACGGTCGAGGACCTCTGCGGCAAGGTCGACATCATGGTCGACTGCACGCCCGGAAACGTAGGCCCTGAGTACAAGGCTATGTACGCAAAGGCGGGCATCAAGGCGATATTCCAGGGAGGGGAGGACCACAGCCTGACGGGCATATCTTTCAACTCCACGGCCAACTACAAGGAGTCCTGGGGCGCGCAGTTCTCCCGTGTCGTCTCATGCAACACCACGGGGCTGCTGAGGACGCTCTACCCGATAGACCGCCGCTTCGGAATCGAGAAGGCGTACGTCACGCTTGTCAGAAGGGCCGCGGACCCGGGGGACAGCAAGAGCGGGCCGATCAACGGGCTGGAGCCCACGGTCAAGCTACCGACCCATCACGGTCCCGACGTCCAGAGCATCATGCCCTGGGTCAACATCAACACAATGGCGATAAAAGCCTCCACGACCATAATGCACATGCACACCGTCACGCTGGAGCTGAAGAACCCCGCATCCACCGAGGCCGCGGTCGAAGCGATAAGGAACTCGTCCCGCGTCAGGATGGTGGACGCCGCGTCCGGCATCAAGTCGACGGCGGAGATCATGGAGCTGTCGAGGGACCTCGCCAGGGACAGGTCGGACATGTACGAGATCGTTGTATGGGAGGACGGCGTCAAGGCCGCGGGCAACATGCTGTACTACTACCAGGCGGTGCATCAGGAATCTGACGTTGTCCCCGAGAACGTGGACTGCATCAGGTCCATGTGCAAGGTCTGCGATGCGGCGGACTCGGTCAAGATGACCAACCAGGCGCTCGGTATCCCGTACAAATGCTGAGGCGATCCCATGCGCGACTTCTACACGCTGGGGGATTTTAACTTCAAGGACAAGGCCGTCCTGCTGAGGGTCGACGTGAACTGTCCTCTGGACAAGGAAACGCTCAAGATACTCAACGACTCGAGGATCAGGAGGATAGTCCCCACAGTAAGGGAGATTATGGGCAAGAAGGCCAAACTGGTCATCATCGCCCATCAGGGCAGGAAGGGCAAATGGGACTACACCTCGCTGGAACAGCACGCCGAGCGGCTCTCCAAGAACCTCAACGCTCCGGTGAAGTATGTGGACGACGTCATGGGCGATGCCGCGAAGAAGGCTATAAAGGCCCTCAGGCCCGGAGAGGCCCTGATGCTTGGAAACGTGAGGGAGATCGACTCCGAATCGGTCGAGGCGGGCATAGAGGAGCATGCAGATTCGGACCTTGTCAAGGCCCTCGCCCCGCTTTTCGACTACTATGTATGCGACGCCTTCGGCGCCGCCCACCGCTCCCAGTGCTCCCTCGTAGGATTCGAGGCAAGGCTCCCGTCGGCATCGGGCAGGCTGATGATGAAGGAGATATTCGCACTAAGGGCCATATTCGATGAGCCCCGCCGTCCGTCGGTCTTCATCCTCGGAGGTGCCAAGTTCGGAGACATCTCTGTCATGATAGAGCATGTACTGGGCACCGACACGGCAGATACGGTGATCCTGACAGGCCTGGCGGGCAACGCGTTCCTCTATGCCCGGGGCGTGGACATAGGAGAGGCCAGCTTGGCAATACTCAAGGAGGAGCTGACGCCCGAAAACGTGTCGGCCGCGGTGGACGTCATGAACAGATACGGTCAGAGGATCCTTCTTCCCGTGGACGTCGCCGTGGAGCGGAACGGCAGAAGAGTGTGCATCAACATCGGCGACCTCCCGACTGCGGAACCCGCTCTGGACATAGGAGACGAGAGCGCCGAGAAGTTCAGGAAGGTAATACTGTCCTCCAGGACCTCCTTCATGTCGGGACCCGCGGGGATGATAGAAAAGGATGATTTCGCCATCGGGACCCATGTTCTGATGAAGGCAATGGTGGACAGCAAAGGCCAGTCGGTGATAGGCGGCGGTCACACCGGAGGGGCGGCCGACAAGTTCGATCTTTCGGACAGCTTCTCCTACACCAGCACCGGAGGGGGGGCCCTGGAGTCTTTCCTGATGGGGCAGCCCCTGCCGGTGGTGGAGGCCCTGAAGTACTCCCGGCGGAAGTTCCCCCCGGAGTGATCAGAGGACCTTCTCTATCCTATCGAAGGCCTCTTCGATGCGGTCGAGGGACTGGGTGACGGCGACCCTGGCGTAATTGCCGACGGATTTGCCGAAGCCCGACCCCGGAGTGACCACGACTCCGCAATCGATGAGCTTCTCGGTGAATTTCATAGAGGGCATGCCGCAGTCGAACCATACGTAGAACGTCCCCTTGGGCATCTTGACGTCGAACCCGAGCTTCCTGAAGCCATCCACGATAGCTCTGCGCCTTTCGGCGTATATCTTCATGTTGTCCTCTACGGCCTTGGGCGCAGACCCGTCCTCCCCGTACATGCTCAGGGCCTTTATCCCGCCCTTCTGTATGAATATGGGGGCGCCCGAATCTATCTGACCTTTGCACTTTTTGAGCCCTGATATGAGGTCGGGGTTGCCCACGGCGTATCCCAGCCTGTAACCGGTCATGTTGAAAGTCTTAGAGAAAGAACCGAACTCGATTGCGTCGTCTGTGGCCTGGAGTATGGAAGGCGCCCTGTACCCGTCATAGCACATCTCGCAGTAGGCGTTGTCGTATGCCAATATGGTCCCCTTACCAGAGCACCATTCCGCCACGCCCTTCAGGTAGTCCAAGTCGCAGGTGGCCCCCGTGGGGTTGTTCGGGTAGTTGAGGTACATCATCCTCGCGCCGTCGGGGCAGTCGTCGACATCCAGCAGCCAGTCGTTCTCCGGTCTGAGGTCCACATCCGCGCACGCGGCGTCGTTGAACAGCGTGGATGCCCCAGAATATACGGGGTAGCCCGGGCTGGGCGCTATTATCGTCTCGCCGGCGTTGACGAACGCTTGCGAGATGTTGAATATCGCCTCCTTGGAACCGAGGGTAACGCATACCTGGGTCTTGGGGTCCACGTCCACGCCGTACCTGCGCTTGTACCATTCGGCTATTGCCGTGCGCAGGTCCTTCTCGCCCTGCGATGAGGAGTACTTCTGGTTCTTGTTGACGGGAAGCGCTTCCTGAATGGCCTTGACTATCGGCTCGGGCGTCGGAAGGTCGGGGTCTCCGATCCCGAAATCTATGATGTCCATTCCCGCTTCCCTCTTCTTCGCCGTGAGCTCCTCCAGCCTTACGAATAGATAGGGCGGGAGTTTCTGAAGCCTTTCTGCCTGATCGTAATTCTTCATATCGTCGTCTCTCCTTTGAAAACAAACTCCGCCGGACCTTCCATCATAACACAGTCCATGTCCCTGGCAACGGTGATCCTGAGCCATCCGCCCGGCAGACAGACGTCAACGGGGGAATCGAAGGGCACGAGGCCGATCAGCGCGGCGGCAACCGTCGAAGCGCAGGCGCCGGTCCCGCATGCCAGGGTCCAGGCCGCTCCGCGTTCGTAGACCCGGACGTGGATCCTGCCCTCCTTCATGCTGCAGAACTCCACGTTGGTCTTCTTTGGAAAGAATTCGTTCTTCTCCAGTTCAGGCCCCAGCCTGTTGACGGTCTCTTCCGGCAGTTCCGTGAAGGTGACGAAGTGCGGGTTCCCCATGGATACCGCGGTACCTCTGATCCTCAGGCTCCCTGCCATGAAGGGTTCGTCGATGAACCGTCCCTCATAGTTGATGGGGATGGACCTGCCGTTGAGTATCGGGGCCCCCATGTCTATGGCGACAGTGGATACTCTGCCGTCATCTCCAAGCATGACATGGGCCTCCTTGTCGCCCGCGAGGGTGTGGATGCTGAACACCTGGCTTTCGACGAGGCCGCTGTCGTAGGCATATTTCGCCACGCACCTGATGCCGTTGCCGCACATCTCCGCCTCCGTTCCGTCGGCGTTGATTATCCGCATCGTTATATCGGTGTCCTCCCCAGGCAGCACGTACAGGACACCGTCGGCCCCTATGCCGAAGTTGCGCCTGCATATGCTTCTGCACCATTCTTTGTCTATCTCGACGTCGCCGTCGGTGCCGTCGATCAGCACGAAGTCGTTGCCCAGGCCATGGTATTTCCAGAAATTCATCTTAAAAGCCTCGCAGGTATCTTTTGGAGCCTCCACAGGTCTTCGACCGTCTCGGCTTCGCGGATGATCTCCGCCTTTCCGTCGTTCACGAGGACCTCTCTGCACAAGGGCCTCGAGTTGTAGTTGCTGGACATCGAGAACCCGTAGGCTCCGGCGTCATATACCGCCAGGATGTCGCCTTCCTGCGGGTCGGGGAGCACGCGTTCGTGCGCCAGGTAGTCCCCCGATTCGCATATCGGTCCGACCACGTCGTATTTTGCTGTGCATACCTTTCCGAACTTGTCTGCTATTGCGATATGGTGGTAAGAATCGTACATGGCAGGACGGACCAGCGTGTTCATGCCCGCGTCCACCCCCAAGTACTTCTTGGTGCCCAGGTCCTTTACGTCGACGCATTTGGTCAAAAGCAGCGTCGTATCCGCAACTATGTACCTTCCCGGCTCCAGGACTATCGTCTTAACGTCGGTCTCCATCTTGATCATGTCGGTGACTTCTATGGCCATCTCATTCAGGTCCATAGGTTCCTCGTTCATCTTGTACGGAACTCCGATACCTCCTCCGATATCTATGAACTCCAGTTCGATGCCGATCTCGCCGAGCGAGTTCGTGATATTTGCCAGCACCTCGGCCTCGTCGACGAAGGGCTCGACGGACTGTCCGCCGGAACCTATGTGCGCATGTATCCCGCGGATGTCGAAGCCCAGGTCCTTGGCGCGAGAATAGACGTTGATGGCCCGGTCCGCCGGGATTCCGAACTTGGTGCCCTTCTTGCCGGTGATGACCTTGTCGCTGTGTCCGGACCCCACGTCGGGGTTGATCCTCACGGAGATCTGCGACCCGGGGCTGATCAGTGCGAGCCTTTCCAGCTCGGACTCCGAATCAATGTTGATCATGACGCCCAGGTCCGACACGGCCCTGAGCTCCTCATCGCTGACGTTGACCCCGGTGTACATTATACGGTCGGCGGTGAATCCTGCCTTCAGGCATGTGAGCACCTCCCCGACGGACACGGCGTCTATCCCGGACCCTTCCTGCTGCAGTATCCTCAGCACTGCAAGGTTACTGTTGGCCTTGCATGCATAATGGATGCGGGTGTCCATCTCCTTGGAGAAAGCTCCGTAGACGTCCCTGTAGTTCTTCCTGAGCCTCTGCTCGTCCGTTACGTAAACAGGAGTGCCGAACTCCCTCGCGATATCTGAAACGTACATCCCGGCGAACAGCATCCTGCCGCCGTCGGATTCATAGTCTTCCATTTTTACCCCTCACGAACTTGGCGTGGAGCGCCCTGACGGTGCTGACGACCGTCTCCATGGGCACCACGAAGTTCAGGGACGAGTCGGAGGCGCCTTCGGATATCATCTCCACGTTGGTGCCTACTTCCTTCACGGCGCCGAATATGTCCCCCGAGACTCCGCACTTGTCCAGCAGATCGTCGCCTACGCAGCAGACAAGCGCCACGTCGCTCTTAACGTTTATCTTCTCGATATCCGTGTCCGCCAGGGAGTTCAGCTGATTGAGGGTGTGCTGCACGTCGTTATTGTGCAGCAGGAACGCCACCGTCGAAAGCGAGGTGGATATGGAGTAGATTATTACGTTCTTCTCGGCTATCTTCTCTATTATCCTTGCAACCATGGCGGGACGGTATGCTATCTCCGCCGAGCTGATCGTGATTATGGACAGGTCGGTCTTGGCGGCCACGCTCATCAGCAGACCGTTCTTCGGCCCTCTCAGGTGGTGTATGAGCGTTCCGGGGCTTTCGGGCTTGAAGGTGTTCTTGACCCTTACTGGTATGTGCCTCTGCCTAGCGGGCTCGATCGTCCTGGGGTGCAGCACCTTGGCTCCGAAGTAAGCCAGCTCTGCGGCCTCCCCGTAGTTCATCTCGTCTATGCGTATGGTGTCCGGAACGATCCTGGGGTCGGCCGACATGAATCCGTCCACGTCGGTCCAGATCTGCAGCTCGTCTGCCGTGAGGGCGTTGGCGACAACAGCGCCCGAATAGTCGGATCCGCCCCTTCCGAAGGTCAGCGGCCTGCCTATGTCGTTCATGCCGTAGAACCCGGTGATTATGGGTATCGCGCCCTGCTCGAGTATCGGTCTGACCTTCATGTTGATGTCGGCGTCGGTGCGCTTCAGATCGGCGAAGCCGTTGAGGGGGACCCCGTCGGAGTGTATGCCTGCCGCCGCGGACGTGAGCGCCACGGACTTCTGTCCCATGGATTTCAACACGTAGGACAATATCAGGGATGAGAACCTTTCTCCCGAGGACGTGACAGCGTCCTTGTAGAACGGGTCCTTCCTGTCTCCGCGGAGGGTCTTCTCAAACGATACGATCCTGGCGTCGAACTCCTCCAGGAACGCCTTCATCTGCTTTCCTTCGAACAGCGCCTCGGCAACATCCAGATGCTTTCTGGAGAACGTCTCGATCACCTGTTCGCAATCGATCTTGTCGCTGTCCGCCGCTTCGACCAGGAAGTTCGTCACACCAGACATCGCAGACACGACGACCACTTTCTGCCCTTCCGTGGACACAATTATTTCAGCTACCCTCTTCAACGACTCGGGCGATCCAACGCTGGTGCCCCCGAACTTCATTACCGTCAACATATCCCCAGCACCTCGTCCATACTGTGAACCTTTCCATCCTTCTTTCCTGATATCCATCTTGTCGACCCGACGCAACCGAGGGCCGACGCTTCGCGGGGACCCGCTCTGTGCGTAAGCTTGATCACCTCCGGGTTCCTCGCGAAAAGGACCGTGCGGTCCTCCGCGATGTCTCCTGCGCGTATCGGATGCACGCCTACCTCCCTGACCCGAGGGCCGGCGGCTCCTTTCCTGCCGTACGCGGTCCTGTCGATGCCGGAAGGGGCATCCTCTTTATCTCCGTGGTGTGCGACGACCTTGATATCATGTCCGGGAAGGCGTCCGGCGAGCATCTCGCAGGCCCTCCAGAACATGTTCGCCACCGTCTCCGGCACGCCGGCGGCGATTTCGGCCGCCGCGTCGGGAGCGGTCGGGTCTGCATAGACGTCCGCGTCGCGGAGCGTTTCAGAAAGCCTGTCCGGACCTACCGCCCCGGCCCCGAACATCTCCCTGCCGACGTTGCCTCCTCCGACGGATACCGTCGCGCCCGGCTCAAGGTCTTCGGATTCGGAGATCGGCCTGCATACGATGTTTCCGAGCCTGCCGGTGGCACCTCCCGCTACCACGTACGTCATGAAGATCACAGTCCAAGTTCTTCGAGGACCGGGACCAGGACCGTCTGGCCTTTCTCGCTCAAAGGCGTAAGCGGCAGACGGGGTATCCCGCTGCCGAAACCGAGCCTCTTCATCGCGAACTTGACGGAGATCGGATTGGACTCCACGAAAAGCGCGCTGAAAAGAGGCAGAAGCATGTTGTTTATCCCGAGCGCCTCGTCGAAGAGACGGGACTGCATGTAATGGACCATCTTGCTCATGAGGCCGGGGCAGCAGTTACCTGCGACAGATATCACTCCGTCGGCGCCGATGCTCATGAGAGGTATCGTCAGCCCGTCGTCGCCGCTCAGGACCTCGAACCCCTTGGGCCTTCCGGCGAGGATCCTCTGGATCTGCGCCATGTTCCCGCTGGCCTCCTTAACGGCGTCGATCCCGGGGATCTCGGCCATGCGGAGCATCGTTTCGGAGGTGATATTGGAACCCGTCCTTCCGGGCACGTTGTAGACGACTATCGGTATCTCGACGGACTCCGCTATCGCCTTGTAATGCAG
>DAVO01000031.1 GCA_002509405.1 Methanomassiliicoccaceae archaeon UBA72 | reverse complement strand
GTACGCCGAAGAATTCGCCGAAGGGCGGAACTCCGCCGAGGTGGCGACAGAGGTACACAGGAAGGCATATGCGGCGATGGGCGTTTCCGACCCGTACCTGGATCTGAAGATGAGGGCCGACGAGGCGGCCGGCAGCCTCCTCGCGAAGGCAGGGGAGTTCGTGGACGGCTCGGAAGACAGGCTAAGGGCGGCGCTGACGGTCTCCCTGGCAGGCAACATCATGGATTTCGGGCAGTCGAGCTCAATAGACGGCCCGGATGATTTCGCGGGAATGTTCGACGGTCTGCTGGCACAGGGCATAGGGTCGGACGACACCGACCTGCTGAGAAAGGTGCTCCTGGACCCCGGAGATATAATTTTCATATTCGACAACTGCGGAGAGAGCCAGCTTGATAAAATATTGATAAGGGAGCTCAAGAAGACCGGAAAAAAGGTGATAGGGGTCGTAAGAGGTATGCCGATACTCAACGACGTGACGATGGAGGACGCCCTCCGTATCGGACTGGATGCAGAACTAGACGGAATCGTGGGTACAGGGGCATTCGCTATAGGAATACCGTCTAACGTGCCAGATGACATAAGTGATGCGTTATCGGATTCTTGTGTTGTGATAGCCAAGGGTATGGCCAACTACGAGTCTCTTGGAAACAGGGACATCGGTGTCCCAGTGGCCTTCGTGCTCAGGGCGAAGTGCGTTCCTGTGGCAGATTCGCTGAATGTCGACATGGGCACCAACGTGGTGCGTGTCGCGTATGTACGAAATTAATATAACGTACGTCGTTTGGGTGGTGATACAATGACAAAAAGGATCGACCAGGCAGTCATCATGGTCGGAGGCAGGGGCACAAGGCTGAGGCCGCTGACCGAGACCTGCCCCAAGCCAGCGCTACCGGTGCTCGACAAGCCCTGCCTGATGTATCTGATAGAGTCCGTGGCGGCGGCCGGCATCAAAAAAGTGATATTGGCCTGCGGATACAGGTCCCAGCAGCTGGTGGAAGCGATCGGCGACGGCTCACATATCGGCATAGAAATATCTTATTCGTTCGAAGACGAGCCTCTGGGGACCGCCGGGGCCATAAAAAAGGTCGAGAACATGCTGGGAGAGACGTTCGTGGCGGCCAACGGTGACGTTTTCGCCGATATCGACGTCAAAGACGAGATAAGGGAGCATTTCTCGTCGGGGGCGGCCGTCACAATGTCCCTCACGCCGGTCGACAACCCCTGCGAGTTCGGGATCGCGAGAGTCGGGCCGGACGGAAGGATATCCGAGTTCAAGGAGAAGCCCAAGCCCGAAGAGGCATTCTCCAATCTGATAAACGCAGGCGTCTACGTCCTGGAAAAAAAAATCCTGGGGCTGGTGCCCGAGAACTCCCAGTACGATCTTTCAAAGGAGCTGATACCCAGGCTCATGGAGAGGGGCGAGAGGATACAGGGATACGGCCTGAAGGGGATGTGGCGCGACGTCGGCCGCCCCTCGGACCTGATAGGTGCGAACCTTTCGGCCGCCGAGAGGCTGTTCGGAAAAGAGGGCCCGACGGAAAATGGCGCCATACGGACAGAGATAGGGGGGCCGTTCTTCTTAGGCGAAGGGTCCGTAATATCCGACTCTTTTTCCGAGTCCTCTGTGATACTTAAGGAATGCGTGGTTGCGGGGAGCAGGTTAAAAGGGTCTTTGGTCATGCGGAACTGCAGGGTCGAGGAAGCCGAGATCAGCGACAGTATTCTGGGTAAAGGCTGCAAGATATCTCCCGGATCGACCATCGTGAGGTCCGTGCTCGGAGACGGGACCCTTGTGCCGCCTGGGACCGCGATCATCGATAACGAGGTGAAGAAGTGATGTATATACGTTCAAGGGCGCCCCTTAGGTTGGGCATGGCCGGAGGCGGGACCGACGTGGACCCCTACGCCTCGCAGAAAGGGGGAGCAGTGTTCAATTCCACCATTTCGAAATACGCTTACTGCACGATCACCCCCAACGACACGCAGAAAATGTCCATAGAATCTACGCACTATGGAAAGTACGAGGCACCTCTTGATGGCGGCCCCCTGCCGCTGGACGGGAACATGGACCTGGTCAAAGCGGTGACCAACCACTTCGAGATAAAAGAAGGGTTCAAAATGCTCCTGCAGTCGGACGCCCCTCCCGGGTCCGGTCTGGGAGGATCTTCTACGGTCATCGTGGCGGCGATAGCCGCAGTCGCCGAATGGATCGGAGAAAAGATGACAGGTAACGACATGGCACAGCTGGCATATGAGCTGGAACGGGAAGACATAGGTCTCAAAGGAGGAAAGCAGGACCAGTATGCGGCGGTGTTCGGAGGCTTCAACCTGATGAAGTTCAGGTCTGACGGCGTGGATGTCAACAGGATAAAAATAAAGGAGCACACCCTCAACGAGCTACAGTGCAGGTCTGTCCTTTGCTACACGGGCAGCACGAGAGAATCTGCAAACATCATCGACTCGCAGGTGAGATCTTTCAAAAAGGGCGATAATGAAATCGCGCTCGACATGAGCAAGGAGATCGCCCTCGAGATGGCGGCCGCCCTGGAAAAGGACGACATCGACGAAACGGGCAGGTTGCTTGACGCGGGATGGAAATACAAGAAGCAGTTCTCGGAAAAGATCACCAACCCGAAGATAGACGAGCTCTACAACGCGGCGCTGTCCGCGGGGGCCGTGGGAGGGAAGGTGTCGGGTGCAGGAGGCGGAGGGTTCATGTTCTTCATCTGCGACTACGACAGGAAGTTCGTCGTATCGGAACAGCTCATGAAACATGGGGCGACCATAACGGACTTCCTGTTCGAACCGAACGGTGTAATGGCATGGAGGGGCGGCGATGAATGATTTGATAAAACAGGAATTGAAGAGGAGCGCAGAGGCGATCACAGGCATCGACCCGGAGCAGATACGTGCGGCGGCGGACGCGATGATCGCATCGCTCAGGGCCGGCGGACAGGTCATATTCATGGGGAACGGCGGTTCATCCGCCGATGCCCAGCACATCTCGGCCGAGCTGTCGGGCAGATATATGATGGAGCGCCCGGCCATGGCGGGCGTGTGTCTTTCCAACATCGCGCCGGTGACGGCGATAGGCAACGATTACAGTTACGATATGGTGTTCAAGCGCCAGATCGAGGCGATATGCAGAAAGGGGGACGCCGTCGTCGGCCTTTCCACATCGGGGAAGTCCAAGAATGTCATACTGGCAATGGAGGCCGCCAGAGAGAGAGGTGCGACCACCATATCTTTCACGGGCCCCGGGGGAACGATGAAGGACATCGCCGACGTGGCGGTGACGATCGATACGACCGAAACGCCCAGGATACAGGAGGGCTACTTCGTCGCCTGCCACACGATATGCGGCATAATCGAGAGGGAGATGTACGGTCCGAAGGCTGTTTTCCTGGACAGGGACAACACCATCGCACCCGACGTCCCCTACTGCGGCGATCCGAAAGATTTCAATGTCTTCGAATACGCTCCGGAGCAGATAGCCAGGCTCAACGATGCGGGATACCTCGTCATAGTCGTGACGAACCAGTCCGGCATCGGAAGGGGATATCTGGATGACTTGACGCTTTCAAAGATACATGAGAAGATGAAAGCCCAGGTCGCGGAGGGCGGCGGAAGGATAGACGACATATTCTACTGCCCGCACATGCCCGAGGACGGGTGCGGCTGCAGGAAGCCGGAGGCCGGCATGGGCGTCGCCGCAGTCAGGAAGCACGGGATAAACACATCCGTTTCCTATATGGTCGGAGATTCCGAGAAAGATATGGAGTTCGGAAGCGCCATCGGATGCAGAACCATACGCGTCGACGGGAAGTTCACCCTGAAGGATGCTGTCGACCAAATCCTCGGCTCATAATTTCTTCGTGGTGGATACAGGGTCCCATACGCTCATGTCGCCCTTGTCCGACATGACATAGGCGGAGGCCTTCAGCCTGGCGTAAGCCTCCATTGCCGCGGTGACGGACATCTTCAACGGGTGGAAGCCCATCTCTTTCACCGCCCCGAACATTGCGCCCACCAGCAGACTGCTTTTCCAGGTAGGTATGTCGTAGCCGTAGCCTTTCTTCATGTAACGTTCGCCGATGTTGACCCTTGTGCGTTGCTTGACGAAGTCGGCGACGGTCTCAGGCCCCCTGTTCCTGATCACGGCGTCCGTTGCGTAGACTCCTGTGTAACCCGCCTTTTCCAGATTCATGCGGAGTATGTCCTCGTCGGACTGTGTACGCAAAGGCAGTCTTGTCCCTATATCCCTGAATGCCACAAGCTCGCCTATCTTGGGATGGACCATTGAAACATGATGATGCATTGCCCAGAGCATATGGGAAGCGAAACCCGCAAAGGAATCCTTTCCGTTGGTCGGAACGGGGTGTCCGCCGACGATGCCCACCTTCGGGTCCGAGAAAGGCAGTATAAGATTTTTCAGGGATTCTTCGTTGCCGAATGCGTTGTCAGCGTTGAGAAGAATGACTATCTGGGTCTTTTTATTGTCAAGAAGAAGGTTGATCGCCGAGTTCTTGCCCTCCCTCTTATCCTGGGGCAGAAACCTCAGATTTTCGAATTCGGGGAGCAGACCTGAAACTATTTCGTCAGTGCGGTCTGTGCTGCCGCTCGAGACGACGATGACCTCGTCAATATTGAAACCATCGGTCTTCTGTTCGTAGACAGAGCGTACGGAGCGCTCTATGTTGGCCTCCTCGTTGTACGCGCAGATCCCGATGGTGACATGTGTCCCGTAACTCATGTGAATCTCCCTGCGACGCGTGCCATCAGTTTCCCGAAGGGTTCGCACTGTCTCAGTACGGATAGTATAACGGTTTTATTAAGTTTGGACTCTCCGGCGCTCCTTTTCCCGAACACGAACGAGGTCTCGCAGATCCTGACGTCGCAAGGTCCGAACTTCAGGAGGTCGAAAAGTGCCTTGAAACCGCGTCTGTCCATCTCACTGCCGTATTTTTGAATGATGCTCTGGTAAAGCTCTGTCCTGCCGCCGAAGAAGCCGCTCATTATGTCGTTCGACTTC
>DAVO01000008.1 GCA_002509405.1 Methanomassiliicoccaceae archaeon UBA72 | reverse complement strand
GGGAAAGGCAGGCCCTCACGGGATCCAGGGCATAGGCGCTAATTTCGTCCCGGGCTGCCTGGATGTGGGCATTGTTTCAGAAGTCGTCAAGGTCGCGACCCGGGATGCCGAGATTATGGCCGTGAGGCTGGCCAGGGAAGAGGGGATCTTTGCGGGCATATCCTCCGGCGCCGCTGTGGCGGCCATGGTCGAATTCAACAAAGCTAATAAAGGTAAGAAGCTACTTGCAATCTTACCCGACGGTGGGGAGAAATACCTCAGTACGGGCATATACGGAAGGTATTGATTTGCCGATAAAGATCCCAGACGACCTGCCTGCCGCCTCCACTCTGGAGTCGGAGAACGTTTTTGTAATGACCGAGAAGCGTGCGGTGTCCCAGGACATAAGGCCGTTGGATATCCTTATAATGAACCTGATGCCCACGAAGGTCGAGACCGAGACGCAGATCCTCCGCCTTCTCAGCAACAGCCCCCTGCAGGTCAACATCAATCTGCTGCAGGCGGCGACCCACGAGTCCAAGAATATCTCCCAGGAGTATCTCGACCGCTTCTACACCAGGTTCGATGAGGTGAAAGATAGGAAGTTCGACGGAATGATCATTACCGGGGCCCCGGTGGAGAACCTCTCGTTCGAAGATGTGGACTACTGGGAGGAGCTGTGCGAGATCATGGAGTGGACAAAGGACCATGTGGTGTCCACGCTGTTCATCTGCTGGGGGGCGCAGGCGGGCCTATATTACCTATATGGGGTCCCGAAGCATCATCTGGAATCTAAACTGTCCGGCATATTCCCGGTCAAGGTGATGACCCAGGGCGAGCGCCTATTCAGCGGCTTCGACGACGTCTACCTGATGCCCCACTCCAGGTATACGGAGGTTCGCGCCGAGGACATAGTCAAGAACCCCCATCTGCACATAATCGCGTCCTCTCCGGAGGCGGGGGTCTCCGTTGTGATATCCGAGGCGGGACAGGTATTCGTCACGGGGCACATGGAATACGACCGCGGCACGCTTGCCTACGAGTACGAGAGGGACCTCAAAAAAGGCATATCGCCGAACGTTCCGAAGAACTACTTCCCCGACGACGACCCCCGCAACGACCCTGTCATGAGATGGAGAAGCCACGCCACCCTGTTCATGACCAACTGGCTGAACTACTACGTCTATCAGGTCACGCCCTACGACATTTCACAGATAGGATCGGAGAAGAAATGAAGATCAGAAGCTGACTATGCCCGGATTGATGAGCTTTCCCAGGACAGCGTCGCGGACGAACATGTTGTACTGCGACATGTCGGGACGTTCGGAGATTATCCTGTCCACCTCTTTCTTGATGTGGAGGAACACGGCCTTGTAGATGGCGCAGGAGGGTCCGCCGTTGTTCTCTATTCCGTTCTCGCATTCGGCATCGATGCTGCAACCTCCAGCGCAATAACGGTATATCTCACAGGACGAGCACTTGTCCCTGCGGGCGACGGTCCCCTCCAAGATATCTGCGAACCCGTCGGATGAAAACGCGTCGGAAATGCTGT
The DNA here is from genome assembly GCA_002509405.1 of Methanomassiliicoccaceae archaeon UBA72. Taxonomy (GTDB): domain Archaea; phylum Thermoplasmatota; class Thermoplasmata; order Methanomassiliicoccales; family Methanomethylophilaceae; genus VadinCA11. The sequence continues at coordinate 10,635 of DAVO01000008.1, read as the reverse complement.
CGATCTCGGAGATGTTTCCCATACGGTACCTGGAGGGGCATCCTTTGGCGCATGGGTACAGATCCCCGTCGGGATATACGCACAGCCATCCGCCCATGCAGGACGTGTGTGGGCAGTCCGGGAACGCGGGTTTTCCCAAGGCGTTCAGGATGTATAGGTAGTAGGGCAGGAGGGGCACTTCCGCATCCCTGTCGTAGAGCCACTCGTCGAAAGCCTCTATGCAACCTTTGATGTATGTTCCGGCGTCCGGCACCAGAGAAGGATCTGATGCCGCGCATCCCTTCCGGACCACCGGTGAAAAGGACGGCGCAATCTTCCTGTCCCTGAAATAGCGGTAGATCTCTCTTTGTTTGTCGGCGGTGTCGGCCGACAGAGTGCAACTGACCGAGAACTTCGAACCTTGCTTCTGCATCAGAGCGATGGAGCTTTCCGTCTCCGCGGTCATGTTCCTCAGGTTGTCGTTGAAGGGGCCTTCGTATGATATCCCGACATTGATGCTGCGGTCCTCGCATAATCTGAGGAACCTGCGGTCGATGTTGACCCCATTTGTCTGAACGGTGTTCCCGACCCTGTGGGAGTCTTTTCCGAAATATTTGTCCTGAAGGTCGAATGCCTTTCTGTAGAAAGCGTAAGGCATCTCCAGAGGCTCTCCCCCGTGCCATATGAACCAGACCGACTGGTACTCTTCGGATGCGAGCCTGAAGACCTTCTCGAGCGTGCCGAAGGATATTGTGCCGGGAGCCCTCTCCTCCGGAAGATGGTAGCAGTGGCGGCAGGAACGCGGACACTGGAGGGTCGGCTTGATGAGTATCGCGATATACGGTTTCACGGCATCACCGTTTCAAACCGTCCGGACGGAGATCAGTTGGGCCAATAGGTCCAGACGCCGTTGAATCCGTCGGTCGCGTAACAGCAGAGCAGACAGCAGCATACGCCCCCGGCCACAAGGCACACTGCGCAGGCGGGGCTGCAGCATCCTTTCTCGGTGCAGCAGTCGTAGCAGGGTTTGTTTCCGTGGTGCGACTTCTCGGTCATCGCTTCGTTGTAGTTCTCGGGAAGAACATCAGGAAGCTGGCGCATGTAGAGCTTGTTGGCCATCATGGCCCTTGCGCCTTTGGATCTGCCTCCGGCACTGTTGTTGCTCTCAGGCTTGGATTCGACAGCTTCTTTCTCTGCCTTTGCCGCCTCGCTCGCGGCGCTCTTCTCGGATCTGGAGGCATCTGACATGATTTTCACCAACCGACACAAGGTATCGGGAATGTTGCTCTCGAACCCCGTACGAATATATTAAAGGTTTGACTCTTTAAGGGCCGATGGAACATGTTGGGATACACCACCCCTCTTTACAGCCGAATGTCGGCCCCCGACCTGGCGGATTACCGCAGGTACTACTGCGAAACGTGCCACGAGCTGAGGAGCGGTTTCGGGCTTTTCTCGACGGCGGCGGTCAACTACGACATGACCTTCAACACCATCCTGTTGAACTCCATATCCGGGGACGTCCTGGACTTCAACCATACGAAAAACGGCGTATCATGCATTTTCCGCGGTCCGTACGCCGACTCCGACGTTATGAGGAAGATGGCGGGATATACTGTCCTGCTTACCAAATGGGAGCTTGTGGACGATGAGTACGACAAGCCCTCGAAGAGAAACAAATTCATATCGCTGGCACTTAACAGGGCCATACAGAAGGCGGAGAGACTGTACCCCGAATACGACGTCATGGTAGGAGAAGGATACGCCCGCCTGAGAGATATGGAGCTGGACGGGTGCACGGACCCGGTAAAGATAGGTTCCGAGTTCGGTCTGGCACTTTCGAAGCCCCTGGAAGACGTCGCGGGAGGCCGCGCGGACGGACGCCTCGGTGAACTGTTCGTATACCTAACTTCGATAGTTTATCTCATGGATGCAGTGGACGACCTTGACAAGGACTACATGGATGGCACTTACAATCCGTTCCTGGCACGTTACTCCGATTTCATGGAGGGACGCCCCGAGACCTGTGTTAAGAAAGACTGCGGTTGCTCCGAGGTCTACACCAACCGCAACACGTTCATCAATCAGAACCTGTATGAGATCACGGACATGATGAACTCCCTGATGTCCGGCCTTCAGACATCTTACTCCTTCGTCAGGAAGAGGATGAGGTCCTCGGTGGGAGTGACCGACAACATCGTTATGCACGGCATACCGGAATCGGCAAAGAACGTAATAACCGGAAGGGGCGCCGCAAGGACAGGCATAAAGGACCTTATGGAAAGCCACAAGGAACGCAACCGCTCATCTTGATCTGTATTTCGGCTCGTACAGAGAGCAAACGTCCAAACCCATGGTCTCCCTGGAAAGAGCATTGCACATCTCCTTTCCGCCGTCTACAGTGTAATAACCGCAGCTCTCGCATATCCCCGGCCTGTATCTGGCACATGTGCCTTCCGGACCTCCGTCGCCGCCTGTGAAGTGACATATCCATGAGCTTTCGGAATATATGCAGAATCTGCAAGATTTGCATTTCTTGTAGTTTTCGTCGGACATACACCCCGTATGCACGGTGGCTGATAAACAATTTGCCGGGTCAAAATTAAATCTCTGACTCCGTTCACCGGATATGGAAGATCTTGCGGACCTGAAAAAAGAAGCCGAGACCCACAGAAGATCCGCCGGAGGCCTCTCCGAAGAAGCCGAGAGATTGATGGGCGAGCATGCGGCCCTCGTCAAGAAGGCAAGGAACCTTTCCTCCAAGGCCGCCAACTCCGCCAGGATGAGGGACGAATGCGCCAGGGAGGCGACCAACTCCGAAGGGAAGACGGAGGCATGGAGGTCCCGCCTCGAAGACAGGAAGGGCAGGGATGCGCTGGACCTCAGCAACGAGAGGAACCAGATGCATATGCATTCCCAAGCCGCTAAAGGCATGAGAGTAAGGGAAAAGCGGGCCGAATCGGAACGCATAAAGCTGGAGAAGGAAGCCGAAGAATGTAAAAAGAGGGCATATGAGCTGAAAAACAAGGCGAACGCCCTTCACAGGAATGCGAACAGCGAATACGAACTCTACCAGGGATTGATCAGAAAAATCTCAAAAATCGAGAATAAAGATGATCCCGGGGCCTGAGCCCCGGTTTTTAGGGTTTAAGCTCTGGACCTGCGGTGCAGCACATAGGCAGCGATGGCAACGATGATGACCGCGGCCACGGCTATGGCGATGTACATCATCGTGTTGTCGTCGTCCGCCGTGCCGGGTACCGATATCGCCGAGAGGACGTAGCCGGAGCAGTGGTCGAGGTCGAACGTGACCTTTCCGTTGACTACGGTCGCGCTCCTCACGGGCTCGAGACCGATCATGTTGCCCTCGCCGTCTGTTACGACGAAGTAGATCTGCAGCTCTGTGCCGTCAGCGAACTTGTCTCCGACGTTGTACGTGATCGTGGTCTTACCGGGCATCAGTCCTGATGCGGCGAAGTCGATGTACAGGAAGCTGGTCTCCCCGGAGAGGAAATGACCGGACAGAGCCTCCAGCTCTTCATCGGTGAGCTCTTCGCTGACTATGCCCAGGTCCATTACGGTATCGGGGTCGAGGGCTGTTCCGTCGTTGAATATCTCCCACGAGAAGAGGTAGTTGCCGTCATTGTCGTACACATCCACATACAGGGTTCCGAAGAAGACGAAACTTCCTGAACTGAGGAAGTCCGCAAGGCCGTCCGCACCGTCGATTCTGATGTGTCCGTAGACAGGATCGGTCGATGTTCCCGTTGCCATGTATGTCATAAGTTCGCTCACGTCTGTGAACTCCTCAGCGTACACAGGGCACAGGGTGACGTCTCCCTTCACTCCATAGTCGGCCTTCCACTCGAGACCGTCCTCCGTCATCCATCCGACGCACTTCAGGGTCTTATCACCGACGGTCTTGTCAGGTACCGCAGGAGGGTTGACGAACTTGTTGTATCCCACCGTCTGCGTCGTCTCTACACCGTCGATGTCGTACGTAACGGTGAAATTCAGACCGGATCCGCATCCGTTGTAAGCGGAAAGTATCTTGTTGAATACTCCGCGGACCTCGCCCTTCTCTGTGCTGTCCAGGTAGTACTCGAAATCCTTGTCCACCACTATGTCGGCAAGAGATGCGAAGTTAGGCAGGTCGTCAGGGTTCAGATCCTCGGTTCCGAGATACTGGTCTCCGATGTAGAAATCATACTCATATGTCCCGTCCAGGTTATCATAGCCCTTTTCAACCAGCAACGGGAGCGCCATGTCCGTTATCGTGCTGGCACCGAATGTCATGCTGACCTGGATCGTGTCTTCATCGATTATGAAGTCCTCGTAACCCGAGTTTTCAGGCATCATGTAGATCAGTGCCTCGGCCAGCTCGCCGTCGATGTTAGCGAAAGCAGATGCGAAAAGGGACTGCTTGCCGTTCAGGGTTAGCGTGTACATCATACTGCCCAGATCCTCAAGGGTAGTGATTCCCGATCCTCCGGTGGAGGACATGCTGTATCTTAGCGAGGCCCCGGCCATTATGCTCGAAACGTTGTCGGTATCGGTGAACACATCGGCGGGCCCCAACGTCCCGGTTTCATCGTTCATGAGGTCGATGTAGCCCATTATGCTGAAGTTGGTCGTCAACTTCCCATCAATGAACGCATCGATCGCAATGTCTACGCTGGTTATGTTGCCCTCGACGTCCAGGTTAACCAGTCCGCGCACCACCAATACTACCTTCAGAGTAGCATCCACATTCAGCGGATATTCTTCCTGAACAGAATTGGCTAATACAAGAAGAGATGGGGGCTCGTTTGGGCCGATCTCTATGTTGTCATCGTATTCGACGGATACTTCGATCAGTATTCCGCCGTCCACGGATATGGTGTAACCGCTTTCGTTCGCACGGATGACCTCGACTATCAGCGCTGCATTGACGTCCGCCTTCTTTATGGCCTCGTTCAGCACCAGGTACATTTCTCCGCTTTTATCCTCTTCATCGAAGATCATGCCCATCAACTGGTCCTTGTCTGCCGTGAATTTGACGCCCCATGCATCACCTACGGCCATGTCCGACGTCCCTTCGTCGGGTAACGCGGACGCAGAGTCTATCGTTGCGGCCAATGGGACCACCATTGAGACCGCTATCAATACCGCTATCAATACTTTCAGTTTCAATCTCTTCCTCCTGTACACACCTGTGTCTTAACAAAAAATCGTGTTAGCCGTATTTAAAGCAAATCGATTGCCCATATTTGTCCTGGATACATCAGAAAACAAAAAAAACAACTGTCTGGCTCTTTGAGTTTGACATAAAAATCGGCTGTCCTTGTATATGCTGGCTTAGGCATATGTATGTATATCCATGCATAGAGCTGAAAAAAAGATGTTTTATTTGGGCCTGAAAATAGCCTTCTTCCGTCAACAGAAAGAAAATTCAAGTACAGAGAACACGGTACACATCCCACCCGATGATTTTCAGCGGGCTTATTCCTGAAGGCCGAACACCCTCATCCTGTCGCGGATGGGCTCGAACGACTTGTCTCCCGCGGGGGAAGCTATGCTTCCGAAAGGCATCTGGGCGATCAGCTTCCAGTCCGAAGGCAGCCCCCATCTTTCCCGGACCTGTGCATCGATCAGAGGGTTGTAGTGCTGCAGGGACGCTCCGAGCCCCATGTCCTCCAAGATCGTCCATACAGCGAACTGGAGCATACCGGAGGACTGTTGGGCCCAGACAGGGAAGTTCCCCACGTTGGAGGGGAAGCGGTTGCCCGTTTCGCAGGTCTTGGTCATGTCGTCGAAGAAAAGCACAGTTCCGTATGCGGACCTGAAGCTTTCGATCTTCTTCTCGGTCGCTCCGGCATACCGCTGGTCTCCCATCTTCTTCCTGAGGGCCGTTTCTGTTATATCCCAGAGCGCCTCGTGCTGGGAACCCAACATGACCGCAGCACGCTGGCTCTGTGAATTGTAGGCGGAGGGCGTGAATCTGACGGCGTCCTCGACGGCCGCTATGATATCCTCATCGGTTACCTCCACGTCGCGTCCCAGGCCGTAATAGGACCTGCGCGACGAAATAATATCCCTCAGTTCCATTCATTCACCGGGCTGTCACACGCTTGTGTATAGATAACCGTTTCCCAGACCGAAGCGGGAGATACTGTTTTCTCTTGAGGGGGGTGGCCGACATCGTTTCTTCGCTGAAGAACGGGTAGGACTGCGCCTTGAAGAAATAACGCTCCCCGTACCGGTCCATAGGACATCTGGCACTCGGGCCGGATCGACATTTTAAGGTATGGCATATTTCTGCCCCTGCCACGCCTCGGCGGCAGGGGCTGTTGTTTCATTCAACGTTTTTTTCGGCCTCAATGCCTCCTGACCAGGAATATAGCTGCGACTCCGACTATGGCGATAACAGCCGCTATCATTCCTCCGTATAAAACGAGGTCGTCGTTGCCCTGAGCGGGAGACGATACCTGATTCCATACCGTGCGGTCATCCGGGTCCACGACGAAGGTCTTCCCGGCAAGAGAAGAGGAATCGGATATCACCATGCCGGAGGAGTCCTTGAATGTCAGCCCTTCCATGTCCGCGTTGACAGACACGGAGGTGAAGATCATCTTGGTCACCGTCCCGGAGCCTGCGATCTTTTCGAGTTCCACGGCCGACCCGCTGTCGACGGTGAACGCGGTTATGCCCGGCATGCTCATCAGCAACGCCTCATAATCGGTGATCGCCGGATCGGACCGGCCCTGCACGGTAACCAAGTCGAGCGATGTTCCGTCCGTGAAGCAGTCGTAGGCGAATCCGGTCCTGTCCGATATGGCCAGGGATTCCAGTGAACCGCAGCTGCCGAAGGACTCTCCGACGATCATGAGCTCTCCGGACATCGTGACCGACATCAGCGAATCGCAGCCGTTGAACGAGAATAGCACCATGAATGTGCTGTCGGGTATCGTCACGGAGGTCAGAGATGTGCATTCGTTGAAAGACCTGTTGATGTCGAACACGCTGTCGGGTATCGTCACGGAAGTGATCGACGCACAGCCGTTGAATCCGTTGCGTATGTGGTTGACGCCCTGGGGTATGTTCACCTCGCCCGTCTTGCCGCAGGGGCATATCAGAAGTTCCTTACCGTTCTTCAGATACAGCAGTCCGTCTATGCTCCTGAACGTGTTGTTCTCCTCGTCCACGTTTATGGCCGTAACGTACTGGCACTCTTCGAAGGCGTCATCGTCGATCTGTGTGACGACATCGGATATCGTCACCTCGCCCGTCTTGCCCGCCGGGCAGAGGATGAGGTTTCTGCCGTCCTTGGAATCAAGCGGTCGGGGGTTCAAATCCCTCCAGTGGCTCTCATTTATATTTATACTCAGACGTGATTTCGACACCTTTGCATTGAGCCCGCGACCTTTGCATGGCATCCGCTGACCTCGGTACGGATGACGTCCCTTCTGGACATCATCCGTTGCTGACACCTAATAAAAGAGAAGGGTCGGTATCGAATACGCCGAGACAGAAGAGGAGGTCATCCATAGAACCGTTCGGACCGCCGACGGTCAGTCTGTCGTTGCCGCGGTCATAGATCACCGCGGCGTTCTGAAGATCGGAACATATCTTCTTCACCGTACGCGGATGGCCGTTACGCCGCATCAGAGCGTCCATGACGCTCGAGATCAGCGTGGCTATCGCTATCACGAACAGCAACGCGTTCGCTCTCGACGGAGTGTGCACGTAGACGGAATCGACGCCCATGCCCGACTTCATCAGGCGATACGTATGCTCGACCTTGTACTGGTCGAGATACAGCCTCAGCACTGTATCGGTCGCGGCGCCGTGTCTCACGTTCTCCGCATCTTCTGCTGCGAACGGCAGGTTCGTCACGATCACCGAGACATCGTATGCCTTCGCGATATTCTCAGCGAGTACCCGGTCAAAACGCATGGAGACCTCGATCTTCCACGACACCTTCACCTCGGGGGCCTCGGAACCTTTCGGAGGGCGTCCGCGGGCCTCCCGGCGGACGGTCTCCTCGATCGCCACCGGCGTTCCGCTGATGACGTACGCGCTGCCCTTGTGCTTTGCCAAGGTCTCATCGAAAGTCATCACGGCATCCTTCTCGCAGGCGAACCTCTTCCTGACGAACGGTCTGAACAGCTTCTCCGCGTCCTTCCTGCCCTGACGTTCCAGATAGTCCATCTCCTTGGCCGTTCCCTTCGGAGAACGGTAGGCTACGAACCTCAGCTTCCCGCAGACGGTGTCGGCCTCGGTATCGTACACCGAATAACCGTCCAGACCGGAAACGTCCATCCGGCTGTTCACGGCAGAGTACACGATACCGTCGCGTACCTTCTCGGAGAACGAGGACGGAGCTTTGGATATGAAACCCATGCCCATGTTCAGAAGTTCGGATATCAGTTCCGTGTTCACGAGCTTGCAGTCCGCTATCAGCGTGTTCTCCCTCGGATCGATGTTCGCCTTCAGGAACTCCATCGTATCACGGTCCATGACCGGATCGGCGGTGTTGCCGGAATACGCCTTCGCATACTCCATAATGCGGTCGCCGTCTGTGACGGTAGCGGCGTTATACTGAATGAGGTCATTCCTTCCGTTCTTGGCGTTCCCGCCGAAGGCGGGGACGGCCTCCCCATCCCTTTCAGATGGGAGTGCGTACAGCGTATAGTTGGTCGAATCCATGTGCCTGACCTTGGAATCGAATCCGTACCTGTGTTTGATCGCGGATGAGCATTTCCAGAACGTTCCGTCCAATCCGGCATCGTACAGATCGTCCAGGTTCCTGGCCAAGGCGTGGTCGTTCAGACCGGATTCGGTCACATCTTTTCCGAACAGCACGTCGACAGGCGCGCCTTTGTAGAATCCGCGGATACCCGATAACGGCATCTTCTTCCTCGAATCGAAGATCGGACCGATCATCGCCTTGACGGCCATGCCCGGAGAGAGCCTGCGCTGGTCGTCGTGTTCCACGATCGAATCTATCAGAGCACGGATCCCTGAGCGCTCCATGACCGCCATTGCCATGGCGCTGCTTGCGGGAATGCTCTCGTATACCGTTGCGGCACCGATCTCCATCTTTCATCCTTCTCAAGTCCGAAAAGCAACAGGAACACGGCACCGCACGTCCGAAACGTGCTAAGTTGAATTTTATATCGGACTTTAGTCCGATATAAAATTTATATAATATAAACTTGATGTCGGAGATCAAGAACACGGTATCAGCGATAGCTATCGCCGTATTGCCGATAATGTCAAAAATAAGGCCGAAAAACGGCCGATACCTGTCGTTATTCGAAGAAATCAAAAGGTTTCGTTAAACCCGAGTTTGACACTTAGAGACTCGACGTGGGTTGAATTCTGAATCATGTTCCCTAAAGCGCCCGGTTACTGGCGATAGGTAGAAGTGACTTTTCAGCTATGTATCGTCGCCAAACAGAAACCAGCCGAAAAGCCATGTTATTCATTAGTTTTGAATCCTTTAAGTTTGCGGTCCGGAGCGGTTGTTGTTTGGCGGGAAATGATGATATGCCTCGAAGAAGAAAAAGACTTTACGCAAAGATACCGAAACCGAACGATAACGTCACGATGACCGCAGGCAACAAGGTGCTTGCGGATTCTGTGTTCAAGGAAACGGGATTGGATGTTTTTCTTGATGGATTAAAGCGATCTCAAGGCAACTCTGTTGCCTCCGAAACAATCGCCTTGGTGGCGAATTCTGTGGAGATGACAGGTCTTTCAGTGAATCGATTGGATCGTGTTCTCAGTAACGATATGGTTCGTGAGGAATACGGCCTGGGCGCTAACGCGCCCAGATCCGTATACCGCACCGTTGAACGTCTGGGAAGGAACAGTGACGCGATCGTATCCTATCTGGGCGATGTTCTGAAACGGAAATATGGTGTGAGAATGGACACCGTTTTCATGGACTGGACCTCGATGTACTTCGAAGCGCCGCAGAAAGGCATCGTCCGTGTCGGTTATTCGCGCGATCATCGGCCGGACAAGCCTCAGGTAACGGTTGGATTGAGCATGGACTGCGATTCTGGGATGCCTGTCGGATTGACCGTGAATCCCGGGAATATCATGGATGTCACGCACTTCGATGATACGATTAGGCAGATACTTCCCATACTTCCGAAGGATGCGATGATAGTCTTCGATAACGGGGCATACAGTATGAACAATGCGAGGATGCTTGATTCCAATGGTCTGGGTTTCGTGACACGCCTGCAACTTAACGCATCGGATGATACGTTTGTGAAGAGGAATTCCGATGGATGGGAACATCTGGACGATGATATCTCGTTCATGCAGACGAAGGGCAACCTCGGAAGAACGAGGTACATATTCAGGAACATGAAGCTCAGATCAGACGTTATGTACCGTTATCACAGCAAGGCGGAACGAGATTGGGACGAGATGCAGACGATACGTAAGAATATCGATTCCGGAAGGAGACCTCGCAAGAAATACCGTAATTCCAATTGTTTCGTGGATACAAAGCTATCGTACCTGTTTCCGTTGGGCGGGCAGGGGAAGGAAGAGGCGCCGGAAAGGGCGGTGAACGGCATGATAACGGGACGGGAGGGGTTATTCGTCCTCGTTTCGAACCGTCCGTTGACAGCTTTCGAGATCCTCGAACTGTACCGG
>DAVO01000029.1:57161-57288 GCA_002509405.1 Methanomassiliicoccaceae archaeon UBA72 | reverse complement strand
GGACATACTGCGCATGATGCCCTCGAACAGGCAGACCCTTCTCATGTCCGCCACCATGCCGGAAGGCGTAAAACGCCTCTCCTATGACTACATGAGGGATCCCAAGGAGATCAGCGTATCCAGGGAC
>DAVO01000029.1:52729-57130 GCA_002509405.1 Methanomassiliicoccaceae archaeon UBA72 | reverse complement strand
CTCAGCAGGATACTGGATATCGACCAGCCGAAGGCGATCATATTCTGCCAGACAAAAAGGATGGTCGACATGCTGATCGAGCGTCTCGACCAGTACAAGTATGTCGCAGAGGCCATCCACGGCGACATGCCCCAGTCCAAGAGGGAGAAGGTCCTCAGGGACTTCAAGGAAGGCAAGGTGCAGATACTAGTTGCCACAGACGTCGCCGCGAGGGGACTCGATGTGGACGACATCTCGTACGTGATCAATTACGACATGCCCGAGGACGTGGAGACCTATATCCACAGGATAGGGCGCACGGGAAGGGCCGGCAAGGAAGGTACCGCCGTATCATTTGTCACCGCCGAGGAGGAACATCTCATCCACGAGTTCGAGCTGCGCACGGGGATGGAGATCACCAAGAGGGAGGTCCCGGACGCTGAGGAAGGAAGCAAGGACACCATACGCATGGTCGTGGACTTCGATCAGGCCGCCGACGTCTTCGGAATGGTGAAATTCGAGATAAACCTCGGAAAAAAGGACGGTTTCGGAAAAGTAGGGCTATCGGAGTTCATCATCAGGAACGCCAGGATCAGAGAGTATTCCATCGGGAACATCGAGATCGGCAGCAAATCGTCCGTCGTGGAGGTCCACAAGGACTTCGGAAGGAAGATGACCTCTGATCTGACAAAGATGAAATTCGATGGGAAGAAGATCACCGTGAACGTCGTCCAGTGATCTCCTTCCCTTATTTTTTCAAAGCTCGATAACGATCAGTATTCCGCCTACCTGAATCGTCTCAACGGCCTTTCCGCCCAGTGTGAGACGTTTATCCAGTTCGAAATATTCGGGGCCCAGTTCGTAGACTTCGCCGGCATCGACCTTCACCGACCCGTCAGCGATCTGCTTTGCGACATCCGAAGGTTCCATGGCCGATATCGCCGCTACGATGGCTTTCGCCGCGGCCTTGAAAGTCGGGCCCAGTTTGGAGTGGACCGGTTTTACGCCTACGACCTCTTCGATAAGCTCCGCAGATACTGCGATTTTTATCTCCGACGCCTTGGCGGTCTCGGAAATGTCATCTCTGGCACTTTCCAATATTGACGATTCCGGACCTATGAGCTCCAAAAACGCTATCTGGGCGTTTAGAGGCATCTTCTTCTCGGACTTCCATGCCCGTATGGCCGCAACGACGTCCTTGAGGACGTCTCCGATCCTTTCCGCTTCTTTGTCGGAAAGAATGGGCTCAGGCCATTGAGACAGATGGATGCTGGCTTCTCCTTCGAAATTCCTGAAAACCGACTGGTACAGTTCTTCCGTCACATGCGGCATGATCGGTGCCATGAGCTTAAGGGAGCCGTAGAAGATGTTGTAGAGAGTGAATTTAACAGCCTCGTCGTCCCTCCCCTTGGCCATCTCCACGTAGTGGTCGGCGAACTCGTGCCAGATGAATCCCTCTATAGCCTTCATTGCCTTGTCGAACTGATATTGCTCGAAGTATTCCGTCGCCTCTGCGACGGTCTCAGAGTATCTGCTGAGTATCCATCTGTCGGATACGCGCAGGCTACCGCATTCATTCTCGGGCTTAGAATCGAAGAAGCGGGTTACGAACTGTCCCAGGTTGAATATCTTGTTGCAGAGCTTCCTTCCGCGTACCACGTCCGGCTCTCTGAAAGCATGGTCTATGCCGAGCGAGCAGGTCGCCGCATAATAGCGAAGGGCATCCGCGCCGTATTTCTCCAATATCGGAACCGGGTCGATGACGTTACCCACAGAGGAGTGCATGGGGGTGCCGTCGGGCGCCATTATGAACCCGTTGATCATGACCTCTTTCCATGGTATGCTTCCAGCGATCTGCTCCGAGCGCAGTATGGAATAGAAGGCCCACGTCCTTATGATGTCGTGGGACTGTGGCCTAAGGGACATCGGGAAAAGCTTCCTGAACATCTCATCGTCCCTGTGCCAGTATGTGTTATAGAGTGCAGACCCGGAAGAATCCATCCATGTGTCGAAAACGTCGGTGCATCCTACCAGTTCCCCGCCGCACTTGGGACATTTATCCACCGGCGGTTTATCTTCCACGGGGTCGCAGTAAAGCTGCTCCTTTTCGGCGCATACGGCATGGCCGCAGTCTGCGCACTCCCAGACGGGTATCGGTGTTGCGAAAATGCGCTGCCTGCTGAGCACCCAGTCCCACTCCAGGGATTCTACCCAGTCTATCAGGCGTACTTTCATGAACTCGGGGTGCCACCGTATCTCTTCGGCGCGTTTCAGGACCTCTTCTTTGAATTCGAGCGTTTTCAGGAACCACTGCGGGACCTGAAGGTACTCGATAGGCGTCTTGCACCTCCAGCATATTGAAACCTGCTGAGGATTGTCGATCTGTTTTACCAGTTGCCCGGATTCTTTCAGATCCGTGATGGCGGCCTCTCTCGCCTCTGCCACCGGCATGCCCCGGTATTTTCCGGAGAGCTCCGTCATTTTTCCGGTCTCATCGATCCCCTTCTCCATCGGCAGATGGTATTTCATGACCCATTCCAGGTCGTCCTTGTCGCCGATGGTGCATATCATCACAAAACCCGTACCGTAGGCCGGGTCCACTTTTTCATCTGCTATTACCTTGACCTTCTTGCCGTAAAGAGGGGTGACGAGCTCTTTTTCGACGAGATGCTGCTTCTCCGCATCATCAGGGTGGACGGCTACAACCTGACAGGTGCAAAGCAGCTCAGGTCGTGTAGTGGCTATAAGCACATATTCGTCGGTTCCGGCAACTCCGAACCTGATGAAATTCAATTTGTTGACGTTGTCCCTGTATTCCACCTCGGCATCGGCCAGGGCGGTCATGCACCTGGGGCACCAGTTCACCGGGAAGTTGGCCTTGTAGACCAAATTTCTTTTGAAAAGTTCCACGAATGAAAGCTGAGTGATCTTCCTGTAGTAAGGTGCGTCCGTCTGATAGTATATGCTGGGGTCCATGCTCTCCCCGAGCTTTTCGAAATCGCGGGTCATCTCGGTGATGAAGCCGTTTGCATAATCGCTGCACAGTTTGCGGTATTCTTTGCGTGGAAGGTCCAGCTTGGTTATGTTGTACTTCTTTTCGACCTTCACCTCTATGGGCGTCCCGTTAACGTCGAAACACAGGGGGAAGAAAACATTGTGCCCCCTCATTCGCTTGTAACGCGCCGCGAAGTCGGAGATCGAGTAACCGGTAGCATGTCCCAGATGCAGAGATCCGGAAGTGTACCTCGGGGGATTGTCTATGCTGAAAACGGGTTTTTCGGACTGCGGGTCGAAATGGTAGACCCTTTCGTCCTTCCACATCTTCTGCCAGCGCCCCTCTATTGAAGCTGAGTCGTACTGCGGCATGTTGAACAGGGCACACTATAAAAGAGGGTATAAAAAAAGGTTGTGAGGAAAAGAGTTTCACTTCTTGCGCTGGCGGAACTTGACCTTGGAATCCTTCATGGACATGACTGACTCGGAGATCTTCTTCATAAGGTCGGACGCGGTCCTTACCAGGTCCCATCCGACTTCCTTGTAGTTCACGACCTTGCCCCTCATGTACAGCCTTGCAGAGATGCTGTACTTGGCCGAGCCGCCGGTGTCGTTGTACCTCGCGACGTGGAGCATCAGGCTTTCGGGCCTGTATACCTTGCCGATCTTCACCATCTGCTCTTCGATCACTTCGTACAGTGCTTCGGTGGCCGCCTTGTCGTCGTCCTCGAGGCCGCTGATCTGTATGAACATGAGCTCCCTCTCGCGGCACGCGGAGATTATCTCGATTATGTCATATTGCGTAAGCACTCCGACGAGCTTTTCTCCTTCGACCACGGGCAGCGTCGAGATGTCGTTGTCGACCATCAGGGCCGCAGCGTCCTCCACGGTGTCGTCCCAGTTGACGGTTATGGCGGGACTGACGCTGACCGATTCCACGGTGATCTGGGCCTTGGCGCTCTTCTCGAAGTCTCCGATGATCTTGTCCTCGTTCCTCCAGTTGTTGTCGATGATCTCCCTCATGCCGACCACGCCTACAACCTTGTTCTCGTTGTCGATGATAGGTATGGTCAGAGTGTCGAGCTCCTGCATAATCTCAAACGCGTCGGACAGCATGGCGTTGGCGCCCACGCTCTTGACGGGGTTGGTCATGATCTCCCAGACCTTGATCTCGTTCAGGACCTTGATCCTGGAGGCTATGTCGACCAGCGCTCTCCTCGACACCACGCCGATGATCTTCTTTCCGGATATGACAGGAAGCTGTCTGCAGTTATTGCCTGTCATCTCTTCTGCGATCTTCGTGACGTCGTCGCTCTTGCCGAGCACGGGGACCCCCCTTATGAGGCCCTTGACCTTGGAGTCCATGTTAGCGCTCTTCTTTTTCAGGATGGTGGTGTAGCTTATCACGCCCATATACGTGCCGTTGTC
>DAVO01000029.1:880-52618 GCA_002509405.1 Methanomassiliicoccaceae archaeon UBA72 | reverse complement strand
ATCTACATCGTGTTCAATGTCTATAAAACTTAGTTCGGCAAGCCAGCATAATGCTGGCAGAGATATGAAAGGGGTTTTTTGAAGTTTAGAGTTCTGAGAAGCCGAGCCCCCCCACCAGGCTGCGGACTGTTTCCGCAGCCTTGTCTGCGGGGATGCGCTTCTGATCGCCCGTGTCCCTCTCCCTTATGGTGACCGTGCCCTTATCGGCCCCCTCGAGAGACTCATAGTCGACCGTTATGCACCACGGAGTGCCTATTTCGTCCATGCGGGCATACCTCTTTCCGATGGTTCCCGAGCCGTCGTAATAGGCCTCGGTCATAGTCGAGTGCACTTTATCGTATATCTCTTTGGCAAGCACGTCGAGGCCGTCCTTCTCCATAAGCGGGAACACCCCTACCTTTATCGGCGCAACCTCCGGCCTCAGCCTCAGGACGGAATATTCCCTCTTCTCGTCATAGAAGTACGAATGTTCCAGCAGAGAATAGAATATCCTGTCCAGTCCGTGGGAGGGCTCTATGACATGGGGGACCACGCGCTCTCCGGTGACCTTCTCGGTGACCTCTTTGACTTCGAAGTACTCACCGGTGAGAACGATGTCCTCTCCGCCGATGTTAAGAACGATCTTCCCGTCCCTGACGTCTTCCGGTGTCTTAGCTTCCAGGGCGGCCGCGATATCTTTGGCCCTGCCCTTGAATGCCGGTCCGAGCATCCTGTGGTTGGCCTGGACCTTCATGAACGTCATCTCTTTGGGTTCGTCGAACCTGTCGAAGTGCGAAAGGTCGGAACCGGAGAACTGCGAGTGCCTGGAGAGGTCCCAGCATCCCCTGTCCGCTATACCCGTGATCTCGGTCCAGCCGTAGGAGAGCAGAACCTCTGCATCCCAGCAGTCGGCGGCGTAATGGGCCATCTCATCCTTCAGGTGTTGCCTGAACCTGAGCCTGTCGGCATCGATGCCCAGGCGCAGAAGGAGCTGTTTGGTCGTACACACGAAGTAGGCGAGCACGCGGTTCGCGATTATGCCCTCGTCTACCGCCTGCTTGACGGTCTTCACAACAGTATCGGCGCCGGTGTTGGGTACAAGTACGAGCTCCTCATCCTCTACCTCAGGGAATCTGGACCAGCCCTTGTCGTGAGGGTCGACGAAAAGCTCGACCTCCATCATGTTGAACTCCCTCATCCTTATCATTCCCTGGCGGGGGGAGATCTCGTTCCTGTACCCCCTGCCGGTCTGGATGACTCCCAGCGGTAGCTTCTCCCTGTTGTAGCGGTAAAGGTTCTGGAAGTTGACGAATATTCCCTGGGCGGTCTCCGGCCTGAGATATCCCACGCGCGCGGAGCCGGGCCCTATGGTCGTCTTGAACATGAGGTTGAACTCTTCCACCTTGCCGAGGTCACCTCCGCACTCCGGGCATTTGATGCCGAATTCGGAGAAAGCGCCCTCGAGCTCCGCAGGACTCATAGTGTCCGGGTTTTCGCAGTAATTCTTCACCAGATGGTCGGCCCTGAAAGGAAGCTGGCACTGTGTGCAGTATGTCATGTAGTCCGAGAATTCGTCCACATGTCCCGAGGCTTTGAACACTTCCGCGGGGTTGACGGTCTCGGAATCTATCTCCACAAAACCTTCCCTTCCCTTGTAAATGTCCCTCCATACCTCGAGTATGTTGTTCTTCATCGTGCATCCGAGCGGTCCGTAGTCGAACATTCCGGCCACGCCGCCGTAGAGCTCGAAAGAAGGCCAGATGAAGCCTCTGCGTTTGCAGATGGCCATAAGCTCGTTCCCGTCTGCTTCTTTAGTCATTGGAATTACCAGTCAGTGCCATCAAAATATCGACATCGTAGACCATTCCGATCAGTTCGTCCTTTGAACCTCTGACAGGTATCTGCCCGAAGTCGTTGGCCTTCATGATTCTGGCGACCTCCGATATGGAGGTCTTCTTGTACACTGTCATGGGGTTCCTCACCATGAAGTCGCTTACCGCTTTCTTCTGGTCGAGGTATTTGTCCGTTGCAGTGTAGAACAGCGGTAGCACGTTCCTGTAGCCGGCAAGCGATGTGTCTTCGATCCCCAGCGCCTTCATCGCCTCAGGGTCCCCCGACTGGTCGCTGAACAGGTCACGGTCGGTCAGTATCCCGACGAGCTTTCCGTTATCGTCAAGCACAGGAACAGCCGGGACGTCGCTGACCCTCATTGCCGGTATGGTGTAGGAAAGCGGGTCGTGCTCCCATGCGGTCACGCACGTGGTGTGTATCGCCTCTTCGGCCGTTATCTTGCTGTTGAGTGCCCTGACAGAGTCCATGAGGTCCGTAGGGGTGATTATTCCTACGAGCTTGCCGTCCTCTGTAACGGGGAGCCTGTGGATTCTTTCCTTGAAGAATATCTCGGCGGCTTTGCTCACCGGCGTCTTGCTGTCGACATATATGGGGTTCTTCTTCATGATCAGCGAAAGCTGGTCCTCCTCGAATTTTCTGAAAAGGTCCCTTCTCGAGACCACCCCTACGAGTTTTCCGTCGGAACCCCGGATCACCGGAAGTCCGGTCAGGTCGTTCCTGACCATTATGTTGATTGCGTCGTTTCGTGTTCCCGGCACCTCTGCGACTATGGGTGCCAGAGTCATTATTTCAGATACTGTTCTCATTGTTTATCAGCCTCAGGGGACCTAACCACCATTACGGGGCATCCGGAAGCTCTGACCACTCTCTCGGCCACGCTTCCCATTAGAAGTTTTGACATACCGGTCCTTCCAAGGGTGCCCATCACAATGACGTCGTAGTCCTTGGAAAGTTCAAGTATCACTTTTATCGGAATTCCTTCGGCCAGCTTGATCTCAACGCTGACCCCTCTCTCTTTTCCGAGCTCTTCGACGAACTGAAGCGCATTTTTGCCTTCTTTCTCAAGCGTGTGGTAGACGTTCATGACGGCAGTGTCCATGGGGACATTGGTAAAGATCGTCTGGTCCATCACGTAAAGGGCGGTTATTTTACCACTGCTGAGTTTCGCGAGGTCCATGGCCTTCCTCACGGCCGCCTTTGTGTATTCGCTTCCGTCGGTAGGAACAAGTATCTTATCGAAAACCATCTCAATCACCCTTTCTTTCTCTGTCTGTAGCGCAGTATGCGTTCCGAGCTCCTTAACATCCCTGCCGCGGTCCAGTCCTCGGAGGGCAGAACCGCAATATCGGCGTCCATGCCAGGTCGGAGCCCGATTCTTTTCCCATCATATAATAGCTTTCTTCCGTTGGACACCATGGCGCCCCATAGGTTTTCCTGGTCGACCTTCAGGTCGCCAAGGATCGAACAGTACTCCCTGGCCTCTTCTCTCATGTCTGGGGCGCAGAGCATGGCGTTGTCCGTTCCCAGAACGACGGTGTTGTTGCATTCCTTCATCATAGCCAGCGGGGGAGTGAGGCCAAAAAACCTGTTGGACCTCGGGCATGATACTATGGGAACATCTTCGTCGGCGCATCTTATGAGGTCGGAGCGTTCCGCCGAGGCCATGTGTACCACGAATGACGGAGAAAGAGCCAATATGGAGTCGATATCCTCCCTCGAGCCCTCGCTGGCATGTATTGCGAACATCTTTCCTGAACGGACGGTATAGTCGGCTACCGCCTCAGAATAAGATGCTGGTACATCGTTAATCCCTGATAGCTGTATTCCGTCGGCATACCTCAGGATTTCATCCAGTTCGTTAGGGTCGAACTCAGGCGAAGACGGCCTTCCGAGTATGAATGCTTCAGGTACGGCCTCTCTCAGCAGCATGCTGCCCTCGACACCGCCTTCGCGGAAGTCTATGAAAGTCCCTATCCCATTCATACGTGCCAGTTTGGAAAAATACTTCATATCGCAGGCAATTTTTTCAGGGGATGATTTCTTCAGATATCTTTCCTTGAGGCCGTCGGGCCCCACCAGTTCGCAGAGGGAGATCTCCTTCGGAGCCATCAGGCCCGAATCGGCGCAGTGCGTGTGCCCGTCTACCATTGGAGGGACGATGATTCCCGTGGCCAAAGGCTGGACCGGGCACTTACCCTCTGAGACCTCTGCGACAGCGCCGCCCTCCAGACTGACATATCCTTCTACCGCACCGTCATCTGTTATTACGGTGCCGGAAAAATAAATCATGAAACCTCATGTCTTTTATGGGATATTTTTCTGTTGCTCTAGCAAAGTACAAATACGGATTTTTTTCATACCGTGGTAGGTGTTCAAATGCCGAAAGTAATAGCAGACAAGTGTACTGCCTGCGGAGCATGCGCCGACGTGTGCCCTCAGGACGCAATCGCCATAGATGATATAGCGGTCATCGATCCGGATGCCTGCGTGGACTGCGGGGCCTGCGTTGACGAGTGCCCCAACGATGCAATCGTCGATGAGTGAGAATAACAATTCCGGCCGACAAGGCCGGTAAAACAGTTTACTTTTCAGGCCCAGTAGGGTTTCTTAGAGAATTTGTACGCCATCTGCACGGCGTTTGCGGCCTCTCCGCAAGCCGTGATTATCTGTTTGTATTTCCCGGGATAGTCCACCACGTCTCCGCAGGCGAATATGCCGCGTCTGTTCGTGGACATGTCGGGCTCCACCTTCACCAGTCCGTCTCCGGTAAGCTCCAATCCCCACTTGGATAATATCCCCAGGTCGGACTTGATCCCGATGTTGATCACCGCCAGGTCCGTCGGTATCTCGAATGTCCTGTTTTCCTGCTTCACGGTGACGGATTTCAACTTGTCGTTTCCGTTGAAAGATAGCGTCTCTGCGTTCAGGACTTTCAGGATGTTGCTTTTTTCCAGGCTGACCACATTCATCTCGTCTGCCCGGAACTCCCCTCTTCTGTGTACGATCGTGGTGTCGGTGACCGAGTCCGCGATAAGTGCCATCTCGATGGCGCTGTTTCCGCCTCCGAACATGGTAACCTTCTGACCCACAAGCTCTTCCTTCACAGGCAGCAGATATGAAACACCTTTGCCGAAGAATTCGTCCTCTCCGGGAACATCCATCTTCCTGGGGTTGAAATCGCCCATTCCTATGGCGACAATGACCGTAAGCGTGTGATATTCGCCCTTGTTGGTAACGACCACGAGGTCCTCTTTGCCGTCATTTATCTCGAGAACCTTCTCTTTTTCTCTGATCTCGCACTCCAGGTTTTCTGCCTGGGCATAGAGGCGGTCGGAAAGCTTGCGGGCCTGCACGCTCTCGAAGCCGGGAAAGTTGTGCACCCCCTTCTCCGGATAAAGGCTGACAAGTTGGCCGCCTACGCGGCCAGATTCGATAATAAGCGTATCCATCATCTTGGACCTGGCGTATATGCCTGCGGTGAGACCCGCAGGGCCAGCCCCGACGATGATAACATCATAAGTCATTCAGTGGGCTATATGTTGTCTATATAAAAAAATGTCTAAATGACAGGACGCTCAAATTCGAGATTCGAAATCATATTACGGATTTGTCAGTATTTTTGCAGAAAATCGTGGGTTACATAGAGGGTACTGACATATTCCGTATCCGTTGATCGCGTCGAACTGCCTTGCATCCCCGCCAGGTTTAATATCTTCAAAGCGATTATCACACGGTGGTAAAATGGAAGAAGAGGGATTTGCCGACGTTCTGCTCAACATGGTCCTGGATGAGATAGACGACCTGATAATCATCCATGATTCGGAGCACACGATCGTATGGATGAACCGTGCAGCCCTCAAGGTCTTCAACAAGTCCGCCGACGATGTCATAGGCATCAAGTGCTACCGTCTCCTGGGGCGGACCACATGCTGTGTGGACTGCAATGTCATCACCATGCAGGCGCCGGTACATTGCAGCAAGCCACGTGTGATACCCGGAAGCGACACCGAATATTCCTGCACGTCGATACCGTATTTCAAGGGCGGAAAGGTCCAGCTCGTGGTCCAGCATCTTAGGTCCATTGAAAAGCCATAAATATGCACCGGCCGTTGGAGCCATCATGTTCGAATTAGCTGAGTTTTCCGTTGTGATCGCTTGCGTCGTCGCGCTGATCGTGATCATCTGCGCCTACGACATGACCGGTTCAAAGGGCGAGAAAAAGTCGAAGCTCAAAAAGACCAAGTGAATGTCGCGAAGTCCGTCGCCGGGAGCAGGCTCCGAGGATAACACGGCTGTAACTCCCTGTTAGATATACTTTTGTTACCGTTTATGATTGGTGGTAGATAATGGTAGCAATCCCCAAAGAAATCCTTGACATAATGAACGATAAGGGAACGACAAAGGTCCTGGTGACCGCGAACGCGGCCGGGCAGCCTCACGCTATCGTATGCGGAAGCTTTGGAGTCATCGGCAGCGATGTCATCACCGTTGGCGAGATCCTCATGAAAAGGTCCGCAGAGTACATGGCCGAGAACAAGAAGGTAGCTATCCTGGTCAGTGCGGGCCCCAAGGCCTACGAGATGCAGGCGACCGTTCTAGGGCGCGAGGAGAAGGGATCCGACGTAGACAATCTGAACAAGGCTCTCGCAGGCGCCAACATGCACGCGAAAGCCCTGTGGAAGTTCAAGGTCACTGCGGTCTACGATGAAGGGGTAGGTCCTAACTCCGGAAAGAAGATCGCCTGATAACCAGAACAGAAACCGTTCAAACTACTTTCTTTTCTTTACATTCGGATTAAATATCTGCCGCACGGTGTCTCGTCGTGGACTTGAAACAGGGCTCCCGTGCCGCACAGATTGCGTTTTTCGTTTCAGCTGCGGTCGCATTCTTCGGACTAGGGCTATATCTGATGGGATACGAGGGCCTCGGCGTCGTTATGCTTATATTTGGGATGGCCGGCGTGGTGATGTCCTTCGCCGTCCTGAAGGTGGCTGTGATGTCTAAGGCGATGATAGACAGTAGAAATCTGAAAATGAAAAATCGTAAGTGAATACGTAAAAGGTTTCAGAATCCAGTGAACTTGAAAAGCTCAGTATCTCTGGCGCCTGTTGCCGCCGTCCCTGTCAGCGGGGCGGTGCTTCTGGAAGCAGTCCCTGCAGTAGACGGGCCTTCCATCGGTGGGCTTGAAGGGCACCTGGCACTCTTTTCCGCAGTCGGAGCAGGTGGTGTCGAACATCTCCCTGGGCTCCCTGTTGTCTCTGTATCCTCTGTTCCTGTCGTCTCCGTAGGCCATATTTTCTATCTCCTATGTTCTTTCGGCCCCAATACTACTTCCTAACTCTTCCCTACGGCGTACAGGGAGCTATATTAGAATGCCTGAGTTTGGATTGATGTTCTGGATTTAAAGGTTTGTACAAAGCGTGTCAGCATTCAGGGCATGACCACAGCCCGTGGTACAGGATCATTTGGCCACCGCATCTTGGGCATAGGTGCCCGGGGCCGCTCTGAATGATGGTTTTCGAGGCAAGGTCCTCAGATGCCCACTTTATTAGTTCCGTGAGTTTGGAGGTCCTCTCGGTTTCTTCGGCGCCATAGAACTGCAGGTTATCAGACTCGTTGTAGATCCTCGTCCTCATCTTTTTGAGGGCGGCCGAAACGTTGCCGGCCGTCTTTGCGTCGATCTTATTCTGCGAAGAAACATTCTCTCTGTAGCGTTTATCCAGGTACTCGATGGAGACTGTAATGAAACGGTCGTAGGCATCCTCATCAGAAGATACGGGTACGGACAGCAACAGGTCGCGTTTGGGTCCCAGTTCCGGATAGCGTCCTATTATGCGTTCGAGGGCGGTGAATAACTCTTTGCGCATCTCCCCGCGAACCTGGCCGTATATCCTGCGGAGCTCGTCGATATCTTCTTTCCTTCCGAAAGCACCCATGAGGGATGCAGCCTTGGAGAACTCTTCGCCCCTCGAGTGTTTAAGAGAGTCCATGAGGGAGGGGACCCTATCCTCGGCATCGGAGACCGTATTGAGGTATCCGATGCACGCTCCTCTGACCTTCTCGGTGTCGGAAGAGCTCATCCTGCGGACCGCGTCCGCGGCGGCGGGTTCCCTGACATCGGTCAGCAGCATCAACGTCTCCGCCCTCACGTTCTCGTTACCATAGGAGAGATATCTCAGCAACACGGGGGCGTACTCCGGCCTGTAATAAGCGACCAGCCAGCGGTCGTCGGATATTCCTCCGGGACGGCCGGTCTCCACCTTGTCTACACCTCCCAGGAAACGCTCCAGGTAGCTTACCCTGTTATCCGACATTCGGACACTTCCCGGCATACCGGAACGAAGGGATCACTCTATGTCTTCTCTGGAATCCAGGGCCTTTTTCAGAATGGAGACCTCTTCGTTAGAAAGAGTGACTCCTTTTCCCATCTTGCTCCTGTCAGGGGACCACTCCCTTATGTCGTATTTTGGTTCCCTCTCATTCCAGCTGATTAGGTTCAGTTCTTTGGTCCATCCCTTTGAAGATTGGGATAGCGTCGCTATCTCCTCTACGATTTCGTATGTAAATTCGCTTGCCATAGCGGTCAGCTCTCAGACTCGTATATTATTATAATATAAATAAAACTATTACAAAATAAAATTACGACAATGAACGATTTCGTTTAATAATTTAAAGAAATGATAAAATAAAGACCCAGCATTATATTTTTTCTCTTGGTGCGATTATTATAAAGCCTATGTAATTTAGAATAATATTTATACTCCATTTGTCGGTTCATAAAGCATGTCATTCATTGACAACCCTAAAAATTTCGGACTGGCGGCCGTGGTTATCGGTATCGTCAGCATACTGGCAGGAATCTTGGCGATCGTAAACGGAGCGCTTGCCGATCCGATGGCGACTGGCTCAGTCGTAGCATCTATCGGTACGATCCTTTACGGTGTCCTGATTCTTGGGATAGGACTGCCTATTTATAGGGGCGAAGAGACGAATGCTTTCAGCATTCTCGGTAAGTTCGTAAACTTCGTCGGAATTGCAACGATAGTCGTCGGAATATTCAGCGGAGCAGGCCAGATGGTCGATGACTCGGTTGGTGCCGGCGTCGTTACCATCGTCATCAATCTGATCTTCGGTCTGATCCTCATGTGGATCGCGAAGAGGATTACCGACGGCACCGCAGACACATTCGACAAGATCATCTGGATTCTCCTTGTGATCGTGTTCCTTGTGCTTACCATCGTCTCGCTGATAGGAATAATCACTCCGTTCCTTATGGACACATCTGTCATCGACATGGTGATACTTGCAGTCCTGAGCCTCTGTGAATTCATTCTTTATGCCTTCCTCCTGGTCGCCGTTCTTTCGAACGACGTCAAGAGCAAGATGGGAATGTAAGCACGAAGCACATGCCAGTAACAAACCTTTTCCCTCTTTATCAATTATTTACGTTCACCGGATTTCAGAGCCTTTTCTTTCATAACCATTATATTCCACTGTCGCTTAATTGAAGCGTCAGTGTGACATGGCAGGATTAAAAAAGTGTCCCTTGGTACGCTTGAAACGAACGGATTGAGCTGAGATGGACGTAGGACTCGTCGTTATCTTATCGGTTATAATATTCGTGCTCCTGCTGGGGGCAGTATATTTCTCAATGTCTGAAATGGCCTACTCCAGCGTAAACAACATACGCCTTAAGAAGCTTGAGAGCGACGGGGCCAAGAACGCCAACAAGGCGCTCGCGCTGTCAGAGGACTTCGAGAGGCTTCTTACGACGATCCTCGTAGGAAACAACATACTAAACATCGCGGCCTCCACGACCTGTACGATGCTTTTCACCGAGCAGCTGTTTCCCGACAACCCTGCCTTGGGAACTGTAGCAGCCACAGTTTTCATGACTCTGATAATATTAACGTTCGGTGAGATAGCGCCCAAGAACATCGCGAAGAGGAGGGCCGATCACTATGCACTGAAGCTGGCCGGTTCCCTCACCTTTGCCGTGACGGTATTGACTCCGATCATCTGGTTCTTCATAAAGCTCAGCTCGGTGTTCACAAAGGAATCTAAGAAAAAAACCACCCTGACGCTCACAGAAGACGAGCTGGTGGTCATGATCGACGAGATCGAGGAAGAGGGTACGCTGGAGAAGACCGAAAGCGAACTCATCAAGTCCGCTATCACATTTGACGACACCTCTCTGTCCGAGGTGTACATACCCAGAGTCGACATCATAGCCGCAAGCAAGGACGTAAACATGGACGAGCTAAAAGAGCTGTTCACATTCACAGGCTACTCCAGGATTCCGATCTACGACGGCAGCATCGACCGTATAATCGGAGTGGTCAACGCCAAGGATTTCTTCAGAAGGGTCGTGAACAACGACAACTTCAATCTGATCGATATAATAAGGCAGGTGAAGTTCTTCCAGGAGTCCACCAGTATAGCCGAGGTCCTAAACACCCTGCAAAAGACCAAAGTCCACATGGCCGTGGTCCTGGATTCCTTCGGCGGCACCTTGGGGATTGTAACACTGGAAGATATCATCGAGGAGCTCGTGGGAGAGATATGGGACGAGAGCGACGACGTCAAACTCCCTGTTGTAAGGGAGGCAGACGGCTCCTATACCGTCATAGGCGATGCCAACATCTACAATGTCATGGACGACCTGGGGCTCAGGTTCGATCCAGAGGATTATGTAGACTACAATGTCAGCGGATATATCCAATACAAGATAGGCGACATTCCTTACAGAGGAGCGGTGGTAGACAACGAAGAAGTGAAGATCACCGTGAAATCGATCAAAGGACGCCGTGTAAAGGAGGCCCGTTTCGACATCAAGGAAGCTCAGGCGCCTGCCGTGGAAGAGAGCTGAGGTAATTTCTCAGAATGTCCACCGCGAGCTCCCGTTTGGCGGGATACGACGCTACTTTGCATGTGAGGGATATCACGTCCCCTCCCGTTGCCACCGAGTAAGAGCCTGAGACGGCCTTCTGCTTGTCCAGTCTGACGTAGAATGTGCAGTCCTCGTCGGTGCGGTCTTCAAGCTCCGACAATATCCGGTCGACGGTCTCATCGCCGAGCCTTATGAATATCTCATCTATGTCTTTCTGCCTGGTGATCTCGGCGTCCATTATCACGGTGATGTTGCCCAGCTCCCCCTCGACCACATCCTCGTTCCATTCGTCGGTCCAGATGAACGTTCTGAAAACTCCGGCTATCCTGTCCCTGTCCTCTGTGGCATAGCACATGACCCTGGCTCTGACCCATCGGAAGACGGGCCGCATCACTTCTCCTCCTTGGGTTTAGGTACGGCCTTGGGGAGAAGCCCCGCAAGTTCCTCGGTCCTATAAGAGGACACAGCGACCACAGCCCCCTGCGTAAGAAAAACAACTCCCGTCTCACATCCTGCACATAGATAGTTGCGGTAACGCAGACCGCGGAGACCCACGCCGGCGAAGTTCCTAATATCGTTCATCACACCGTAACGGCGGTCCCTTATCTTTTCCATCCTGTAGTTTCTGGTCTTGAAGTACTTGATCACCACTCTATCGTCATAAACGTCGGTTTTGAGGATGAACAATCTTGAAAGAAGGAACATGAATGCCGTGACCGCCGTCATCGCGGCGAAAAGCCACCAGCTGACCCATCCGAGAGCGGCGCTGATGAGAATGAACGCGTCGGTGGGCACGAGTATGGCGAGCAAGGCCCTTTCTGCCGTGACGGGGACGACTCGTATCCTCTCGCTGAATGTGGGCTCCATGGATGCACATGGCCGGTTCCGGTTATCAATTTTCCGTATTATCTGGTAGTAGACTGCATGAGGGGAATGTTTATATCATACTTCTTTATTGAAGTCCCTTATTGGGCCCATAGCTTAGCCTGGATGGAGCGCCCGGCTGATAACCGGGAGGTCATGTGTTCGAATCACATTGGGCCCACCACTTTTCATCTGGCTGGTCGATTTTTCTTAACTAATGTTTCCGATGGAGCGGTCTTTTTTAACTACGGATAAAGTGCATCTGGCACTTACGAAGTATGATCGGCTTCGAATCCGCCTATATCTGTCATTCACTTATGCCGATCCAAATTTCCACTTGCCGGATTACGTGATGGACGGTCCCGGATTTCCGGAAACATTTCATAAATCTCCCGTCGCAGCAATCCTGAATGATCCGAAAACGACGAGGAAACATCATTCAGGCGATTTCTGTTCAGCGACAGGACAACCTTCAAAAAGCAACTTTTTTACTTCAGTAACCGAACGCCAAGAAGAACGATAGGCGGATTCAAATCACGCCCGGTCTGCATGTGTCAGATTTTGTTAAACCCGTTGTAATAAATAATGAATGCCTCCATTGTCAGACGGTCATACGCGAAGACCTTCGGCAGATCGTCTCGGAAGAGCCCGGTATAGTCGATTTTCGATAGTAGTATGCCAAAAGGTGGGTACATGAAAAACGAAAGAATGGATACAACGGTCTTAGGACTGATATTTATCGCACTGGCTTCATTTTCGTATTCTCTGGAGTCTTTAGTGTGGTATTTCGTCGGAGAAAATGCTTATGGATTGATGGACAATGACGTGTACTATCTGTTGATGATATGTGCAGTGGTCATATTGCTTGCCGCGATCGGTGCATATATAAACAACTTGCACTTCGAAGCAGTCTTATTTACATTGGTATCCGCTGCCTTCTTCCTTAATGGGTGGGTTACCGGATATCTTTACACTAACATCTCGTTGACAGTAATGCTAATCGTATTGATCGTATGGGCGTTCGCAGAAAAGAAACCGATGATGTCTATCTTATTCATACTGACGGTCGCACTGTCATTCCTGTTCATGGGAGTGTTGAGTTCTGAATGGTTGATAAATGATCAGGCGACCGTCTGGGACCTCCTTTCCGGAGTGGCAGGGATGCTCGCATTTGCGATGGCGGTGTATCTCGTCGGCAAGTCCGTGAAGGGCGGCTCCGATGTCTTCAAGAGCGGGAACGGGGAAGAGTAAGCCCTGTCACAAGGTAAGGAACAAAACAACTTGAACAGACCGATCGGTCGCCCCGTCCGCATGGAACGCCTGTATGACATGCCGGTGCGGACGGGCGCATTTTCATTATAATCGGAATCCGGCACCCATACGTTAGACGCGGGCCGGTTCTGTCGGCCATCTTCTGCAATTATTCCCGCACCGGCAAAAAGCACAAGCGGCTTTTCGACAACCGTATCATCGTTAAACAGAAACCCGCTGAAAAGCTGTTTCCTCGTCGTTTTTGCTTCCTTAAGGATTGCTGCGACGGGAGATTTATGAAATGTTTCCGGAAATCCGGGACCGTCCATCACGTAATCCGGCAAGTGGAAATTTGGATCGGCATAAGGGTGATCGATGCAAAATTATGTGTGTTCATGGATGTAACTTGGGAAAATTATAAATATTGTATATCTCATATTAGTGGATGCACGCGTGGGAATCGCACGGGCGGAATAAGACGATGGAGAAAGATCCCATATCGGGAAAAGCTGCTCACTTCCTAAACGCCCAGAGCCCCACAGCATGTGGATGGCAAGCCTGAACGTCATTGACGATCATGGTTGTGCCACCCATGTGTGAAGATTCCTCACAAGTTGGGGATGAAGCGTAAGGTGTCCGATGATTCCGGGAAAACTCCCTGGGTGGAGCAATGACCTGGAAATGGTGACGAGCCGGCGTAAGGCCCCACGCGTGCTACCTCTGGATCTTCTCAGAACCTTATGTTGGACGTCACGTAACGCAGGAGGTAGACGTCTTCGAATTTTGCCGAGGGAACAGCGGCTTTCCCGAGGAACCCCGTCTTGTCCCATCCCTTTCTCGACATCGCCTTCATGCGGTCCATAATGTTCTTAACTTCGGTTGCCAGGGCCGGATCGTAGAAGTACGACACTATCGCTGCCGGTAGCCCATTCTTCATGAAATCCACTATGTTGCCCCAGTTCCGGTCGCTGATGCTGTCGTCGATCTGCGACAGTCTCTGGCGGACGTCGGCCATGTTGGAGGCCGCGATGCTGCGGAGGGTATCCGCCGGCGTGCCGCTCACGGTCCTGCGGACCCTGTCCCGTATGAAGGAGATATCTCCAGTGAATTCTTTACCGAGCCTGCCGTACGAGAAGAGTTCTGTCAGCTCCTGTTTGGATGCGTTGAAGATACTGTCCGCAGTTATCACGGACCCCGCGCCCTCTGTCCCGGAGTCCGGAACGGCGGGCCTCTCCGAAGATGCGGGGGTACCGCATCTGGGACAGAATCTTACGTCATCGTCGAGGACATATCCGCAAACACCGCAATATCTCATGTCTCTTGATGATTTCTCCGCAGATTTTAATCTTACTGAACAACGTTGTCTATAAAAACAGGATTGAATCCTGAAATAAGACTGTTCATCAGCCGTTCGTTACCGGGTTGAAAAGGTCAAGGAGCATGGATCGGCCTTTCATGTTCTTTCAAAGTCGGTCAGCATCACTTGACAGTCTATCACGTCATCCAACAGGAGCTTTGGAGGGCGGAAAAGATATCGGTACTGCACACTTGCCGTAAAACTACCTCCTCAATCTGCTGAAATACGATGGGGGCATCACAGGGCGCCCTTCATCTTTTCTCCAACCTCTTCAGGAACCAACCGACCGATATTTTGTATATCTCTGGTCTTTCGATGTGGTGCATATGTGTGGCGTCAGGTATGACCGCCATGCACGCATTTCCGAAGGCCTCCTGGAAATCCTTCACGGATTTTACGTGCGCTTCATCGCTGTCGCCGCATGTGAGAAGGACCGGGACATCTATCTCCTTAAGCCTGGGGTAAAGGTCGAATTGCTTCAGGCTGCCGGTGACCGTGAACTCGCTGGGCCCCCACATCTTAATGTAAACATCCACGTTCATGCTTTCCATGGAATTAACCAGATAATCCGGCCACGGATCGAGGTTGCAAAGGAATTTCCTGTAATATTCGGTCACGGCTTCGCTGTAGGCTTCGCCGTATTCCCTGTCTCTTTCCCCTATACCGATCGCTGCAATCGCTGAATCGGACAGTGCTGCGATATTGCCTCTCTGGTCCATTTCCCATATCGGAGAACTCAGCAACGGGCCTGACAATATCAGTCCCTTCACTCCTTCCGGCCC
This sequence comes from Methanomassiliicoccaceae archaeon UBA72, assembly GCA_002509405.1. Classification (GTDB taxonomy): domain Archaea; phylum Thermoplasmatota; class Thermoplasmata; order Methanomassiliicoccales; family Methanomethylophilaceae; genus VadinCA11. Next base: position 37,644 of record DAVO01000029.1, on the reverse strand, counting down.
CTTCTCCAGAATGTAAGAACATATGAGCCCGCATCCCCAGGAGAATCCGACCAAAACCACATCGGTGAGGCCAAGTTCTTTTCTTACCGCGTCAAGCTCTTCCGTGTAGGTTTCCAAAGAGTATAAGCTATCGTCAGAAGCCCTGTCCGACCTTCCGCAACCGAGCTGGTCGTAGAAGTAGACCGGTCTATCAACAGAAAGGTCGCTTATTGTCTGAGGCATGCTGAGAAATCCGGGACCACCGTGCACGACGAGCAGAGGCACGCCCTTCTCGTCCTCTCCGTATACGCAGCTCCAGATCTTCCCGTTGTCCGTGGAGATGTATCTTTCTTTCAAACGGGCACCGCATATACACCGTATCCTCTCTATTTAACCGATGTGCGACTTGTAATGGAGCGTTCAAGACCGGCGTCTAACGGTCTTAAGATGATTTCCTTCTCGTAAAGCAAGGTGCCTGATTTCTATCAGGCAAATGGGAATACGAATTCAATTGCATATGATTCAAATTTAATGTATCGTCCTCAGATCATCACCCTTCCAAACACGTTCGGTTCAATATCATCGTGTTCGGACATCATTACGGCTCTGTACCGCCAGAAGTATGATCGGTCACAGCACGGAAAACAAAATGGGAAACAACCGGCAAAATGGGACCATCATGCAGATAAGGTCTGTAAAATGGTGGGCCCGCCCGGATTTGAACCGGAGTCTATAGCTCCCGAAGCTACAAGTATACCAAGCTAGCCCACGGGCCCGACTGTTGCGGGTAGTCCGCATCATGATAAAAAGATTTGTGTCTAAAGGGTTTACAGTATCATCTTGCGCAGCACGTACTGAAGTATCCCGCCGTTGGCCAGATAGTCGATCTCCGCCGGGACGTCCGCCCTGCATACGACGTCGAACTCCAGTTTCATGCCCCCTCTGTAAGCTGTAACGCCCACCAGGCATTTCGGCTCCAGCCCTTCCAGGTCGATATCGAACGTCTCTGTGCCGTCCAGCTTCAGAGTCTCCGCGTTCTGGCCGTCAAGGAACTGAAGCGGCACTATGCCCATACCTATCAGGTTCGAACGGTGTATCCTCTCGAAAGATTCGGCGATGACCGCCTTTATGCCAAGCAGAAGGGGCCCTTTGGCCGCCCAGTCTCTGGAGCTGCCCGTACCGTACTCCTTCCCGGCCAATATGATCAGGGGCGTCCTCTCCTCCATGTATCTGCCGGACGTCTCGAATATCGTGTCAACGGTCCCCTCGGGCAGATAGATCGACCTGCTGCCCTCGGATCCCGGTACCAGCCGGTTCCTGAGACGGATGTTGGCGAAAGTCCCGCGGACCATTATCTCGTGGTTGGCTCTGCGGGAGCCATAGGAATTGAAATCTTTCTTCTCCACTCCGCGCTCAAGCAGATATCTCCCTGCGTCGCTGTCGGCAGGGAAGTCCCCAGCCGGCGAGATATGGTCCGTTGTGATCGAATCTCCCAGCATGGCAAGGCATCTTGCGCCTTCTATATCCCTGATGGCGGGCTCCTCGAATATGTCGTCGAAGAAAGGAGGATTCCTTATGTAAGTCGACTTCTCATCCCATGCGAACAGCGGGGATCTCTCGCACGGTATCTTGTCCCATCTCTCGGAACCCTTGAACACGTTGCGGTATTCTTTGGCAAACGTCTCGGAGTCTACGAACCTGTTCTTTACGTCCTCTACGTCAGCGTCGTCGGGCCATATGTCCCTCAGATAGACGTCCTTCCCTCTCGCATGCGCTATCGGTTCGTTTTCGAAATCAATGTCGATCTTTCCCGCTATGGCGTATGCGATCACCAGAGGCGGAGAGGCCAGATAATTGGCCTTTACCAACGGGTGGATCCTGCCTTCGAAGTTGCGGTTGCTGGAAGCGACCGCTGCTACGGCAAGGTCGTCGGCCCTTATCTGTCTCGACACATCGTCGGACAGGGGCCCGCTGTTCCCTATGCACGTCATGCATCCGTAGCCGCATACTTGGAATCCCAGATCCTCCATGTAAGGGAGCAGGCCGGATTTCTCGAGATATTCCGTCACCACTTTTGATCCCGGGGCGAGGGAGGTCTTCACGAAGTTTTTCTTCTTAAGTCCGAGCTCGCATGCCTTCTTGGCGAGAAGTCCCGCCGCGATCATGACCGAGGGATTGGCGGTGTTCGTGCACGAGGTTATCGAAGCGATGACCACCGAGCCGTCCCCGAGCATTCCGGACACCGGTTCCCTTTTCTTTTCCACTCCCAGGTCCTTGAGGGACTTTGCGAAGGAATTCTCCATCTCTGAAAGTGGGATGCGATCCTGGGGCCTCTTGTGCCCGGCGAGGGAAGGCTCCACGGTCTCCAGGTCGAGCTCCAGCAAGTCGGTGTACTCCGCTTCCCCGTCGTACCAAAGCGTCTGCTCTTTGGCGTACTTCTCCACGGCGTCGATGTGTGCGGTATCCCTTCCGGTCAGCCTGAGGTACTCGATCGTGTTGCCGTCGATAGGGCAGTACCCCATGGTCGCTCCGTATTCGGGCGCCATGTTGGCGAGGGTGGCGCGGTCGGCCAGTTCCAGTCCGGCGTAGCCGGGGCCGCAGAACTCGACGAACTTGCCCACGACTCCCTTCTTCCTCAGCATCTGCACGCATGTTAGGACCAGGTCGGTGGCGTTGACCCCAGGCCTAAGCATGCCTTTGAGCCTGAATCCCACCACGTCGGGCAGCTTCATGTAGCTGGGCTGTCCCACCATCACCGCCTCGGCCTCGATCCCGCCCACGCCCCACCCGGCCACTCCCAGGCCGTTGATCTGTGTGGTGTGCGAATCGGTCCCGAAGCATGAATCCGGATAGGCGGTCTTGTTACCGCAGCCGTCTTTGACATGGATGACAGGAGAAAGGTATTCCAGGTTCACCTGGTGGCATATGCCGTTTCCGGGAGGGACTACGCGGAAGTTCTTGAAAGAATCCTGCGCCCATTTGAACAGTGCATATCTTTCTTTGTTTCTTTCGAATTCAAGCTCTTCATTGAGCTCCCGAGCGTCGGACCTGCCCGCATAATCGGTCTGTACCGAATGGTCGATCACTAGATCTACCGGGACCAGGGGATCTATGATGGACCCGTCGAATCCCAGTGCGTCCACCGCCGCCCTCATTGACGCCAGGTCGGTGACGGCAGCTCCGCCGGTAAGGTCCTGAAGCAGGACCCTCGCCGGTATCCACGGTATCTCGTCGTCCGAATTCTCCTTGGGATTCCAGGATGCGGCCGCGACCACGTCCTTGTCGGTTATGAGCTTGCCGTCCCTCTGTCTTAGCATTGACTCTACTATTATTTTGATGGAATAGGGCATCTTCGAGAGGTCTTTGATTATTCCATTCTCTTCAAGCTCCCTGAGGCTGTATATGTCGATCTTACCTTCGTCGGTATCGATTGTCCTGATACATTTTCCTACCTCGGTCATTACTTATCTCCTGTTTCCGGTTAAACGCGTGTGATATAATAAACTTCGAGTACGCGTCCGCCCGGCGAATGATGGATATCGGACGCCACATATGCCATCCGTCAGCCGGTCTAAGGCAGGCTCCGTCTGGTTTGAAATATCGGTAACACGTCGCATCTCCGATGGCATCGGAAACGGACGTCCTGATTTGGATACAGGAGAATCTGTCCGGCGGGATAATGGACACGTTGATGAAATACGTCTCGTGCTCCGGAGACCACGGCGCGATATGGTTAATCATCGCCGCTGCGCTGATGATCTACAAACCGACCAGGGAGGCCGGCGTAGTGATGGCTGCAGCCGTTCTGATGGGGTATGTTCTTAACGATTGGATTATTAAGCCTTTGGTCGAAAGGCCAAGACCGTTCGTCGAAGATCTGTCGCTGCCACTGATCATCGATCCCCCGGGCGGTTACTCCTTCGCGTCGGGACATACCGTAAATGCTTTCGCAGCGGCCTGTGCACTGTTCATATATGACAGAAGATGGGGCTCTGTCCTAGTTGCATACGCCGCTCTGATGGGCTTCTCGAGGATCTATCTTATGGTGCACTATCCGTCAGATGTCGTGGCCGGGGCGTTAATCGGAATAATGTGCGCCGTGGCCGCTTACAAGATCATCGAATACGTAAAAAAGAGGAGCGGATCCCCCGACGGCGAGGCCGGGGGATGATGTTCACTCCTTGTCCCATTCTTCGAAGAGCTGGGCGATGCCCTTTTTGGCTATGGACCAGCTGGGGACCCCTCCGGTCAGAACCGCGACGTTGACGGCCTCGAGGATCTCCTCCTTGGTGGCACCGTAGTTCTTGGCGACCTTGGCCTGGGGGTAGACGCAGTCCTCGCAGGACCTGATGCAGACGCACGCGAGGGCGATGAGCCTTTTTGTCTTCTTGTCGAGGGCTCCGTCCTCTACGATGATATTGTCCATGTTGTGGATAAGCTCGATGAGCCCCGGGTCAAGGTCCTTGATGGCCTTCAGGGTGTTGGGGGCGAATCCGCCCATGTTGTCATACATCTGGCAGAACTTCTTGCCGCTCATTTCGCACTCGGAATCTTTTTTGCATGGCATGGGTGAGAATCGGCAAGACGGCATAATAAACCATCGTAACTAACCGTGAACAGGTATTGCCCGCCGAGGCGGGCCTACGGATGATTTTCGGCCCGCGATCCGTAAGATGGTCCGAGAGCGTTTCAGAATATTTCTCTGCCCATCTCTTCTTCTACGATATCCCTTATCGCGCCGAAGCTCTCCTGGCAGTTGGCCGCTATCATGGGCCCCTCCGCATCGTATGATTCAGGGCCGTCCAATGAACCGCACACGCCCCCCGCCTCCCTGACAATGAGGGCGCCGGCCGCGATATCCCAGGGCTGAAGGGCGGCTTCGAAGAAGATATCGATGCGTCCCTCTGCCAGCAGCGACAGTTCGTAGGCCGCCGTTCCGAAACGCCGTATGTCCTCGCATATGGGCAGGACGCGCTCCGAGATCCTGAAGCACATCGGCGACCTCTCTTTCTTGTAGGCGCTCCAGGATGTGCAGAACATCGAATTGGCCAAAGGCCTGTCAGAAACGTGGATGGCCCGGCCGTTCACCGACGCACCCTGTCCCTTTCCGGCGCAGAACATCTCGTCCGTGTACGGCTGATATACCACTCCGGCAACGGTCTCCCCGCTCTTTCGGAGCGCGATAGACACTGTGCTGACCCTCAGGTCCCTGGCGTAGTTGGCCGTACCGTCTATCGGGTCGACTATCCACACAAGGTCTCCCTCTCCGCTCCGGCCGTCCTCTTCTCCGACGAACGACGAGCCGGGAACAAGTTCCGGAAGGCGGGTCCTCAGGAATCTCTCGACCTTGAGGTCCGCGGTGGTGGCCAGATTCTCCCTGGTCCCCTTTGTGCTGATCGTCAGGCCGTTGCGGTCCATCATTATCCTCCCCGCTTCCCTGGCGGCTTCCGTCAGTCCGTCCATCATGAGCATGGGACGGGCCGACCGTTTATTTCACTTTACCTTTGGAACCATTATATCCACATAAGCGGGTATACGACCGATGGAAGACGAAGAATGGGAGGCGCTTGTGAAGAAGCTCACCCTCATACAGCACGAGCTTTACAGCGAGAGGATACCCGCGCTCATAATTCTGGAAGGATGTAGCGGAAGAGTAATCGGAAGGGTTGCGGGCGACCTGCTGAACAAATTGGAACCGAGAGGCGTCAGATACCGGCACTTCGACCCGGACGGCCTCACCAGTCCCAGGGCGTTCCTCAATTTCCTCGCTTCCACCCCGGGCAAAGGGCAGCTCGCGATATTCGACCGCGGATGGTATTCCTTCATCGCAGAGAATCTGGAGAAGGTCGCGGGCGAAGGGCTGGACCGCATGATAAACGATGCAAATATCTTCGAGAGGTATCTGGTAGACAACGGCGTCATGGTCGTCAAGCTGTTCCTGAAGGCGGAAGCCGACAAGGTCGAAGCCCTATCGGATAAATTCGGTCCCCGCCATAAGAAAAAATCTTTCCTCAATGACGACCACATAGACAAAGAGGTCTACTGCGGAGATGTAATGAAAGAAGTTATCGCAAGGACCGACACCCCGTATGCCAGATGGCTGGAGGTGAACATCGACGATCCGGAGATAACGGCTTTCAACAGCATCGGCGGGATCACCGCCGCACTGTCTCACAAACTCAGATATCCTCCATTCTCGCCTGCCGAATACACCACGCCCATGTGCGGAAACCCCAGAAAAACCGCTGACATGACCCTGAGGGCGGAGGGTTACACGGAGAAGATAAATGATTATTCGAAAGAGCTTGCGAGGCTTCAGTCGATACTCGCGGTCAGCGACCGCTCCCTAGTGGTCATTTTCGAGGGCCGCGACTCCGCAGGGAAGGGAGGCAGCATCAAAAGGCTTGCCCACGCCCTGAATCCGAGAGGATATGTGGCCAGGTCGGTGGCGGCCCCGACCCCGGAGGAAAAAGAGCATAATTACCTCTGGAGATTCGGCGCCGACATGCCTTCGTACGGGCACATCACGATATTCGACCGCAGCTGGTATGGCAGGATGATGGTCGAGCCGATCGAAGGGTTCTGCACCCATGAAGAGTACGTCAGGTCCGCCAAGGAGATCAACGGCTTCGAGAGAGCGATGATAGACACAGGCGCGATCATAATCAAATTCTGGATGGAGATCAGTCCGGAGGAGCAGCTGGAGAGGTTCAAAGCCCGCATGGAGGACCCGCTCAAGAACTGGAAGATCACAGACGAGGACTGGCGCAACCGCGAGAAGTGGGACATCTATACCGATTACATAGATGCCATGATCGAGAGCACGAACACTACCGAGGCGCCCTGGTATGTCGTCGAATCAAACGACAAGAAGTACGGGAGGCTCAAGGTCATGAAGACGGTCATAGATGTGCTGGACAAAGAGCTCCATAAGCGATGAGTACGTTGATTGACGATTCATGAGTTCGACATTATTAAATAATAAACCGCCTGTTTCAACGGTATGACGGATGAGCTCAGCGAGAAAATCGCAGGAGAGATATCCATGTCGGCGGAGCCCGGCAAGATCGTCCGAAAATGGAGAGAGGAGTTTGGGCTCTCACAGCAGCAGCTTGCGGATAAGATGGGTGTTTCCAACTCCGTGATAAGCGACTACGAATCCGGAAGGAGAAAGTCCCCCGGCGTAGCGGTCGTGAAGAAGATGGTGGAATCGTTCATCGCTTTGGACAGGATTAACGGGTCCCCGGTCGCCACAAGGTATATGCCGGGGATGAGGAACGAATGCATTCTGGCCATGGAGGAGTTCGACGGCGGGGTGGACCCAGAGGTCATCATCTCCATCGTTTCTGGTAAAAATCTGAACACGGACAGGGTCCCCTCCAAGAAGGTCTACGGATACACGATCGTGGACTCCCTGAAGGCGATAGTCAACCTCAGCTCCGAAGATTATCTTAAGATATACGGCTGGAACATCGAGCGCGCATTGATTTTCACCAATGTGCACTACGGCAGGTCCCCCATGGTGGCGATAAGGGCGCATCCCCTGACTCCGGCCATGGTGGTGTACCAGAGCCCGGAGAACACGGACCTTTTGGCTATCAAGTTGGCAAAACTAGAGAAGATCCCGCTAGTGGTGACCGAACTGTCAGTGGAAGAATTAGTGAAACGTCTGAATAAATTAAAGGAAGGGAAATGAATGGATGTTGGAATTGTAAGCTACGGAGCATACGTCCCCCGCTACAGGATCAAGCCCGAAGAAATCGGGCGCGTCTGGGGCGCGGACGGCAAAGGAATGGGAAAAGGACTGAAGATCGATCAGAAATCCGTGCCGTCGCCTGACGAGGACGTAATAACGATCTCCTCCGAGGCCGCCAGATACATGATGCAGAGGGTACCGGAAGTCGACCCCAAAGAGATCGGCGCCGTGTACGTAGGGTCCGAATCGCATCCTTATGCGGTCAAACCCTCGTCCGGAGTCGTGGCAGAGGTCATACAGGCGACCCCGGCGCTGACGGCGGCGGACCTCGAGTTCGCATGCAAGGCCGGAACGGCAGGTATGCAGATGTGCATGGGTCTCGTGGGCTCAGGGATAGTTAAGTACGGAGTGGCTGTAGGGGCCGACACATCCCAGGGGGCGCCCGGGGACGCGCTCGAATATTCGGCGTCCGCCGGAGGAGCGGCATATCTCATAGGTTCCGAAAAGGTAATAGCCACGATCAACAAGACATTGAGCTTCACCACCGACACTCCTGATTTCTGGAGAAGGGAAGGCCAACCATACCCCAGCCACGGCGGGAGGTTCACAGGCGACCCGGCCTACTTCAAACATATCATATCCGCGGCGAAGATGATGCTGGAGGACCGCAAAACAAAGCCCGAGGATTATGACTACGCGGTGTTCCACCAGCCTAACGGGAAGTTCCCCGAGAAGGTCGCGAAGATGCTGGGATTCACCCCCGAGCAGATCCAGCACGGGCTGCTCACGCCGTCCATAGGCAACACCTACAGCGGAGCGGTGCCCCTGGGACTGGCCAATGTCCTTGACAAATCGAAGCCCGGCGACAGGATATTTGTCACGTCCTATGGTTCCGGTGCCGGAAGCGATGCCTTCGACATAACCGTGACCGACGAGATGAAGGATTACAAGAGAGAGAACGCACCGACCCTGGAGAAGGTCCTGGAGAACCCAGTGTACCTGGACTATGCGCTGTATGCGAAGTTCAAGGGAAAGATCATCATGCCGGAGTGATTAAGATGAGAGAAGTAGCAATTGTTGGTACAGGCGTCACCAAATTCGGTGAGCTTTGGGACAAATCCTTTAGGTCGATCGGTATAGAAGCGGGCATAAAAGCCATCGAGGATGCCGGCATGTCCGGTTCTGAGGTGGACGGGATATTCATCGGAAACATGTCTTCCCGTTTTATCAACCAGCAGCACATCGATGCTCTGATCGCCGACTATTCGGGAATGGCCACAAGGAACGTCCCCGCCGTAAGGACCGAGTCCGGAGGGGCATCGGGAGGAGTGGCATTCAGACAGGGAGTCATGGCCGTCGCTTCCGGAATGCACGAGGCGGTACTCGTTGGAGGGGCCGAGAAGATGACGGACCTGGACGATGCGTCCACTGCGTCCGTCATGGACAGCACCGCCGATGCGGAGTGGGAGGCCTCGATGGGTCTAACGCTCACATCGCTGTACGCCATGATCACCAGGCGTCTGATTTACGAAGGGACCGCAACCCGTGAGGAGATAGCGTCTTTCGCTGTCAACTCGCACAAACACGGTGCACTGAACCCCAACGCACAGTACAAGAGCCCCATAACCTTGGACACCGTACTCAGGTCCGGCCCGGTGGCCGAACCGCTGAACGTGTTCGACTGCGCCCCCTATTCCGACGGGGCCGCCGCCGTTGTTATGGTGCCCCTGGATGTCGCAAAGAAAATGGGCGTGGACTATGTGAAAGTGGCCGCAGTATGCCAGGCAAGCGATACACTGGCACTTTTCCAGAGAGAGGATATCACGACCTTCAAGGCCACCACCTCGGCGGCCAAGGAAGCTTACAGGATAGCGGGAATCGAGGCCAAGGACATCTCCGTGGCAGAGGTTCACGACGACTACACCGTTGGAGGAATAATGGCCCTCCAGGACCTGGGCTTCTTCAAGAAGGGAGAGGCGGGCAAGGCCGTCCTCGAGGGACAGGTCGAGCTCGGCGGCAAGATAGCCGTGAACACATCGGGCGGGCTGAAGGCAAGAGGCTACCCGGTCGGCGCATCGGGCGTCGCACAGGTCGTGGAGATTGCGGACCAGCTCAGGAACAAGGCTGACAAGAGGCAGGTCGCCAACGCGAAATACGGGCTTGCCCAGTCCGTCGGAGGCACAGGCTCCGCCGTAACCGTCAGCATACTGGAGGCGATCTGATGGCAACAGTGGCAAAAGAGTGGAGGGAGATTCCCGCCAGATACAATCTGGAGGGATCGGAGTGCGGAAACTGCAACAGGAAATTCTTCCCCAAGCGCAGCATGTGTCCCTTCTGCAGGAGGAACGGGTTCGGCAAGATGCACCCGTATCAGGTGTCCAGGAAGGGAAAGGTCTTCACCTTCTCGGTGATCCACGAGGCACCGGACTGCAACAGGAACCTGAAGCCGTACGCGGTGGCTATGATAAGGACCGATGACGGCCTTCTGATATCCGGTCAGCTCGTTGACGTAGACCTTTCGAAGATCGAAATAGGGATGCGCGTGCGCTCGGTGCTGCGCAAACTGGACGAAGACGGGGCTTCCGGCGTGATACACTACGGGTTCAAGTTCGTTCCAGACCTTTGAACGGAATCCATCCAAACCTTTTACATCATTTTCAATACTTCATGATGTCAACGGATGCTATCTGCTCCAGGATGAGGTTGGTATAGGGGATCGAACCTTTCTTAAGTCCCATGTTACGGGCAGACACCTCTGTGCATTCTACAAGGGAGTCGTCTCTCTCCGCACCTATATCCGAAAGTGCCAGGTCCTCCGATCCGCCTATTATCAGAACAACGAATGCGGTGTCACCTTCCTTAGGGCTCATCTTTCTGAGGGCTCTTCCGATCTGTCTGTCGGCGGACGCGTAAAGTATCGTTTCAGTGAGTATGCCCCTGGACCTCTGGGTTCCCTGCGATAAAGCCCTCTCCGCATGCATGTACGAAGAGATCACATGGTCGGCGCCGCAGATGAAGTCGGGATCGAAAACAACCGCCTCGGACCCCATGGCGATGAAATGTTCGGCAACCTCCTTAGGAGACCTTCTACATCTGATGCCTATCACTCTGAGGGCGGCCATAGGGACCGATATCCCGAACACTGTTTTAATTTTGCCCACCGTCCCGTAGCAGAGCGGATAAAGTTTATCAAATACTGCGCGGTACGGCAGACCGAAGGAATCTTTCCAGGACGCGTTCAGATGAAAAACGAATGGATCAGAGTGGCTGCACCGGCCACCACCTCCAACATAGGGCCCGGGTTCGACACTTTCGGACTGGCCCTCATGGAACCTTATGATGTGATAGAAGGCAGGAAGACGGAGTCCGGTCTCTACATTTCGGAGATATCCGGACCGGGGAGCGAGACCATCCCCACGGACCCTGACAGGAACTCGGTTTGCATTGCTGCCGCCGAGGTGCTAAAAAGGTCGGGGGAGAAGTTCGGCATTGAGTTCAGGATAAAAAAGGGGATCAGGCCGGGCAGCGGAATAGGTTCTTCGGGCGCATCCGCCGCAGGAGGAGCATACCTGGCGCATCTCATGTGCGGGGAGAAGCTCAGCCAGACCGAACTGGTTCTTTGCGCCGCACATGCAGAGGACGTGACGTCCGGGGGATTCCACGCCGATAACGTGGCCCCATGCATCGTGGGAGGATTTACCGTCATAAGGTCCTATGAGCCCTTCGAGATGGTCTCCATCAGGCCGCCTGAGAACCTGGGCCTCGTTGTAGCCCTCCCGGACATTTATGTGGAGACAAAGGAGGCAAGGAAAGTCATTCCCAAAGAGGTGCCCCTTAAGCATCTCGTATTCCATGCTGGCAATGCGGCCTGTCTCGTACACGGGATGGGCACGGGCGACCTGGGACTTGTAGGAAGGTCGGTCCAGGACCTTGTTTCGGAGCCCTTCAGGAGCCATTTCGTACCTCACCTTAAAGAGGCCGAATCCGCGGCGATGTCACATGGCGCGTTGGCCTCGTTCCTCGGAGGTTCCGGGCCCTGTGTAATGTCTTTCTATGACAAGAAAACCCATGACGGAAAGATTATAGCGGAAAGCATGAAGGCCGTGTTCGTGGATGCGGGGATAGGTTGTGACACATGGGTCACCGATTGCGGCTTCGGTTGCAGGAGGATCTGATATGACAAATCATAAAGTAATGTGCTGGGACTGCGGAGCGACGGTGGAAGACCCCTTCGTCAGCATATGTCCCAGATGCGGCGGGCTGCTCACGGTCAAGATGGACCTGGAGAAAATAAAGGAGAAAAAACCGGCAGACCTCAGGAAAGAGCCCCTGGGGGTCTGGAGATATTCGGACTTCCTGCCGGTCGACCCCGCACACAAGATCTCGATACAGGAAGGAGGCACGCCCCTGTACAAGACGGAAGCCCTAGCCGAACAGGCGGGCGTAAAAGAGATGTTTGTGAAGTTCGAAGGTCTAAACCCCACAGGATCGTTCAAGGACCGTGGAATGACCGTCGGAGTCACCAGAGCCAAGGAGCTCGACGCCAAGGTCGTCGGCTGCGCTTCCACCGGGAACACCTCCGCGTCACTGGCCGCATATGCGGCCAAGGCCGGGATAAAATGCGCCGTTTTCCTTCCGTCCGGCAAAGTGGCCGCTGGAAAACTGGCACAGGCTCTTTTCTATGGGGCCAAAGTCCTTTCGGTGGACGGAAACTTCGACGACGCACTGGCGTTGGCCAGGAAGATGGCCGACGAGAGGAAGATATACCTTCTGAACTCGATCAACCCATACCGCCCCGAAGGCCAGAAATCCGTCCTTTTCGAGATAATGGACCAGCTTGAATATGGAGTGCCAGACAGGATCGTCCTGCCCGTGGGCAACGCGGCGAACATCTGGGCCGTGTACAAGGCGCTTACCGAGCTTGAAGAGGTCGGATGGATCGACAGAATGCCTATGCTCACAGGCATACAGGCGGAAGGTTCCAGCCCCGTCGCGAAGGCGTTCTCGAATCATGAGGAGGACTTTGTCCCGGTGGAGAACCCCGAGACGCTCGCTACCGCAATACGCATCGGAAACCCGGTCAGCGGCAGAAAGGCCCTAATGGCGATCTACGGCACGGGAGGATACTCCGCCACGGTAACGGACGAGGAGATCGTTTCCGCCCAGAAGCTGACGGCCAGGAGGGAGGGCGTGTTCGTAGAGCCCGCCTCCGCAGCTTCTGTCGCAGGGATACTGAAGCTCAGAGAGCAAGGGGTCATCGACAGGGACGAGAGGGTGGTGGCGATCTGCACCGGAAACGGACTCAAGGATCCCGACACCGCTGTCAAGTACAGCGAACCGCCGATAAAGTGCGCCAACTCCGTCGCCGAAGTGGAAAGGATCCTTTCCGGGTGATCAGAAGTCGAGCAGGTTGGACTGCTTGGAAACCTTTTCCTCGCAATATTCTTCGGCCATTGCGTCCATTTCCTCTGTGTCCGGGTCCCAATCCGGCACCGGAGCGGCCGTCCCGGAAGAACCGCCGGCCTGGTTCCTCAGGCTCTTTGCCAATGACGGCCCTATGCGCGGAAGCGATGCCAGCTTTTTTTCGTCGGCGGACATGATGTCTGTCCTGTTGCGGTATCCCGCATCGTAAAGTATCCTTGCCCTCGTCCTGCCGACACCGCGGAACGATACCAGGTCGATCAGCTCTGCCTTCACACCGTATTTTATCCTTGTCAGCAGCGGCCTGATGGCCCTTACGGAATCAGGCCTGATGATGAACGCAATCTCGCTCATGGAGTACATTATCCAGTCCATCATGTCGACTCTGGACCTTATGTCCCCTGGGCCTATTCCCATGGTGTCGGTCATAACGTCTTCGGGAACCTCGGATATCCAATCCTCCGTCATTGCGGACACCTTAAGGGCGCCCATGAAAACTTCGTAATTGAATTCCGGGTCTTCGAAAGGATCGAAGAGGCATTTGCCCTCATACTCTTCAGCAAGCGCGGTAAGTCTGTTCTCATCGCTCTTCTTCGGATAGAGTCCCATGACGTCGGGGGTCAAGGCGACCGCTAGGAGTATCGAGAAAATATCTGTTCCTTCGTTCATGTTGTTCACGGCATCCCTGAGAATGACCGCAGACTTGGGATCAATATACAGGTCCGAGATTCTTTTTCCGAAAGGCAGTATCCTTAGCGAGCCGCCGTTCTTCTCCACCATTTCCTCCTTGGCAAGAAAATCGGTGACCTTCTCAACTACGCCTTCCACACCGAAAAGTGATGAAGTGCTTCCATAGAACGTGGACTGCAGGAACTCAACTATGTCCTCGTCCGAGGAAGCATCCCCCGTGGCGATCAGGCCCAGTATGTGGCTCCTAAGAGTGACCTCGTTGCCCAGTTTGGATGTTAGGCGCTCGGTGTCGTGCATTATGTAATCGTACATCAGACGGTCGCTGTCGCGCTGGTTCTTAGCGATGAGCACTGCCTCACCGTAAGGGTCGTATCCGGGCCTTCCGGCCCGCCCGCACATCTGTTTGACCTCCATTACAGATATTGGCACCATGCCTGCGTTCGATTCGAACCTGCCGGTATCTCTGACTATCACCCTCCTGGCAGGCAGGTTGATGCCTGCGGCCAGAGTGGGGGTCGCGACTATGCATTTGATGTTTCCGCTTCTGAAGTTGTCCTCTACATACTTCCTCTGTCTGTATGTAAGGCCCGCGTTGTGGAATGCAGTTCCCGATGAAACGCAATGAGCCAGCTTTTTTCCCAGAGATGTGGGTTCAGAACCTCCTTCGAGCAAGTCCGTATCCTGTTTCGAAAGGTTCCTGCCTGCAAATTCGGCAACGTTGGGAGCGAACTTGGTCGCCAGGGATTCCGTGGACCTGCGCGCGTTGACGAAGACGAGGCACTGGCCTCCTTCCCTGATAGTCTGTTTCATCAATGCCCAGATCTCGTCTTTTTCTGCCGGGACTTCCTTTTTCTTCATGTCATCGAATGTTATCTCCCCATCGAAGAAAACGCCCTCCCTAAGCGGAACCGGGCGCCAGTCGCTCCTCACAAGCTTGGCCTCCAGCCATAGCGCCAGGTCTTCTGCGTTTGATATCGTTGCAGACAGGGCGATTATCTGGAGGTTGGGACTCCTCCTGATAAGCTTTGTAAGTGCAACCTCAAGGGTGGGGCCCCTTCCCGGGTCGTGGATCATGTGGATCTCGTCGGCTATAACAAGTCCCACCGAATCTATCCATCTGCTTCCATGGCGGATCATCGAATCGGCCTTCTCCGATGTCGCCACGACGATGTCGGCGTCCTTTATGCCACCGTCGTCAGAGTCAAGGTCCCCTGTGCTCATGGCCACGGTGAATCCGAGGTGCGAGAATGATTCCAGATCTTCTTTTTTCTCAGAGGCCAAAGCTTTAAGCGGCACGATGTAAAGGACCTTTTTGCGGTCGTTGATGATTTTCTTCATCGCCGGAATGTAACCTATGAGCGACTTGCCGGAGGCGGTAGGCACCGAAACCACAAGGTTCCGTCCTTCAAGGGCTATCGGCAGAGCCTCTGCCTGCGGAGGATGAAGCTCAATGAAGCCATGTTCCCGCAGGGCGTCAGCGACATTGTCAGGAACGTCGAGCTCATCGAATCTCATACGCGGGCATACGGGACGCGATAATTAACCCTTATCGGAGTATTTTGCACAATCGTTAATTATTACCTGACAATATAAAGGCGAAATGGATAAGAAAGCCCTTCTAGCCCTGGTTTTTGTATCGCCGCTTTTGTTCCTTCCGTTACTAACAGCCGACGTTTCGGAAGCCGGGGTGGCTGATTTCACCTCATATTACTCGCAGCTCGAAGATGATGAGAAAGTAATTTACGACTCGATATCGACAGTTCCCTCCTCCGAGAACGGATGGTCTGTCACGCTCGCCTCGGAAGCAGACGCAAATTCCGTAAAGCATGCCGTAGCGGCGGCATACCTGGACGACCCCGGGAAGATATGGCTGATGAAGGTTCCCGCCGACCTGGCCGGAGCATATGTATACGACCAGTCCTCAAAGACCGTGACCTTCTCGCTGCCGGAAGGTATTTCAGAGTCCTATGAGCAATCGATGGCAGATTTCGCAGACAGAATTGAGATACAGACGGATACTTCCGTTTCAGAAGCTATGAAGCTGATCAATTCAATGCTGAGGACCTCTGCAGAGTACACCGAGGACACGGACAATCCCCTCTACTACACAGCATACGGCGCCATGGTCCTCGGAAAGGCCAACAGCTTCGGCTTCGCAGCCGCGGTGAAATACTGCGCCGATAATTCTGCGGCAGATTATGATGTTGCGGTCGTATGCGGAAAGCTCAATGACCCAGATGGATCGTATTCGCACTCATGGAATGCAGTGAGGGGCTCCGAGGGATGGTATGGCGTAGATGTGGGGCTAAATGAATTGGAGGACACCAGCCACTATCTGATGAAAGCTTCGAACGACCATGGGTACAACACAGACTATACTTTTGAGGCATCTCATGACCCAGATATCTCGGGCTTCATGGAAACCGGTTCGGTGATAAATTCGCCTGAACTGTATATACGTCCCGCGGAGGTGCCCGTCGAACCCACCTTCTTGGATAAGTACGGAGGGGACATAGTTATAATAAGCATCATCGCCGTTCTCTGCGTAGTGTTAGCGTTTTTCGCCAGGCGTCAGTAACCATATTTAGATATATTTATATACAAGTGCATACTAACTCAAGGAGAGGAAAGATGGAGAATAAGACAGAAGAGAAGCCGACCGACGAGCCTATAGAAAAGTGGATCGACAGGCAGACCTTCAAATCCACTGAGGATATCGTGATTCCCGAGAAGATATCCGATCGCGTCATCGGGCAGGATGTGGCTGTAGAGGTCATGAAGAAGGCGGCTTCTCAGAAGAGGCACGTGATGCTCATTGGCGAGCCAGGTACCGGAAAGTCGATGCTGGCGAACTCCATGGTGGAGTATCTTCCCAAGGAGGACCTCCAGGATGTGGTGGCATATCACAACCCGGAGGACTTCAACGAGCCCAGGATAAGGACGCTCCCATCGGGAAAGGGCAAGGCTATAGTGGCGGAGCAGAAGGCCCATGCGGCCGTCATGAAGAATCAGAAGAGCTCGATGTACATCTACGTAAGCATGTTCATTATTATACTGGGTCTTATGGGGTCTATATTCTTCAACAACTGGACTATAATGTTCATCTCGCTGTTCAGCGTGTTCATAATACTGCTATTCCTAAGGAACCCCAACCAGAAGACCGAGATCATAATCGTGCCCAAGGTCCTCGTAGGACATGATCCCGGGGACATGCCTCCGTTCGTCGACGCCACAGGAGCCCACGCAGGAGCCCTGCTCGGGGACGTCAGGCACGACCCCTTCCAATCCGGAGGGCTCGAGACGCCCTCGCACGACAGGATAGAGCCCGGTGACATACACAAGGCCAACAAGGGAGTCCTGTTTATAGATGAGATAAATATGCTGAGGATGGAGTCCCAGCAGGCCCTGCTGACCGCGATGCAGGAGAAGAAGATGTCGATAACCGGCCAGTCCGAACGCTCGTCCGGAGCTTTGGTGAAGTC
Organism: Methanomassiliicoccaceae archaeon UBA72; assembly: GCA_002509405.1. Classification (GTDB taxonomy): domain Archaea; phylum Thermoplasmatota; class Thermoplasmata; order Methanomassiliicoccales; family Methanomethylophilaceae; genus VadinCA11. The sequence goes on along the minus strand of DAVO01000029.1, from coordinate 20,376 downwards.
CGAACCGGTTCCATGCGACTTCATACTCGTGTGCGCGGGGAACCTCGACGCTCTGAAAGGAATGCACCCCGCCCTAAGGTCCAGGATCAGGGGATACGGTTACGAGGTCTACATGCGCAACACGATGAAGGACACCGACGCAAACCGCACGGACCTCGCAAGGTTCGTGGCCCAGGAAGTAAGGAAGGACGCCAAGATACCGCACTTCGACAGGTTTGCGGTTGGGGAGATAATAAAGGAGGCCCAGCGTCGCGCCGGAAGGCGCGGGGAACTTACTCTCAGGCTCAGGGAGCTCGGAGGTCTCATTCGCGTCTCGGGAGACGTCGCCGTCAAGATGAATGCACCGATGGTAACGAAGGAACACGTCCTGGAGGCAAAGGTTTCGGCCCGCGGGCTGGAGCAGCAGATAGCCGACCGTTACGTCGAGGCGAACAAGGCATACACACTCTTCAAGACAGAGGGGTCCACAGTAGGGATGATCAACGGGCTCGCCGCCATGAACTCCGACTCGGAGATGTCAGAATTCGCGGGAATAGTCCTGCCGATAGTCGCCGAGGTCACTCCTGCCCAGATCAAGAAAGGAGGGCGCATCGTCGCCACAGGCCAGCTGGGAGTCATAGCTAAGGAGGCCGTCGACAATATATCGGCGGTCATCAAGAAGTACACGATGACCAACCTAACGGACAGCGACATCCACCTCCAGTACATCGGAACATATTCCGGCGTCGAAGGCGACAGCGCATCGATCACCATGGCCACGGTCATAATCTCGGCGATGGAGAACATCCCTATACGCCAGGACCTGGCGATGACTGGCAGCCTCAACGTCAGGGGACAGGTGCTCCCGATAGGCGCGGTCACCGCAAAGCTCGAGGCCGCTGCAGTTTCGGGAATCAAGATAGCCCTGATACCCGAGAGCAACGCCAAGGACGTCCTCATCGAGGACAGGTTCTACGACATGATGGAGATCTATTCCGTCTCGAACCTGCGCGATGTCCTGGAGTATGCATTCGTCGACTGCCCGATGAAGACCCAGTATTTGGAAAAGCTGTTGCCGCTTACCCCCGAGGGAAAGTCCACGGCCAGGAAGCTTGAGCGCCCGCCCAGGTACGAGAGCAAGGTGGAGAAGGCGGAGATCAAGCCGCCCATCAAGCCCAGGAAGGAGCCAGAGCCCGAACCCGAACCGGAACCCGTGTCCGAGCAGGACAGGGCCACGGGCGGGGCGCCCTGCGGAGCCTAACGCTTTAACTCAGGAGAGATATCACCTATCATGTCCGGAGGACACGGGTATGACAACTATTCGCTGATGATAGGCAGGTTCCAGCCCCTTCACAAGGGCCACCTCGAGGTGATACGCCAGTGCGCTTCCGAGTCAGAAAATCTGACCATCGGCATAGGCAGCGCGCAGTACTCCCACTCTCCGGAGAATCCTTTCACCGCCGGGGAGAGGTACCTGATGATCGAGAACACCCTCCACGATGAAGGGATCTACAACTATTGCATCGTGCCCATTGAAGACATAAACCGTTATTCGGTATGGGTAGCGCACGTTTCGTCAATGTCCCCGCCATTCTCATATGTGTACAGCAACAATCCCTTCACACGCCGTCTTTTCCAGGAGTCAGGTTACAGCATCAGGGAATCCCCGATGTACAACAGGGACGAGTATTCCGGAACCGAGGTGCGCAGGAGGATATTCGCCGATGAGGACTGGCATGCTCTGGTCCCTGGGGCCGTGGCGGATGTGATAGACGAGATAGACGGCGTAGGCCGTATCAAGGACATATGCGGAGGGAGCCTATGACCTCTGCGCTGAGGAAGATGTCCTCCGCGCTAAAGTCAACCGGTTCCACGCTTTCTCTGGCAGAATCCTGCACAGGCGGCCTGATATCATCGAAGATAACCCAGTCTCCAGGCTCATCTGATTATTTTCTCGGATGTGCGGTCACTTACAGCAATACTTCAAAATCCAGAATCCTCGGAGTTTCTCAGGACACGCTCGTAAAGCCCGGGGCGGTCAGCGAAGAGGCGGCCATCGAGATGGCGGAGGGTGCGGCCAAGGCGTTCCTTTCCGATTACGCCGCATCGGTGACGGGCATAGCGGGGCCCGGAGGAGGCACCCAGCGAAAGCCAGTCGGCACCGTATGCATCGGGATAACAGACGGGAGGCGCTCGCTGGCCTTCACCAGATGCTTCGAGGGTACAAGGGACGAAGTCAGGGAACAGACCGCTGACACGGTCTTCGGGCTGCTGGCCGATTTCATTGCGGAGAAGATATGAGCAGATATTCCAGGCAGGAGAAGCTGTTCGGCGCCGAAGGTCAGAGAAAACTCTCCGAGGCTGCCGTCTCCGTCGCAGGATGCGGAGGCCTGGGAAATTATGTGTCGTTGCTGCTGGCGTCCGCAGGTGTAGGGAAGATAAGGCTTGCAGATTACGGAGTACCGTCGGAAAGCGACCTCAACAGGCAGTTCTTCTATTCGGGCAGGAAGGGGTTCAAGACCGACATTCTGGCCGAAAGGCTCCGAGAACTCCGTCCCGACATGGAGATCGAAAAATTTCAAGGATTCATCGATGAGAACAATGTGTCCGAAGCTCTGGGGGAATGCGATGTGATCGCAGATTGCATGGACTCCATCGCTTCCCGTCTCGTCCTCAACAGCTACGCTGCTTCAAAAAACATACCTCTGGCACATGGTGGTATCGACGGATTTTACGGGCAGGCCACTTTCGTGGTTCCCGGTAAAACCCCCTGTCTCCGCTGCATACTCAGAGAATCCAACAGTTCCATCCCCGATTCTTTCGCCCCGGTCGTATCCATCGTGGCATCGGTACAGGCTTCGGACATAGTCAAGCATATAACCGGTACCGGAGAGACCACTGCCGGAAAGTTGTTCACAATGTTCGCAGGAACAAATGAATATGGCACCGTGACAATCAATAGGGATCCCGACTGCCCCGTATGCGGACGTTCCGGGCCTTCTCGCTGAAAATAAATATCCCTCATCCGTTTGGGCTGATATGGAGAAAATAATGACCGGGAAGGTCAAAGAGGTCTACAGCGTAGATGATGACACGCTGGAGTTCGCCTACACGGACAACATCTCGGTTTTTGATAAGATAATTCCTTCTAAAATCCCTCATAAGGGCGAGACGCTCTGCAGGACGGCCAAATTCTGGTTCGAGATGCTGACCGTGAAAGGGATCCATAACCATTACATAAGCGAGCCTGCCCCGGACAGGATGAGGGTGAAAAAGGTCGAGGTGATCAGGGACTACAGCAAGATCGACGGCAGCACAGTCAACTACCTGATTCCGCTGGAGGTCATATGCAGGCACTATGCGGCGGGATCTCTGATGGACCGTATCAAGGACGGAAAGGTCACGGCCGAACAACTGGGGTTCCCCAAGGGACACACCGTGAAATATGGGGAAAAGCTCCCCAGGCCGTTCCTCGAGGCCACCACCAAACTCGAGGAGCACGACATGAATCTCACCGATGCCGAAGCTAAGAAGATGGCCGGCCTCAGCGACGCCGAGTACGATGAAATAAAGGCCACCGTTCTGAAGATCGACGGCATCATCGCCGAAGAGGCCGAGAAACGTGGGCTCATCCACTGCGACGGAAAGAAGGAGTTCGGTTACGACAAGGAGCGCAGGCTCATGGTCCTGGACACCTTCGGCACCCTGGACGAGGACCGCTGGTGGGATGCGGAGGAGTACAGGAAGGGCAAAGTGGCAGAGCTGTCGAAGGAGTTCGTACGCCAGTACTACCGCGAGACCGGATACCACTCAAAGCTGATGGAGGCCCGTGAGAAGGGGCTTCCAGAGCCGGACATACCTTCTCTCCCGCAGGACATCATCGACCGCACGAGCAAGCTGTACGTCNNNNACCGTCTCCCCGAAGGGGCAGTCGGTGTCCCCCTCCACGGTCTTGATGGTGAGCTTCTCCCCGTTGATCTCCGACGGAGGGTGGCACCTGAACCAGTTGGCGCAACACTTCATTTTACAATCTATCTCCTGGAAGGTGACCTTTCCGCCCTCGATGGCATTCTTCTTGGGCATGGCAGCGGGGATAGTGGTCTTTTCGACCTCGACGACCCTCAGCTTCTCTCCTGTCTCCGGACAGTCGTGGGTCTGGGACCTCAGTGCCTTGACGATGTAAAGGGAACCCCTCTCCAGGTTCAGGCACACGCTCTTGAGCTTGCAGTCCCTGCATCCGTCCATAGGTCCCAGGTAGTAGAATCCGAACCCTTCTTTCGCAGAATTATCCGATACAAACGTGATGGTGACCATTTCAATACCTCAAATGACCCCTGTGGCTTTGGCTACCTTTGCGGCGGTCTCGCGGTTTATGCCGTTGCCGAGTATCGTGAACCTGTCCTTGCGTATGCCGGCGGCCATGGTCAGCGCTTCGATGACCTCTTCGTCCTTCAGCCCTATCTGCCTTCCGGTGGTGGGCGCCCCGATGTTATCGAGGGCATCCCTGATGACCTTCCAGTCCCCTCCGTGCAGATACATCATCATAATGGAACCAACACCGCACTGCTCCCCGTGCATCGCACGTCCGGGATACATTATGTCGATGGCGTGGGAGAACATATGCTCCGACCCGCTCGTAGGCCTGGAGCTTCCCGCGACGCTCATTGATATTCCGGAGATTATTATCGGCCTAAGAGCTATCCACACGCTCTCCTCGAGGTCGGGACGTATGAGTTCCGAATTTTCCATTATGGTCTCCGCGGCGTAAAGCGAAAGCGAATATGCGGAACGACTGAAATCCTCGTTCCTCAGCCTTCTGGCAAACTCCCAGTCCTTCAAAGCCGTGAGGTTGGAAATGACGTCTGCGCACCCCGACGCCAGGAACCTGTAGGGGGACTGGCATATCACGTGGGTGTCGGCCAGAACGCCCAGGGGGGATGCTGCCGAAACAGACTGCGGACCAACGTCCATCTTCAGCGTCGCACGGTCCGATGCCATGCCGTCGTGGGCGGCGTTGGTGGGTATGCTTATGAAAGGTATGCCAAGGTCGTCGGATGCTATCTTTGACAGATCTATCTTGCTGCCACCGCCGACTGCCAGAATGAAAGTGGATTTCGTCTCCGCGGCCGCCGTCTTGATCTCTTCGAGACTCTCCAAGGTCGCGTTTCCCGTTTTTAGCACACTGACCTCGTATTTGCCGGACATGTAATCTTCGATGGCCTTACCCGCTACGGAATAAGTGTTCCCGCCTGTAACCATCAGTCCAGTCTTACCGAACCTGAACGAAGCGCACATATCAGGCAGTCTGTCAAGGACGTCGTGGCCGATCAGGACGCTTCTCGGAAATTCCATAATCTTGGCTTTGTCAAAGGCATCCATGTTTCTCGTCCCTGTAACATGATAATCTGAAACATATAAAAGGAACACACCGATAAGACGCTGTGGAAAGGAAGGTTTTAATCATCTGCGCCTGCGGAAGCAGGAGCGGTTTCACATACACTATGTGCTCCGAGGCCCGGGACGGATTCCTGGCCAAGGGTTTCGGCGTGGAGGTCGTATATCCCATAAAGATGAACATATCGCACTGCACAGGATGCCGTTCCTGCGAGAACGGCCGAGGGTGCGTGATAGATGATGACATGAAGAAGATCTACGATTCTTTCGCAACCTCGGACATCGTGATATTGTGTACACCTATCCATTACAGCGGCCCCTCTTCGGTGATAAAGACCGTGGTCGACAGGTTCCAGACACTTTGGCCAAAGGCTTCGGCGGGACCTAAGTACATGGCCTGCATGATGTGCGGAGGGGATGCGGAACCCGAGTTCAGGGGTGCGATGCATGTTTTCAAGGCTCTTGCAATAACTGCCGGTTCAGAGTGGCTGGGAGACCTCAGAATAACAGGAACCGACTCCAAGTCTCCCTCGGACATAAGGCAAGAATGCAAAGAGTTCATTTCTTTTATATCGTCAGGCGCATTCATGTAATTGCGATAGTGCCAGACTATCCGCTTTCATAACAGTTAATTCTGTTAGGCGTTCCATAGAAAGTATTATACGGTCTAAAGCCGAGTTCATATCGAGGTTGATCATGGCTAAATTCAGAGCAGTATATCATTGCAAATTGTGCGGGAACTACGTAGAGGTCCTATATTCGGGAAAAGGCGCCCTGTCCTGCTGCGGCGAGGTCATGGAGCTCGTCGAGATAAAGTCCGCGGATTTCGCTCTCGAGAAGCACGTACCTTACATAGAGAAGAAGGACGGAGGAGTGCTCGTAAAGGTTGGAAAGGAGACAGCCCACCCGATGACGCCGGAGCACTACATTGTATACATCGAGATATGCGCCGACGGACTGCTCATGCGCCGCTACCTGAAGCCCGGCGACAAACCCGAGGCCTTCTTCGAGACCGACGCGAAGGAGATCACCGCGAGGGAGCTCTGCAACGTCCACAGCGTTTGGAAGTCAAACCAGTGATATCGGGGTGAGATCCCTTCAAACCCTTTACCTTTTCATACCAATATGTTATAACCACACTTCTTTATCTTCACCTGTCCAGGGTGGTATCTGTGGCAAAAAAAGAGATCAACAGCAACGCCAAGGCGAAAGAGAGGCATGCGGCAATTGCCGCAGACCGCCGGAAGGAAGAGTCTGAAATGAAGAACAGGCTTTCCGATATCAGGTCTCGCAACAAGGCGGCGGTCAAGAAGCGCCGCGAACATATCAGAGAATTGCCCAAAGAAGAACGCGCGGCCGCCAAGGAGGATCTTCGCAGGTTCATCGACGAACTGAAGGCGCAGGAGGCCTCTGAAAAAGAAGCGTACGAGAAGGTAGTCTCCGAGAGGAAGGAAAGAGAGCGCAGGCGCGACTGACGTCGTTACACCGACCTTTACGGGCTTGGCTGACAACCTAATATTTATATACGCTGTTCTTAATTAGAATCCAACCGTCTGAGGTCATGAAATGATCTTCGCACAGCACATCGGACTTCTACTTATCGAGTAAGTCAGTGCGAGCTATGACGGTTTGGTGGTTTTTATGAAAACTAAACAAACCAGTGTAAGCGCTAGGGATATGGAAAAAATGCTCGCCGTGAGCCCATACAACAGAATTGCGCTCGAGGGCACTGAGCACATCGAAGGTGTCATGATATTCGACACCACCCTGAGGGACGGAGAACAGGCCCCGGGGATAGCGATGGGCCCCGAGGACAAGATCCGTATAGCCGCGGCACTGGACGACCTCGGTGTCGACATGATCGAGGCGGGCTTCGCAGCCTCTTCCGAGTCGGAGAAAGAGACCCTGAAGAAAATCGCGGCCCGCAGGCTGGACGCGAAAGTATACAGTCTGGCACGCAGCACCAGGTCGGATATAGATGCGGTCATAGACACGGGTCTGGACTGCATCCACACGTTCATAGCGACTTCTGAACTGCACATGAAGTACAAGCTGAAGATGACGCCCGAACAGGTAAAGGAGAGGGCGGTACAGACCGTAGAATACGCCAAAGACCACGGCCTCAGCGTCCAGTTCTCCTGCGAAGATGCCACCCGCAGCGACCTGGGATTCATGAAGGACGTTCTGACGGCTGTACAGGAGGCGGGCGCGGACTCCATCAATATACCGGATACTGTGGGTGTGATTACCCCCAGGGCGATGTCCTACCTGATATCGGAGATAAAGAAAGTGGTGAAAGTGCCCATCGCGGTCCACTGCCACAACGACATGGGGCTGGCCGTGGCCAACTCCATCGCCGCAGTGGAGGCCGGAGCGAAAATCTGCCATGTATGCGTCAACGGCATAGGGGAGAGGACAGGCAACGCGGCCCTGGAAGAGGTCGCTCTGAACCTGTTCGCCAACTATGGGATCGAGACCGTGGACCTGTCGAAGATAGGGCAGACGTCCAAACTGGTGGAGCGCATCACGGGCTTCCCGATGGCATACAACAAGCCGATAGTCGGGCGGAACGCATTCGCACACGAGTCCGGGATACACGTCCACGGCGTCATGAGCAACACGGCAACATACGAGCCGTTCCTGCCGGAGCTGGTGGGCGTTGACAGGCGTATCGTCATCGGAAAGCACTCGGGCATACACTCGGTGCAGGGCAGGCTGGATGAGCTGGGGATCAAGTTCCCCGAGGATCACCTGTCCGAGCTGATGGCGGCCGTCAAAGAGATGGCCGTAGGCGGTAAGCAGATAGATGACGCCGAACTGCTGACGATCGCCGACCACATAATGTGGAAGAAGGTCATAACCGACAGGGCCGTCAGCCTGGAAGAGTTCGCGGTCTTCACCGGGAAAGATATAACATCTACCGCCACAGTCACCGTCGACATCGCGGGCGAGAGAAGGACCGTGTCCGAGACCGGAGTAGGTCCGGTGGATGCATCCATCAAAGCCATAAGAAAGGCCGTCAACGAGAAGATGTCAATGGAAGAGTACAAGCTGAGCGCCATCACGGGGAAGAGCGATTCAATATGCGAGGTCACCGTAATGGTTAAGAACGTCCAGGGCGACGGGTCCCTGTCCGTGGGCAAGGCAGTAGGGCTGGACATCGTCGAGACGTCCGTGGATGCCACCATGGCAGCCATAAACAGGGATTACGCCAGACAGAGGAATGATAATGGGAAAGACAATTGCTGAGAAGATACTCTCAGAGAAATCAGGTACGGACGCCTATGCGGGCCAGATCGTAGTCGCCAACGTCGACTACGTCATGGTAAACGATGTGACAGGGCCGATAGCTTTCAGAGAATACGAGAAATTGAAGACGAAAGACCTCAAAAGGGACAGGCTGGTCCTGATACCCGACCACTATGTCCCCAACAAGGACATCCTTTCCGCGGAGCAGGCAAAGGAGATGAGGGAGTTCGCCTCGAAGCACGGCATCGAGAACTACTACGAGGTAGGTAAGGGAGGCGTCTGCCACCAGATCATGATCGAAGAAGGTTTCGCGGCCCCCGGAAGGCTGATCGTAGGGGCCGATTCCCATACCTGCACGTACGGAGGCATAAATGCGTTCTCCACAGGTATAGGTTCGACCGAGGCCTGCGCCGCATTCACCACTGGCCGCCTCTGGTTCAAGGTGCCGGAGACGATAAAGGTCGAGCTAACCGGCAGATTCGTCAACGGCGCATGCGGAAAGGACCTGATAATCCAGATAATAACGGACATCGGCGTCGACGGTGCCAACTACAGGGTGTTCGAGTTCCATGGGCCGGGAGTTGCCAATATAACCGTCTCCGACCGTCTCACCGTCTCCAACATGGCCATCGAGGCCGGAGGAAAGGGCGGGATATTCCCCTGCGACAGCCTCACCGAGGAATACATCAGGGGAACCGCCAAAGGAGAGTGGAAGGCCGTGGAGGCCGACAGGGATGCCAAGTATCACTCCGTGCTCAGATACGATCTCTCCAAGATCGTTCCGATGGTGGCGTTCCCCCATCTCCCGGAGAACGGACGCCCGGTCAAGGACGCCGACGTCAAGATCGACCAGGCATACCTGGGATCGTGCACCAACGGGCGCATAGAGGATATGAGGATCGGGGCCCAGGTCATCAAAGGACGCAAAGTGGCCGACGGGGTCAGGTTCCTCGTGGTCCCGGCGACCCAGAAGGTGTTCAGGCAGATGATCGACGAAGGGATAATGCAGGTGTTCCTGGACGCCGGGGCGTTCGTCTCCGGGCCCACATGCGGAGCCTGCCTCGGAGGGTACATGGGCATCCTCGCCGCAGGAGAGAGGGCGGTCTCATCCACCAACAGGAATTTCATCGGAAGGATGGGAGACAAGAATTCGGAGGTCTACCTCGCCGGCCCGGCCGTGGTGGCCGCATCTGCAGTCGCAGGAAAGATCGTGACCCCTGAACAGCTGGAGGGACAGTGATGGACAAGATCCAAGGAAAAGTATGGAGGTTCGGCGACAACGTCGACACGGACCAGATAATCCCGGCGGAGCGCCTGGTGTCCGCGAACCTGGACCACCTCGACGACTTCATATTCGAGAAGGTAAGGCCGGGATTCGCCCAGCAGGTGAAGGAAGGGGATATCATAGTCGCGGGAAAGAACTTCGGATGCGGGTCCTCGAGGGAACACGCCCCCCTCTCGCTGATCGAAGCGGGATTCTCATGCATAGTTGCGGAGTCCTTCGCACGCATATTCTACAGGAACTCGATGAACATAGGGCTCCTGCTGGTCGAATGCAAGGTCGACGCCGCGGAGGGGGACATCATCTCGGTGGACCCCGACAAGGGCGAGGTGAAGGCCGACGGTAAAACGTACGGGTTCCCCCAGTACCCTGCGTTCATAAGCGAGATGGTCAGGGCCGGAGGGCTCATGAATCTCGTCAAGGAGGGAAGACTGTGAAACATCTGGCAATAATACCCGGAGACGGAATAGGCAAAGAGGTCATCGAAGCGGGACTAGAGGTATTCGACGCAGTGGCCGAGATATCGACTTTTGATTACGACGGCGAGCTCTTCGACATAGGCGCGGACAGGTACCTCAGGACCGGGGAGCTCCTTACCGACGAGGACATTGACGGTCTCAGGAAGAAGGACGCGATATTCTTCGGGGCAATAGGCGACCCCAAGGTCCGCCCGGGAATACTGGAACAGGGTGTGCTCCTGAAGATGAGGGCCGTTTTCGACCAGTACATCAACATGAGGCCGGTCACTTCATGGTTCCCCTTCGTCCCCCTGAAGAGGGAAGTGCCGTTCAACATGACGTTCCTCAGAGAGAACACCGAGGATTTCTACATGGGCGCCGGAGGAAAGTTCGGACCATCGTTCGGCGGTAAAAACGTGAGCCTGAAGGTCAAAAGGGAGCTCTATGAGCTCGAGGTAAACATGAAGGCCGACCCCTCCAACGACGACGACTTCTCGTTCGAGATAGGATTCCTGTCGAAGAAGGGGATAACACGTTTCGCCGACTACGCCTGCAGGTTCGCCATGGCCCGCGGGGATGACAAGATAACGTTGGTGGACAAGGCAAACGTCATCACCCATATGTACGGCATGCAGAGGGACATTTTCAGGGAGAAGGCCGACCAGTACGGGCTTGAGCTGGAGTTCATGTTCGTCGACGCCATGGCGATGGCGATGGTCGTACGCCCCGAGACCTTCGGCACCGTGGCCGTTCCCAACCTGTTCGGCGACATACTGACCGACCTGGGAGCGCAGCTCCAGGGCGGGCTCGGAATGGGATGCAGCGGAAACATCAACCCCGAAGGGCTGAGCATGTTCGAACCCATCCACGGCTCCGCTCCCGACATCGCGGGACGCGGCATCGCCAACCCCATCGCGGCAATACTGGCCGCCCAGATGCTCCTCGAGGACCAGGGGTACCCCGGCGAGGGCAAGATGATCCACAACGCGGTCACCGAATGCCTCAAGGAGGACAAGACCACTCCGGACCTCGGCGGTAAGATGACCACCGAGCAGGTAGGCAAGGCCATCGCAGACAAGATCCGCGAAGGGAAGAGCAGATGAACACCCTGGACCTCAGGGTCGAGTACGGATCCCCGGAGACGGCGGCGGCCGTTGCGGCCGCGCTGGACCCGGACAACGGCACGTACGTAGAAATGGAGGTCCGGGAAAACGTCATAAACTTCAAAATGGAGGCCGAGTCGGCCGGTTCGCTCAGGAACACGGCCGACGACCTCCTCGCATGCCTGAAGATCGCCGAAGAGGCCTCAGGGCTCGTCAGAGGTCCCGCTGCGGACCTTGACGGCGACCCCTCTTCCGAATGACTCCATCTCTTTTCGGGTCATCATCGCCCTTCCGGTGGCCAGCACCCTGTCGTTCCTGTCTGTTACGATAACTTCCTCCATGGGCCTGATGCCCGGATCGCAGTCGATAACGAACTGACAGAAGGCGTTCCTCCCCTGGGTGACGTAAGGCACGGAATCATCGTTGACCACGACCCTCATGTAGGGGGCGGGGACCGCAGCAGCTATTCTGGCCGCGCCCTCTGCCTTGAGGGTGTACATTCCGTCGCCGGCCCTCATGGACAAGATGTGCTCCCCGTCCGAAATGACGTTCCTTATCTTGTTCGTGTTCTTGCTCTTCACAAGTTCGACCTTGCCCCTGAAGAGCGCATCGGTGGCTATTATGCCGAACTGGTACCTGGATACCGCCAATGCCCTGAGCATATCGGCATCGTACTCCGATGAGCCCGTGTCTTCCACGTCCTCAAGCTTCACGGTCTCCTCGAAGTCGTATCTCTGCAGGAACTCCATCGTGAGGCTCATGGACCTTCTGTCGGTATCGCTGTCGGTTATCGAAGGGAAAAGCGACTGTGACATGGGATAAAGTTCATCCAGTTCTGCGGGGACCGGTCCGAACGGGGTCACCACCACGGGTGTATAGCCGTTGCGTCTGGCGACGTCGAATTCATTGGCATATGAACGGCTGTACGGTTTTCCTCCGTTGTCGGGGAAGAGCATGACCCTGTTCGAAGGAGGGACATATCTGGTCATCAGCCTGGACTCGTACCTCTGGAAAACCGGGCGGTTGTATGTCTCCGGACCCGTGTAGAAAAGGGCGCCATCCCTGCTTATCGGGTCGTATATCTCCATGAACCTGCGGTACTCCGCCAGCCTCCTGAGCCCGTCCAGCATCGCGGGATGTGCCCGGCACCTGATTTCGGCAAGCTCCCAGAGCCTGCCTTCGCGTATGTACCTCTTGACTATCTCCAGCTCTTCCTTGATCTGGTGGAGGTTGTGCCTGGCTATCAGGGACTCACGGTCGCGGTTCTTCATCTTTTTCAGAGCTTCCAGGGTGATTCCCCTGCATGCGGGGCAGTCGCAGTCCAAGGACTGCATCTCCTGTAGCCGGAACGTCCCGTCCACGAACATCAGCCTGTCATCCCTGGCGAACTTGGCGTACGAGGCCGAATCGAAAAGGTCGCAACCCATCAGGGCGGCGAATGCCAGCACCATTGGGTGCCCGGCTCCGAAAAGGTGTACGGGACGCGCAGGGTTGAGCCCCATCTTGGAACTCATCACAACGTCCACCAGGTCCGAGTAGCGGTATTGCTCCATCAGCGGTACGACCCCGCCAATGGGGTGGACGTCAATTTCCATTTCGGCCATTTTCTCTGCACAGTATGTCCTCAGGTCCGTGTATATGGAACCCTGTATCACTCCGTTCAGAAGCATTTCGCCCTTCATGGCGCACGCTTCCTCCGTCCTCTTCAAGGTCTCTTCGGTGGCCCATTGGGTCTTCTCCTTGGACCATTCGGGCTCTGTGAATATGTCGAGCACTGTCCCGATGTCGGTCCCGATGCTCTTCTGGAATTCCATTATCTCCGGGTTGGTGAGATCGACCTCTCCGTACATGTGGCTCTGGAACGTCCCTGAGTCGGTCATGATGATGCCGTCGAAATCCAACATCTTATGGAGGCCTTCCGCCTGTGCCCTCTCTTTCAGTTCGGGCGTGTTCTTGATGATATAGGAGTTGGTAATGAGCGCCCCGAAGCCGAACTCGTCGTGCAGCTCCCGGGGAGGGACCGTGTTGATCTTGGGATTGACCACCGGCAGAAGCGCCGGAGTTTCTATGGAACCGGAAGACGTCTCGAAGCGGCATATCCTAGCCATGCCGTCTCTTTTCAGAAGCTCGAAGCTCGCCATCGGCTCACATTATCCTGTCTTTCGTGGCGTCTGCATAGGCTTTCGATATGGCGTTCTTCATCAGGACGTCGGGTATGTCCTCGATGAATTCCTTTTTCCAGTCGAGGACAGGTCTTTCGAACTTTATAAGAGAGGGCCTTCCGGAATCGCAGGCATCCTCGTTTTCGAGCATCCTGATCTGCAGTCCGTTCAGGATGTCATGGACGTCCTTTCCGTTTATCACGACAGTGTTCTCCCCCTCGTACGCGGTATCGACGTACTGCGCCGAAATATCGGCTAAAAGCATCTCCGCCACGAGGCCCATGAGGTAGTTCTTCATCTCCTCGACGGTCTTCCTCCTGATGATGCTGGTCTCCCGTGGTTCAGCGGAATGCCTGTATTCTATGTTGATCATCGCCATGTCTAGCCTAACACGGGAGTATGTTAAAAGAGTTATTGACGCTCGGTTCTGGGTTTAGTTGAAATACTATCTAGACCTACGTTCGGACGTATGGCAGGACGCGATCCGGACGACCGCAAACTGGTGGTCCTAGTGAGGAACGACCTAAAGATGACCAAAGGAAAGATTGCAGCGCAGGTCGCACATGCGGCCGTGAACTGTGCCTTCGCTTCCAAAAAGAAGGATGCCGCGAACTTCAATGCCTGGTACGATTCAGGTCAGGCCAAGGTCGTCCTGAGGGTGGACTCCGAACGGGAGCTTTTCGAGTTCAAGGCCGTTGCGGAGGCTCTGGGCATAACATGTTCGCTGATCACCGATGCCGGAAGGACCCAGATCGAGCCCGGTTCGATAACGTGCCTCGGGATAGGGCCCGAGAAGGTGTCAGTATTGGACAAGATCACCGGCGATCTGAAGATGCTCTGATCCCGCGTCGAAATTGGTCCTCAGTTCTCTGACGAGGACCTTGAGGTTATCATCGGTCATCATCGGGGATCTTATGCAGGCCCCCGATGCCCCCTTCGCTGAGACCTGGGCGATGTTGTAAGGGGTTATGCCGCCTATGGCATAGACCGGGATCCTCACCGATGAGAATACGTCGGTTATGATCCCAGTCCCCTTTGGAACGGCGTCCGGTTTGCATTTTGTCCTGAAGACAGGGCCAGCTATCAGATAATCCGCCCCCAGGCCCTCGGCCTCTCTTGCCTCTTTGACGGAATGGACCGATACTCCGACGGACGTGAATCCTTCCCTCTCTTTAAGTTCGCGCATCTTGCCCAGAGGGAGCTGGACGTTCTCTATGTTCAGGGCCCTCGCAGTTCTAGCATAGGAGTTGACGCACATTGGGATGCTGTACTCGGTGCATATGGCGAGGCACTCCGTGGCCAGATACCTGTACTCGGGTTCGACAAGCCCCTTCTCTCTTAGAATTATCATATCGACCCCCGATTCGGCGACGACCGCAATCTGGTCCGCGAAAGGCCTGGCCATTATTCTCCGGTCGGTCACGGCGATGATCTTCGCTCTGGAATGCATTGCCTCACCTCATTCAGACTTTCACATAATCGTTGAAAACGGGCTGTTTTCCGTTGGCCACCAGTGCTTTAACGACCTCATCCAGGCCCCTGGGGTCCGATATGTCGAACTGCGCGTCCCCCTTCTCGGTGCCCGAATGCTCCCCTATTCCAACGCTGACCCCGGCCGACATCTTCGTGGCGCATATGCCGACGATGTTGTCTCTGAACCCAGGGCGCTCCCTGGTGGATATCGTCTGCCCTGCAAAAGGCATGAAGAGACGGTACGCCATGGCGACCTGCAGAAGCTTGGACTCGGTGACGCTGTTCTCCGCGTCCTCGTGGTGGATGAACGGCCTGAACCTCGGAAGGGAGAACGATATCTCCGCGTGGGGGTATTTCCTCTGGATCTCCATCGCATGGAGGCCGCAGGCGAAAGTGTCCCTCCTGAAGTCCGAAAGACCCAGCAACGGTGCGAAACCTACACCGCGCATCCCTCCCATGAGAGCGCGCTCCTGGGAATTGAATCTGTATGAGAATATCCTCTTCCTGCCTCCGGGATGGACCTTAGTGTAAACGTCGGTATCGTATGTCTCTTGGAAGACGGTGACGTAGTCCGCCCCCATGTCATGCATCCTGCGGTACTCGCAGGTGTTCATCGGGTACACTTCCAGCCCTACGTTGGAGAAATGCCTTGAAGCCCTCGCGACCAGGTCGGCGATGTAGTCCGGGTCCGAATGCACACGCGATTCCCCCGTCAGAAGCAGTATCTCCCTGAGGCCTGTGCATGCAATCGCCGCCATCTCCTTATCTATCTCGTCGCCGACCAGTTTGGCGCGTTTGATGCTGTTTGCGCTGTTGAATCCACAGTAGACGCATCTGTTAGAACAGTAGTTGGAGGCGTAGAGGGGAGTGAAGATGCTGACCGAGTTTCCGAAATGCTTCATCGTCTCTTCCCTTGCCCTCCGGGCTATCTTCTCGAGCAAAGGCTCTGCCGCAGGCGAAAGGAGCGCCGCGAAACCCTCCGGACCGACGCCGTCAGAAGAGAGGGCCTTAAGAACATCGCTTTCCGAGTAATCGTCGGTACTGTACCAGGAGGCACGTTCGAGAACCCCTGTCATCAGAGCAGGGTCGATGTGTTCCATCCCCTCTTCGTAGTCGTCGACGTCCGTGTAATCTCTCATCTCATCTGTCCTCGAGGAACCCGGTCAGAGGACTGGAGGCCTCGGCTCTGTGTTCAAGGACCCTTCCCGGACCGGAAAGATATGCCAGGCGACCCGCATCAATGGCCATCCTGAACGCCCTTGACATGGCCGCCGGGTCCTTGGAGGTGGCTATGGCGGTGTTCGCCATTATGGCGGCGGCCCCGATCTCCATGGCCTCGCAAGCCTGTGACGGCCTGCCGATTCCCGCATCCACTATTATGGGGAGGTCTATCTCTTCCACCAATATTTTTATGAAATCTCTCGTCAGAAGGCCCTTGTTGCTTCCTATGGGGGCCCCCAGGGGCATTATGGCGTCCGCGCCCGCATCCTCCATGTCCCTTGCCGCCGACAGGTCCGGCATCATGTAAGGCATGACTATGAAGTCCCTCGCCTTTAGCAGCCCCACGGCTTTCACGGTCTCCGTGTTGTCAGGCAGGAGGTATTTCGAATCGCGGATTATTTCCACCTTTATGAAATCCCCGCATCCCAGCTCCCTTGCCAGCTCCGCAATGCGCACAGCCTCGTCGGCGTTCCTGGCCCCGGAGGTATTGGGCAGCAGCGTCACTCCATGCGGCATGTAGTCCAGGATGTTCTCCATCCCTCCGGCGTTCGCTCTCCTTACCGCCAGGGTCGCCATTTCGACGCCCCCGTTCTCTATCACGGTCCGCGTCATGTCGAGGCTGAACTTTCCCGATCCGAGGATGAATCTGGACCGGAACTTTCTCCCTCCGATGTCAAGCAGGTCTTCATTCAATTTTTCCATCTTCCATCCCGTATATCAATCTCAGAATTAAGTTTGCCTGGTGCCCGGCGCACACTGTAACTCTGGGCGCATGCATGTCGCTGGTGTCGGAGGTGCCGTCGCCGCATACGTAAAGCTTATCGAACACGTGTTTCGTCCTTATTCCTTCGGGGGAGTCCCAACCGGAGATCCCCGAGCCTGAAACTACATATGTGCCAGGCATCTCGGATAGCACCGTGTTAACAAGCATGGCCTTGGCGTCTGCGCTGTCGAGCGCCTCGCAGACTATCATGCATCCGCCGAACACGCTGGCTATATTCTCCTCATCGAGACGTACGTCGTGGGCTTCTGGCTCGATTTCCGGCTCGATCATCTTCAGTATTTCAACGCAGGCATCGGTCTTCTTCATACCGAGTTGCCTCCTGAAGTATATCTGACGGTTGAGGTTCGACTCTTCGACTCTGTCAAAATCGGCAAGCACAAGGTCCCTGAAGCCGGATCTTACGAGCATGACGGCCACGTTGGACCCTAAACCGCCGAGGCCTGCGATGCCAACTCTTAGAGGCAATTCATCCGCCTCCGACGAAGCTGACTATCTCCATCGAATCAGTATCATTCAGTACGACGTTTTTATAGGTCCTTCTCGGTGAAACGGACCCGTTCAGTTCGACCGCGACCCTGGACGTGTCGTATCCGGAGGAGACGAGGAATTCATGCAATGTTGTCCCTTCCCGGACCTCTATCTCCTTTCCGTTAGCTTTCATTGGAAATCCTCGGTTGCCGTATGCCCTGATGGCTTACAATATCTTTGTCCGACGGATTTCACCGACGGGGGACGTGGGGCCGTATCTTCAATATCAGGTCCCTGAGGTCGTGAGCGGCCCCCCTTATGTCGTCCTGCGCCACGACGGCCGAGACAACGGCCGCAGCGTCGGCCCCGGCGAGTATGACGTCCTTTATGTTCCCCCGGTTGATGCCGCCGATGGCGACCAACGGGATCTCCGGAACCTCTCTCCTGATGTTAATTATCGCGTCGAGCCCTATGGCCACCCCCGCATCCGGTTTCGTCGACGTTGTGAATATGGGCCCTATCCCCAGATAGTCCGCCCCGCCTTCGTACGCTTCCGCCGCTTCGCGGACGTTCGAAACGGAAATTCCGATGAGAGCGTCATCGCCCATCAGGCGCCTGGCATCTTCGAGGGGCATATCGTCCTGGCCCAGATGGACGCCGTCGGCGTCCGAGGCCAAGGCAATGTCCACTCTGTCATTCACAATGAAGAATCTGCCCATCTCGTATGCGATCTCCCTTATCTCCTTCGCCTGTGAGAGCATGGAGCATCCGTCGCCCCCTTTTATCCTTAGCTGAACCGTTTCGGCACCGCCCTCGTAAGCAAGCCTGGCAACCTCGGCGTCGGTCCTTCCTCTGGAAAGCGAAGAATCGGTCACGACATACAGATCGATCATGACGGCATGATAGGAGTCGGAAGTATAAGTCCATTGCAGGAGCGGCAGGGCCGCATCCCACGACCGATGAATGATTAAAAAGAGTCGAAGCGGGCAGTGCCCGCTTCATGGTTTAGAATCCGCAGCGCCTGCTGAGCTCCGACGGCATGTACATGTCGCGGACGGGCATTCCGGCGGTCTCGGCCTTTATGCGGGAGACCAGCTCGTCGGTCGTCATGTCGACGTCCCTGTTCTCCGACCTCACGTAAACCTTCAACTGCCCGGACTCGATCTCTTTCTCGCCGATCACCGCGGCATAGGAGCACCAGTCCTGCTTGGAAAGGCGGACTTTCTTTCCGACCGTTGCGTCGGTATCGTCCACGGAGACGCGTATGCCTGCGGAGCGGATGGCCTCGGCCATCTTCAGGGTCTCTGCGACGCATTCCTCGTTCTTTGCCATGAGCCTCACCTGCTCGGGGGCGATCCACACCGGGAGGTATCCGGGGATGCCGGTCTTCTCCAGGGCGACGGCGGTGTCCAGCAGGGTGTACATCCATCTCTCTATCGAGCCGATGACGGCGCAGTGGAGTATCACAGGATACTGCTTCTCTCCGTTCTCGTCCGAGTATGTGATCCCGAATCTCTGAGCGTTGCCTATGTCGATCTGGACGGTACCGATCTCTCTGGGCCTCTTCATCTGGTCCAGCATGTGGTATTCGATGTTCACGGTCCAGTAGTAGTTTATTCCCTCGGGGTAGATGTGTATGAGGG
Source organism: Methanomassiliicoccaceae archaeon UBA72 (assembly GCA_002509405.1). Lineage (GTDB taxonomy): Archaea > Thermoplasmatota > Thermoplasmata > Methanomassiliicoccales > Methanomethylophilaceae > VadinCA11. The sequence goes on along the minus strand of DAVO01000029.1, from coordinate 1,160 downwards.
CGTCCCTGCCGTGGTCGTTGCACAGTTTGAGGATGAGGTCCTTGTTGTCCCTGTAGGCCTGCATGGAAGAGAAGTTGACGAGCATCTCGTACTCCCTCCCGATCGCCTCTATCTCGTCGTATATCTTGCCGTCCAGGAAACGGAAGCTGTCCTGGGCTTCCGGGACCGTCCTGCACATGACGTGGAAGTCGGGCATGTTGAGCCTTCTGGTCCTGAAGCACAGCATGGTCTCCCCTGATTGCTCCATCCTGTACGAGTCTGCCACTTCGAAGGCCCCGAA
>DAVO01000029.1:0-814 GCA_002509405.1 Methanomassiliicoccaceae archaeon UBA72 | reverse complement strand
GCATGCTCCTTCACGGCCGGTTCGTCCAGGGAGAACATGTTGGTACCTTTGACGTTGTAGACGCTGAACCCGGAACCGTTGACGATCTGGGTCGCATAGTCGGATATCAGGTCGAACATCATCGCGCCGTGTGGCGCAAGGCACATGTGGCCCGCATCGGACATGGACTCCCACTGTATCCCGAACTTCTTGCAGAGCCTGAGATAGTCGGGCTCCTTGACCGCGGGCGCCTCTTTTCCGAGGGCCTCCTTGTCTATCATGTACCTCATGCATTCGGAGGTCGATTTGTAATCCTCTATGCGGACTTCCTCTCCGTCGGGGGTAAGCACGAAGTACGTGTCCTTTCCCTTGGGAGCGGATTTCTTTGCGGCCTTCCCGGTGAAGTCCCTGGAGAGCTCCGACAGCGGGTGGCCTTTGCATTTGACGTCGAAGGATTTGTACCATCCGAACGGCGCCCTGACAACCTCGGTCCCGTCGGCGGCGACCATCTTCTCGACCATGTCAAGAAGCTGGATGCTGGCCTTGGGCTTTGCCAGGTCTTTGCTCAGGTGGGCGTACGGATAGAGCATGATGCGCTCTGCTCCGACCTTCTCCTTGGTGGCGAGGATGTCCTTCGAGGCCTCAGCGGCCACGTCCTGAAGGGCGTCCTCGTCGCTGCTCTCTACGGTTATGAACGCAACGAGTACCTCTTCCATCCTGCCGTTGTGAAGGTTGTCGGGTATCTCCTCGGCGACCTTGGTCTTCTCCTTAGCTTCGAACTCCATCGAGTCCGCGTGAATATACAGTGCTCTCATGAGACCATGTCCTTATCGGC
>DAVO01000007.1 GCA_002509405.1 Methanomassiliicoccaceae archaeon UBA72 | reverse complement strand
TCATCGCCAAGGCCCTCGAGCTCGGCGGATACAAGGAAGACGTCCAGATGACCGGCGTGAACGGAGGAAAGACCGTGACCACGGGATACTCGGCCGGAACGATACTTTCGGTGGCCGACAGGGTCGTCGAAGGTGTCAAGACCGGAGCGATAAAGCACATATTCCTTGTAGGAGGATGCGACGGAGCCAAGCCGGGAAGGAGCTACTTCACGGAGTTCGTCAGGAACACCCCGAAGGACACCCTGGTGCTGACCCTCGCTTGCGGCAAGTACAGGTTCAACGATATGGACATCGGAGACATCGGAGGAATACCCAGGATACTGGACGTAGGTCAGTGCAACGATGCATACGGAGCCGTAAAGGTCGCTCTGGCACTTGCGGACGTGTTCAACTGCACCGTCAACGATCTTCCTCTTTCAATCGTTCTGTCATGGTACGAGCAGAAGGCGGTCGCCGTGCTCCTGACGTTGCTGAGCATGGGCGTGAAGAACATATACCTGGGACCTTCGGTCCCGGCGTTCCTTTCGCCAAACATCGTCTCCTTCCTCGTGGAGAACTTCGGAATCACTCCGATCAGCACCCCTGAGGCGGACATGAAGAAAATGCTCGGCTGATACCGAGCGATCAAACATTTTCAATTCCGGCGGGGAGCCTCCCGCATGCATTTTCTCCCGCCGGAAACCGTATGGTCATTGGGGCCCGAAGATGTCCCTGAGAAGCTCCATATCGACTTTTTCTTCGCATATGTCAGAAACCGTATCGACGATGCCGTTCACCGCTTCCGGGGGCATGATCCCGTTGGTCGTCATCCTAGATGGAAAAAGGTATCGTGAATCGAATGAATACTCTTCCAGGAAGGCCCTGCGGGACTCAATGTATGCCGCCAGCACATCGGAACCGGCCTTTTGGAGGTTCACCGAGATACACGATTCTCCGTCCAAGCCTCTCGTGCGGCAGGACACTATCCCGATACTTGAGGCCGGGTCTAGATTGTCCATCTCGAGTTTCCTCACCTCATCAGGCCCTAATCCGGTTTCGGCGACTATCATCACGAAGGCGAACGCTCTGATAGTCTTGAAGTCAGAGCCGATATTTTCCAAAGCATTGTTCCTAAGTCTGACATATATCCTGGGGACCCTGCCGCCTTCGCTTTCAGGCCTCCCTCCGATATTTTGTGCACCCATGTTATCACGCACAGATGGCCTGTCATTTTGGATTTATTCAGGCCTGGTGTACAGTTAGCTTAACTCTGCCAGTAGGTGCGTGCGGATTCTCCCATCATAACTGCATTCTCGTCGGGAGTCATCAGCGGCATCTCGCAACCAGGTGCCAGTATCAGCCCGCCGTCCCAACCCGCCGCATCAATGACATGGTAGCTTTCCTTTTTCACTTTCTCGGGGGTGCCCATCATCATTACGGCAACAGGGTCTATGTTGCCCATGATGGCCATGTCCCCGGCGCTTTTTCTGGCTGCAGCGGGGTCTACGGCATGGTCGAAACTGAAGCAGTCCGTTCCTATTTCCTTCAGAACAGACATCGTGTTAAGAGTGTTTCCACATATGTGCACGAACGCTGGCACATTACGATATTCTTTCGTATCGGATATAACTTCTCTGATCGCGTCGTATGAATACTCGCGGAACATGTCCTTGGATATCAGGTCCTCGGACGACGTGGGATCGGCCATCCACAGCACAGTTGCACCTGCCTCTATCATCCGTTGCTCCATGGCCGTCACCAGGCCGGTGACCTTCTTGACGGTCGCCTTGACATAGTCGGGTTCCAGAAGCATCTGGAACATCATGTTCTCTGTCCCCATCGTATATCCTGCCATGGTAAGGGGCCCCCATGATAGCCCGCATATGTGCAGGTCTTCCGGCAGTATCCTTGCGGTCTCTTCGATGCTGTCGACAAAAACGCTGGTGAAACGAGGGCATTCCGAAGCCTTGAAAGGATCGAACACCGCAAAGCCATCGAGATCTTCCGGTCCGTCGATCATGGGCTTGGGGACCATCCCGTAGTCGTCCTCGGGGAACCTCACTTCCCCGCCCATGTCCGCGAAAGGTATCTGGGAGTCCAGTATCGGTTTGACGAAATCAGAGCGGGTCTTCATGGCATAGTCTACCGAAACCCTTGCGGACAAAACAGGGTCGTTCCGTGCCTGGGTCACCGTGTATCCGGCGCTGTGGGCAGCTGTGACCAATGCGAAATTGTTCACGGGTGTCCTGCCGATAAGTTCGAAATTCATCGCCGCCGCGACAGCGTCCCTGTGTCCTGCGTCCTTCAAATTATCCACTCGCCACTGGAGCAGATTACTGGGTATTAACCGTTCTGGTCATCTGCTTCTCTGGCAGAGCTTAGTTACGCGGTAGGTGAACTCGGAAGTGGAAAGGTCCCCTCCCACATCTCTTGTTTTCATCCCCTTTCTGTAAGCCGAACGTACGGCGTTCCTTATCTTGTCAGCCTCCAGGTTGAGCCCGACCGTGTCCAGAGCCATCGCTCCGGCCAGAATGCAACCGGTGGGATTCACGGTATCGGTCCCGGCAAGGTGTTCGACAGGACCATGAAGGGGCATGAACATCCCGCTGTTCTCGCTCAGGTACCCCACGCAGGTAAGGTAGGCGCCCCCGCACATTCCGGTGAGAACTCCGGAAACGGCGTTGCTGTAAGGCACCGGCGTGACTATCACATCGGCGAACGAGGGGTCCAAGACTAGCTTCGAGGTCGCTTCCGCGACATCCATATCGTCGATTATGAACTCGGAAGCAGCGAACTCTTTGTAGAAAAGGTCCGCAAACATGGCGTCTGAATACGGGTTGAGCTCCAAGTCCCTGAGGCATGTGATCTTCCGCCTCTGTTTGGCCGTGGCTATGCGCTCTCCCATCCTGAAGACCTTTCTGCATCCTCCTGCGTCGATGTAGGATTCCACGCTGACACCGTTAAGGGTCTCCACCTCTTTCGAGGTGCCGACCGTCTGAGGATTGCAGTTTATCAGCATGCAGTCCAAGCCGGAAACGCCTATGCCGTCGCCGAGGGGCTGGAACTTCCTCAGGACCGAACACATGTCCAGCTGCTTCCTGAGAGTGGCCAGGGGGTCCCTGTAGTTCTTCTCGATCGTATGGTTCAGAACGGGAGTCGCGATTATCGCGTCGGATTTCGCGGCCAGCTCCATCGTCTTGGGAGGAAGGAAATATCCTGTCTTCTCGTATGCCGAAGCGCCTATCTTACCATAGAGTATCTCCACCTCTCCCGTGACGGCCTCCAATACGGATGCTGCGGCGTCGGTTATCTCCTTTCCGACCCCGTCTCCGGGAAGGATGAGGATCTCCTTCGGCATTTTATCGCCTCAGAGCAGCCTGTCCGCCAGGCCTGCGTATATCAGGGGCAGCGTGATCGTGGCATCGCCTTCGACCGTCATCTTCTTGGCGTTGCTCTTGACCTTGCCCCAGGAAACGGCTTCTCTGATCGCGGCTCCCGACAGGGAGCCGTCGTATTCTTGTGCAGTGGTGAGATATATGCAGAAGTCAAGACCTCCCCTGAACTGGTTCCACCAGATCACGTGGTGTTTGGATATGCCGCCGCCTATGATTATCGCTCCTGTGTACTTGGCATCGTTGGTCATCTCTGCGAGCATCTGCTCGTCGCCGAAGAGGTCTACTCTGAGGTTGCGGTGCATCTGATAGTATGTCCAGAGCTGGGAGCCGAAAGAACCGTCGGTAATGCCGGGGACGACAATGGGCACTTTGTTCGCATGGCACTGGTAAAGCAGGCTGTTCTCGCTCGGCATCCTCTTGCCGACCTCGTCTATGATCTCATGTGTTGTCATGTCCTTGCGGTCTTTGAAAATCTCGTCGAACATGGGCAGTAGGTTGTCCTCGAGGACGATACCGTAGCATGAATCGGGGACAAGGACGTTCCCTAGTCTGCTGACGCTGTGCTTTCTCAGCCTCGCGTCGTCCATCATGAAGTCTCCTTTGTAGTATGCGGCGAAAGTCCTGGAGATATCATGGTCTAGGGTCCCGCAGGTGGTTATTATCAGGTCGACCATGTGGTTTTTCACCATATCGATCAAAATGCCCCTGGTACCGGTGGCCATTATACATGCGGGGAAGGAAAGTATCCTCAGGCATCCCTTCTTCTTTATCATCTTCTCTGCAATGTCAGTGGCATCGGCCAGCTTCTGGGCCGTAAAGCCGCCGGAGCGCCCCATGGCCTCCAATATCTCATTTACAGTCATTCCTTTCTTTACTTTGATA
>DAVO01000024.1:14956-19985 GCA_002509405.1 Methanomassiliicoccaceae archaeon UBA72 | reverse complement strand
GCTGCCGACGGGTGCGGAACCGCCGTGGTCACGGACCCCGAGATAGTACAGGGGATGTGCGGGCGCATATCCGCCATAGTGGAGACGTCTCCGATCGAGACGGTGATCGAAGCCGTGGGAAGGGACATGGTCCTGGACCCGGAGACGGCAGAGATAGATATGCTCGCAGGTCTTGAAAAGGCATATTCCATGGGCTTCCGTTCTGTAGCCGTAACGGTATGCGGAGCGGACGACGCCGTGAAGGCGCGGGACTCCTACGGATACAGCACCGTTATAATGGCCGTCCACACGACCGGCACATCCTACAGNNATACGCCAGGAGGCTAAGTCGAGGGACGTTGTCACTGCAGGGAACAAGGTGCCGATATACGGCGTGAGCGAGAAGGGCAAGGAACTGGTGAGCCTCAGGCTGAAGGAGATCGGAAGGGAGCCCTGGACCGGAAACCCGCCCGAAGACCCCCCTTACCCGCTCATCTGACGTCGATTACCAGATGCGTTCCGGAGCGAAGGTACATGACGGGCACTCCGGCATTCCTCAACTTTCTCCTGAGATCCTTGTCGTTGGTCAGCACATAAGCTTTGGTGCGCTGTGCCAGCTCGATCACCGCGGCGTCTCCGGAAGATTCCGTCTGCACTATCTCGTAACGCCTTGCGAGTTCGAGCGCCACGGCGGAGAACTTGTTCTCCAGCCTTTTGAGCTCGCCGATTATCGGCCCCGGGACTATGAAATGGACGTCTCCGAGTACCTGCCGTACGGCCAGGTCGAGGTTGAGTTTCACCTCGAAGGGCATCAGAAGCGCGTTCGTGTCTAAAATGACGTTTGTGGCCATAGGCTCACTGTTCTACGATTCCGTATCCGATGAGCCTCCACTTGTTGGAGATCCTTCTGGATATTGCGACCCTCTGACCTGGCATGACGCACACGGGTATCTTGAGGACAACATCGGCGGAACCGTTTCTTGCGCTCTTCACCACGCCTACGGTGGTCGCGGTGCCCACGCTGAGCATGAGAGGCTCGTTGCTTTTTATCTCGTCGACGCTGAGTTCGGACGACGAGCCGACGACACGTTCCATGAGGACGGTCTGCATCGTGAAATCGCTGACGACCGCAGGAAGATTGCCGGGGGCCCCGAGCATGGTTCCGGTCAGACCGTCGGATTTGGTGATGGACGGGTCCAGCTCGGTACCGATGGCGATCAGTCCTCCAGGCTCCACGCTTTCGACCATCCTTCCCCCTGCCTCCAGGGAGATGATGTCGGCCGCGATCTTCTCGTAGGTCATCTTTCCGGCGACCTCTACTCTCCTGCCGGGCACGATCTCCACCCTGTCGCCGATCTTCAGCCTCCCCTGTATCAGGGTGCCTCCAATGACGCCTCCCCTGAGTTCTTTGGGTTTGGCACCCGGCGAGTTGATGTCGAAAGAACGGGCCACGTGCATCAGCGGGGCGGACTCCGTGTCTCTTGTGATCTTGTGTATGATGTGCTTCTGGATGGCCTCGATGAGCATGTCGATGTTCACGCCGTGGTTCGCAGATATGGGGATGATCGGCGCGTTCTCGGCGACCGTGCCCTTGACGAAGGCCTTGATCTCCCTGTAGTTCTCCAGGGCCTGTTCCTTCGTTACGATGTCTATCTTGTTCTGGACTATGACGATGTGCTCGATCCCTATGATCGAGAGGGCCATCAGATGCTCTTTGGTCTGGGGCTGCGGGCAGTGCTCGTTGGCGGCCACCAGAAGCAACGCGCCGTCCATGAGGGCGGCGCCCGAAAGCATCGTGGCCATGAGCGTCTCGTGGCCGGGGGCGTCGACGAAGGACACCGCCTGAAGGAATTCGGTCTCGGAGCCGCAGTTCTTGCATGTCTTCTCAGTGCCGTAAGCTGCTTCGCCCTGGCACTGGGGGCATTTGTAGAATGCGACGTCGGCATATCCGAGGCGGATGGAGATACCTCTCTTCACCTCTTCCGAGTGACGGTCTGTCCAGTCCCCGGAGAGCGCTTTGGTGAGCGTGGTCTTGCCGTGGTCTACGTGACCGATCATCCCGATGTTAGCCTCGGGCTGCCTGGGAACCTTCATCACTTCTCCGCGGGAGCTCCGCCGGAGGCGAAGATCTCCTCAACCGATTTGGGCCCGTACTCTGAGATTGCCATGTTGATCTGCACGATTTCGGCGGAGATCGCGGAACCGCGGACTGCGGTCCTCTTCCTCTCTCCCGGATATTTCTCGTGGAATCCGAGACCGTCCGAAAGAAGGAGCTTTCTCTTCCTCCCGCCGGGGAGGTCCTTCCTCATCGGGGTACCGTTACCGTCGCTTCCGCCTGTGATCTTAAGCTTGTAACCGGGGAGCCCTACGAAAATTCCGTCTACGACCTCTCCGATGTTTTTACCAATCAGAGAGTTCGCGTGGTGGCCCGACACGGCAACATTGTAAGATTTGCCCGTCTTAACGTCATTCACGATAGTTTTGAAGTCTACCATTTGAACACCTGTAGAACCGCCTTAGCCTAGCAATGCTTATATAGTTTCCTATATACGAAATTTCCTCGGGACCGACCTAGTCCCGCAGTCTGGGACCTTGGACGGAGGTCAGGCCTTACCCGAGGGGCCGGCGGAGCGGCTCCTCTTGCGGACCGTAAGAAGCTTTGTTAGACGGGATTTGAACTCGTCGATCGACGCGACGGTGCTGGGGTCCACGCCCGAAATATATGCCAGGTACAGAGATACATAGTCGCCTATCATCACCGACCGTATGATCTTCTCCGTGACACTCTTCCCACGTATCTTCAGCACCAGAGGTTCCACGCCGTAAGATTTCAGGGTATCGATCGAAGCGTTGATGGCGTTCCGCTTGTACCTGCTCATCCGCTCTTCGTAGAGGAATATGGGCATGCACTTTTCCCTGACCTCTCCCTCCGACCATCCGGAGATCTCGTTGTGGCTGAACTCCGGTATCGATCCGGAGAAAGCCATCATCTTGGAGTTTTCGTTCATCTGGCTCTTCCACCTGAGGGCCGAAGAGGCTATGTCCGTCGTAGAGTAGATTATCGGCACCTTGCCATCTATCCTGCGGGCGACCTCCCATGCGATGCTTATGTCGCTGGAGAGCTCGTCCCTCAACGTCCTTAGCTTTGGGATGCTCTTCTGGACCGCGATCTTGGTGGACGGGTCGCCCAGAGCTTCCATCACGTTGATCATGATGCCCAGCGTGTAACCCAGTGCGCACCTGGGCTGAAGCCCCGGGGTGATATTGATTATTGGGTCCCCCTTCGCCTTGGCACGCTCCGATATCTCGCCGCCCGAAGACAGCACTATTATCTGGGCGTTCTTGGCCGTGGCCTGCTCGTACATCGAGAGGGTCTCCTTAGTGTTCCCCGAATAGCTCGATATGACGACCAGTACATCTTCGTTCACCCATTCGGGTATGTCGGGGAAGCGCTGTATCTTGATCGGGTATCTCGCCGAGTCGGCCACGCAGTCCGAGATTATGTCCCCGCCGATGGCGGAGCCTCCCATCCCGCAGAACAGAATGAACTTGAACTTGAAATCCAGACTGAGAGGGACGTTTATGGAGTCCTCGAGGTTGTCGAGGAACGCGTAGATGTCGCCCGATATGTCGCTGGGGTCCTTCTTCAGAACGCTTGTGGCCGTGTGCTTCAACATCACATCCCCCAGAAAACGTCTTCCTTCCTCTTGATGGCGATGAGCTCTTCCATCGCCGCCTTCTCGTCGCTGTTGAGATCCATGTTGGGGAGCTGTTTCACCGATGACTCCAGCAGGTCCACGTAAAGCACGTCTCCCTCGTTGATCTGCCTCCCTGCGGTTACGCCTTCGATACCGACGGCGACCTCGTCCCCCTGGGACGCCTCCTTGAGCGTGTCCTCCCCCGTATGGATGCTTTTTATCCTTCCGGCCTCCCCGCCGGAAGACGAGACGAGTTTCTGACCTATTCTGATTTTGCCCGCGATGACGCGGACGCCCACTATGGCGGGCTTGCTCACCCTGAACGTGCAGTTGGGCAGAAGCAATATCTTGGCCGGGAAAGCGAACTCCGAACGCTTGTCCGTTTCAGCCTTCCTCTTGGCCTCGTCGCGCCAAAGAACATATTCGTCGATAAGCTGATAAACTATCGGATTCGTGAAAACGGATATCTGCTGGTTCTGGACCTCTGCCTCCGCGTCCTTGGACATCGTTACATTGAATCCTAGGATGACGCTGTTGCTCACGTCGCCGTATGCGGCCTCTACGATGTCCCTGCGGGTTATTTCTCCGATGCCGTATTTCCTGATCGGGATACCGGCCTGCTTGGCCTCGAAGGCCAGAGCTTCCAGGGACCCGACGGCGTCGGCCTTGATTGTTATGCCTGCCTCCACCACATCTACCTTGATCTGCGACTCTTCTTTTATGGATGCGATAAGCGGGTCGTTGGGTCCCTTGACCACCATTATCGGCCCGCCGGCGATCACGCCTTCGACGTTCTGGCATGAGATCTTGACGCCTGCCGCAGCGTTGAGCTCCCTTACGGAGTCGAACCTGTCCCTGGGGTCGCGTATTTCGTCCAGGGGCTTCGGTTTCAGTATCGCCTTTATCTTTGTGACGACCGGGGCGCCCCTTGTTCCCAGCGCAACCGTGTCACCGCGGCAGAGAGTGCCCGAATACAGGATGATGTCTAGGGTCTTCCCGAGACCTTTCTCTTCTTTGATCTCCAATATCGTGCCCTTCCCCGGCCCCTCGCTCTTCTCGAGTCTGGACTCCAAGAAGCGCTGTGCCAGCCCGATGAGGACCAGCATGAGGTCCTGGATGCCTTCTCCTTCCTTGGCGCTTATGGGCACCAGGGCGACGGTCTTGGTGAAGTCGTCGATCCTGTCGTACCTGTCGGCGGATATCCCCTCCTGGGACATCTGCCCTATGATACTGTACATCTTGTCGTTGAAAACCTCCATCGTGCGTTCCTGCTGAACCTTCTCGGCCAGAATGAACGGGCGGCCTTCGACGCTGTTCCATCCCTGTATCGTGTCGATCTTGTTCATGGCGAT
>DAVO01000024.1:11003-14901 GCA_002509405.1 Methanomassiliicoccaceae archaeon UBA72 | reverse complement strand
GTCATGAACGCCTGGTGCCCGGGAGTGTCTATGAAAAGCAGCCCGGGGACGTCGAATTTCTTCTTCCCCAGGATCTGGGAGCACATCTTGTATATGTGGTCAATGGGAACCTCGGTGGCACCTATATGCTGGGTTATCGAACCGGCCTCTCTGGCCTGTACAGACGTGCCTCTGATCCTGTCCAGAAGCTTCGTCTTTCCATGATCAACGTGTCCGAGCACGCTGACGACCGGTTGCCGTATTGCCATTCGAAATCATGCCCCCACCGTCATATATTAAGGAGTTTGAAGTTAAATGGTTTCTTCACTCGTATATCCACTTGTCTGAGTCGCGCTTGTACTCGACGAGCTCATCGGGCCTGAAGAAGATCGATATCTCCCTCTGGGCCGATTCGACCGAGTCGGACCCGTGGATTATGTTCACGCCAGTGACCATGCAGTAGTCGCCGCGAATCGTTCCGGGAGCGGACTCCTGGGGATTCGTCTTTCCCATGAGGTTCCTGCAGACCGCCACGGCGTTGTCACCTTCCAGCACCATCGCCAGCACGGGGCCGGAGGTGATGTAGGATATCAGGGAGTCGAAGAACTTCTTGCCCTTGTGCTCCCCGTAGTGGAACTCCGCGGTGTCCTTGGAGATCTTCATCATCTTCATGGCGACGATCTTCAGGCCCTTCTTCTCGAATCGAGAGACGATCTCGCCGCAGAGTCCGCGCTGGACTCCGTCGGGCTTGACCATCAGGTACGTCCTTTCGACGGCCATGGGATCACTTCTTCTCTTCGGAAGCGCGCTTCTCTTCGAACTTCAGGCGTGCCGCCTTCTCGTCCACGGCCTTCTGTGTCCAAGCGGTCTTTCTGGGGACCCTCTTGAGCTCGACCATGTTCTTGTAGCACTTGTTGCTGTCGAAGAAGAGAACGGTTCCGTCCCTCTTCACATACATCTTGCCGGTACCGGGCTCTATTTCGGTGCCGCAGAACGAGCATTTTCTTATCTCGACCAACGTATCACCTCATTCCCAGTTTCCTGGCTTCTCTCGAGGTCTCTCTCAGCATGAGGATGTCCCCCATCCTGACAGGACCCATAATGTTCCTGGTGATGATCCTTCCCTTGTCGCGACCGTCAAGTACGCGGACTTTGACCTGGGTGGCCTCACCGGTCATCCCGGTGCGGCCGATAATCTCTACTACCTCCGCGGGGATGCTGTCAGTGTCAACCATTTCAGATCACCATCATTTTTTCAGGTTCTTTGCTGCCTGGGCAATCTCTTCGCAGAGCTGTTTGCCTTTGCCTACGTCGATAATGGCGATGGAGGCTGTGGGCTTCTCGAGGCCTATCGAGTTTCCGAGCTCGGCCTTGCTGGGCACGTAAACGTACGCGACTCCCCTCTCCTCGCAAAGTGCGGGGATGTGGGCCAGGATCTCGGGCGGGTCGACGTCGACGGCCATGACGACCAGTGCCGCGTCTCCGCGCTCTACGGCTTTCGTTACTTCGTTGGTTCCTTTCTTGATCTTGCCGCCGTCTCTCGCGATCTCCGCGAGCTGGTAGGCTTTGTCAGAAAGCTCTTTCGGTGTCTCAAACTTTACAAATACAGACATTTAGATTACCTCTTTCCGGTCAATGACCTTCATCAATCATCGGCTCTTTAGAGCAGGGTTGCTATCGGTTGCTCATATAAATTAATTACTGGTGAGTTTATTCCGCCCGATAGGCGTGTCCGGCGAACTTCGTGAGCTTCGGATGAAGACTGAACTCCTTTGCCACATCGTAATCCGGATGCCTGCCCAGGAACCATCTGACGTAGATCGCCACGAATATCCCGCCGAGGGTGTTGGACAGCATGTCCCTCATCGTGTCGAAAGGACTGTACTGCATGTTCGTGCCTGAAATTATGTCCACTATCAGCTCGAAGACCTCCCAGTAGACGCTCAGCGCAAGCATCGTGAGGACTATGAAGATCGACATGCCCTTCTTGCCCAGCATGACCTTTTCGTCGTGTCCGTCGACGACCATGAGCGCATAGAAGACGCACAGGCCGACGACCACGGAAGATACCGTGTGGGTCACGGTGTCATACCATACCAGGTCGTCGTACTGCATGAACAGGACGCCGTAACCGTGCAGGAATATCGCCGTCTCAATCATGATAACGAATACCAGCGGCAGGGTCATGATCTTGGCGCGACGGAACATCATCGGCACCAGGCAGAAAAGGGCCGTGAAGAGACCGGTGTTCAGCTGGTACTCCAGCCTGTTCTCGAAGAAGTATGAGCGGACCGTCATCAGCAGAAGCACGCAGAATGCAATTATGCACACCGCATCGGAGATCGTGCTTTTTTTGGAAGCGTCCATTTCAGGCGCCTCCTTTCATAAGTTCCGCTTTTTCCGTTCTCTTGGTCCAGAAACGCATGACTATCGCTACGATTATCGAAACCGGCACCGCGACAGACGGGGGGGTCATCAGCTGCGAGTTCATCCATATCCTGATGTCGTTCATCTCGGAGCCCTGGAAATCCGTGTTGAAAACGGGCTCCCCCTGGAAGTATAGGGAAGAGAACTGGAAGAACAGATATATCGCGGATACGGAGACCGAGAAAAGAAGCGAGAAAAGAAGTATCCAGCGCTTGGATAGCACTATCCCGGTCGATTGGTCTATTATGAGTGCCAGCATATAACCGTACACCACGCAGGCCCAGGACTGGAAGATCAGCGACACCGTCCAGAGATCGTATGTCCATTCGAACCTCATGTATATTCCGAGGACCGCCTGTGCGGCCATCGGGACAGCGGCCGCCACCAGGAGGAACCCGTTGTACCCTTTGCCTCCCATGTATTTCCTGGGATACATTACCAGAGCTATCCCCAATAAGGATACGGCGAGCCACATCCAGTCCGCATTGGTGCTGGAGATCGATATTGCTGCCACGGCCAGCGACAAAAGTACAGATACTGTATCCAGTGCGGACATCGGACTGTGATTGGAAACTTGTATAATAACAATTTGCCATCAGGCCGAGGCCGACTGGAACCTTTGTCCGTAGACGGTGTAGTATCCGCCCATCTGAACGTATACCGTTACGTTATCTTCGGCGCTGGCACTGTATGTCAATTGGCCGCTGGTACTTCCATCTGCTATTCCTGCGGAATAGTCCAGGACCGTCGTCGCGTAGGTTATTCCAGCGGCGATTATCTGGGCGCAGTCGGAGGCGAAATCGTCGTCCATGTCGCCGGCTATGAACACCATGGTCCCTTCCGAGGCTTTCATGGAGGTTATCGAGCTGTAACCGCTTTCGGACACGTAGGCGAGGGGCGTCCCGATGTCGGACCTCAGCCCGTGGTATACGTTGTCGCTCCTAAGACAAAGCTGGGTGCATATGTCGCCCGAGCGGCTGACGGCTTCGGAGGCCGAAGAGGTGTTGAAGCTCTCTGCGGCTAGGCCGAAAGGCAAAAGGTATGCGTCGTCCGGGATTTCCGAGCAGCCGAACCAGTATATAGAGCCGCCCTCGTCCAGCCAATCAGCGAAAAGCGGATCCGAAGCATTGCCGCTGTAGATTTCTTCCGGGAACAGCCCGAAGGGGAACAGGATCGCCTTTCCCGAAACGTCGCCGCTCATATATTCCAGAAGCTCTCCGGGCTCTGCAAGAACCACGTTCTCGAAACCCCTGAGCTCCAGCTCCTTCACTATTCTGATGTGGTAGCCGCTGTCGTCCAGGCATACTATGAGCTCTTCCACCGGGGAGACGCCGTGATTGTCGAATGATATCACATTGTACTCTGTCGGGGCAGAGGCCTGCAGCGAGTAATCTGCACCGTAAGCGCCTATGCTGACTTCCGATCCGTAGGAATACGGATTGACGAAATAGATGCTGGCCTCCCCTATTCCGACCATGAGGACCGCCAATGC
>DAVO01000024.1:7116-10874 GCA_002509405.1 Methanomassiliicoccaceae archaeon UBA72 | reverse complement strand
CAGCCCGTAGTATATCGAGTCCTGGAAAAACAGGCCGAAACTGTTCATCGTTATGGCATAAATGGTCGCCGTGACTGCGATCGACACCAGCGGCAGGATGTACCGTTTTTGCTCGGGCGTCTCGGCCGTGGCGACCACGCATATCAGGAACGGAAGTATCAGTAGCAGGTATGTGGGGGTGGGCGTCCAGAGGAAGACCGCGGCGGAGCTCAGCAAGAGCAGGACCGTCAGTTTGTCCTTGAACGCCTTTTCCGTTAACCTGTAAGCGAAGAACGCTATTACCAGCTCAATCAAGAAGATCAACGGCTGGAGAACGACTACGATAAGATTTCCGACCGATGATATTATGCCCCACAGTGATTCGGTCGGAACGGAGATCTTGGGTACTCTGGACACCACGAAACCGAATGCCTCCGCTGCCGTCCCGTTCATGAACTGCGGGAGGAATATGAGGAACGCCATCACCAGGAATCCCGACGCCGCGTAGCAGAGGGCCTTGAACTGTGCCCTTCTGTCCTCATGTCTCCTCAGGACACATACGATGAAGATGAAGATGAGATATGCCGGAAAGAACTTGGTGAACGACGCAAGGCAGAACATCGCCCCTGCGGTCATGTACCTTCCGTCCAATATGAGTACCAGCGTCAGAAGCATGAACATTATGGAAACGTTGTCGAAGGTTGCCTGCGCCGCCGATGAATATATAACTATGGGACATACGAACCACAGCCCGAGGGCCAGCGCCGCCTTGCCGTCGCTGTAGCCCAGTTTCTTCACCAATACATAGATAAGATAGGCGCATGCGACGTCCACCAGCGCCAGGAATGACTTGACGAGCAGACTGAACCCGGGGGAGACGACCATCTTCCCGTAGTACTCCCATTCCGCGCCCAGGACCGGGAGCAGAGGGTCGGCGATCGTTCCGTAGGACCCGATGCCGAAAAGGAAGTTCGCCAGCAGTCCGAGGGAACCCAGGACGTAACCCCATACGGGGGTGTAGTAGTAACCCGAAAGGCCGTAGAGGCCGTACCCAGACTGGTTGTGCTGGATGGTGGTCGCCCAGAAACTTATGTCGTAGTTATACGTGGCTAAAGGGATTAACACCGCCCTTGCGATTATCCCCGCTATGAGGAGAAGCACCACGGGCCTCCTAAGAAATGCGCCGATGGCATGCGCTGAGGACCTCTGCTCGGCACAATCTCCCATAATCTTTCGAATGCCTTTTGCGTATATCAGCGTTCGGACAAGAATTATATCATCCCATAACATAGGCGGCCGACATGCGTATTGCAATGCTGGCCGACAGCTACTATCCCTCGAGGGACGGCGTGGTCACATCCATATCTACGATACGCAGTTCCCTTGAGAGCCTGGGACATGAGGTCTGGGTAGTGGCTCCCGACCCCGGAAAGGACCTCAGGACCGACGACGACCATGTCCTGTGGATCAGGGCCGTCAGCTTCAAAACTTACAAGGGGTACTATGTGCCAGTGCTCCCTTCTGCGGATTGTTCCCGCATGCGCAGCCTGGATTTCGACGTGCTGCACGTGCACGGGGTTGCGACGATGACCGTCAGAGGGCTTTTACTGGCACATTACCTCAAGATACCGGTCGTGATGACCTTCCATACGATGGTCGAAGATGTTGCGGAGAGATACACTCCAGTCAAGATACCCGAAGACATACTAAGACGCCTGATATGGTTCTACCTTAGAAAAGTCTTCAAGAGGATGGACGCTGTCATAACTCCAACAGATGCAGTCGGAAAGGAGCTTGCCGGTCATTCCCTCGATGTCCGGCTTCTCAGGACCATACCCACGGGAATCGATACCTCCGTCTTCCGGCCCGGGCTCGACAGAAGACGGTTCGCCGAAAAATACAAACTGGGGGAGGGCAGGAAGGTCCTCTACGTCGGCCGCCTTTCTTTCGAGAAGGAGTTGGATATGGCCATAAGGGCCGTAAGGAACGTGGACGGCGCATCGCTGGTCATAGCCGGGAAAGGTCCCCAGAAAGAAGAATTGGAGGCCCTGGTGAGCGATCTGGGGATGGAAGACAGGGTAAGGTTCCTGGGATTCGTCCCCGATGAGGACCTTCCTTACGCATACGCCGCCGCGGATGCGGCGATATCCTGTTCCGGGTTCGAGACCCAGGGACTTTCCATTTTGGAAGCGATGGCTTCGGGGGTTCCGTGCGCATGCCGCAACGCGCGGGCGTTCACCAGCGTCATAAGGGACGGGGAGAACGGGTTCCTGTTCGATGACGAGAAAGGATGCTCGGACGCCATAAAGAAAGCGCTCGCCGCAGGCAAAGATGTCATCGAAGCATCGCTGGCGACCGCCAGGGATTGCTCCGCGGAGAGTTCCGCAGAAAAGACCCTGAAACTGTACGGAGAAGTCATCGAGGCAAAAAAGAGGAGACGGGAGGAGAAAAAATGTTCAGCATAAGCGAGTGGATGCTCGGAATCTTCGGTCCTTACGGCGCCGCCGGAGTCATATTCTTCGTAGCGCTCATATTCTTCATCGATGCGATACTGTTCCCCACGCTTCCCGAACTTTTCTTCGTGATCGGCTTCATGTACATGCCGGAGAGCGTGACCTTCGGAGCGACACTTCTGGTGGCCGCATCCGTGGGCGAGATCCTCGGCATTACTTTGCTTTATCTGATAGTCGACCGCATCCGGATGCCGGACAGGATAAAGAGGGTCGCCCAAAAGTACATCGGGTTCCTCATGGTCAGCGACGAGCGGATATTCCTGGTGAACCGTTTCGCCCCCATGGTTCCTTTCGCAGGGGCGTTCATATCCATGGTGGACAGCTGGCAGTACAGAAAATGCATGTTCTACATCGTACTGGGATGCTACCTTAAATTCGGCGTGATACTTCTTTTCAGCAAGTTCTTCTACGTGTTCTTCAGCTCGGACATGGCTCAAACGTTTACGATCATCATGGTCTTCGCGATAATCGGGATAAGTTTCGCCGCGTCTCTCCTCAAACGGAAGAAGGAGGGGATCGAGGTATGAGATTGGTGGACGTGAACCCGTTCTTCTTCCCTTACAAAGGCGGCATAGAGCACCGGATGCATGATACAGCGAGACTGCTGGCGGCAAGGGGCCATGACGTAACGATACTTACGAGCAGGCTACCCGGAACTCCGGAAGAAGAGAGAACGGAAGATGGGTACCGCATCATTCGCCTGAAATCGAAATTCATCGACATTTACAACCCTCCGCTGGTATCTTCCAAGGGCGTGATCGAAGCTTTGACATCGATGGACCCGGACCTGGTGAACTTCAACTACCGCTGGGCACCCTCGTACAGCCGCGATCTGGCCAAATACGACGGCAAGAAGATCTTCACATACCACAACATGTGGGGAGAGGGGGCGGGGTGGCTGTCCAAGCTCTCCGAGTTGAACGACAACATGTTCAGGAAGACTCTGGGAACTTTCGACCACATTGTCTGCGTCAGCAACTATGTGAGGGACGACCTCGTTTCGAGGGGCATACCGCCCGAAATGACGACTGTTGTGCCTTCCTGTCTGAGCTCGTTCCCCGAGATGTCCGGGGAAGAGGGGGATTTCATTCTCTCGCTGGGACGCCTGGTGAACACCAAAGGACTCGAGTACCTGGTTGAGGCCATGGAGGATGTGGACTGCAGGCTGGTGATGTGCGGGAGGGGGCCTATGGAAAACAAGCTGAGAAAGCAGATAGAACGGCTGGGCCTGGAAGATAAGATCGAGATGAAGGGATACGTGAGCGA
>DAVO01000024.1:0-6940 GCA_002509405.1 Methanomassiliicoccaceae archaeon UBA72 | reverse complement strand
AAGGTGCTGGAAGACGTGGCCCTGGGAAAATGACCCGTTCATAAAGAAATGATTTGGACCCGCCTTTTGGCGGGTAAGTGATTTTCAGTTGACGTAGTCCAGCCATTCCTCGTATCTTAGGTCCTTGCCGGTGACTATCTCGTGGAACTTCTTGCCTATCTTCTTGGTGACCTCGCCGACCTTTCCGTCGCCTATGGACCTGCCGTCTATCATCGTGACGGATGCCACTTCGGCAGCCGTCCCCGTCATCCAGACCTCGTCNNGCGGTGATCAGCTGGGTCCTCGATATCTCCATCTCCTCGACGGTGTATCCCATGTCCCTGGCCACCCTTATGACCGAGTTCCTGGTTATTCCTTCCAGTATGCATTCCGAAGCGGGAGGGGTCACTATCTTGCCGTCCTTGTAGATGAATATGTTCTCGCCGGTGCATTCAGCGACGTGCCCGACCGAATTGAGCATGACCGCCTCGTTCGCACCGTGGCGTACGGCCTCTCTCTTCGCCAGGCATGAGGTGACGTATGAGCCGTTGACCTTGGCGCCTGCCGGTCCGCACAGGTTGTCGGGCCTTTGCCAGGACGAGGTGATGAGCTTCATCCCGTTGTCGCTCTCCCCTAGGTAGTTTCCCATGTAGACCGCAGTTATCGACATGCTTGTGGGAACCCCGACCGGATTGAGGCCGACCTCTTCGCCGCTCAGGAAGATACAGGGTTTGACATAGTCCACCTTGTCGTTCTTCCTGACAGTTTCGAGTATCGCGTCGTAGATCTCCTTCTCACCGTAGGTCTTGCCGGCAAACTCCATCTCGAAGCCCATGACCTTGCATCCGCCGACCATCCTTCTGACATGGTCTTTCAGCCTGAAGATCGATTTGCCTTTCGGCGTTTCGTAGACCCGTATGCCTTCGAAGACGCCTGTGCCGTAGTTGATGGCATGGGACATGACATGAACTTTAGCGTCCTCCCAGTTGACCATCCTGCCGTTTAGCCATATAAATTTGCTCTTCTCCATCTATATCCTTCCGCTTAATGTGATTACAGGGCGTTCAGCGCCGAGACGTACTTGTCGGGGGCGCTCATTTCGATTATCTCATCGACCTGATCGGAGCTTCCGACCACTCCGACGTTGCCCTTGGATGTGGAAAGCAGCGCATATGCCGACTGCCCCTCCCCCGTGACAAGCTCGGACTCATATATGTCCTGCAGTTTCTCGAGACGACCCATGGCCGTCACAGCATCACCCTTGTCGATGACGGAGAGGACCATTCTCGATTTGCCAGGTTGTTCGCACTTCCCGACCACGATGGTTTCGACGTTGATCTTGTTTCGAGTGAATTCGCCCATGACCCTCTGCATGACCCCGAACTCATTTTTAACCACAAGTGATATAACGTACATGGCTTGCGACCCGACGCGTAATATCACTGCGGATATATGATATAGTCGTTTAAGATAAAGGTATGATAATGGGAGATTCTTCTTGCACCGTAATACTCCCCACCTACAAGGAAGCGGGGAACATCCAGAAGATGGCATCGTACCTCAGGGAGCTTTATCCCGATTTCTTCGTGCTTATAATGGACGACAACTCCGGGGACGGTTCCAAAGAGCTCATCGAGGAACTTGACGATCCAATGGTCAGATTCGTCGAGAGGGACCCTGGGGACAGGGGGCTGTCTGCCAGCATCTTCCAGGGAATAATGGAGACGGGCACCGAGTTCTTCATCAACATGGACTCCGACTTCCAGCACCCTCCCGAGGCCGTCGGCCCGGCATTTAAATGTCTTTTGGACGGGGCGGACCTCTGCGTGGGGATAAGAGAGGACAGGACCGCTCTCTCCCCGATAAGGTGGCTCGCATCCTGGGGGGCCCATTTCATGGCCGCGATGACCCTTTGGCTTAGAGACAAGAAGAAGTCGAACGACATAATGAGCGGATTCTTCGGAGGCAGGACCGAACTTTGCCAGAGCATCATTCAAAAATACGGCGAAGGTATGGATAGACGCGGCTTCAAAGCGCTTTTCGATCTCCTGAAGTTCGGACCTTCGGACATCAAGATATGCGAGACCTCTTTCGTGTTCGGGAAAAGGAACGCGGGAGAGTCCAAACTTAATAAAACCGTCATACTATCTGTACTGAGGCAGTGCGAACCTTTCGGGAAAACGATGGCGCGCGTCGCAGGGAGACTGAAATGAGTTCCGGTGAACATGTCGCTATCGGGATCTGCGCATACAACGAGGAATCCAACATAGAGCGCTCCATACGCTCTGTCTATGGACAGAAGACCTTTGGCTTCGATATCGACGAGGTCATCGTCGTCTCGAGCGGCAGCACCGACGGTACGGACGGGATAGTTTCAGGTCTGCTCCCGGAATTCGAAAATCTTAGGTTTATACCCCAAGAAAAAAGAGAGGGCAAGAACTCCGCGATCAACCTCTTTCTTGACAATAAAAAAACACAGATCGCCGTTCTTCTCAATGCGGACAACGCATTCGGGGATGAAAATTCCCTGAGCAATCTGATAAAACCCTTCTCGGACCCTAAGGTGGGGATCGTCGGCGGACACCCCGTTCCGACCAACGGAAAGGATTCCTTCGCCGGATTCGCCTCCCATATGCTGTGGGCGATGCATCATCACGTTTCAGAGGTGCATCCTAAGATAGGCGAACTGGTGGCGTTCCGGGATATAGGCACAAGACTGCCGGTGCGCACCCAGTCCGACGAGGACATACTGCGCATGAAGTTGGAGGAGGCCGGTTACACGGGAGTGTACGCCGCCGACGCCGTAATACGGAACAGGGGGCCCGAGACGGTCGCCGACTTCATCAAACAGCGCACGAGGGTGAACATCGGCGAGCGCTACATGAAGAGGGACTACGGGTACGAAATACCTACCTGGAAAGGCAGCCTGCTGGTGGGCGCAATGTTCGGGGCGGTGAAAGACATGGGCTTCCACCCCGTGAAGATGTCGATGACCGCGGCGATGGAGGCATACTCCAGGCTGAAGGCCTCCGCCTATGTCATGTCGGACAAGGGCGACATGAACGTATGGGACCCTGTCTCCACCACGAAGAAATTATGAGCCGAGGATCTGGTCGACGGCATCTTTGAGGGTGAATCCCCCGTCGACGCGTACGGTCCTGCATCCGATGGCCCTTCCGAACTCCATGTCCTTCTCGGCGTCGCCGACCATGTAAGAGGCCGAGGTGTTTATGCCGTGTTTCCTCACGGCCGCGACGCCCATGCCCGTTTCCGGCTTCCTGCATCCGCACCCGTCCTCGGGCATGTGGGGGCAGTGGAATATGTCGTCTATCCTTCCTCCGCCCTCTGCTACCTGCGCCTTCATCTTCTCGTGTATCTTGGCAAGCGTCTCCTCGTCAAGATATCCTCTTCCGATGCCGGACTGGTTGGTCACCACTATGACCAGGTAGCCGGCGTCGTTGAGCCTGGCTATCTGCTCCGGAGCATATTCGAACACGCTGAAGTCCTCCGGGTCGCTGCAGTACGGTACGTCAGGAGCTATGGTGTTGTCCCTGTCCAGGAAAACGGCCTTCTTACCGTACATCTCCCTCTCGATGATTCCGCAGATCGTATGGCAGGCGACGAAGTATCCCTCCTGTATCCTGGGCGTTTCGGTCGTATTGATCGTCACCGCCACGTCGGCGATGTCCTTCATCGTTCCCCCGGGGCCCGTGAAAGATATGGTGGTCGCACCTCTCTCTTTGGCGGCCTCCATTGCCAATATTACGTTCTTGGACTTCCCCGATGTGGAAAGGCCGACGACTGCATCCCCTTTCCTGCATATCGCCTCGATCTGGCGCTTGAAGACCATATCGTAGCTGTAATCGTTGCCTATGGCCGTCACGGGCGCGATGTTTGAAAGGCATACGCCCGCCATGGCCGGACGCTCCATCATGTATCTGCCCGACAGCTCGGCGGAGATGTGCTGGGCATCGGCGGATGATCCGCCGTTGCCCATGAATATTACCTGCCCGCCGGCCTTGAGAGATGCGATCATAGCGTCCGCCGCCGCACGTATCTGCTCCGGGTCTATGCCTGTGATCGCTTCGGCGCTCCTCTTCAGTTCCTGCCTGATAATATCATTCATCTCTGTTCCTCCATGCCAACACGCCGTTCGGTTCGAAAAGAAAGTCGGATACGATGGCCCCGTGCTTCATGAGCTGCTCCGATACGACGAACTTCCTGTCGTAGTCGCATACGAAGAACATGAAGCCCCCGCCTCCCGCGCCCGATACCTTGCCTCCGATCGCCCCGGCGGACAGGGCCGCGTTGTAGAGCTCATCTATCTTGGAGTTGGTAATCTTGTCCGAGTACTGCTTCTTGTTCTTCCATCCGATGTCGAGCAGCCTGCCCGTCTCGTCTATGTCATCCTTTTCCAGGGCGGCCGCCATTTCGAGGGCTATCTCCTTGTTCCTGTCGAGCGCGGATTCGTTGTCACCCTTCATGAAAGACTTCACCTGCGAATCGATTATGTTGCCCGACTCCCTCGTGCTGCCCGTGTAGCAAAGCACCGACCTGCACTGGAGCTCGTTGAGGGTGCGCTCCTTGATCTTTATCCTGTTTACATCTACCCCGTCGGCTCTGAACTTCATGAGGTTGAAGCCTCCGAAGACCGCGGCGTACTGGTCCTGCTTTCCTCCCTTGAGGCCGATGTCCTCCCGTTCCAGTTCATATGCCAGCCGAGCCATCTCGTTGCCGGTCATCTTCTCTCCGATCCATTCGGCGACCGCGGCTATGGCGGCCACGATGACCGTCGAAGATCCTCCCAGACCGGACCCCGGGGGGGCGTCGGACTGCAGGAGCATTTTGAACCCCTCCCTTATCTCGAAGTGGTTGGTCACCGCCTTGACCAGGTCCATGTTCCCGTCCAGCGGGAGAGGCCCGTCGTCCAGGGGGGCCACGTATTTCCCGTAGTGGGCTGATTCGATGGACATCTTGTTCGTGTCGTTTGGAGTGATCGTGCAGTAAGCGTATTTCGAGATCGTGGAATTGAAAACAGCGCCCCCTTTCTGCGAGGCGTACGGGTCCACGTCGGTCCCGCCTCCCGCCATTCCGAGTCTCAAGGGCGCCCTCGAGCGTATGTACATCATTTCTTCACCTCGTTGTCTACGATCCTGGTCCCGGGCGCAACGACGGTCCCGTCGCCGAGCACGGACCTCTCGATCACCGATCCAGGAGATATCGCGCAACCGTTGCCCAGAATGCTGTCTCTTATATCGGCCTCTTCGACAGTGCAGTTACGCATAACCAAGGACCCTTTTAATCTGCTCCCTGCCACTCTGCATCCCTTCAGGATCACCGATGAATCGGAACGGGAGTCGTATATGCTCGATCCTTCACCGAGGAAGAACGGGCCGTCTATCTCAGTGCGGTAAATATCGTGTTCTCCCCAATTTTCATTACCGAACAGCCTCTCGGCGGCGGCGAGGTTCGCCCCTATCAGGTCCGAAGGGCGGCCGACGTCGCGCCACATACCTTTCAGACCGTATCCCTGTATCCTCTCGCCCCTCTCCATCAGCCTCGGTATCAGCTCTTTGGAAAGATCGTACTGAGTGTTTTCGGCCACCATTTCCAGGATCCTTTTTTCAAGGACGTATACGCCCGCGTTGATAAGATTGGAAAAGGCCTCTTCGGGCTTCGGCTTCTCCTTGAACTCGGATATCCTGCCGTCCTGTCCAACTCTGGCTATCCCGAACTCGCAAGGATTGTCCACCGGTGTCAGCGACATCGTGACGGTCGCACCCGATGAAAAGTGTTCCCTTATCTCGTCTTTTACGTCGATATCGGCGAAAACATCACCGTTGGCCGCCACGAACGTATCTCCCAGCAGATCTTCGACTTTCTTTATGGCGCCGGCGGTACCAAGGGGTTCGTCTTCGAACGAATATGTTATTTCAATGCCAAGGTCAGATCCGTCGCCGATCGCCTCGACCAGCTGCTGTGACCTGTAT
The DNA here is from genome assembly GCA_002509405.1 of Methanomassiliicoccaceae archaeon UBA72. Lineage (GTDB taxonomy): Archaea > Thermoplasmatota > Thermoplasmata > Methanomassiliicoccales > Methanomethylophilaceae > VadinCA11. Next base: position 971 of record DAVO01000024.1, on the reverse strand, counting down.
CCGCAGGCGAGAATGACTTTTTTTATGCCTGCCGCCGCAATGGATTCAACGAGATACATCAGGCAGGGCTTGTCGAGCACCGGCAACGCGGGCTTGGGGCAGGTCTCGGTCAACGGTCTGAGCCTTGTGCCTTTGCCTCCGACCATTATGACTGCCTGGTCTATTTTCTTGGTCATTTCACTACTTCCCGAACGCAGTAGGTTATATTAATTTACACCAAGGAAAGGCGCACCACGTTCGTGCCTGTTTTCACGTGGAGAGAATCGGCCACAGGCACGCATTTCGCCCTGAGGACAAAAGCGACAGGCACACCGATGTCCCTGTCCCCAAGGGACTCGTAGTTGGCCATGCCTTTGGCTAAGACCAAACAAGAATTGGATATCGCATCGCATATCTCATCTGGCACATCCAATGGTATGCCTATTGCGAAGGCTCCGGTCCCGATGATCCCATCGAGTTCTGCGTCAAGTCCGATACGTATGGCATCCTCCATCGTCACGTCGTTCAGTATGGGCACGCCTCTAACGACACCGATGACCTTTTTTCCGGTCTTCTTGAGCTCCCTGATCAATATTTTATCAAGCTGGCTCTCTCCGCAGTTGTCGAATATGAACAGTATCTCGCCGGGACGTGCAAGCGTCTCCCTCAGAAGATCCGTATCGTCGGAACCTATGCCCTGTGCCAGTAGCCCTTCGAACAACTCTGCGAACTTGTCAGGGTCATCCAAAGAGCTCGACTGTCCGAAATCCATGATGTTTCCGGCCAACGATACCGTCAGCGCCGCCCTGAGCGGGTCTTCCGATCTGTCCACGAACTCTGCCGCCTTCTCCAGAAGGCTGCCGGCCACCTCGTCGGCCCGGACCTTGAGCTCTGTGTACGGGTCCTTCACACCCATTGCCGCATATGCCTTCCGATGTATCCCGGTTGCCACCTCGGCGGAGTTACGGCCTTCGGCGAATTCTTCGGCGTAC
>DAVO01000006.1:23060-31259 GCA_002509405.1 Methanomassiliicoccaceae archaeon UBA72 | reverse complement strand
ATCCCGTGAGGGCCTGCCTTTCCCTCGGTCAGGAGCGGGCTCTCCGCAGGCTCGACGCCCACCACCTTGGCATGGGAGCCCGCATCGGCGATGGCCTGGGCGATGCCCGTGGCGGTAGCTCCGGTACCAATCCCGGAGAAAACGTAGTCGACTCCCGGAAGGTCCCTGAGGATCTCCCTGCCGGTGCCAACCCTGTGGGCGGCGGTGTTGGCGGGGTTGTCGAACTGCCCAGGAAGGAAGGCCCCTGTTTCCTTGGCGATCTTCTCGGCCCTCTCGACCGCTCCTCTCATGCCCTCGGCTCCCGGGGTAATGACGATCTCCGCGCCATACGCCCTCATGTATGCCATCCTCTCCTCGGACATGGTGTCAGGTATGACTATGATAGTACGGTAGCCTTTGGCCGCCGCGGCCATGCACAGCGCTATGCCCGTGTTGCCAGAGGTGGGCTCTACGATAACGCCCCCTTTGCGCAGAACCCCTCTGGCTTCGGCGTCGGCTATCATGGACGCGGCCGCTCTGTCCTTGACGGAGCCTCCGGGGTTGCCGCGTTCTATCTTCACATACATCTCGGAGCCCGGAGGGACGACCTTCCCGAGCCTGACGATGGGAGTCTCACCGATGCATTCGAGGATGTTCTCATAAACTGCCATGATGTCCTACCGCACCCACTACAGATAACTTAATGTTTCTCAGAACTCGACGCCTCTGCGGGCCGGGACCCCCCTGTCGAAAGGATGCTTCACAAGGAGCATCTCGGTCACCAGGTCCGCATAATCTATGATCTTCTTCGGTGCGCCCCTGCCTGTGAGAACCACTTCCGTGCATGGGGCCCTTTTCTCGAGCACTTCGATCACCTCATCGGGCCCGAGCAGCTCCCAGGACATCGCCACGTTTATCTCGTCGGCGATCACCAGATCGTGCTTCCCCGAGGAAAGTATCTCCGACAGGCGTGCGAGGGCTTCGTGTGCCAGGCGTATGTCTTCTGAACGGGAGACCTCCGAACACATATGGTCCAGGCCCATGGATATTATCTCGAACCCCTCGAGCTTCTTGGCCGCCAGCTGCTCGCCGTATTCCTCGGAGGGCTTCAGAAACTGGACCATTACCGCCTTAAGGCCGCAACCCACGGCCCTGAATGCAAGACCCAGCGCAGCCGTCGTCTTTCCCTTCCCGTTGCCGGTATAGACATGAACAAGACCCAGATTTTCTTTTGTTTTATTATTTCCCGCGTCCATGTGAACGGTATCGTGGTCACCGATTTTATAATGACGCAGCGGCAATGGTTCAAATAAACGCTGTGCAATCGAGCGTATTCATGGAGGAGATGTCGAAGTCTCAGAAGAGGACCTTGCTGTTGGCATCGTGCACAGCTTCGGCCATCACACCTCTTACCGGGACGATGATGAACCTGAGCCTGGTCAGCATCGGCGCGGAATTCGGGCTGGGGTCGCACGCCCTAGCCTATGTGAACACGATATTCCTGCTCTCTTCGGTGGTGTTCATGGTCCCCATCGCCAAGATGGCCGACATATACGGGAGAAAGGTGTTTTTCATCTTTGGTCTGGCCCTTTACACGGTGGCGTCCCTGGTTTCCTACTTCTCGGTTTCTTTCGAGATGCTGCTCGCTCTGAGGGCGGTCATGGGAATGGCCGCTGCAGCAATGGCGGGAACGGCCATCTCAATGCTGACCGATGCATTCGGGCCGTCGGAGAGGGGCGCCGCCATAGGCCTGAACACGGCCAGCGTATATCTCGGGGCGGCGATGGGCCCGGTGGTCGGAGGGCTCATAAACGATATCATGGGCTGGAGGGCCGTCTTCCTTGTGACGATACCCCTGGCGGCCGTCGCGCTTCTCGCAATATGGGCGGTGAGGCCCAACAACAACGTCCGCTACGGAAAGACCTTCGACCTCAGGGGCACCCTGCTTTATGCCGCGGCCGTGACGCTGACCATGGCGGGGCTGATCAACATGCCTAAAACCATGGCGGTCTGCTCAATGGCAACAGGGCTGCTGGTGCTCTGGATCTTCGTCAGATACGAGAGGCGCGCGGAGGAGCCGGTCCTGGATATACGTATATTCTCCAACAGGCTCTTCTCGCGTTCCTGCCTGGCATCTTTCATGGTCAACTCTGCCAACTACGCAGTCGCATTCTTCGTGGCCATATATCTTCAGACCATCGGGGCCCTGACATCCGCCGAGGCGGGCCTGGTCATGTTCTCCCAGCCGCTGGTCCAGACGTCCCTGACCGCATATTTCGGGAAGCTGTACGACAGGGTCGGGGACAAAAGGCTGCTGCCCACCCTTGGCGTGGCCATCAGCGGAGCGGGCATCCTTCTGATGATGGCCCTGCCGATGGAGCTCAACCTCGCGCTTGTGATAGTCGCCCTTCTATTCTTCGGTCTGGGCAATGCGGTGTTCAACGCCCCCAACACCACGGCGATAATGTCTTCTGTATCGCCCGTCGACCGCGGAGCGGCCTCAGCAATGGTGGCGGTGGTGAGGCAGACCGGTATGATGGCTTCGATGGGAATAGCGATGCTCGTGATCTCCGTGATAATGGGAAGCCTCGATACGCTCAATCCATCCACGTACGGGAATTTCATCACCGTAATACGGGTATCTTTCGCCGTATCGGCCGTCATGTGCCTCTTGGCGATGCTGGTGTCTTGGTTCAGGGGCGCTCCGGCAAAAGGGAGGGCCGGTTTTTTGAAAGTTAATTGAGCCTAACTCGAAATGTCTTGGGAAATACCTATATATAGCGTTTTCGCTCGGTGGTCCATGGCCGACAGAATCTCCGAGTCCAGGGAGAACTTCCGCTTCCAGGTGGTGGTTGTAACAGTCGGCGCCATCCTGATGGTCACAAAGTTCGTGGCATATTTCATGACGAACTCGGTGGCCATATTCACCGATGCTATGGAAAGCATCGTCAACATCATAGCGGGGATAGCGGGCCTCTATGCGCTATTCCTCTCGCCCAAGCCGGCCGACAAAGACCATCCTTTCGGACACGGACGCGTGGAGGTGGTATCTGCCGCATTCGAAGGCATGATGATCCTGGGAGCGGGGCTTATCATCATATTCTCGGCGGTGGAATCCCTTTACAACCCCAAGCCGTTGCAGCAGCTGGATTACGGCCTCATAATCATATTCGCCGCCGCCCTTGTGAACCTGGCCGTGGGCAGGACGGCCATAAGGATAGGCAGGAGGAACCGCTCACAGGCCCTGGAGGCCAGCGGCAAACACCTCTGCACGGACACCCTTGATTCCATGGGCATAATCGCGGGCCTCGTGGTGGTTTTCGTCGGAATGCGTTTCGGTTACAACGTCGCATGGCTCGACCCGGTCATGGCCATACTCTTCGGAGCCTTTATCATGACAACGGGGGCAAGGGTCCTGAAAGGTTGCATCGACACCGTGATGGAGCGTGCCGAAGAGGAGACGGTCAACAAGATCGTGGACTGCCTGAGGGAACACAGGCATGACGACTGGATAGACATCCATGCCCTCAGAGTGATGAAGTTCGGAACCAGATATGTGGTGGAGCTCCATGCCACCTTCCCGAAGGAGATGACCGTGGGGCAGATAGAGGACGAGACCCATGAGCTGGAAGGATGCATCATGGATAGGTTCGGCGACTGCATAGAGCTCACGGTCAAGGCGGAACCGTGCAGAGACTACTCGTGCAGGCTTTGCAACAGGGATTGCGAGATGCGCGCATCGAAATTTATCTCCAAGGTCGAGTGGGACGAAGATAACATGGTGCAGAAAAAGCAGCATTCCCTCCAGGATGAATGATTTATACGGGCCGGCCGATTACGACCCTATGATTTTCAGGAAGGACGTTCCCAAGGAGATATCCGCCGTCAAACTGTCCAAGTGGTACGAGTCCCTTGACGAGAGGGACAAGAACCGTCTGTCCAGATATGTGGAGGGGGCCGATACCTCGTCCAAGGCGGCCATGGTCGCGGATATGATGTCCAGGGCCAACGCGGAGGGCAACAGCTCTGCGGCCATAACCCTCGGAGAGCTCGCAGAGACCCAGAACTTTACTCCCGCCGAACGTTTCCGTATAATCGAAGAATATATACTGGCACTTTTTGAAAAAGACGATGTTTGCAAAGCAAAGGAGATGTGCCTGAGGAACCTGGACACAGTTCCGGTAATACTTCCCCAGATATTGGGTAAGGAGGGCAAGATACCGGAATTCATGCCCTGCAGGAACAGGCTCATAGACATCATGGTGGGGGTCGAAAACGATTACGACGGCGCCATGGACATGCTCGACCGCTTCAACATCATAGGCATCCTATCCGACGAAGACCTGCTCTTCAGGAAGCAGAGCCTGAGGGTCCGCAGACTGCAGAGGACGTTCGATTCGATCTATTCCTATCAGTTCACCGAATGACGCTTTTCCATGCGTACATCGGGAAAACGTCTATCGCCGGCTCCTCATACGGATGAATGTCGGCTATGGTTCGGATAACCCGCTCCAGGTCTTCCTCCCGGACGGCGAACTCCACTCTGATCTCTTCGGCGGTCTTTGTCACGCCGACCTCTCCGTCGTAGGGATCTGAGCCCGGAAGAGGCCTCCACATCCCCGTAACCCTTGCCATGGAAAAGACCATATCGTATCCCGGATAGATCTGGGTCATTGAGGAGTTGATCTTTTCGGTAAGCATTTCCAGAAATTCTTCGGGTATGTATACGGCGATCTTGAATATTTTTTCCACGCATGCATACAGTATAAGGCGGATAAAAGAATTTCATTTGATTACTTTTATGATGTCCGAAGGCTCCTGGGACAGCATCCGATCGATATTGTTCAGCCTTTTGTCCATCCCTTTGATCATCTTTTTTGCGTTGATATTGAGATAAGATGTGCTGAGCCAGGTCGCGATGAAACATGCAGGCGGGACGACATAGGCGAAACCGCAGATTATCCCCGTGGCCTTTTTTAGTCTGGTCAGGCTGTTTATCTTTTTGACCAGGGGTTTTTTGTCATCATCCGGAAGACGGTGTATCATGGAGCGGTACATCATCTTCTGCCCTCCCCATACGACCTCGGCGCTCCACTGGAGCTCGCCGAATACCGGGGTAGGCCTACCCGCTGGCACTGTTTTCTTCTGAAGTACTGCCCTTCTGAAGTCCTCGGCGGTGTTGCCCTCGAATTCGGTCCAGTTGTATCCGACCGTGTGCACCGAATGCCCGTCGCTTCCCGAGATGGGAGCCCATCTTCCGGGATATTTGTCCATCACCGCGGCGGCGAAAGCGTTGGAGTATGAGTCCACGTGTCCGCCGTTGAGGACCTCGAAGCCGTCCAGGTCCAGAGAGAATATCTTTTCCTGAAGCCCTGCCACATGGAAGCTGAAGGGATGGGGTGCGATCGTGAGGCCGCCCTGTGACCGTATTATGTCGATGGTCTCTTCGACCGACAGATTGTCAGGTACCCTCTCGTTCAGGAAGAGTCCGATTATCTCTCCGTCGGCAGTAGTGACCTCCTCGCCGACCACCACCTCTATGTCGTCGTACTTCCTTGCGTACTCTTGCGCCTTGAAAGCACCCACCGTCTCATCGTGGTCGGTGATACAGAGGACGTCCATACCGTTCCTTCTGGCACGTTCGACCTGGTCCCAAGGGGTCGAAACGGATTCGGGGAATTTCATAATCCCCAATCTGGCCACGCCGGAATATTCGGTGTGCACATGGGTGTCTGCTTTTCCCATCTCAGGCATAATGAAACCCCAATATCCCATGCATATAAGAGTTAATCGGAACAGGGGATAGCAACATAGATCCGAGGCGGGAATAGACAGGCTTATAGGCAAAATCGCTTTCGGACAGACATGGCGGAATGGGCGCTACTGGGGATACCCGTTGGCATAGTGCTGCTTTACATCGGTTCGGAGGCGATGGTAGACGGGGCTAAGAAACTAGCGATCCGTCTGGGCGTGACCCCCTTCGTAGTCGGGCTCACCATCGTAGCCATAGGCTCCTCCGCGCCTGAGGCGATAACTTCCCTCGTTAGCGGCGGAAATCCGGAGATAATAATCGGAAACATAGTTGGAAGCAACTCGGCCAACGCCGGCCTCGCCATTGGTCTGGCCGCAGTGATAAGTCCGATAGCTTGCAAGTTCGCCGAGATCAGGTTCGAGATGTCCGCCATGATGGTAGCCGTGTTGGCGATTTTGGCGCTTTCCCTTAACGGTATTATCGGCTTCATAGACGGAATTGTATTGCTGGCACTTCTTCTGGTTTTCATTTTTTCGGTATACAGGGTCAAGGTAAAAGAGGCCCTGGCGACCGAAGATGAGGAAGAAACGGAAGATTCAGGCGCCTCCGCCGCTTTATGTCTGCTTCTGATCGTCGTGGGGATAGCCGCTCTTTATTTCGGCGCGGACTGGTTCGTCGGTGGGGCCGTACGCCTCGCGGAGATTTCGGGCGCATCGGACCTGATGATAGGCCTGATCCTCGTGGCCCTCGGATCCGCGCTTCCGGAGATATGCATCTGCCTGATGGCCGCATACCGCCACGAGGACGAACTGGTGGTAAGCAACATAGTCGGAAGCATCGTGTTCAATACTTTCTTCGCACTGGGGATCGGGGCCCTATTCACAGACATACCCATAAGGGACGAGACCCTGATGTTCCACATCCCCGTAATGGTAACCCTGGCACTGCTGGTATTCGTGTTCGTGAGGCGCAGGGACAGGATAGACAGGAAAGAGGGCGCCGTTCTGTTCTCGGTGTATGCGGCATACATCGCGTCGATGGTGGTGTTCCCGCAGCTAACCGGAGGAATGTTCTGATCAGGAGTAGTAATACTCTCCGTTGGACTTCTGCTCCCTGTCGAGCCTGGAGTCCGGCTTGTTTATCCTTGGCCTGTGGCTTTCGGCATCTCTTCTGAAGGTGATGTCCACCGCCGTCAGGAACTTGTTCATCCCTTCCCTCATGTCGTAGGGGCCCTCTCCGATACCGTGGTGCCCCGGGTCGCCGCCGAAGACCATCATAGAATCAGAGACCATGTCCAGGAAGTAGATGTCGTGGTCGACTATCATCCCGCTGCGCCCTGATTTCTCCATCATTCTGCGGATGGTCTTTGCGGCGTTCATCCTCTGGTTGGAATCCAGATAGGCGGAAGGCTCGTCGAAAAGGTAGATGTCCGCGTCCGAAAGCAGGCACATGGTGATGGCCACCCTCTGAAGCTCTCCTCCCGAAAGGTTTGAGACCTGTTTATCCATAAGATACTTGACGCTGAGCGGTTCGATCACCTCTCCCTCGAAGAAGCTGGACGTGACCCTGTCGTAGTCCTTGCGGTAGAGCATGTCCCTTACCGTTCCGTCGAAGTCCCCGGTGATATACTGGGGCTTGTAGGCTACCTTGACCTTTGCGTCTATCTTGCCGCCGTCGGGGGAGATCTCTCCTGCCAGCATCTTTACGAAAGTGGTCTTTCCGGTTGCGTTCGGACCGACGACTCCTACGGATTCCCCCATCTTTATGGAACCGCCGACGACATCCAAAGTGAACTCTCCGAAGTCCTTGGCCAGACCCTCGAAGGAAAGCAGGTCGGAAGTTACCCAGTCGCTTCTGGGAGGAGAGGCGAAGAACTCGATCGGCCTATCCCTGAAGCGGATGTTCTCTTCGGGCAGGTATCCGTCCAAATATACATTTATGGCGGTCCTGACCTGTCTTGCAAGGGTGAACACGCCGTACGCCCCCTCGGTACCGTATACCACGCTGACGATGTCGGCAAGGAAATCGAGTATGGCAAGATCGTGTTCTATCACGACCACCTCCTTTTCTGCGCTGAGTTCTTTGATGATGCGCGCCATCCTGATCCTCTGGTAGATGTCCAGGTACGAGGTCGGCTCGTCGAAGAAATATACGTCCGCGTCCTTCATAACGGTGGCAGCCATCGCGACCCTCTGAAGCTCTCCTCCCGAAAGCTTCTTGATATCCCTGTCCAGGAGCTCGGTAAGCTCGAACATGAGGGCGGCCTCATCAAGCGTCAGGCGGCCCTTTATATATGAAAGCAGGCTCCTAACGGGCCCAGAAGCGGCCTTGGGTATGAGGTCCACGTACTGGGGCTTTATGGCCGTCTTCACCTTGCCGGCGTAGACGTCCGTGAGATAGGATTTGACCTCGGTCCCGTCGTAGTGCTGCAGCACTTCCTCTTTGGATGGAGGTTTCTCATAGTTGCC
>DAVO01000006.1:15620-23018 GCA_002509405.1 Methanomassiliicoccaceae archaeon UBA72 | reverse complement strand
ACCGGGAGCCTATAGAGGCGGAAGGTGTTCTCGCCGTACTGGTGGACCATCTCCGTCTTCAGCTCGTCAGCCAGGCCTATGATCTTTATGGCGTCGAACTGGCATTTGTTGACGCATATCCCGCATCCCTGGCACAGTGCTTCGGATATGATGGGCTTGCCTCTTTCGCCGAACACGATGCATTCCACGCCCGTCCTGACCAACGGGCAGAATTTGTAGCATTCCTTGTTGCATTTTCTGTTCTGGCATCTGTCCTGCAGGACGGCCGCAATACGCATGTCCCCGCTTAGACCGATTTAAGATATAACCTTTAAGGATGGTACCGCAGATAAGCTGATAAGGGAAGACGAAGACAGATGGGCATGGCAGAAGCGGATGGGACCACCGAGGACGTCAGGATACTGACGGGCGACTACAAGAGGGCGATACGGCATCTCTCGATACCGATAGCCGTGGCTCTTGCGATCCAGCATATCAACATACTCGTCGACACGTTCTGGGTCGCGGGCCTGGGGGCGGACGCCATGGCTTCCATAAGCATCGTGTATCCGGTCTTCGCCACCGTCATGGGTATCGGAAGCGGGCTGGGGATCGGAGCTTCTGCCGCGATAGCCCGCAGCATCGGGCATAACAGGAGGAAGGAGGCAGGCACAAAGGCGGGCCAGTCCATCCTGCTTTCTGTGATCGTCTCGGTGATCCTCACACCGATCCTCCTGGTCACCATGGAACCGTCCATAATGCTGTTCGGAGGCGGCGAGATATTGGACCTGTGCGTTCAATACGCCACGCCGCTTTATATCGCTACTTTCGTCATAATACTGAACGGAATAGTCACCGGCATGATCCGCGGCGAAGGGGCGGCCAAGCGCTCGATGTACATACAGCTTCTTTCCGCGATAGTCAATATAATCATGGACCCGATCCTTATCTACGGGTTCGGAATGGGCGTTGCCGGAGCAGCGTGGGCCACGGTCATCGCCTTCGGCTCCTCAATAATACTGGCATTCTACTGGTACTTCGTCAGGAAAAACATGTATCTGAAGATCGGAAGGTCTGACCTTAAGTTCAGCCCCCCGGAGATGAGGAGCGTTCTGAAAGTAGGTCTCCCGGAGGCGACCGAGCTTTCGGTCATGAACATATTCAACGTGTTCCTCAATTTCTTCGTGATAGCCGTGGCAGGCACTGTGGGCGTAGCTATGTACTCCACAGGGTGGAGGGTCGTGTATCTTCTGATGATCCCCGCACAGGCAGTAGGGGGGGCGATCGTCTCGGTTTGTTCTGCCCAGTACGGAGCAGAGCAGTACACCAAGATCCGCAAGACCTACTACTACGGTATAAGGAAGACCGTGGAGATACTGTCGGTGCTTGCTGTCATACTCTTCATCGCCGCGGAACTCGCAGCCTCCGCATTCACATACGAACAGGGATTCGCTCCCATAAGGGATGAAATGACCCACATGATCCGTGTGTTCTGCATAATGGTGCCTGTGATGTCGCTGATATTTACGGGTTCCTCGCTGCTGCAGTCGCTGGAGAATGCCAATATAGCACTGGTTTCGTCTTTCATAAGGAACGTCATGCTGGTGGTGCTTTTCGCCGTCGCCGCCCATCTGATCGGAACCCCCGATTCCCTATGGTGGTCCCTTACCGTCGGAGAGATCGTAGGAGGACTGATGATGCTTTTGCTGGCACTGTGGAAGTTGGGCTCGTTCGAACGTTCAAAGGGCATATCCCGATAATTATAATCTGCCAGAGCTATCGAGGTCACATGAACGAAGGGAGGCCCCGCATCTGACGGATTCATCCGATAATATACTGGGCGATCCCCGCAAAGCCGTTATGAGGATGGCGTTCCCGATTGCTCTGGCACTCCTCGTACAGTACTTCAACAGCGTGGCGGACATGTTCTGGGTCTCGGGCCTCGGGGCAGACGCCATGGCGGCCGTCAGCATCGTCACTCCGATCTATATGGCGATCATCAGCATCGGCAACGGTATAGGGACCGGAGCATCCTATGCCATATCGAAAAGGATTGGCGCAGGAGAATACGATTCCGCATCCAAAGCGGCATCCCAGTCGCTGATGATGACGATTGCTGCCGGCTTCACATCGCTTCTTTTGCTGGCCATCGCTGTGGTGCCGCTCATGGACTACATGGGCGCCGGAGATATACTGGCACTTTGCACCGAGTATGCCTATCCCGTCATATTATTCGCCCCTCTCCTGATGATGGGAGGGGTGCTTTCCGGATGTCTTAGGGGCGAAGGCGCGGCTAAAAGATCTACGGCCATACTTGTGACGGCGGCAATCTTTAACATGATCCTCGACCCCGTGTTCATCTACTGGCTCGACATGGGGATCGCCGGGGCCGCATATGCGACCGTGGCCTCCTCCGCGATATCAATGATGCCGGCCGTGTACTGGTATGCCGTAAGGAAAGATGTTCTCGTACCGATCTCCTTCACCGGTTTCAAGTTCACTCGCCCCGAGGTCAGGTCGATATCCGAGGTGGGCGTCCCTCAGACCGCCGAGCTTGTCATAATGTCCCTGATGTCCGTGTTCTACGTCCGTTCCGTATCTTTCGCCGGAGGCACAGACCTTGTCGCGGTCTTCGAGATAACCTGGAGGGTGGCTACTATAATGATGGTGCCCGCCCAGGCCATAGGTTTCGCCTTGGTGCCGATACTATCGGCATCCTTCGGCATGAGGGACCCTGCCAGGGTCGGGAGCACCTTCTATTACGGCCTCAAGTTTTCGATCGCCGTGATGGCGGCAATAGCGGTCATGACAGCAGTTCTGGCACCATACCTTACGGACATCATGATCCTTTCTGATGACTCGGCTAGGCTGAGGCCGTACATGACGGATATGCTGGTCGTCTGCACGCTATTCTTCCCGGCGTTCTCCCTCATAAACGCGACGTCGGCGCTGTTGCAGTCCATGGGACGCGGCACCGTTTCACTGATGCTCACAATCGTAAGAAACTCGTCGATAGCAGTCGTCTACGCATCTCTTTCCGTATTCGGCATCGCGTCCTACATGTGGTGGGGCCTTACGGTCGCCGAGATCGTGTTTGGTTTCGTCACCCTTGCTGTCGGATTGCTCCTTTTCAGACGTGTTTCCGTTGTTCGAAAACCGATTTCGCAACTCTAATATATGCCATCGAATTAGCCCGTTTCATGGGCGAAGGGATGACCAAAGATGTGGAAAAGTTGCTCGGCGACCCTAAAAGGGCGATCGTCCTGATGATGGTCCCGGTCATCATAGCCATGACCTTTCAGAGCCTGAACAGCATCATCAACTCGGTCTGGGTAGCCGGACTGGGCCCAAGCGCGCTGGCCGCCGTGGGCCTGGTGTTCCCCGTATTCTTCATAATAGTGGCCGTGGGCAACGGTATCGGAGTAGGCGCCTCTCAGACGGTGGCGCTCCACATCGGGATGGGCGACAAGCAGGGCGCGGACAGGTCTGCAGCCCAGGCCATAGTGCTCACTTTGGTAGCGTCCTTGATAATAACCGTCGTCCTCGGCATATTCCTCCGTCCTCTGCTAATACTGATGGGAGGAGGGAACATAATCGACGAATGCTACGAGTACGCTTTGCCGATAGTGGTGTTTTCGCCGATACTGATGCTCAGCAGCCTGTTCTCCAACCTCCTAAGGTCTGAAGGCGCCGCCAAAAGGTCGATGTTCATCCAGGTTCTTACAGCATGCATAAACCTCGTCATCGACCCGTTCTTCATCTATCAGCCCTTCGGCTTCGGGCTGGGATGGGGCATAGCAGGAGCCGCCGCCGGAACCGTGGTCTCCATGTTCATAGGCCTAAGCGTAGCACTTTATTGGTTCAAGGTGAAGAACGATACCTATCTCAAGCTCTCTTTGAAGGGTTTCGAGTTCGACAGGAAGATCGACAGGATGATCTTCAGAGTGGGTATACCGGCAAGCCTGGAGATGATGATCATATCCCTCGTCTCCATAGTGATGAACATCATACTCATCGGAGCCGGCGGGGACGATGCGGTAGCGATCTACACCAGCAGCTGGCGTATCATAAGCATACTGATGATCCCACTGATGGCCACAGGAGGGGCGATGGTGCCCGTCTGCGCTGCCGCGTTCGGAGCCCGGCGTTTCGACCGTGTGAGGGAGGCGTACCGTTACACTCTGAAGATGGTCGTTGTGATCATGATCGTGATAAGCATCGTCACGGCCTTGACGGCCCAATACATGGCGATGATATTCACTTACACCGAGGCCACGTTGCATCTCCGCGCCGAGATGGTGGCCCTCCTGCATTTCGGATGCATCTTCCTGCCCTTCGCCAGCTGGGGCGCCACAGCGTCGGCGCTCTTCCAATCCCTGGGAATGGGGACCAAATCGCTCATATCCACACTGGTCAGGAACCTGGTCCAGATCCCGCTGTGCATATTCCTCTTCGGGGTAGGCGGCAACCTCGGTTACATCTGGCTCGGCGTCGCGCTGGGAGAGATAATCGGGTCCCTGCTGGCGGGGCTATGGGGCGAGAGCGTCCTCGGCAACTTCATGAAGCACGCCAGGAAATATCATCCCAAGGAAGAACAGATGGTATGAGGTCCGCGCCCTTCTGTCGATTTATTTATAGGTAGCAGAGCATTGCGAGGCAGTAACATGTCAAAAGTATGCATTAACATCGCCTGGCCGTACGCAAACGGAAAGATACACCTGGGACACGTGGCCGGTTCACTTTTACCGCCGGATATATTCAGCAGGTACAACCGGCTTGCCGGCAACGAGGTACTGATGGTGGGCGGTTCAGACCAGCACGGGACCCCGATAACCGTCACGGCCGAAAAGGAGCACACAACCCCTCAGGCGGTGGCCGAAAGGTACCACGAGATCAACAAGATGGCGATCGAGGACCTGGGAATAGAGTATTCGCTGTTCAACAAGACCTACTGCAAGACCCATTACGATGTGGTCCAGAAACTTTTCCTGGACCTTCTGGGCAACGGATATCTTTACACCAAGCAGACCGACCAGTACTATTGCGCCGACTGCGGCAGGTTCCTTCCCGACCGTTATGTCGAGGGGGTGTGCCCCACATGCGGCGCGGTCGACGTCAGAAGCGACCAGTGCGACTCCTGCGGCACGACGTTCGAGCCCGGAGACCTGAAGGAGCCTCACTGCATACAGTGCGGCAACGTGCCAGAGGTAAGGCAGACGGAGCATTTCTTCCTCAAGCTTAGCGCCTTCAGGGAGAGGCTTCTGGACTATATCTCGGACAAGGATTACTGGAGGTCCAACGTCAAGACCTTCACGCAGAACTGGCTCAATGAGGGCCTGAACGACAGGGCGATAACCAGAGATATGAGCTGGGGAGTGCCGGTGCCCGTGGACGGATGGGACGGGAAGGTCATCTACGTCTGGTTCGACGCGGTCATAGGTTACCTCAGCGCCTCCATAGAGTACTCGAACATCATCGGCAGGCCCGATTACTGGAAGGAGTTCTGGCAGGACCCCGAGGTCAAACATTACTATTTCATCGGCAAGGACAACATCCCATTCCATTCGATAATCTGGCCGGCAATCCTCATGGGCGAGGGCGGCCTGAACCTCCCCTACGACATACCTGCCAACGAGTATCTCATGTTCGGCGGCGGAAAGCTCTCCAAGAGCCGCGGAGGAGCGATCGATGTGCCCAGCGTCCTTAAGAAGTACGATGCGGACCTGGTCAGATACTATCTGTCGATCAACATGCCGGACACCCATGACTCCGAATTTTCATGGGAAGATTTCAAGATCAAGGTAAACAACGAGCTGGTCTCCGACCTCGGTAACTACTACCACAGGTGCCTGAGCTTCACCCAGAAGAACTTCGGTACGATCCCCTCTTCTGCTCCGGCGGAGGAATCGGCGGAGGTCATGGAGAAGATCGGGTCCACGTTCAAAGAGTACAGCGAGTTCCTTTCGAAATGCGATTTCAAGAAGGCGCTGAAATCGGTGATGGACCTGGCCCATTTCGCGAACAAGTATTTTGACTCCTCGAAGCCCTGGGCGCTGGTCAAGAGCGACAAGGACGCGTGCGGAAACGTCATGAACACCAATCTCCGCATCGTCAAGGCGCTGGCGGTCATGTCGTGGCCGTTCATGCCCCGTTCGTCTGAGAAGATATGGGAATATCTCGGAATAGGAGGGACGATCGAGGAATGCGGATACGGAGGACTTACCGCACCGCTTCCCGCCGGGACCCGCATGCCCGAGCCCGTCCCCGTCTACAAGAAGGTCGAGTTCGAAGACGAGAAGGAGAAGGTCCACAAGGCGCCCGCCGCAGAACCGGGGATATCCGGTCCGTTCGCCGACTTCAGGAAGCTGGACCTTAGAGCGGGCACGATCGTCAGCGTCCAGGACCATCCGGACGCGGACAAGCTCTACCTGCTGAACGTGGACATCGGAGAAGAGTCTCCGAGGCAGATCGTGGCGGGCCTCAAGGCCTACTATCCGAGGGAGAAGATGCTCGGCCGCAAGGTCCTCGTGGTGTCCAACCTCAAACCCGCCAAGCTCCGCGGGATCATGTCCTCGGGCATGCTGCTCGCGGCCGATGACGAGGACATAGGTGGAAACGCGGTCCTCCTGCTGACCCCTTCGAAGGAGGTCCCCAACGGTACGAAGTTCTCGTCCGGCATGGACTCATCCTCTTCATGCATAGAGTACAAGGACTTCCAGAAGGCAGTCCTGAAGGTCTCGACGGTCAGGGACGGCGTGTTCGTCGCTGGCTCCAGGAAGCTGGAGCCTGCAGAGGGGTGCCCCCTCAGGGCCGCTGCGGTCTTCGACGGCGAAGAAACGGTCCTGCTCAGCGACGGAAACGGCAGCATTGCCACCGTCGACAGTGAGATTAAGGACGGTGCCGGCGTAAGATGAAGGCAGACCTGCACATCCACTCGTCATTTTCGAACGACGGTCGCACGGACCCCGCGACCATAGTGGATGTAGCGGTCAAGAGAGGCATCGGCTGCATCGCGATAACCGACCATAACAGCTTCGAGGCCTACGACCTGGTGAAGAACGACGGCCGCCTGATCGTCATACCCGGAGAGGAGATCTCTTCCAAGGAGGGCCACATACTCGCCTACGGCATAGACAGGCACATACCAAGGGGACTATCTGTCAGGGACACCATCGACGCGATACATGACGCGGGAGGGTTAGCCTTCGCGGCCCACCCGTACAGATGGTGGTCGGGACTCGGGGAGAAGGCCGTTCTGGAGAATCCCTTCGACGGCATAGAGGCGGCGAACTCCAGGTCTTACCGCAAGGACAATGCCGGTTCCGCGGCACTTGCAGCAAGGGTCGGATGCCCCGTGTCGGCGGGGAGCGATGCCCACACGATGCGCCATATCGGATACGGGTACATCGTACTGCCGGA
>DAVO01000006.1:6836-15603 GCA_002509405.1 Methanomassiliicoccaceae archaeon UBA72 | reverse complement strand
GAGCACCCTGCGCTATGGCTTCAAATCGATAGGCCTCTGGATGTCCAGAGGATTTAAGAAAATGTGATCCGGCGGGAAGTCCGCCGGAATAAGTGTTTATTTCATCAGTCCGACGGACCTGAGCTCGGCAGCGATCTTGTCGACCGCGCGGGTGACGTCCGGGGGGACCTTTGCTCCGGTGCAGACCATCTTTCCGCTGCTGAACAGGAGTACGACGACCTTGGGGTCGTCAAGCCTGTAGACGAGGCCGGGGAACTGCTCCGGCTCGTACTCGACCCTCTCCAGTCCAAGGGTTATGGCCACGGTGTTCAGGTTGATCTCCTGCTCCAGGTCGGAGGAGGCGACAATGTTCTGAACTTCGATCTTCGGCTCGATGCTTATGGTAATGCCGGCTTTCTGCAGGTCCTTGGCCACGGTGGTGACGGCCTTGACCACGTCGGCATAGCACTTGGCTCCCGTGCAGACGACCTTTCCGCTCCTGAAGAGCAGAGTGGCGGTCTTGGGGTCCTTGAGCCTGTAAACGAGTCCCGGGAACTGCTGGGGGTTGTATTCCGCACCATCGAGGGCATCCTCGATGGCGTTCAGGTCAAGTTCCTGTCCCAGGTAGCTCGAGGCGACAACATTCTCGATTTTCATTTTTGCCATTTTTATACCTTATATAGGGCTATTTAAACCCTATTTATATATGTTGCGTAGAAACGGGCCATGAAGGAAAAATAAGAATGGGGTCGGGAGGGAGAATTGAACTCCCGTATGCGGATCTGCAGTCCGCCACATAGCCACTGTGTTACCCCGACAGCCAGTCACTTCATCGATTGAACATATTAAATCATTTCGTAGCCCGGGGATAACGATTATAGGTCTGGTCATGCGATACTCAGGCATGCACTGCAAGGACATTTCCGTGTTGGAGGCCGATTTTCCGCTCACCGAGGAAGGTATACGCGAAGGATTGGTGGGCCACAGGGCCTACGTCAGGGCGCAGTACGTGGTAATGTCCCGGGACGGAAGCTATGCTGTCGCCGAGCTCCACAAGTCCGAGGGCACGGGCCTGTTCAGGACCGTAGAGTCCGTAGACATAATCTCCCTGCCTTCTGACACGGTGTTCGTGGACATGCCCGGGGCGGACGTCCTCAACCTTCCGGAAAGGGCCCAGATCCAGAAAGAGCATCCAGGCAAGACCGTGGTGGTCCGCGGGATGTTCTCGCACATAAGTTTCGTTTCCGGAGTGGAGCCCATTACCCTCAGGGTCGTGGACAGCGTCCCTCCGTATCCGTCCAAGACCGAGATACTCGTAAACAGGGCCCTGGAATCCGGCTTCATCGATCTTCCCATCGTCACCGAGAACCTCACCATCGACATCCAGGATATGGTATCCAAGGTCAGGACGGAGGGGGTAATTTTCCCATGCAAAGTGTCCGGACTCGAATCCGAGAAGCCATTCTACTTCCTCGACGAGAACCCGGAACTGGGCCAGGAGGTCACGTTGCTGGGATGCGACACGTCCCGGAGGATATTCAGGGAGCTTTACGGCAGGGACACCGCCACGATCAACATCTGCCCCAGGGATTTTTGTCCTAAGGACGGGGTGAAGACGATAGTCAGGTGCTGCAAGGTCAGAGAAGGCCACTTGATAGACGGTGACACGGCGATAGTCCCCTGGGGAGCGACAGTTCCGGAAGTGACTGCGGCGATCAAGGCGCTGTTCCGCTAATCAGAACCGCTTCCTCCCCTCAGCGAAAGCCTTGTATCCTTCTTCGGTCCGCCCCTCCCGGCAGAGGAGCTCGCCCAGGAGGTACCAGGAGTCCGGGTCTTCGGGGTTGCGTTCAAGGCTTTTCGTCAGATGGTCTATCGCCTCCCTGACGCGCCCGTCGTCTGCCAGCATTCTGCTGGCGGAGCGGCCCGACGTCTCCTCGTCGAGGACCTGCTTCATCTCCTTGGATGCACGAGCCATAAGAACGTCGACCGAGCTGGCGGTCAGCCAGGGATATCTGGCCATTATCATCTCTCTGAATGGCGCCGCACGTTCCGGAACGACCTCGGCAGTCCCCGATTTGAAGATTTTCCTTGGGACGTTCACGGTGAGCGTTCCGTGGTGCACTTCTATATGGTCTTCCGGGACTGGCAAACACTCACCTTAGTTCCACGATGCGGCCGCACTCGTCCCTCTTCCTGGTCCCGAAGTCGGAGAGGAGGTCCAGCTCTTCGGAGCTGAACACCGGTCCGTCCTTGCACACCCTCTTGTCGTCTATCATGCAGCATCCGCATACGCCCGCGCCACATTTCATTAACCTCTCAAGAGAAAGCTGGCAGTCGACCCCGTTCTCCTTGCAGGCTTTATGAAGATAATACAGCATGACCTCGGGCCCGCAGCCTATTATGAGGTCGTAATCTTTCTCGGACATCTTCTCCTTGGCGAGCTGCACGGCGTTCCCGTGGAAGCCGCGGCTGCCGTCGTCTGTGGATATCCAGACGTTCTTGCTGTATTTCCTCGCAACATCGTCCAGGACTATCTCGCCTGCGGACCTGGCACCGATGATCGTATCGCATCCGGTCTCTTTTATCGCCGGCATCAGAGCCGCGGCGCCGACACCCCCGGCGACGGCCAGAACCTTCCTTCCTTTTTTGATATCGAAGCCGTTCCCGTATGGGCCTCTCAGCCTTACGTAGCCGCCTACCTGCATCCCATGTATGGCGTTGGAGGCCTCTCCGACGCCCTTAACGGTTATCGCTTTGATCTTCCCGACTCTGGAAAGTGACATCGGGACCTCGTCCACGCCGGGCGCCCAGACCATGACGAACTGCCCTGGCACCGCCGGGACGTCCCATTTGAATTCTAAGGTGTACGTGTCCTTGCTTTCTTTCATCTTGCCGATGATCCTGACGGTCTCACTCACGCGCAACACCAACCATTTCAGCGATGGACCCGTAGCCGTGGTCCGACATGAACATCTCCAGTCCCCTGTTTATATCTCCGAAAACCTTCGGTCCCTTCGTGCCCACCGCGCTTCCCACCTGGAACGCGCTGGCTCCCGCGAGTATGTATTCGGCGGCGTCCCTCCAGTCGGAGATGCCCCCTACACCAACCACAGGTATGCTGAGGGCGCCTCTGAGGTCGTAGACCGCTCTTATTCCCACAGGTTTGATCGCGGGTCCCGACAATCCTCCGAACCTGTTGCTGAGAACAGGTTTTCTGAGCTCCGCCGAGATGACGATGGCCTTCAGCGTGTTGATGGCCACCACGGCTTCGGCCCCCCCGTCCTCGGCGGCCCTTCCCAGTTCCGATATCGACGACGTGTTCGGCGTCAGTTTCGCCCATACGGGCACATCCACCGACGAGCTGACCGCCGAAACGATGGAACGCACGTTCTTGGGGTCGGAACCTATCTCTGCCCCATAGCCCTCTGCGTGTGGGCACGAGAGGTTCAGCTCCACCGCCGATGCCCCGTAATCCTCCATCTTGGCCGCAAGTTCGGCGAACTCCTTGGCGTTCGATCCGAAGACGGACCCGATGACCGGCCCCGCTCGGATCGCAACGGCCATCTCTTCGGCGAAAAGATCTATCCCTGGGTTCGGAAGCCCCATCGCGTTGACGTAGCCTCCTTCGACCTCGGTGAATGTGGGATTCTTATGTCCCGGTCTCGGCGCAAGCCCTATCGACTTGGTCACGACGGCGCCGGCGCCGGATCTGATCATCCGGACCATCGAGTCTCCCGTCTCGTCCATTATCCCGGATGCGACCATGCCGGGCCTTTCCAGCCTCAGCCGTCCGAAGGCAATCTCCAGTCTACCCATCGCTACCGCATGCAGGTCCCTTAATAAAAACCCCTTCCGAATACGCAAGCGTAATGAATATGGAAATCATGGGCGTGCCATGGACATATCGTCTCTACGGAACGATTTTCCCACGATGAGGAAGAACCGCGGCGTCTATCTGGACAGCGCATGCCAGTCCCTGCGTCCGGACAGCGTCATAGAGGCGATAGTCGAATATTACAACGAATATCCTTCCTGCGGGGGCCGCAGCGTGCACGCCATGGGCTCCAGGGTCTCCATGGCGGTGGATGCCGCAAGGGAATCTCTGGCCGAATTCTTCGGCACAGACGATCCGGACTGCTACGTTTTCTGCAAGAACGCCACAGAGGCCATCAACACCGTAGCCTTCGGCCTTTCCCTGAAGAAAGGCGACACCGTCGTGACGACGGATTCGGAACACAACTCCAACCACGTCCCCTGGCTTGTCCTTTCCGAGGAGAAAGGCACCCGGAGGCGCTACGCCAGGACGACGGACGAAGGGGAGCTCGACATGGAATCTTTCAAAGAATGTGTGGAAGGAGGCGTAAAGGTAGTCTCCGTCATACACGCGAGCAACGTCACCGGATGCGTCATGCCGGTGGCCGAGATATCGGAGATCGCCCATGACGCCGGAGCGAAGGTCGTCATCGACGGGGCGCAGGCCGCACCCCATATGAAGGTGGACCTGGACAGGATAGACCCGGATTTCTACTGCCTTTCGATGCACAAGATGCTCGGCCCCTCGGGCATGGGCGTCCTTTATGGACGGTCAGACGAGCTCGGGGCGCTGAGGCCGCTCTCCTACGGAGGAGGGACAGTAGGCCTCGCGACGTACGACTCGGTCAAACTGACGCCGGCGCCGGAAAAGTTCGAGGCGGGGCTCCAGGACTATGCGGGCATCGTCGGAACCAAGGCCGCCCTGGACTATCTTTCCGAGGTCGGAATGGACGATGTCGAGGCCCAGGACAGAAAGCTCATGAGGCAGATGGTCCGGGAAACAGAGGACGTCAAGGGTCTGAATCTGGTGGGCCCCTCGGACCCGGACAGGCGCAGCAGCGTTTTCTCGTTCAACATCGACGGGCTGTCACCACATGATATAGCAATGATGCTGGACAATATCGACGGCATAATGATCCGCTCGGGGCTGCATTGTGCCCACCCCTTCTTCGAAGGTAAGAAGTTAGGAGGAAGCGCGAGGGCGTCGGTATATCTGTACAACAATCAGGAGGACGTAAGCCGTTTCTCCTCGGCGCTCAGGAAGGCGGCCGAGACATTCGGAAGATGATCATACTGGGGCTATCCCGGGCCCGGACTTTTTCAACGTTACCGTTCCGTCGTACGGGAGAGAAAAATCCTCAGAACAACAGGAGATCGGCGAGAGGTATTCTTTTTCCCCGTCGCAGAGTATCACGAAACCCATTTCGACCCTGAAGGAGCATCCCGCATTCGGAAGTATGTCCCATCCTCTGAGGGTCATCATGTCCGCCTCGGAGCGGTAGAAACAGTCTATCGTTTCTGCGATGGAATCCGCTGTCTCCGTCATCCGGACGTCACCGTCTGACGAGCATATCGCGGAAAACGGCACTGCGACCGCGCCGAGGAGGACCGCCCCGCATATGCAAAGCGCGACCCTGGACATCGTGAATTCAAGCAATGACGCTCACCTCCACGGCGCATCCGGCGCCGTAGGCCACGCATTCGAACAGCAGTGTCCTCTCCCCGGATACGGACATGCCGTCGCCGGCTATCCTCACCGCCGGACGGTCCATGACAAGGCGGCCGACATCCTCGTCGCCGCAGAACACCCTGATCGCATACGCGTCGGAGCCCTGGCCTCCGATCACGAGCCTGTTACCGTGGCCTACGGATATCTTGGCGGTGAATGCCCCGCCCTCTCCGGAGTAAAAAGTTTTTTCGGCGGTGTCGGAAACGATCTCCGCCTGGGCCATCAGGCCCGTGGCTTCGGTGCCGTTCCTGTAATCTTCGACATAATCTATCAGGACGGGAACCGCTATTGCCAGGACCAGGAAGGTCACGGCCAGCCTCACGGGCATGCCGATCACGCCCTTCCTGTCCATCCTCATGCGATCACAGCAACCCTTGCCGTGTTGTTCTCGCCGAACCCCGATGCGGAGACGTTGACGGTTATGAATCCGACCGAGCCACCGTTCATCTGAATCCTCAGACCTGTGAATACGGCCATTCCGTCCGAATCCGTACTGACGTATGCCGTATTCCCATTGCTGTCTGTTATGCCGAGGCCCGAAAGCACCACTGCCGCGCCCTCTATGGGCTCGCCGTCCTGGTCCGTCACGCGGACCTCGACGATGCCTTCTGATGTGCTGCCGTTCACGAGCAAGATATCCTCGGACATCACATCGACTGACTCTATGGACCTGGGACCTTCTATGTTGCCCATCCACCCGAGTATTATGGCGGTGCCCAGGGTTGCCACGAGAATGACGATCATAAGTTGCAGCGGTAGGCCTTCTATCCCTCCGTTGCGGTCGTTCGAAATCCTTTTCCTTCCGTTCTTCATGAGATGCTTGATTTTTCTCATGATATCAGATTCGTGACGTCAGGGTATAAGGGCTGTAAGCTACAGTTAACCTTAGAGCATGCTCACAGGCAGATCTCAGAAACGGGAGTGTGTACTGCTCCCGAAGGGGCGAGCTCGCTGCCGAACACCGTTACTCTTTTACAGGGGAATATGAGGAGGTCCGTCTCTTTGTACCTCTCTATGACCGACGATGCGGACGGCGCTCCTCTCTCGTCCCTTGCCCTTGCCAAAGTAATGTGGGGGACGAATTTTTTTCTGTCGTGCCCGATGCCGCTCTCGTCCAGCTCGGCGGACACCCTCTCCGCCAGCATCTCCAGTTTCCCTCCTGACCAGGCTCCTGCCCATACGATCCTGGGACCGCTCTTCCCCGGGAAAGATCCCATCCTCCCCACGGTGATATCGAAAGGACCGATGCCGCGGACGGCACGCTCCACCGCATCGGAGACCTCTCGCAATCTCTCCTGTCCGATCTCCCCGACGAAGCTCAGCGTAATATGGAGGTCTCCGGTGCCGTATACTCTGAGTCCGCCCGCCGCCGAGAGGCACTTCAGGGGCCGGGACAGCGACGGCCCGTCCGGGACCTTCACAGCAACGAATGCCCTCATGCCATCACTTCACGTTCACAAGCACATAGTCTGAAGAGCCGAAGCCCATCTTCGCCGCATGGTCGAAGGTGCTGCGCCATCTCGTGGTCGGGTGTATGCATGCGAACATGTCCTCCGGGACCTTCCCGTCACATTTCTCGTGTAGCATGCCGCCAATGACAGGCGGCTGTTTCATGGCAAGGTCTATGCACGCCTTGTCCAAGGCCACGGGGTCAAATGACGCCAGCATCCCCACGTCCGGTATGACCGGCGTGTCGTTCTCCGCGTGGCAGTCGCAGTTGGGCGAGATATCCGTCATGACCGTGACGTGGAAGTTCTGTTTTCCCTTGACCGCGGCCATTGCGTATTCCACAATCTTGGCGTTGAGCACGCAGGCATCCTGGTCATTCTCGACGGAGATGGCGTCGTAGAGGCAGGACCCGATGCATCTTCCGCATCCGACGCATCTGCCGGTGTCGATTGCGGCCTTTCTGTCCGAGAACGAGATGGCGGACTGAGCACACTGCCCTGCGCAGGTGCCGCACCCGATGCATTTATCCCGGTCGACCGAGGGCTTCCCCGCCGCATGCATCTCCATCTTCCCGCGGCGGGACGCACATCCCATCGCCAGGTTCTTGAGCGACCCTCCGTACCCGGTGAGCTCGTGGCATTTGAAATGCGTGACAGTCAAAATCACGTCGGCATCGAAGATCGCACGCCCTATCTTGGCGGTCTCCACATATTCGCCGTGGATCGGGACCTCGACGTCATCGGTCCCCTTCAGGCCGTCGGCGATTATGATCTGGCATCCCGCGGACATGCGGTCGAAGCCGTTGTAGTTGGCGGTGTCCATATGCTCGGGGGCGTTCTTCCTGTGCCCCACGTACAGGGTGTTGGTGTCCGTGAGGAAAGGTATGCCCCCCATCTTCCTGGCGGTATCGGCGATCGTCCTAGGGATTCCGGGCCTGAGGTAGGCCAGGTTTCCCAGCTCGCCGAAATGCATCTTGACGGCTACGAACTTCCTGTCCAGGTCCATGCCGCCTATGCCTGCTTTCTCGATGAGCCTTCTGAGTTTGTCGGGCACAGTATCTCCGATCCCGGTCCTCATGTCAGTAAAGAAAACCTCCGATGCCATGGATACGCCATGTTGTTACCTGTATAAATCGGATTTTTCCGCGGGTCCGCGGCGGGCGGGAAGGACGTTCCGGAAAATCGCGAAATAGTCACAGACCGCCACATTTTGTCTCTGAAAACTTTGAGTGTCCCCCACTCGACAATACGGACTGCTGGGTGTAATTATTGCAAAGCCCCGATTATTTAAGCCTGGGCATTGTTTGAAATACAGAAACATTTTTACCCTGATTGACGGGAAACCAATCCCCGTTGTGAGGAATTAAAATGTACACAATGAGTCCCTATTCCGGCAAGCTCCTCAGCGACGAGGAGGCAATCAAAAAATACAACGGTGAGAAGCTCTGGGGTCTGCTCGTCTCGATCGACCTTGGAGAATGCGACCACTCCAAGATCGCAAGCAAAGAGCACATCGCCCAGTTCGCTATCGACCTTGCAAAGCACATCAACATGAAAAGATACGGCGAACCCCAGGTGGTCTTCTTCGGTGACGAACCCAAAGTACAGGGATACTCCCTCGTACAGCTCATAGAGACATCTATGATATCGGGTCACTTCGCAGAGGACACCAACCGCGCATTCATCGATATATTCTCCTGCAGGGAGTTCGGACCCGAAGATTCCGCCAAGTTCACACAGAAATACTTCGGTGCCAAGAAGATGCAGTACTCCGTGTCCTTCAGGGACATCTAAACCC
>DAVO01000006.1:0-6793 GCA_002509405.1 Methanomassiliicoccaceae archaeon UBA72 | reverse complement strand
CCTTATTGTAAAAAAGAATCCAAGAAGTGATAAAATTCAAAACATTTATATTCAAAAATCGACTAGCAATGGGCATGAGCCTGAACTGGAATTACAAAACATGGGGGGCGGTGGGAGTACTGATAATACTTCTCTCCGCGTCCGGTGTGGTGCTGTCCATGGAAGATTCCGAGAAAGAATCCGTCTCGATACTCGCGAGG
This sequence comes from Methanomassiliicoccaceae archaeon UBA72, assembly GCA_002509405.1. GTDB lineage: Archaea > Thermoplasmatota > Thermoplasmata > Methanomassiliicoccales > Methanomethylophilaceae > VadinCA11. Next base: position 6,593 of record DAVO01000006.1, on the reverse strand, counting down.
GTCAACAATGACGGATCGGGGATTTTCATAAGGACGGACACCGCGAACCTGGCCGATATGACCGAGGAAGTGGACGGTGTCGTCACCGCTGTGAACCCGCAATACTGGGAGGGAAAGGTGTTCATGACGCCCGGGCCCTCGTCGATACAGCATATGATATTGATGGACATAGTCAAGGAGGACCTGGGCCTCAATTTCGTCCAGTACGGTACGGTTGCGGATAATGCCGTATACTGGACCCAGGTCGCCCCCGGGCAGATGACAACTAAAATCACCACGGACGACAGCATTGACGGAGGCATCGCATGGGAGCCCCATTACGCCGTGGCGGTGAACAATGCCCTTTGCGTCGAGCTAATGACAACCAGCGATTACTGGCAGGGACACCCGTGTTGCGTCGTCGCCGCCAACAATTCGTTCCTTTCCGGCAACAGTAACGCCACCGAAAGATTCCTGGCGGCATATATCCTGTCGGTGCAGTGGGTAACGGATGCATTGGACCCGTCATCGGCGGACCATGAGGCACTCATCAAGATAACCAAGAAGATCGGGACCCCTAACCCTCCCACGATGTCCGACGAAGTGGCCGAGGCGGCGCTGGCCAACATAACTTACGCCTATGAGCTGGGGGACCTGGCAGAACAGCTGGCCGAAGTCGTGGACACATACAAGTCCCTGAACATAGTGCAGCAGAGCACGCTGACCGAAGCGGGATACGATTCATCGCTGGCCTTCACCGAGCATCTCGTGAACGAGCAGTACCTCGCCGAGTCGCTTAACGGAGAGGGCGGCGCCAAGGCGCCGGAAGATCTTGGATACTACGGCGGAGCCCTGACCCACATAGGCGTCGCGTACCTGGCCGCAGACATACACCAGATAGCCCTCCACGTCGGGATAGAGCAGGGGTTCTTTAAGAAATACGGGATAGAGGTCGAGCTGCTGGGCCCCTTTCCGGCAGGAGGCGATGTGATGAACGCGCTGCTGTCAGGCCATGCGAGCATAGGATTCGTCGGTTCCCCGCCCGTGGTATCATCGTCCATCAACGCGCTGAGGAGCTGAGCATATGGATTTATCATTGAAGTATTTGGTCTACGACAAGGACAACAGACACCACCGCATGCTCAGGAGAGGAATTATCGCTGCCGTATCGCTAGTGGTTTTCGTCCTGATATGGTGGAATCTGTCGCTGCTTCTCGACAATCCGGCGATACCCACTCCGCAGACGACCTGGGAGGCGCTGGTGTTCCTGTTCCAGAACGGCGATTCGATCTCCGGGATGACCATGTGGGGACACATGGGGATAAGCCTGGAGAGGTTCTTCTCCGGGCTGCTGCTCGCGCTGGCCGTCGCAGTGCCGTTCGGTCTCCTGCTCGGGTACTCCGATACCCTGAAAGAGTTCTCCTCCGCGACCCTGGAGGCCCTCCGGCCCATCGCCCCCATAGCATGGGCGCCGATATTCCTCTTCACGGTAGGTTACACGTGGGGGCCGATCCTCGTGGTGTTCGTGGGTATCTTCTTCCCGGTGCTGACCAATACGACGTTCGGCGTGAAGAAGATCGACCCGAACTGGGTCGATGCGGCCAAAACGCTCGGGGCGACCAAGGTCCAGACCTTCGTAAAGGTCATGCTCCCCGCTGCGGTGCCATACATAATGAACGGCCTCCGCATAGGCATGGGGGTCGGGTGGATGTGCATAGTGGCCTCCGAACTGTACGCATCGTTCGGAGGAGGCGTCGGATACTTCATCAGCATACAGGCGCAGATGGGTTACTGGCCCAACGTCTACGCGGGCATAGTGATAATCGCAATTCTCGGAATACTGACGACCAGCCTTGCCGACTATTTGCATAAGGTCATAACCAGGAGGATGGGGATAGAATGAGCGAGAAGATCGTTATCAATCATCTGAGGAAGGTCTACAAGACCGATGAACAGGAGACCGTGGCCCTGGAGGATTTCTCTCTGGAGATCCAGAAGGGCGAGCTGATATCCATAGTCGGCCCCTCCGGATGCGGAAAGACGACCCTGCTCAGGCTTATAGCCGGGCTCATGGAGCCGTCCTCCGGAGAGGTGTCGATAGGCGGGAAGAAGTGCACCGGGCCGGGCCCCGACAGAGGCATGGTGTTCCAGGAGTTCGCTCTGTTCCCTTGGCGTTCGGTAAGGAAGAACGTCGAGTTCGGCCTGGAGATCGCCGGTGTCCCGGCGGAGCAACGCAGGAAGACCGCCGAACGCTATATCAGGGCGGTCGGCCTCGAAGGTTTCGAGGACCATCGCGTCCATGAGCTCAGCGGAGGTATGAAGCAGCGCGTGGGCATCGCAAGGGCCCTTGTCACCAAGCCCGACGTGCTGCTCATGGACGAGCCGTTCGGCGCGTTGGACGCCCAGACACGCAACATCATGCAGGGCGAGCTGCTGAGGATAGTCGAGAAGACGGACACCACGATCCTGTTCGTGACCCACTCGGTCGATGAGGCGGTCTACCTATCGGACAGGATAGTCGTCCTCACAAAGCGTCCGGCCAGCATCAAGGACATCGTGAACATCGACCTTCCGCGGCCCAGGGACCGCGCTTCGCCGGAGTTCATCAGGTTGCGCAAGCAGATACTGACGGAGCTGGAGGACGAGAATGTCAGGCCGGCCGTGAACGTAGAGGCCCTGAACGGCGGTAAATGAAAAAAAGGCGGGGCCATCCCCGCCCAAATTGTTTTATCACGACAGCCTAAGAGAGTCGAACTGCATGACCTTCTCGGGACAGACATACTGGCATCTGTAACAGGCCGTGCCGAGGCAGTTCTTGGTTTTCACGGTGATCGTCCTGTCCTTGCTGACGGTCAACGCGTTCTCGGGACATTCGTGCTCGCACTTCTTGCACCCGGTGCAGCCCTCCATCTTACCCACGAGGTTCGTACCGATCTCGTGAAGGATGTACAGGCCCCTCTCTCCCAGGTCTGCGATGTCACGCATCGATACACGTGTGACCTTCGGGCGCCCCGTAGGCTTGGGGAGCGCCTGCAGTCCTGCGGCGACGTTGTTCTCGTTGTACTTGGTCATGCTCATACCCTCCTCGCAGTACGCAAGCTCCTGGACGTAGATCTGCTCGAAAATCTTGTCACCGGCGAACATGATGTGGTTTGCACGTATGCTGTTGGCTGTCTCCTGCAGCTCATCGAGAAGCTCCGGGTTCATCAGGAGGTCCGTGGAAAGCGCCAGGGAAGTGTTCCCGTACTGGAAGATGTTGTCGCACGTGGGCGGGAGCAGACCCACGTCCCTGCCCTTGACGGCATCCACGTAGGTACCTGACGCGCCGCACATATACATCGTCTTGAGGTCTCCGAACTTTATGCCGGCATGCTCCAGCAGCGTGAAGTGGCCTGCCCTCATGGCGCCTATGGCCTTCATCGCCTCGGAGATGTCGTTGCTGGTGATGAATACGCCGTCCTGCAGGTGCATCCTGCCGTCTTCGGTCGTCAGCTTGCCCTTTTTCCAAAGGTCGCTTTCCTTTGCCACAGCCACTGCCGCTATGACGCCGGTGCCTGTTATTCCCAAGGCCTTGCCATGCATCGGTCCCTCTTCGGACATGACGCCGAGGCCGAAGTCGAACCTGTCGCCGTTCTGGGGGATGAGGTCATCGTCCAGGACTTTGCATACCCACTGGAAATCGTATTCAAGGTCGCTTATTGCGCCCGGGGCGGCAAGCATGCCGCACTATATGGACTGCCCCTCCATGGCCGGCCCGGCCGCGGCGGACCCGGTGTAGATGTCGTCCCCTACCTTCAGCGCCATCTCGGCGTTGGTGCCGTAGTCCGTGACAAGGCAATTCTCCTTCTGGTCCAGGAAGCCGCTCTTGTACATCATCGCCAGAGCATCAGCTCCTATCTCATGCCTTATGGCCGGCGGGACGTAAAGTTCGGTCTTGTCAGGGACGTCGAACCCACAGGCGACGGCGCTGAACACACCGGCATCCCTCTTCTGTTCCTTGATCCCCCTGACCCTTTTGGCATTCTCGCCCGCGAAGGCGAGATCTTCTACCGGAATGTTCTGCGCCAGCGAGAGCTGGATGGGGTTGCCGCAGATACTCATCCGGACAACGTCCTTGAGATCTATGCCAAGCGTCCTGATTAGCTTGTTCACCGTATCGACGAGGATGTTGTGCGCCACATCCTGCCCTACCCTTATGCTGAAGGTCAGGTGGTCCATTATGTTGGCGCCGGGCAGCGGATGGCATTCCGTGATCGACGTAGACAGGATTTTTTTCGTCTTCAAGTCCACAGCGTGGGCCCTGAAGCCGCTTGTCCCCAAATCCAGAGATATTCCGTATTCCATTGTTTTTCCTCCTCTTCTTAAACGGTTTTCAATGACGATGATTTCTGTGGTTGCAGCACCCTCCGTGGTGCTCGCATCCCTCATCATCGTCATCATCGTGATGGTGCTCATGTCCATGGTGGTGTCCATGGTCATGCTCGTGGTCGTGATCATGCCCGTGGTCGTGATCATGGCAGTGGCAATCGTGATGATCCAGCTCTATGTCCAGGCAGGCGTCTTCAAGCACATGGTGCATCGTGTGGTCCAGATCGGCGGGGTCCACGTCCAGGACGGCGCACATCAGGGTGAAGGAGACCTTCTCCGAAGGCTCCAAAGTGCCGTGTATCTCGACCCCGTTTTCCATGTCGATGAGGTTCAGAGTCACGCCGGAGCCGTCGTCGCGGTATATCGCACACTTGATATGCCCCAAAAGTACGCCGGACTCGCCGCCCACCCATTTACCTATTTTCAATAGCGCATCCGCCATCCTCGCCTGGGCGTCCGCGTTGAATCCCGTTATGCTTCCGGTGAAGCCCACTGCCGCACCGCCCGCCTCCTCGATCGAGTTCTCGTGGTCCTCGCTCCGGTGCCCATCGTGTTCGTGCTGTTTCATTTCATCATCTCGTATACTTTGTCCAGGTTCTCGCCCGTCTTGACAGAGATGGACAGAAGGGGCTTTTCCGGGAACTCGGAGGACATCCATCTCTTTATCTCGTCCATCCTCTGGGCGTTGGTAAGGTCGCTCTTGTTGATAAGTATGAAGTCGCTGCCGTGCATCTGCCTTTTGAAGAACTCTTCTTTCTTTTTTATGAGGTCATCGAATCTCTGCACGTCCACTATTCCTATTATGAAGCACCCTTCGGGATCTATCATGGAAATGCGCACAAGCTCCTTCACTTTGTGGGGCAGGGCGAGTCCCGTCGGTTCGATTATGATTATGTCGGGATCAATGTCCCTTTTGATGTTCTGAAGCGCGTTCTGTAGAGTCCCGGAAAGGGAGCAGCAGATGCATCCGTTGGGCAGTTCGATCGCATCGTACCCTTCGGCCTTGAGTGTCGCACCGTCCACGCCGACCTCTCCCGATTCGTTTACAAGAAGCGCCACGCGCAATTTTCTTTCTATGTACATGGACGCTAGCCTCATCAACAGGCTGGTTTTCCCGCTTCCGAGGAATCCGCCCAGGATATAAACATACATGTTAGGTGAACTGGGCAGATGTTATTTATGCATTTACCAAGGACCATCGCCGGACACGGGCATTCCAGCCGAAACTACTGGTTAGTAACACATATTTTGAATTTCATGTTAAAATAATCCTTAAATATGACTGTATGCGGGAAACCGCATCAGGAAATGAAATAAATCAAGTCTGAAGGGCTGTTATCCTCTATGCAAGATGTTATCATTTGCCTCACGCGTGCGCATGTGTACAATATATATCTTACATGCTAGCTATGTTTCTTTTAGAGAAATATTTATAACGTAATTTATTAACACCGATGTTAAATATATATTAGTCAATAGATATTTAATGAGGTACAAATAAGGATTAATCATCCATCCAGGAAACGTCATTTATACCCTCAGCAGAATACTAACATTACAGGCGAAAGCCTGGGAGGAAAAACAATATGCTTAGCAGCAAAGGAGTAGACTTCAGTAAAATACTGAGGCGCTATGATGTCGACCAGCAGGTCGCGGCCACCCCGGAAGAGATGGCTAAAGAGATGCTCCCGCATGACCCCGTTTTTAAAAAGGTCGCGGAAGAGGTACTCTACATGAGGTTTAAGACCGTAGGGCCCGTCGTCAACGACGCCCTGAAGGAGAAGAAGCCGCTCGATGTTATCAACGAGGGCCTTGTTGCAGGAATGGATATCGTCGCGAAGCTTTACGCAGAGCACGTGTACTACCTGCCCGAGATCATGTTGGCCGCAAAGACCATGGAGATCGGAATCGCCCTTGCGGAGAAGAAGCTCGAGGGCGGAAAGATGAAGGCGAAAGCCACCGTGATAATGCACGCTGCCGAGGGAGACCCCCACGACATCGGAAAGAACATCGCGGCCATTATGACCAAAGCGGCCGGATATGATGTCATTGACATGGGAAGAGATGTCCCCGTAGACGATGTCGTGGCGAAGACCCTCGAGGTCAAGCCCTTGTTCGTTTCCGGAACTGCGCTCATGACCACGACGATGTCCGCTTTCCCGAGGATCGCAGAAAAGTTCATCGCAAAGGGCCTGAAGACCCCCCTAATGGGATGCGGCGGCGCGGTCAACAGGGAGTACGCCAAC
>DAVO01000009.1 GCA_002509405.1 Methanomassiliicoccaceae archaeon UBA72 | reverse complement strand
TCATGAGACCATGTCCTTATCGGCACCGTCCCCACAGAAAGGGCGGCGCCCGTGTTTGTGGATGAGGGGGGTTGTATTAAAAACGTTTGAGCGCGCGCCTACGCTACCTATTAATAAATGAGTCCCATTCGTCACTCCGACATGTCATCGGAGAAGAAAATGAAGAGGGAAATTGAGCCGATAATGGCCATAAGCGCAGTCATTTTCCTTCTGGCGGCAGCGGCCGTGGTCGGTGTGTTCGTCAACGACAATTACATCTCAGGTTCCGACAAGGCGACCGTAGGGCCAGGCTCCACGGTCACCGTGGACTACACCGGGTCCCTTTACGCCTACTACGACGAAGAAGGGGCCTTGATATTCGACACCAATGTGAAGTCCAATTCCGAGAACTATCCGATCAAGGGCGACTTCAGCAAGACTACGTTCTCCGCTTATACGGTGACCCCCGGGAGCGGCGGGTCCCTCTCCATGTTCGAAAACGCCTTGATAGGCCATAAGGTAGGAGACACCGTCAGGGTGACGATACCCTCCGAAAGCGGCTATGCCTCCAAGAGCACGACGAGGGGCGAACAGTTCACGGTCGCCGCCGTGCAGTACATGTCTCAGGACATGTTCAGTTCCCTTTACGACTTCACCGTCGAGTCCGGCACCATCGTGGAGTTCACTACGATCTACGGATGGGAGGCCACCGCCGTCTATTCCGACGACAAGAGCACAGTAAGCATAACCAACAGGCCTGTGTCAGGTCAGACCTACGAACTCGCGTCCAACGAGCTCAACGACTACGGAACCGCGAAGCTCGATGTTACCGCCGTCGGTGAAAACATCGTATGCGACATCATCATCGAAGGAATTGACGGCGAGCCCTACAAGATGGTTTGGGTCGACCTGGGGTCCGAGAAGTTCTATGTTCAGAGCGATGACGGGTCCGTCTTCACGATAACCACTGACCCGTCTGCGGGGGAGACACTTTACTTCGTCATCAAGATAAGGTCGTCCTCTTAAGAGGCGTAAACCTCTTAAAAACAGTCTCAGAAGATCGATTCGACCTTGCCGATAACGTCACTGGGACTTTTTCCGAACACCCTGATCAGGCGTTCCTTTTTAGCGTCGGTATCGATTATCGCATCGGGGACCTTCCCTGCCTTTTTCACAACGTCGCCCACAAGCGAGTCGACGGACTTGTTCGACCTGCGGTCGAACTTGCCCACGGTGAAACCCAGCTCCTCCATGATGTCAGCCGTGTCGCTGCTGTATTTCAGGTTCATGGCGGACCTTGTTTCCGGGTCGAATTTCATCATGCTCAGCAGAATGTACCCAAGCTGCTCGGCCGTTCCGAATTTGACGGGGCCGTTTTTCTTGAGCTTCCCGTTCGATAAGGTGATGCGCCCCATTATTGCGGCCACCTCGCTTGTTTCCTCGGCACCCGGTGCGGAGTAGGCTATATTTATCCCGTCCTTGGACACTAAGTCGGAAGGCAGGACCTCCAGGATCCTGGAGGCGACGGCCTCCAGCTCGTCGACCACTTCCCTTGACGGTATGCCCGCATCGATGCGAACCATGGGGTTAACCACATCGTCGCCTTTTCCTATCGCGTATTGGGTCTCTATGGATTTCTGTATGAGCTCCCGGGACCTCATGACCGAAGATGCGATATTCATCCCATTGGCGCAGTTGGCCGTGATGAACGAAGAAAGTGTGCATCCGCTGCCGTGGCCGGATTTGTTCAGACGGGGGTATTCGAATTTCTTGATCTGAGAATTGAGATACAGGTAGTCAATGACCTTCCTTGTATCCATGTGCCCACCTTTGAGGTAGACCGACGATCCCTCTTTTCCGATGAGCTCGCAGGCCAGGGTGGCGTCGTATTCGTTGTTGATCTCTATGCCGGAGAGCGTTTCAGCCTCGTATTTGTTGGGCGTAATGAGCGCGCAAAGTGGCATGAGATGTTTGCGTATGGACTCGGCGAGTCCGTTCTCGGCGAGGGACCCCCCGACCCCTGCTGTAAGCACGGGATCGATTATCAGCGGGACCTCATGTTCCTCCAGAAGCTCCGCCACAAGCTTCGCCGTCTCAGCGCTGTAGAGCATACCCGTTTTCACGGCGCTGATCTTGCAGTCTCTGACGACGGAACGGAACTGAGCCTCAACGATCTCCTCCGGGACGGGAAATATCTCTGCCACCTCGCAGGTGTTCTGGGCGGTTACTGCCGTGACGACGCATACCGCATGCACATCCAACGAGCCCATGGCCTTTACGTCGGCCTGGATGCCCGCTCCGCCGACAGAGTCGGAGCCCGCGATCGTCAAAGCAATCTTCACGCTGCTGGATATGTCTACGGTGTATTAAAGAAATGCGAATTCCTTTTTAGGAGAGCGTCAAAAGTGATTAATAAACCGACCAGGATTAGGTGGCGTGAAAGTCTACAGCACGCATTTTGTCCTCAAGGGGAAATCCGATTACAAGGACCTCGCACCCGTGTTCCCGGACATCCTCGGAATGTTGCTAGAGGAGATAGGCCAGATACCTGACGAGGAGGAGATAATGCAGATGTACATCGAACAGAACACTTCAGACCTCAAGAACAACAGGAAGCCTGAGGGTTACAACCGGAAAGGAAAGGTCAGACTCGTGTTCCCCATCGGAAGCAAAGAGTTCTATCTGAAGAGCTACAGCAAGTCCACAGACTTGGCCTCGATTTCGGACAGGGTATCGGAGATGCTGTCTTCCGCAGGTGTCAAGTTCGACGTTAAGAAGAACGACCGCATCGAGTTCGAGTGATCATCCGAGGAGCCTGCTCCAGCATCTTTCGTAAACCTGCGATTCGTACGTCACGAAGTTCATTTTTTCTTCGACAGACGCCCTGGCATTCTCTATCTGTAAGGCGACGGATGAAGGTGAGGTCCCACCGTAAGAGTTCCTGCGTTCGACGCACCGCCTTACAGATATCACATCGTAGACGTCTTCCTCTATCCTGTCGCTGAACTTCTTGAGGTCTGCCAACGGGACCTCCTCGAGCCTGAGCCCCCCGGAGATGCAGTGCCTGACCGCGGCCCCCACAATCCCGTGGGCCTCTCTGAAAGGAACTCCTTTTGTCACAAGGTAGTCGGCGAGGTCGGTTGCGTTTATCTGGCCCTTTCCCACAGCCTCTTCCATCCTCTTCGTGTCCACCTTCATGGTGGTGACCATCTTGTACATCATGTCCACGCAGTCGGCAACCGACTGTAGGGAGTCTATCACCGGCCTCTTGTCCTCCTGCATATCTCTGTTGTACGTGAGGGGAAGCCCCTTCAGCATCGTAAGCACGGAAACCAGGTGCCCTATTGCGGATCCGGAACGTCCCCTGATGAGCTCGGCGATATCCGGGTTCTTCTTCTGGGGCATTATTGAGGACCCGGTGGAATAGCGGTCGTCCATCTCAATGAAGCCGAACTCCTGGGACGACCAGAGGACCAGCTCTTCCGAGAGCGAGGAGAGGTGGTCCGCCAGAAGGGCGGAGCAGAAAGCCATCTCGGCTGCGAAGTCCCTGTCGCTGACGGAGTCCATCGAGTTCTCCGTCGGCTTTTTGAATCCCAGAGACTCGGCTGTCATCTTCCTGTCTATCGGGAAGGTAGTACCGGCCAACGCGGCGGAGCCCAGCGGACATTCGTTGATCCTTTCGTAGCTTTCGATCAGTCTTTCTGAGTCGCGCCCGAACTTGAACACATACGCCATAAGATGATGTGCCAGCGTTACAGGTTGAGCGTGCTGCATATGAGTGAATCCGGGCATTATGGATCCCGAATTGTTCTCTGCAACTTCGATAAGGCCCATACGGAGCCTCTCGATCTTCTCGACCATCTCAAGCACAGCGTCCCTGAGGAACATCCTGAAATCTGTGGAGACCTGGTCGTTGCGGCTCCTGCCGGTGTGCAGCTTCCCACCGCCCGGACCCACAATCTCAGTAAGTCGGAACTCCACGCATGTGTGTATGTCCTCCAGCGAATCGTCTATCTCGAACTCTCCGCTCTCCATCTCTTCCGCTATCTTCTTGAGGCCTGTCGCGATCGCATCCGCGTCGCCCTTCGGGATGATGTTGCATTTTTTTAGCATCTTTACATGAGCCAGAGACCCCATGACATCGTAATATCCCAGTGCCGCGTCCACTTCCAGCGACGATGTGAACCTCAGTGTGGAATCATCCATTTCCGATTCGAAACGGCCGGACCATAGAGCCTGCTGTGTCATGTCGCTCACTTCTTCGAGTTCTTCCTGCGCACTCCGGCCGAAGTCCTTCCCGGGAGGCCCCAGCAGTAGATGAAGCCGACCGCCGATCTGTGGTCGAAGGTGTCCCCCTCGGCGTACGTGGAAAGACCTACGTCGTAAAGCGAGTTGTCCGATTTCCTTCCGACGACGGTGCAGCTTCCCTTGTAAAGCTTCACCCTCACAGTGCCGCAGACAGTCTCCTGGGTCTTGTCTATGAATGCCATGACCGCTCCGCGGAGAGTGTCGAACCAAAGTCCGTCGTATATTATCTGGCACATCTTCTGTTCCAGTGTGCGTTTGAACTCGATCGTGTCCCTGGGCAGGGTAAGCCCTTCCAGCGAGCGGTGGGCGGCGATCAGGGTAACGGCGGCAGGGCACTCATAGGTCTCCCTGCTTTTGATTCCGATGAGCCTGTCTTCCACGTGGTCGATCCTTCCGACTCCGTTCCTGCCGGCGATCCTGTCCAGAGCCTCCACCAGTTCCACGCCCTTCATCTTTTTCCCGTTCAGTGCGACAGGGACCCCCTTCTCGAACTCTATCTCGACATATTCGGGGGTTTCCGGTGCCTTCTCCGGGTCGGCTGTGTTCTGCCAGACGCCGGCCGGAGGCTCTGCCCAGGGGTCTTCCAGGACGCCGCATTCGCAAGATGAGCCCCAAAGATTCTCGTCGCGGGAGTAGGGGCTTTCCTTCTTTACGATTATCTCTATCCCCTTCTCCCTGGCATACTCGATCTCCTGTTCCCTGGTGGTCGGGTGGTCCCTCATGGGGGCTATGATTTTCAGGTCCGGGTTGAGTGAAACTATGCCGACGTCGAACCTGACCTGGTCGTTGCCTTTTCCCGTGCAGCCGTGAGCTATATACTTGGCCCCCTCCCTGTTTGCAACTTCCACGAGCTTTTTGACCATCAGAGGCCTTGCCACGGCGGTGCTCAGAGGGTAAACGCCCTGGTACATCGCGTTGGACTTCAATACCGCCCAGGCATATTCGTTTATAAACTCGTCCTTGGCGTCTATGAGCTCGGCTTTGAGGGCTCCGTTCCTCAGCGCGCGAGCGATGATGTCGTCCTGGCTCGGAGGCTGCCCCACGTCGATCGATACAGCGATGACGTCCAGGTCGTATTCCTCTTGGATCCAGCGTATGGCCACTGACGTGTCCAGGCCTCCGGAGTATGCAAGGACGACTTTGTCCCTGCCCTTTTTACCGCCTTTGTCGGAGCATTCTTTGTTTGTCATGTTATCTTCCCGCTCGATTGCCTTTTTTATTTATATTGTTGTGGTAGGGACGCATTCTGGTGCCCGTCCTGCATATCGTAGGGCCCTACGCGGCTTTCGGCAAGGATGTCGTTCGAATGTACCGTTCGAATCCAGCATCCCAAACCGAAACGTTCCGTGAGAGCCAAATTGTCACCATGGATACGGTATATACAGCTTGTGTCCGAAATCGAACAATATCTTTTTTAA
>DAVO01000022.1 GCA_002509405.1 Methanomassiliicoccaceae archaeon UBA72 | reverse complement strand
AAATGGTGGACTGGGCGAGATTTGAACTCGCGACTTCTTGCTTGCAAAGCAAGCGATCTTCCAGCTGATCTACCAGCCCACTGGAGAAGGCAATCTAGCTGAATATTATATAACTTTCGTCTTACATCGGATACGAGCATGACGATGACGGTAATACCGTCAGGAGTTGAACCGATTGGCAACTGGCATATCCTGGGGAGCTGTTTCTGTAATTAACGCGATGCCCGGAGGAGTGGGCGCGACGATGGGCACGATGCTGACCACACGTTCGGATTTCGCCCCCGGCGGAGAAGGACGGAAAGTCTACATTATGAACGACCCGGGAGAATCAACGCTGCTGGCTGAGCTCTGTGTCTCTGCTGCCTACAAGGCTGCCGGCACAGAGGAGCCGGAATGCTGGCATCTCCGGACATTCTCGGAGACGCCCCCGTCTAGGGGCCTGAAGAGCTCCAGCTCCGCATGCAATTCGATAATAACGGCAGTATTCGCCGAGCTCGGCTTTGTCACCGATCCGCTTACAGTCATAAAGATCGGGGTGGCGTGCGCGAGGACCGCTAAGGTCACGAGGACCGGGTCGTTCGATGATGCATGCGGGTGCCAGTACGGAGGATTGGTGATGACCGACAACAAGACGGACAGTATCATCTTCATCGAAGACATACCGAAATACGACGTTGTGCTCCACATACCGGACAAGAAGATCCGCAAGGAGACGATCGACCTCGAGCCTTTGAGAAGGGCCGCCGAAGCCCAAAGAAGTGCGATAGCTATTGCAAGGACGGATCCCCTGACGGCGATGACGCTCAACGGACGGATCATAGCTGAGGCGTCAGGGCTCGATAACAGCGTGGCGGAGATGTCGCTGAAAGCAGGGGCGCTCGGGGCAGGGATATCGGGTTCGGGGCCCTCCACGGCAATATTGCTAAAACGTGGCACGGCAGGAAGTTTCCTCAGAGATACTGGACTTGAACACGTAATCGTTACGGAGACCCGCAGACTGAACGAGATCTGATGAAAATATAAACTGCAGCCCCGGCTATGAAGAGGAAACTCGGAATAGCACGCGCAGGGCCTTACGATTGGTCGCCGGCACCATACGGAAACGCTCCGTTTGAGTTTACTATGCTTGTCGGACGCCAACGCTTCATCCTCGAAGGACTCTTTGCACATAAGATCCCGGTCGAGTACATCAAGGATGTCACGGCCATCGCTTACATGCTGCAGGGCTCAGGGTGTTCGGACACTGGAATCCTCCATTGAGAGTTTTTTCCTTGGTCTTTGATTCACCCATGCGATCCCCGCGCGTGCAGTAACATATACTGCATAATCATTATAAATAATTTTCCATAGTTATATCCATATAAGTACAAAACTAATGAAATATAGTTAAAAAAATACGATTATCGTAGAAATCATATATGATTAAAAATAAATCGTTTCCGAAATCATCAGATAATACTACTGTATTGATGCTTCATGTTCCAGTTGGGGGAGAAGTTGAAATTTACTCTTTTCGGTAGCAGCCACGGCCCTTACGTCGGATGCATCCTGGAGGGTATTCCCGCCGGAACGCCGGTCGATGCCGATCTGATCGCGAAATACATGACGCTAAGAAAACCTTCCGCGGGGATAGGAACTCCACGAAAAGAACCTGACATACCGGAAATCGTTTCCGGAGTCAGGGATTCGGAGGCAGACGGCTCCCCTATCCTGATCAGGATAGCCAACACCAACGTGAGAGATTCCGATTATTCGCAGTACGGGCACACTCCCCGTCCAGGCCATGCCGACCTTCCTGCCGCTGTGAAAGGATTGAACTGTATGGGGGGAGGAGTGTTCTCCGGTCGCATGACTTCTGCGGTCGTTGCCGGAGGAAGCATAGCCAGGCAGTTCCTGTCAGGTCACGGGATCGGTATAGCTGCATTCACAAGGTCCATAGGCGCTGTGGCAGACACGGAGGAAAGGGACTACGATGATGCGAAATTCTCCGAAGCATTCGCCTCCCGCGCCTGCACAGAGGAACTTGATGAGGCCATGAGGAAGGAGATATTGCGCGCTTCAGAGGATGGAGACAGCGTAGGCGGGGTCACGGAATGCATAGTTTCGGGACTTCCAATAGGATTCGGAGGGATCTGGTTTGAGGCTCTTGATTCAGAGCTTGCGAGGGCCGTTTTCAGTATACCTGCATGCAAGGGGGTCGAATTCGGAAAAGGATTCTCCCTTGCCGGGATGAGAGGTTCCCAGAGCAACGATCAGTATTGCTACCGCGACGGGGTGAGAACGATGAGCAATAACATGGGCGGAATTGTCGGAGGAATGAGCGACGGCGCTCCGTTGTTGTTTCGCGCTGTTTTCAAGCCGACTCCTTCGATTGCAAAGCCTCAGCATACAGTAGACCTCAGGACCGGTGCCGATGCAGGAATAAGAGTCGCCGGAAGGCACGATCCGTGCATTGTTCCCAGGGCCGCCGTGGTGGTAGAATCTATGGCTGCATTGGTGATAGCTGACCAGATCAGGAGAGGATTTTGATGGACAACAAAGAACTAAGGGAGAGGATCGCGTTGATCGATTTAAAAATAATCTCTCTGGTGGCCGAAAGGATGCAGACTGCCTATGAGATCGGTAGGAACAAAAAGGTCGCAGGAATACCGATCTACGACGGAGATGTTGAGAATACCGTTATATCCAGATATCGCAGGGCCGCCGCCGATGAAGACCTGGATGAGGATTCCGCTGAGGAACTCGCGAAGCTCCTCATATCCTGGTCATGCCGGGTGCAGGAATGATCATATGTACTTTCTGTAATCGTAGCGTCCGTCCTTGATCCTGGCCACCACTTCCTCGGAGATGGCTTCAAGCTCCTCCGCGTCGAAATACCCTGACCGGATATTCTGCGATCCGACGGAGGACAAAAGACTGATCTTGCATCTGGCAAGCCCGTAAGGCCTCGATAACGGCCCGCCCTCTACCTCGGCCATCTGCACCTTGTCAAAACTCATGGTGGTTATCTTGCGGTCGACCACGCCCACAAGGAATGTGAACTTGTCTTCTCCTCTACCATACTGGACTATCCTGCGCGACATCACCCCGTTGACGAAAAGCCCCGCCACCATTACGCCCGACACGGATATTGCCGCTGCAGCTACGTATTCCATGGAGAAGCCTTCTGTCTCCGGCAGGTTCATCATCGTGTCGTAGAACAGGAATGCTGCAACCGCAAATATCAGCGACCAGATAGTGGCTCGGATGAATATCGGTTTCGCCGCCTCCTTTGGCTGGTTCTTCATCTCCACATCGTATACGAATTCCGGCACGATTGCGGACATGACCTTCTCGATGGTGCCCCTATCTTTCATGGGACACAAAAGGGGAGACCTGTTGCTGCTGTTATCTCCATCGCTTGCGGCAAGACCTACGACCTCCGCGTCCAGCATGTATCTCTTTATGAGCCTGGGTATGAGCGGGCTTCTGATGCGGACGGCATTGATCTTCGAGACCTTGAAGGACTTGTGATATGTCCTGATAAAACCGTGGCTGATGTAGATCGTGTCCCCTGCCCTGTATATCTTGTAGTTGAAATAATGGAATATCATCGCCACGACTGGCACGACATAAGAGAAGAGCGCGAGTGAGATAGCGACGATACCTGAGGCGAAATCACCCGTCGTTGTGATCATCTGATATATTCCGAAGAAGAACATGATGATCCCGAATATCGCGGAACCGGTGGGTTGCGATAGGAGCCCATGGAGCACCACGTCGGTCTTTGTTATCGTAACTATGGATGGAGTGTCAGGCTCGTCCGCTGGAATTACGTTGTTCTTGTACATCTTCTGCGAAAGGTTGGCCCTGATCCTGTCTGAAACCTCGGTACTGAATGTGAGCGTCAACTCAGGAGAGAACGCTTTGACGCTGCTGTTGATATTGATCATAAGCCTCGATGTATTGGTAATCCTGTTGATGATCCCACAGTTTACGTTTGTGGAAGCTATCTTCGAATACGAAATCCTGGTCTGCTTCTTGAACACCGTGTCGCGTAACACTGTCAACTCGTTATCACCGAACTTTATAGTGGTCCTCCTCCAGCGCCAGTACGCGACCCAGGTCATTATACAGACTATCGAGAGGAAGATCGCCGCAGAGATATACAACGAATATTTTTCGACGATTGCTTCGTCCGCATCCATGATCGAGAAGTATGACCAGAACACGATGGCCGCCGAGACAATGACCGACTGCAGCACTCCCTCCGCTACTTTGATTGGGTGCTGTATGAACTCTTCGTCCGCAGGTATCTGTTCGAAGCGGGGGGCCGCCTCCGATGCGGGCCCGGCTCTGTCTTCCCCGTTCATTCTCTCTTCCTCATGACATCGTTGATGAAAGCGTTCAGACTGTCGGCGATATCTTCTGCGACCGGTATCTCCAGATATTGTATGCTGGCTATTCCGCCTGCGGTGGTTATTGTTACATCTGCCAGACGGAAAAGGTTGTTAATGGGCCCGCGGGCGACCTCCAGCTGATGCACCCTCTCGATAGGCACCACAGTGTGGGATATGACCAATATCCCCTTGCGTATGTCGATCCTATCGCCGTCGATCCTGTACCTGTATCGGGCATAGTACACCAATGGTCCGAGTGCCAGATAGGCTGCGATCAGCGCATAGGCTATCATCATCAGCACATTATAGGTGCCCGGCACCTCGTAATATTGCGATGAGTATGCATATACGACATAGACTATGGCAGACATAATTGCCAGAATTATGACGTTCCCTATGTACATGGCTCCGACGGACCGTCTCGGAAGTACATGGTATCCGTCGGTGGTCAACCCTTTCTCGTCGACCTTGAATTCGTTGGACATCTTATCACGCTTCATTCGAGGTAGGCGCCGTTGGCGCCGTTGGTGACCAGTTTCCTGTACTTGCTCTGGACGCCCGTGACAGGACGTTCCACCCTCTGGACCTTGGACATGCGATCTTTGATCTGAGCATCGGACAGCCTGACGTCAAGTCTCCTTTCGGGAATGTCGATATCTATTATGTCACCGTCCCTGACGGCCGCGATCGGACCGCCTTCGTAGGCTTCGGGGGAAACGTGCCCTATTGCCCCGCCCCTGGATGCGCCCGAAAACCTTCCGTCGGTTATCAACGCGACAGAACCTCCCAGTCCTCTTCCGACTATCAAGCTGGTGGGCGAAAGCATCTCGGGCATTCCCGGAGCGCCCTTGGGGCCCTCGTACCTTATTATGACGACGTCTCCCGGGACTATAGATCCCGAAACTATCGCCTCTGTCGCCTGGGATTCGCTGTCGAAGACCCTTGCGCGTCCCGAGAACTTCATCATCTCCGGGCTTACAGCGGACTGTTTCACAACGGATCCCATCGGAGCTATGTTGCCTTTCAGGACTGCTATCCCTCCCTGTGCGTGGAATGGGTCGTCCAAAGGCCGTATTATATCAGGCTTCGTCACCCTGGCCGACGCCGCAATCTCGGATATGCCCATGCCGTTGACTGTTCGGGCTTCCTCCAGGACGTCCTTCAGCCTGTTCATGACCGCTGGTATGCCTCCTGCTGAATCCAGGTCGGCGATGCTGTAGGGTCCTGACGGCCTCAGGCTCGTTATGTGGGAAACATCCCTGGATATCTTGTCGAAATCGTCTAGAGTGACGGGTGCACCGAAATCCTTCGATATTGCCGGTATGTGGAGGGCGGTGTTTGTGGAACCTCCGATTGCCATGTCGACCCTTATCGCGTTCCTGAAGGAGGCTTTGGTTACTATGTCGCGGGGGCGGACGTTAGATAGTGCCAGTTCGACGGCTTTCCTCCCGGTCTCCCTGGCGATCTCGAGCTTTTTCTCATCTGATGCTATGCAGGTGGCACAGCCGGTCAGACTGAGGCCCAAGGTCTCGGTTAGGCATGCCATGGTGTTCGCAGTGAAGAGACCTGAGCAGCTCCCCCTTCCGGGGCAGGCCTTGCATTCTATGTTCCTGACATGGTCTTCATCGACCTTTCCCGCCGAATATTCGCCAAGCGCCTCGAACACGGACTGAAGGTCAAGAACTTTATCTCCGTCCCTTCCGACCTCCATTGCGCCGCCTGTCAACATGATCGCAGGAACGTTCATCCTGCCTGCGGCCATGAGCATGCCGGGAGTGACCTTGTCGCAGTTCGTGATCCCGACCCATGCGTCGAAAGCATGGCCTTCGACCATGACCTCGCAGCAGTCGGATATGACCTCGCGGGATATCAACGAATACCTCATCCCCTTGTGGCCCATGGCTATGCCGTCGCAAACCGCTGGCACCCCGAACGTGAACGGATATCCGCCGGCTTCTATTATGCCTTCCTTGACCGCCTCAGCAAGCTTGTCGAGGTGTATGTGCCCGGGCACTACCTCATTCCATGAGTTGGCTATGCCTATGAAGGGTTTATCGAAGTCCCCGTCGCACAGGCCGTCAGCCCTGAGAAGGCTCCTGGCTGGTGCTTTGTCTATACCGCTTTTCACGGCGTCGCTTCTCATTTGAATTACCAAAACGGACTATCGGGAGCGACCGTATATAATTATCTGAAATTAGAAAAGAAGTAATGAAGGGGCATGGGAATACCCATGCCCCTTGGAAAATCGGTTTCAGGTGCTGCGGAGGACGATCTCGATGTTCACACCGTCGGGGACGTCGATCCTCATGAGCTGCCTCAGAGCGCGCTCGTCGGCATCAAGGTCGATGAGCCTCTTGTGGATGCGCATCTCCCAGTGGTCCCATGTCTCGCTTCCCTCTCCGTCAGGGCTCTTCCTGCAGGGTACCCTGAGCTTCTTCGTGGGCAGCGGAACGGGTCCGCGTATGGCCACTCCGGTCCTCTGGGATATCGCCTTGATCTGGCCGCAAACGTTGTCGACCTTCATCGGATCGCTCCCGCTTAGAGATATTCTTGCGCGCTGTGACATCTTGATCCCTTGCTTAGTTTATCGGGAAGTCCTCAGTTGGACTTCTCAACCTCGATACATGCACCGGCTGCGACGGTCTGTCCCATGTCACGGATGGCGAACCTTCCGAGGGGCGGGAACTCTTTCGCTGTCTCAATGACCATCGGCTTGGTGGGCTCGCACCTTACGAATGCGATGTCACCGGTCTTGATGAAGTCGGGGTGCTCTTTCTTGACGGCACCGGACTTGGGGTCGATGGTCTTGATCAGCTCGGTGATCCTGCACGCGGTCTGGGATGTGTGGCAGTGGAACACGGGTGTGTATCCGACTGTGATCACGGACGGGTGGTTCAGGACGACGATCTGAGCGACGAAGGATTTCGCGACGGAGGGCGGGTTGTCGACCGGTCCGGCGACGTCTCCTCTCTTGACATCGTTCTTGGCTACACCGCGGACGTTGAATCCGACGTTGTCACCTGGAACCGCCTGGGGGAGGATCTCGTGGTGCTCTTCGATGGACTTGACCTCTCCGACGACGTGGGAGGGCTCGAAAATGACCTTCATGTTGGGCTTCAGGATACCGGTCTCGACACGTCCGACAGGGACGGTTCCGATACCGGTGATCGTGTAGACATCCTGCACCGGCAGCCTGAGGGGCTTGTCGGTGTGCTTCTCGGGCACTTTGAAGTTGTCGAGTGCCTGGATGAGGGTGGGTCCGGTGTACCAGGGGGTCTTGTCGGACTTGACCTTGATGTTGTCTCCCATGTATGCGGAAACGGGTATGACCTCCATGGGCTTAGCGCCGACGCTGGCCATGAGTTTGATCATAGCGTCCTTGGCATCGTTGAACTTCTTCTGGTCGTAGTTGACCGCATCCATCTTGTTGATGGATACGATGACCTGCTTGACTCCGAGGGTGGTCGCGAGGAACACGTGCTCCTTGGTCTGTGCCTGGGGACCCTCGATTGCGGAGCAGGTAATGATGGCTGCGTCTGCCTGGGAAGTTCCCGTGATCATGTTCTTGACGAAGTCGCGGTGGCCGGGAGCGTCGATAACGGTGAAGAAGTACTTGTCGGTGAAGAACTTCTTGTGCGCTACGTCGATGGTAACTCCCCTCTCCCTTTCTTCCTTGAGGCCGTCCATGACCCATGCGAAATAGAAGGTTCCTTTACCTTTCTCCTCTGCTTCTTTCTTGTATTTCTCAACTATGTGAGGGTCGATAGCACCGGTCTCGAGAAGGATCCTACCGGTCAGGGTGGATTTTCCGTGGTCGACGTGTCCGATGATGACCAGATTCATGTGCTCTTTGTCAGCCATTTTTTTCTCTCCTTAATGTATATTTTACTTGGATTGCTTAGCCATAATATGTTTATTATTTAACGTTTACACTCCTGCGTAGTACCTCTCATCGTACGGCTCGGGGTTGAGTCCCTTCCTCGTCCTTATCTCGGCGACCACTTTTTTCTGGAGCTCTGCGGGCACCTGCTGGAACCCTGAGTTCTCAGTGGACCACAGGGCGCGTCCCTGGGTGGCGCTGCGCACGTCCGAGGCGAACCCGAACATGTCCGATACCGGCACTGTGGCGGTTACCGACGCATCGGCCCCTTCCTGTCCCATCTCGACGATAGTTCCGCGGCGCTGGGTGATCATATTGACTGCGGATCCCATGTAGTCGGGCGGGACGCTGATGAACAGCTTCTGCATCGGCTCGAGCAGGTTTCTTCCGGCCTGGCACATTGCACCGTAGATACCGTCCCTGACCGCGGGTATGACCTGTGCGGGACCTCTGTGGATCGTATCCTCGTGGAGTTTCGCGTCCATGAGCCTGACCTTAAGCCCGGAGACCTTCTCGTTTGCGAGCGGGCCTCTGACCATTGCCTCTTCGAAAGACTGTTTGATCAGCTCCATAGTCTCATGGAGATACTGGATACCTTTCGTCATGTCGATGAGGACGTTGGTGTTCTTGAAGCAAACTACTCCCTTTGCCTCCTCTTTGCTTACGCCGAGCTCTTCGAGCTGCTTCGCAAGCGCCTTGGGGTCCTTGATCTTGGCGTCCGGGTCTATATCGCCCTTGTGGATTGCCTCGATTACGCTCTCTTCGAGAGGCTCGACTATGAAGTAGAATTTGTTATGCTTGTTAGGAGATTTACCTTCGAACTCTTTGGCGTTCGGACCTTTGACGCTCTCCCTGTAGACCACTATGGGCTGGGAAGAGACGATCTCGACATGCTGCTCGTTGATTATGCGGTATTCGGTGATCTCCAGGTGGAGTTCTCCCATACCGGATATCAGGTGTTCGCCCGTGTCGTTGTTAATCTCAATATTGAGGGAAGGGTCCGCTTTGGCGATGGATCTCAGGACCTCGACGAGCTTCGGGAGGTCTTTCGTGTTCTTTGCTTCGACGGCCTTGGTCACGACGGGTTCCGAGTAGTGGGTCATCTTCTCAAAGGGCTCCATGTCCTTTTCGGAAGAGAGGGTCGAACCGGAGATCGCATCCTTGAGGCCTGTGAGGGCAACGATGTTGCCCGCCTCGCACTCATCGATGGCTATCCTGTCGCCTCCGACCATCAGTGCTACGGTCTGCACCCTCTGAGGGGTCGGCATTCCGGATATGTAAAGTGTGTCTCCTTTCTTTACGCTTCCCGAGAACAGCCTGCCGAACGCGACTTCTCCCGCGTGGGGGTCCATGATGATCTTCGTCACCATCAGAGACGTCGGTCCTTTGGGGTCGCAGTTCATCATCGCCTTGCCCATGGGCGTCTCCCTGTCTCCCTTCCAAATAGTGGGGATACGGAGCTTCTGGGCATCGACCGGGTTCGGAACGTGCCTGATGGCCATCCCGAGGGCGACTTCGTGAAGAGGTATCTTCTTGGCGAGCTCGGCCTGGCCTCCCTCGCGCTTGCAGTAATCGAATATGTCGCTGAACGTGAAGTTGTACTTCTTCATCGCCGGGACTGTTATCGCCCAGTTGTTATAGGCCGATCCGAATCCGACGGTCCCGTCCTGGATGCTAACCTGCCACTGCTTGTTGAGCGGTGCGGGCAGGTTGACCATGATCTTGTGGTTGAATTCGGAGACCAGCTTGGAGAACTTCTCGATCATCATCTCCTTGGTGACCTGCTGTTCGACTATCATCCTGTCCACCTTGTTGATGAACAGCATGGGCCTTACGCGCTCCTTCATGGCCTGCTTGATGACCGTTTCTGTCTGGGGCATAATGCCTTCGACCGCACAGCAAAGGATGAAGACACCGTCGAGGGCCCTCATGGCCCTGGTAACGTCTCCTCCGAAATCCACGTGTCCCGGAGTGTCTATGAGGTTGATCAGGAAGTCCTTGCCTTCCCAGTGGTGGACCATCGATGCGCTTGCGGCGTTGATGGTGATTCCCCTCGCCGCCTCCTGCTCATCGAAGTCCAGGACACGCTGTTCTCCTGCAAGCTCCGAGGACATCATGCCCGCGCCTGCGATGAGGTTGTCCGAGAACGTCGTCTTTCCGTGGTCGATGTGGGCCGCGGTACCGATGTTCCTGATGAACTCAGGAGTGTTCATTATTTTAGTTGCTTTGTGTACGTTGTCTTCTTTCCTTCCCATTGGTTTCACACACCGGTTACGATCACCTGGCGGCCTGGGCCACCCTCTCGATCTCTTCCTTCTTGGCTACCGCGAAGGACTGCATGTCTCCTCTGGACGCTAGTATCATCTCATCGGCCAGGCACTCAGATATGGATTTCTTGCTCTTGGACGATGACTGGACTACGCCCGTGCTCAGGTTGCGGAGTGCTATGTCGAGCCTCCTCTGGGGCGATATGTCTACAGCCTTGGGCACGGATATGCCTCCGAACTGAAGCCTGGTGATCTCTTCCCTGGGCGCGGCGTTCTCGAGCCCGATCACGAGTATCTGTATCGGGTTCTGCTTGGTCTTTGCGGCAACGATGTCGAAAGCCTGGGAAACGGTCTTGTAGGCCTTCATTTTCTTGCCCGTGTACTTCTCGGTCCTCATTATGTCGTTTATGAGCCTCTCGACAATGCTCAGCTTCGACTTCCCGAACCATCTGTTTGCGTGCTTTCCTCCTGAGTGAGGTATGTTCGTCGGAGCGAGATCGATGTATTTCGCGAGACCTCCGTCACCGACTACGACCTCTGAAGAGTCGTACTTACCGAACATCAGAGCCTTGGGTGCGGAAAGCACCTCTGTGGCTTCAACAGTTGTTTCTAAAGTTTCTTCTGCCATGAAAATCACCTAACCGGCTTCTCCGTCCTTCCCCTGACCATTTCATCCAGGGAGACGTTGTTAACCTTTATGACTTTGAAACGGACACCGGGGATATCTCCGTAAGAACGTCCCATCCTTCCGCCGATACCTTCGATCAGTACCTCGTCGTGCTCATCTATGAAGTTGATGGCTCCGTCGCCGACCGCGAATGCTGTGACCTGGCGTCCGTTCTTTATCAGCTGGATCTTTACGCACTTGCGTATGGCGGAGTTGGGCTGCTTAGCCTCTATTCCGACCTTCTCCAGCACGATGCCCCTGGCCTGGGAAGACCCTTCCAGCGGGTCTGACTTCTCCCTGAGCCTGAGCACTCTCTTCTTGTATCCTCTGTCGAGCCAGCGGAACTTCTGCCTGTCCACTTTCATTTTCCTTGCGGTGTTTAGACCATTTCCCAAACTTTCACCTTCGTCGAGTATAGCACGCGATATTTCCAGCGTATTTAAAGACCACGTATAGACGGGTCAATATGCGGAACATGCCTATCATAACCCCCTATTTAAGACCTTTTACGGCTCTGGCCCTTGACATTATTACGCACGTATAACGCATCAAGGACAATAGAGGCTTCTGCAGGCGTCTCCGAGTATCTTCATACCTTTAACGATTTCGTCCCCGTCCGGGGTAGCGAAGTTGAGCCTGATCGTGTTGTCCCCGCCTGAAATATGGAATGGGCGCCCCGGCATAGTGACAAGCCCTTTGGATAGTGCCAGTTCAAAAAGTTTCATGGCATCTGTACCTTCGGGCGACCTCAGCCATATGAACATGCCTCCCGCCGGATCGTTCCATTCCATCGCTTCTGGCAGATGCTCCTCCATTGCGTCCGTGAACGCTTTCTTCTTTTCCGCGTAGCCCCTGCGCAGAGATGATAGATACTTGTTGTAGTCGTTATTGGAAAGGAAATCGTCGATGATCCGCTGGGCAAAAGACCCTGACTGAAGCGAGGCGGCCTCTATAGACCTGTTTGCAGTCTCCCTCATCCACTCGGGCACTACCATCCATCCTACCCTCATGCCAGGAGATATGGTCTTGGAGAATGAACCCAGAAGGACAGTGTCCTCCGGCGCCATGCTCTTGATCGTGCGTCCGGGACGCCCTCCGAATCCCAGCTCCCCGTAGGCATCATCCTCGACAAGAAGACATCCGGAGCCCGATATTATCTTGGATACGGTAATCCTGGCACTGTTTGAATAACTCCTGCCTGAAGGATTCTGGAAGTTTGGTATCGAATAGAACAGCTTGGCTCCTTCTCCGACTGCCGCGGACAAGGCATCTTCTTCTGGGCCGTCGTCGCTCATCCCGATGCCCCGGAATATCGGCCCGTATGAGGAGAACGACTGCAGGGCACCAAGATATCCCGGATTCTCGACCGCCATGGCGTCGCCGCGGTTCAGAAACATCCTCCCAAGCTGGTCGAAGCACTCCTGAGAGCCGTTGGTCATGAACACGTCGTCGGCAGATGCATCGAAACCCAGTTCGTACCTGCAACGTTCTGCTATCTTTTCCCTGAGCGGGCGGTAGCCGGCCGTCGCCCCGTATTGCAGGGCTGAAGATGCGCCTTCTCCGCCGAGCACCCTTTCTGTTGAATCCATCAGAGCCACCGTGTCGAAATATGAATTGTCCGGGAGGCCCGTGGCGAAGGAGATCATGCCCGGCCTCTCCGCTACCTCGACAAGCTTCATGATGTATGAGGGCATCGTGCCCTCTGCTGCCTCAGAAAAAGATGGGCGCATGATGCTGTGATGACGCCTTACGATAAAAGCATGCACACGTGCGCGGGCATAACCTTTAAATTCTACTCGGCCTAGCGGAGGCAGGAGATAAAATGGGGAACGAAGAAGATTACTTGGCATTGCTCACAAGAGCGAAAATGAACCTCCCGGAGACAATAGAGAGCCACGAGAGGTTCGTGCTTCCGGAACTGGACATCATTCAGGAAGGGAAGATAACCATCCTCAGGAATTTCATGGACATCGCCGACAAGGTCAGGCGCGACCCTCAGCATCTCTTGCACTTCCTTCTCAGAGAGTTGGGAGCGCCCGGGGATGTGGACAACAGAAGGGCCGTTTTCAAGGCAAAGATATCGTCCCAGAACATCTCCGAAAGACTTCAGCAGTACATGGACACGTATGTCGTGTGCACCGAATGCGGACGCCCCGACACCAAGCTTGTTAAGGACGACAGGGTGATGGTTCTGGAATGCGAAGCCTGCGGCGCACGCAGACCCATATCGGTCCGCAAGACCGTCAAGACCGACGCCAACGCGCTGAAGGTCGGCGACGTGCTGGAGGTCCTGATCACCGACGTGGGGAAGAAAGGAGACGGCATAGGGAAGTTCAACGACTTCGTAATCATAATCCCCGGGACGACGAAAGGGGCCCGCGTCCACGCGAAGATCACCAACATATCCAATAATACCGCCTTCGGACAGGTGACGAACGAACCGACTACCCGCTGAATACCATGAGATATTTCGTCGAATCCTACGGTTGCACCATGAACTACGGCGAGGGGGCCCAGCTCTCGGAACGCATGTCCGGCATGGGTTACGAGGAGGCCTCGTCCGCAGAGGCCGCGGATGTCGTGATCTTGAACACCTGCACAGTGGTGGATGCGACGGAAAAGAAGATGGTCAGAAGGATGACGGAGCTCAGAGGAATGGGCAAAGAGGTCATCGTCACCGGTTGCATGGCCGAGGTCCAGCCGGGAAGGATTTCGGTCAGGCTTCCGGATTCGCTGATAATTCCTCCCAAGAATTACTCCGAGTTCTCTGACAAGGTGGGCAGCAAATACGGATGCTGGCACCCGTTGGATAACAAGGAGACCGGCACCTCTGCGATACTGCCTATCGCACAGGGTTGCCTGGGCGCATGCTCCTACTGCATAACACGTTTCGCGAGGGGAAAGCTGCTAAGCTACCCTGAAGATGAGCTTCTCGCCGAATTCGAAAAACGGCTGAAGAGAGGAGCAAAAGAGATATTGGTCACTGCCCAGGACACTGCATGCTACGGCCGGGACATCGGCTCCAGCCTCCCCGACCTCCTGTCGAAGATGCTGGAATTGCCGGGGGACTTCAGGATACGGGTGGGAATGATGAATCCGGACTGGCTCGCCCCTATAGCCGACGGGATGATAGATGTTTTAGACGATCCCCGGGTCTACAGATTCCTGCACATACCTGTCCAGAGCGGCAGCGGCAGCGTATTATCGGCCATGAAACGCGGATATACTCCAGAAGAATTCCTTTCGCTGGTCGGGAAGATACGTTCCAGATGCCCGGACGTCAGCATCTCCACCGATATGATAGCGGGCTTTCCGGGGGAGACGGATGAAGACCACAGAAAAAGTGTGGACCTTCTTCGCGTCTTGAAGGCCGACACTGTTAATATAACCAGATTCTCGCCCCGTCCGGGGACCAAGGCCGCAGAGATGGCCCAGGTCAACGGACGCATCATAAAGGCACGCTCGACAGAACTTACTGATGTGAAGAATGAGGTTGAGCTTGCCAACAACAAGAAGCTAGTGGGCAGAACCTTCAGAGTGCTCGTGACCGAGGAAGGAAAGGAAGGTTCCGTCATTGCCAGGACAGACAACTACAGGCCTGTGGGCATCGCCGAGGACATCCCGCTGGGAACTTTCTGCGACACCGAGATAACCGGATGCAGCCCGACGTACCTCGTCGGAAGAACGTTAAATAACCGAAGCAGATAACCGCCTATAGTCCTGTAGTGTAGCGGTCAATCATGCTGGCCTTTGGAGCCGGCGACCCTGGTTCGAATCCGGGCAGGACTACCATTGCCTCAGAGGACCTGACTCATATTATTTCGAAAAGACGTGCCAGGCCATAGGAGGCACCAATTGCGACCAGGAAGGAGAATGTTGTCCTTATCGCCGGGCCCATGCCGCCTGCCCTGCGGGCGGCTTTGGTTTCCCACTTCTTGAAGAACGACCCGTAATTCACCCAGTAGCTGCCAATAGCCAGCATCACGGCCGCAGGTATCAGGGACCTGAAGAAGAGAACCAGCACGAACTCCTCCGAGAAAAAAGACCTCTCAAGGAGAGAAGATGAAACTATCAGTCCGGCCATTATGTGCAAAACCCCATTCACCGCACAGATTCTTTTTTCAGAGTATGATGACAGGTCCTCTCGGGACATGTATGAGAATTCCTTCAGTGTTCCTATGGGCCTATGGCCAGACAGCTCATGTATGCCTTCGGTTGCAATTACGGCGGAGAAAGATGCGAAGAGAACCATCAGAAACGACTCGAGCGTGCCTGTTCCGGCCACAATTATTGAATAAACCGCGAGAAGCAGAAAGAATACCCATACGACGAAACTGGGATATGCCGTCCTGACTCCGCCTGCCATGCCTGTCGATGATGATTCCGATAGAAATAAGTGCGGAACGCAAATAAAGGACATTCTGAAACACCGGGTGACATATAAAGTAAAATATCGGCCCCTACGATAGAACAGTAGCCTTGGGAGGTGCAAACTTGAAAGAAAACATCAGGGGCAACATAAGCTGGGTAGGGTACATGGATTGGGAACTTCAGAAGTTCCACGGAGAAGACTTCACAATAATGAACGGATCCAGCCAGAACGCATATGTCATCGAGGAGGGCAAGACCGTGCTCATCGATACCGTCTGGACACCGCACAGGTCGGAGTTCGTCGACAATCTCAGGAAAGAGATCGGCCTAGAAAATATAGACATGGTGATAATGAACCATGGGGAGGCAGACCATTCCGGTGCGTTGCCGGAACTTATGAACGAGATCCCCGACGTGCCGATATACTGCACCGCAAACGCCGTGAAGAGCCTGGAGGGTCAATACGGTAAGAGAGGATGGGACCTGAGGGTTGTGAAGAGCGGAGACTCCGTGGACATAGGTAATGGGAAGAAGCTTGTTTTTATCGAGATGAAGATGCTCCATTGGCCGGACAGCATGGCGACCTATCTGACGGGCGACAACGTACTGTTCTCGAACGACGCCTTCGGCCAGCATTTCGCCGTGGGAGGGCTCTTCAACGACACTGCGGACCTATGCTTGCTGGAAAAAGAGGCAATGAGATATTACGCCAACATACTCAATCCGTTCTCATCGTTCGTCACCAAGAAAATCGACGAGATAAGGTCCATGAATCTTCCGATAGACATGATCGCCCCTAGCCACGGCGCCATTTGGAGGGAAGAGCCCATGCAGATCGTCGACAGATATTACGAATGGGCGGCCGAATACAAAGAAGACCGGCTAACAATAATCTACGACACGATGTGGGAAGGCACAGCAGCCATCGCTCACGAGATTGCGGCGGCGGCAGGAAAGATAAGCCCGGAGACCGCCGTAAAAGTATTCAACTGCTCAAAGGCTGACAGGAGTGAGATCATGGCCGAGGTCTTCAGGTCAAAGGCCATAGCTGTAGGTTCCCCGACGGTGGGCGGAGATGTTTTGACAAGCGTCAGCGGAACGGTCCGCTTCATGAAGTCTCTGAAATTCAAAAACAAGAGGGCAGGAGCGTTCGGATGCTACGGATGGAGCGGTGAAGGAGTGGCCGTCCTGAAAAAAGAGCTTGCGGAAGCGGGTTTCCGAATAGTGGACGGGAGCGTCCGCTCGTTGTGGAAGCCCGATGAGGAGGCCCTGGCATCGGCGGAAAAACTAGCTAGGGCTTTACTTGAGTGAGGCCCGTCTTTGGTAAGGGCAACTCCCCGCCCAAAGGGGAGAGGCTTTGCGGCCAATGCCTGAGATCTGCTCCGAAACAAGCTCAGAAGGTTCGGTTTTTAAAGCCGGGAGGCTGAAGACCGAATGTCTTCTGCAAGATAGGATTATGAAATCATACGATAAAATATGATCTAGAAGAGAATGGAAAATTCTTATGACGTTCGATGCTACGTTTAGTGCATGGCAAGCTGCCAAGGAATCGCGGGAAATCCGTTTAGATTTCCTTGCTTATTTCGTTTTTTTACACACTTAGTTTTGGTTGAGGGTGGGGCGTAAGCCCCACCCTGCTTAGGAGGTGATCCATCTGCAGGTTCCCCTACAGATACCTTGTTACGACTTAACCTTCCTTGCTAAATCTCAGTTCGAATACCCTAATCAGGGGTAACCTCACTGAAACCCAACTCGGATGGTTTGACGGGCGGTGTGTGCAAGGAGCAGGG
>DAVO01000001.1 GCA_002509405.1 Methanomassiliicoccaceae archaeon UBA72 | reverse complement strand
TCCTTTATCGCATCGATATCGGACGGCTCGGCGCCTCTCGCGCCCGAAAGAAGCTTGTACGCCTTCGTGGAGCGGACCATGTTGTCCATCTGCTCTTCCGTCATTGTCGCGTGGGACTGGGATATCTCGCCCAGTATCTCGACGAATATCCCTCCCAGACCGAAGGAGACCACGGGGCCGAACTGCACATCACGTATCATGGACAGGATGACCTCCTCTCCGGAGACCATCTGTTGAATCGAGACGCCGTCAAGCCTCGCCTGGGGCTTGGCCTTCCTGCATGACGCCATGATCTTGTCGAAGGCCGCTCTGGCCTCCTCATCGTTCTTGACGCCTACGACGACTCCTCCGACGTCCGTCTTATGGGCAATGTCCGGGGAAAGGATCTTCATGACCACAGGATATCCCATCTTGGAGCTCTCTTTGACCGCTTCCTCGGCGGCCTTAACGGTAGCCTCGCCGGGGATCGGGACTCCGTAAGCCTTGAAGATCTGCTTTCCTTCCGCTTCGGTCAGGGCCTTCCTTCCTTCACTCTCAGCCTTTGCGATTATCTTCTTGACGGCGTCCCTTCCGCCGGATATCTTAGGCATCTTGAGAGGCGTAGCCACGGCCTCCTTGCGGAGGGTATATCCTCTGAGTATGGACAGTGCGCGGACCGCCCTGTCGGGGGTGGGGAATGTGGGGATCAGGCCCTCTCTTAGTATGTTGAGCGCCTTTTCGCACTTGTATCCGCCTGCGAAGCACACGGTTGTGGGCACGGGTATGTCGTCCCTCATTTCGACCAGCATCTCGGCTATAGCCTCGAGGTCTGCGAAGTCCAGGGGTGAACCCATGATGACCAGCCCTCCGACGCTGGGGTCTTTGATGACGGTCTCGATGGCGTGCTTGAAGTACTCAGGCTTGGCGTCTCCCCTCACATCGATCGGGTTTGTGAGACCTGCGATGGTCGGAACTCTTTCGACCAGCTCTTTAAGCGTTTCCTCCTTCAGCTTCGCCGCCCCTATGTGGGGTGCATCGAAAGTCGCGTCCGCGGACATGACGCCGAGGCCTCCCGCGTTCGTGATGATCGCTATTCCGTCCTTCTTCATATCGCTGCAGGTGCTGAATACGCTGAGCGCGTCGAAGAACTCGTCAGCGTCCATGGCCCTGTAGACGTTCAGCTTCTCGAATATGACGTCGTACACGGAGTCTGCTCCGGCGAGGGAACCCGTGTGCGAAGAGGCCGCCGCGGAACCCGCCGCGGTCCTTCCCGACTTGAATGCGACTATAGGCTTCTTCGTCTTGACGTTCTGCATGGACTCCAGGAGCTCTTTTCCGTTGTCCACGCCCTCTATGTACATTCCGATGACCTTGGTGTCCGGGTCATCGCAGAGTATGGGCACCATGTCGGCCTCGCTCATGTCGCACTTGTTGCCGTATGTGATGAATTTGCTGAACCCGATCTTCTGACCTATCGCCCAGTCTATGATGGACGAGCCGAAGGCCCCGGACTGGGACATGACCGACACGTTGCCTACCCTGGGCAGAAGGTATGCGAAGGTCGTGTTGACCTTTCCCTTGGGGTTCATTATTCCGAAGCTGTTCGGACCGAAGATCCTGACGCCGTATTTCTTGGCAGTAGCTTTCAGTTCCTCTTCGAGCTTCTCGCCTTCGGGGCCTGCCTCTTTGAAACCGGCGGTGAGGATGCTCACATACTTGGTGCCGGATTTCCCTACCTTTTCGATCTCCTCTGCCACGAAGGGTGCCTTGACCGCTATCACGGCGAGGTCCACCGCCTTTCCGATCTCGTCGAAGGACGTGTAAGCCTTAACGCCCTGTATCAGCCCGCCCTTCGGGTTGACCGGGTACAGTTCGCCGTCGAATTTAGCGGTTATCATGTTTTTCAACAGCATTCCGCCAAGCTTTGTCTCGTCGGTAGAAGCGCCTATGATGGCCACCGACTTGGGACTGAGAAAGTCGCTCATAGGGGGGGAGTAAATAATTAATCGCTATAAACCTTACTGTATTTTTGAATTATGCGTACGAATTACACTATTATATATTCGGAAATCGTAGAAAAAGCACTGTTTTTCTGCAAAAAGTGGTAATTTTACGTCAATTGTAGTAAAAAATGATGTACAACGGCATTTAACGCAACGAAGATACGGCAAAAAATGTAGTCGCTCCCTGCCTGCCGATGCGGTGAGCGTTAAGGTGTTCAGCGCGGTGACGGTCGTGACGTTAATCGTCCTCTCTCTTGCCGAGATGATTATCGATCGCGAACAGTGCGCTCACGTCTTTCCCCGCAGCCTCGAACATGTCGATGATGTTCCTCGTGTTCTCTTCTTCCTCGACCTGCTCGTCTATGAACCACTTGAGGAAGGATGCCGAAGCGTGGTCCCCTTCCTTGTGCGCCAATTCATATATCTTGTCTATGGACGCGGAGACTTTCATTTCATGCTCGTACGCAGCCTTGGCCACATCCAAAGGAACGGATGGCGCCCTGCCGGGAGCGTTTATGGTCGAGAGGACCGGCTCGGCACCCCTCGTCTGCAGGAAGCCCATGAACTTTTCGGCGTGCTCCATCTCCTCCTTGTACTGTAAAAACAGCCACTTCGCGTATCCCTTGTAGCCTTTCGCGTCCATCTCGTTAGACATTCCGAGGTACAGGAACGCGGAATAGTACTCCATGTTTATCTGGTCGTTAACGGCCTTTACAACTTTTTCGGATATCATGTTCTGCTCCTCGGCGTTTCCGCCTGTAAAAGTATGGCATAGTGCTCTTATATAACCGCCTTCGAACCGGGTGCCCGGCATAATCCTTTATAAAAGGAGATGTCTTAGCGAAACTGCCGGACCGGCGGAGGGGCGCGATGCGTGAACGCCATGAGCACGGGTCGGCGAACAGCGGCCCTGTACCAAATTTGGGAACTTGCGGGAGATGCGATGTGTCATCGTTGCGATGACCGGAAGACAACGCAGGGTCCGACACACACCCCCGGCGTAAGTCAGTGCTTCGAGGCCGGCGTCACCGCCGGACTGTGAAAAGGCGTGTTAGCGCCCGGGGGACAATCCCCCCGGGGCCGTTCTTCACAGGTACATACACAACCTCCTCAGCCAGTCTTCGGCCTCCTTCTGACGTGGATATTTGGATTCCAGGTCCGCGAATTCGCTTCCGTGCTTTTCCGAGGAAGGATCGAAGCCTATCGTGATGTGGCAAAGCTCATGGTACATGACGTAATCCGCGACGAATTCTGGTATGTCGGGGTTGTCCAGCGCAGATGATATCGCGACCACTTTCATGAGGACCGAGCAGTAGCCCACCTTCCGCACGTTGGGCTCCTTCGTCCATGACATGAATATGCCGGAATCCTCCTTCACCAGTCCCGCATCCGTCAGCCTCCGATAGCATTCGCCCAGGTCCCTGTGCTGCCCCTGGCGGGACCTGGAGAGGTTTCTGCTCCTCCTAAGGTACGTAGGCTGTTTGTATTTTGAAAAATCCGGAGATGTGACCCATTTGCACATCTCCTCTGAGAAATCAGGGTCTCCCTTTCCGCATATCCTTGCGAAAAGCGTCGATGCCAGGCCCTCGATCACCTCGGGCGGGGCGTCCGCCATGTAATCGGATACTTTGAAGTCTGCCCATTTGTAGGAGCGCTGCCATCGAACCTTGAATTCTTTGAACGAAACGAATTCTGCGTTTACTGTCTCGTATCCGTGCTCTTTCCCGACTTTCCTGAATCTCTCCTGAAGTCCGCCATTTTCCATATTTTTTTCTCCTTGGGCCCCTTCCTTCGGGGTGTGATGAAAAATTGTGCGACGGCCAAAATATAACAGAGGAGATACAGTTAGCTTATCTGGCTATCTTCAACGTGCGACAGCTATTTTTACGATAATGCACTTCGAAACGCTATGGAAGAAGATCCCAAGCAAAGGGAGATCACAGAAAAGATATTGGCGGCCATAAAGAAGCAGTACGGCTCGATACCTCTTATCAACCAGGTACTCTCCGAACGTCCCGACCTGTTCGTGCCTGTGGCCAACCTAGGAAGGGCCGCGTTGGAGGGCCGCGGCGTCATGGAGAAGAAGGCCCGTTTCCTGTGCGCCGTATCCGCGGCGGCGGCGGAGGGCGCGGAGTACTGCATAAAGGTTCAGGCAGAGCACGCCATACAGGCGGGCGCCACCAGGGACGAGGTTCTGGAAGCTATGGTCATCGGGTCATACATGGCGCTGACGAAATCCCAATCATATGCTTTAAGGGAGTTCGCTAAGCTTTACGACATAAAGATAGAATAAGTAACAATCGTTAAGTACTAAGATTGGATTATATACCCTGATAAGATTCAAGGAGCGATCAAATGGTAAAAATAACCCCAGAAGCTGAGAAGTTCATAGTCGACCTTATGGACAAGAACAACAAGAATGGCTATGGCATAAAGATCTACCTCGCAGGCTTCGCATGTTCCGGACCCCAGTTTGGAATGTCTTTCCAGGAGAAGGAGGCGGAGGGCGAAATCGTGGACACAACGGCCAAAACATTCAAGATGTTCTACGACAACGAGACCGCGGAGCCTCTTAAGGACTGCGTCATCGAGTTCATAGACGATCCCAACTTCGGTACAGGACTCACAATCCGCGACCCCAATGCCAGCGGCTGCGCGTCATGCGGCGGCGGCTGCCACTAAACTTAAAAGAGGGCCTGAAAGCCCTCTCTAATACTTTTCAAACCCGGCATTGCATACCGGATCCCGTCCCCACTTTCGGACACCCCCCTGTTATCCTTTTATCCTGACCCGTCTTATTCTCGGACGGAATGAAATATCTCTCCCATCCCAGGATAGCGCCCGGAAAGATCGAAGAAAGAGAGTACCAGGTAGCCATGGCCAAAGGATGTCTCGGAGGGAACAGCCTTATCATACTGCCCACCGGCCTCGGAAAGACGGTTGTGGCACTTTACGTCGCAGCATGTATATTGGAACGCGGTGAGAAGGTGCTTATGGTCGCTCCGACCAAGCCTCTGACCGACCAACACGGCGCTTTCTTCCAGGAGAACCTGGTGAATACCAAGGTGGGGATCGTAAATGGCAACACGAAGCCCGAGGTCAGGACTACCATGATGAAAGAATTCGACCTGATAGTGTCTACGCCTCAGACCATAGCCAACGACCTGGAGAACGGCAGATACGACCTGGAAGACTTCGGTCTCGTCATCTACGACGAAGCTCACAGAGGGACCGGCAACTATGCCTACGTTACGGTGGCACAACATTGCGACGAACACATACTTTCGATGGGTATGACCGCCTCGCCGAGTAGCGACCTAGACAGAGTGGAGGAAATATGCAGGAACCTGGCACTTATCCGCATAGATATACGCGGAGACGAGGACCCGGACGTTTCTCCCTATGTCTTCGATACGTATGTAAAGAGAATAGAGGTCAGTATGCCCAAGGACCTGGTAAGCATAATCTCTCTTCTGCAGGGCATGCTGGACCATTACATTGTGGAGCTTACCCGCCTCGGCCTCTTCGACCCCAACTGGCCTCCGTCCACGAAACACCTGCTGGTGGTAGGGGAGACCCTTCAGAGAAGGCTCGCACGCGGAGAGAAGACCGCCATCGTTTTCAGGGGACTGACGGTGCAGGCCATATGTCTCAAGCTACTCCATGCGGTGGGTCTTGCCGAGACCCAGGGCATGAGCGCTCTCCGCTCCTATCTGCTAAAGATAGACGGCGAAGCAAAAAAAGCAAGTGCCAGCAAGGGTACGAAAGAGCTTGTGGACCTTAAAGAGTTCAAGGATATGGCACATATCGCTATGACTTCACCGGTCGAACACCCAAAGATTTCGAGGGTCATGAGCATAGTGAGCCGCGTCCTGATATCCTCTGCGGACTCCAAGATCATAGTATTCTCGCAGTACAGGGACACCTGTGACATGTTGGTCGAAAAACTTTCAACGATACCGGGTGCCAGGGTAGGCAAGCTGATAGGGCAGTCCAGAGGAGGCCTGAAACAAAAGGAGCAGATGAGCGTTCTCGGCGACTTCCACTCGGGCGTCTTCAACGTAGTGGTGTCCACATCCGTGGGGGAAGAGGGCCTGGACGTGGCCAGCACAGACGCTGTGATATTCTACGAGCCTGTGCCTTCGGAGATAAGGACGATACAGAGAAGAGGCCGTACCGGAAGGAGCAGGGACGGTGAGGTCTATGTGCTGGTGGCCCGCGGGACGGTGGACGAGGTGTTCGAGAGGTCCAGCAAAAAGAAGGAGGACCTCATGCGCTCCCGGCTCGAAGTCCTCGGCAGGAACCTCAAGGACCGTGTACCGCCCAGGAAGGAACAGGGACAGATGCGGCTCGTAGATTTTTGAAAACGATTAATAGTTTCTCCGATATGAAGGAGATATGCTTTTCTCGGAGCTCGCCGAAACGTTCGACCGCATAGAGGCCGAGCCCAGCCGTCTCGAGATGACATCGATACTGGCCGGGTTCCTGAGAAATGTTGATTCCGAAGACATCCCATATGTGGTCTACCTGTCCCAGGGAAAGCTTCACCCGGATTTCCACCCGATGGTCCTCGGAATGTCGGACAAGCTCGTAATCAAGGCTATAGCCGCCACAGTCGGTACAAAAGAATCGAAAGTTGTGGAGATGGTCCTAAAGGAAGGCGACCCCGGCACCGTGGCTGAAAAACTGATTAAAGGCAAGAAGCAGATGACACTGTTCTCCGACCCCCTTACACTCGACAGGGTCGTCAAAAGCCTGACGGCCATAGAAGGGGCCGAAGGCAAAGATTCACAGGACAAGAAGACGAAAATCCTTTCCAACATGCTCCATGATTCCAATCCCATCGAGTCCAGATACCTTTGCAGGATCGTGACCGGCAGGATGAGGGTCGGGGCCGGCACGATGACGATACTCGATGCTCTCGCCGAGGCTTTTGCCGGCAAGGAGGACAGGCCCGAGATAGAGAGAGCATTCAACGTAACCTGCGACCTGGGCCTCGTGGCCAAGACCATAGACGAAGGGGGCATGGAGGCCGTACGGAAGATCAGGGTGAGCGTGGGAAGCCCGCTGAAGGTCATGCTTGCGGAGAGACTCAGATCCATACCTGAGGTAGTGGAAAGGCTGAGCGGTAAGTGCGCCATGGAATACAAGTACGACGGCATCAGGGTCCAGGCTCACATAACAAAGGAATCGGTGAAACTATACTCCAGAAGATTGGAGGACCTGACACCGAATTTCCCTGATGTGGCACTTTCGCTGAGAGAGCATTGCGGCTTTGAAGAGGCCATAGTGGAGGGCGAATGCGTAGCCGTGGATATAGAGACAGGGAACATGCTGCCGTTCCAGGAAGTGACGCACCGCAGGAAGAAACACGGCATTTCGGATGCCATAAAGGATTACCCCGTCCGCATTTTCCTGTTCGACATGCTCTACGCAGACGGGAAGGATATGACATCGGAACCGTACCTCGATAGACGATCGGCAATAGAGTCCGGTTTCAAAATATCCGATAATGTCCGAATGACCGCCATGAAGATCGTCTCTTCTCCGGAAGAAGGGCAGAGGTTCTTCGACGAGGCTGTGGCAGCGAGATGCGAAGGGATAATGGCCAAATCCGTCTCGGAAGATTCCATTTATAGAGCGGGCTCAAGAGGGTTCCTGTGGATAAAATACAAGAAAGATTACCAGCAGGCGCTGGTGGATTCTTTCGACCTTGCGGTTGTGGGCGCATTCTACGGCATGGGAAAGAGAGCAGGAAAATACGGTGCGCTGCTCATGGCCGCCTACGACCAGGATGCAGACCGCTTCGGAACGGCATGCAAACTGGGCACAGGATTCGACGACGAGTTCCTGGACAGGCTGCCGGAGATGCTTGAGCCACACATGAGCCAGGACAGACCTGCTTCAGTAGACGCACAGATGGTTCCAGACGTTTGGTTCAACCCATATATCGTACTGGAGGTGACCGGCGCGGAGATAAGCGTAAGCCCTATCCACACCGCGGCCGCAGGTTACGTGAAGGACGATTCCGGACTCGGGATAAGGTTCCCCCGTTTCACCGGAAGAGTGCGCGACGACAAAGATCCTACTGAATGCACGACATACTCTGAACTTGCAGATATTTACGCCCTGCAGGAGCACGACTCGGACGGATTGGCGTGACAGGCATATCGGGCACACAAAGTTTAAGATATGAGTGGGGGTTGGGGAGCGCATGAAGACCTATGTTGCCGAGAAGACCGAAGATTCAGTCACCCTCGGGCTAAAAGACGCAGACGTGACACTTTTACAGCCGATCATGGATGCCCTGTACAACAACAAAGATGTTCTCATAGTAAGGTACGAGGAGCAGCACCCGGAACTTAACGACACGATGCTTTATGTCCAGGTCAAAAACGGCGATGCTCTGGCTGCCGTGAAGAAGGCGGCCGACGATGTCGCCGGATACTTCTCGGAGATCGTCTCTTAAATGAGCTACAGGCCCTGCCATACCGACGAGGCGAAGATCGGTATGCTCTATTATCTGAGCGGCGCAGAGGGAACCGGAGGACGCATAAAAGTATTCCCGGAAGATTTCAGCGTCACGGAAATATCCCGCGGTCCCCCTGAAGAGCCTGAAGGAAAATTCACGATAGCTAAGGTAACGAGCACGAATTGGGAGACGAACCGCATGGTCCGTCTTCTGTCCAGGAGCCTGGGGATCTCGCGTGAAAAAATAGGTTTCGCCGGAACAAAGGACAAACGCGCCATCACAACACAGCTTATGTCCTTTGAATGCCCTCCCGACCGCCTCGGATCTGTGAGCCTTAAGGACCTTGAGATCACCGACATCTATCGTTCCAAACGCCCCATCAAGATAGGTGACCTGACCGGGAATATGTTCTCAATAAGAGTGAGAGAACCCGATATGCCTATAAATGAAATATCTGGCACATTGGACTCTATAATCTCGGACATCCGGGAGGCGGGCGGATTCCCCAACTATTTCGGAGTCCAGCGCTTCGGAGTGGTCCGACCGGTGACCCATATGGTAGGAGAGAGCCTGGTGCGCGGGGATATAGAGGGTGCCGTGAGAATGTATCTTTCTTCCCCTTCTGAGTTCGAGAATGATGAAGTTTCTTCCGCAAGAGAGGAGCTGGCACATCGCGATGACTGGAAATCCCTGATAAAGATCATGCCGGAATCGATGGGATTCGAGAAATCCATGGTCGGCCACCTGATAGAGTCGCCCGGAGACTGGACCGGAGCGATAGAGACCTTGCCTAACAATCTGCAGATGATGCTCGTCCATGCCTATCAGTCGTACCTGTTCAACCTGATGCTGAGCAAAAGGATGGAGGCGGGACTGCCGCTGAACATGCCGGTTGCTGGGGATGTGGTGATACCCGTCTCTGCGGACGGTGCTCCCGACCACGATCATCCCGTATGTGCCACATCCAGAAATATTGACCTTGTCGCCGCACAGGTGAGATCCGGACGCGCATTCGTATCGATAAATCTGTTCGGAAGCGACAGCGTTAAGCAGGAGGGAGAGATGGGAGAGATAGAGTCCCGGGTTTTAGAGTCGCAGAAGCTTAAGGCTTCGGATTTTATCATACCCGGACTTCCCAGATGCAGTTCCAGAGGTAGCAGGCGCGAGATACTGTGCCCCGTAAAAGAGATCGGATATAAGATGGGGCAAGACTTCTACGACGCGGAGTTCTCGCTTCCAAAGGGCAACTACGCTACGACCCTGATGCGAGAATTCATGAAGTCCCAGATGCTCAATTACTAAGTAACTTTACTGCTCTGGCGCTGTAAACCCCGAGTTCATGTTCCTTCATTATATCGAATACGGACATGTCCTTTTCAACCTTGGATGCAAGGTCCTTCACATCGTCTGAGAGCATCTCAATGCTCATTTTCCCGTTTATCGCGGAGTAAATGTATGAGACCAGCATCTTGGCCTCGTCTGCGTCTTTAGCGCCTCCCGCAACGAACGCGCAGGGTATCGTGATTATTGGCTCTGTATCTATGTCCGTGAGCCCTGCTCTTGTTACCGCGCTGTGCGATAGCTCCTCCATCCTTACGAACTCCGGCGTTCCGGGGATTATCTCCCCGTATTCGGATATGTCAGAAAGATATTCCATGACTGCGTCGGAGGTGGCCTGGTCCAGCTCCAGCATGTTTTCGATACCGGGATCGTCCAGAGAGCGCTTGCTCACGTAAGCTCTGCGCAGCAACCTCTCTGCAAATCTTTTGACGGTTTCGGAGGCGTCCTCCTCGTCTTCTTCGGCTCCTGACTTGGTGGCCGCCCTCTGGGACAGTACCGTCGCCTCCTGTGACCGTCCACTCCTCGAGAGAATGTCCGACATCTCCTCGAGAAGCTTCGGGTCGGGGTCCTGTGTCCTGAGGAGACGCTTGTACATCTCAAGAACCCCTGCCTGGTTGCGGCGTTCCGAGAACACTCTGGCCTTCGTGACGAGCGCCTCCGGGTTATCAGGCTCCTCAGAAAGCACCGTGTCGGCCACCCTGTCTGCATCTTTTATATCGCCGTTGATGTAATGGGCAGATGCCAGACGGTTACGTGCGGTGTTGTCGGATCCGCATTTGGATACTGCCATCGAGTAATCTGATATGGCACCTTCGATATCGCCGATCTTGGACCTTAGGTCCCCGTGTTTTATGTAAATGTCGCAGCTCCCGCCGTCGGAATACTTCATCGCATTCTGATATGCAGCGAGAGCTCCGGGTATATCGCCCAGAAGCGACCTCAGGTCCCCATCTTTCACCCATAGAACCGGGTCCTCCTGAGATATTCTGAGGCCTTCCGCGACCACGGCCTCTGCGCCCCTGACATCTCCGTCTGCAGCATATACCTCGGACCTGAAAAGAACATATTCAGTGTTTCCGGGCTCCAGTTCCAATGCGCGGTCGGCCATCCTCGCGGCCCCCCTCAGGTCACCGGTGGAATAAAGCGAGCGGGCGATGTCGAACAGAGCCTCGTCGTCATCGGAATCGGCCGGCTCCTCATCGAGATTTTCCTCCTCTATCACAGGATTTTCTTTCTCGACCTTCGCAACGGCCTCGTCATCCTCTTCCAGCTCGGCGAATATCTTCTCGGCAGATACCTTGTCCCCATTGGAGAGGAAGGCATGTGCCAGATCGTTCTTTACAGACCTGTTTTTCGGATCCTTCTCCAAAATCCTGTAGCATGTTGCTATGAGCTCGGGATAGTTGCCCATCGATGTAAGTATGCTTTTCTTGGAAAGAAGCAGAGGCATGGACGAAGGGTCCTTGACAAGCTTCGAATTGATGAAAGACAGCGCTCCGCTGCGGTTCCCGAGCTTCATCATGCATTCCGCCGCATCGGTTATAGCGAAGGTGTCCTTGGAATCGATAGTGGATATATCGGAACATACGCCTATGGCCTCCTCGTACATCCCCGCGTGCATGCATATCTCTTTCTTAACGACATAGATATCTTTGTTCCAGACATCAACCATGATCGCCATGTCGATGAAATAGATGGATTCCCTGAATCTTCCCGAGCGTGCGAATATCATTCCCTTTTTCACAAGCGCATATGCGCTGTCCGGTTTCAGCTCTATCGCGCGGTTCAGCGATTCGATGGCGCCGTGAAGGTCTCCTTTCTTCTCTTGCACCGAAGCCTTGGACATCCAGAACTCCGGCTCGTCCAGGTCCATCAGCACCGCCCGGTTGTATGCCTCCTCGGCAGAATCCAGGTCCCCTGCGGCCTCGTCGGCCATCCCCTTGGAATGCCATATCACCGGCGAGAAGGGGTCGGCCGCAGCGGCAGCGGCAAATGATACCGAAGCCCTCAGATATTCTCCCAGAGAGTATTCGGCGTTGCCTCTGAGCCTGCGCACGAGGGCTATGCTGCCGTACTCCGCATCCATCTCTTCGCATAGGAGTGCCGCCTCCTTGTACAAGCTGTCCCTGATAAGGGATTCGATCACTGTTATGAAATTTTCCGGCCTGCGGTCGGCCCTTATAGCTTTACGGTAAGAAGACAGGGAGCCTTCTGTGTCTCCCATGGCCATCATCACTTCGGACGAATCCAACATTATGTCCGCATTCTCTGGGTCCAGCTTCAGTATCCTCTCGCACATATCAAGGGATGCGCGGTTGTTCCCCTGGCTTGTATATATGTCCTTGATGAGGACCATTATTCCTATATCGGATGGGGAGAGCTTTAGCGCCGTCTGCGCCTCCTTCATGGCCTTATCTGATTTGCTCATTGCAAACAGGACCTTTGCGCGCTGGA
The DNA here is from genome assembly GCA_002509405.1 of Methanomassiliicoccaceae archaeon UBA72. GTDB lineage: Archaea > Thermoplasmatota > Thermoplasmata > Methanomassiliicoccales > Methanomethylophilaceae > VadinCA11. The sequence goes on along the minus strand of DAVO01000001.1, from coordinate 40,977 downwards.
GACGCGCATCTGGGTCTTTGGGATCGGATTTTACGGCGGCTGTGGCGGCCTCCAGGGCGCCCGGGTAATTCCCGTTGACCGAATCGTTCATGGATTTCAGGATGTTCGCCTTGGTGTTCTCCGGATAATTCATCAATATCTTTCTGACGACCGGTTCCGCATGGGCGTTCATCGAGTCCGAAACCAGCCTTTCGGCGCACTTTAGATATGCGTCGAGGTCCGCCCTTTCGGTATCGAGGAAATCTAGCATGCATTGGGCCGCGTCGTCCCTGCGGCCGATTTTGGTGTATGCGTCGGTAAGGCCCTCCATCACCATCGGGGAATGCGGATCCGATGCTTCCGCATCCCTGTATAACTCAAGCGCCTTGTCGATCTTTCCACCGTTCAGGCATACTCTGGCCGCCTCGCAGGTGATGTAAGTGCAGCCCTGCTTGACGAGACCGTTGTATAGCACCTCGGCTGAATACCAATCTTTCTCGTCCGCGGACATCCGTGCGGCGGCCAGCACATAGTCGGGGTGTTTTGCGACATATTCCTTCGAACTCACCAGTGCGTCTGTGGCTACATCGTGGTCACCGCCGAACCAATCCGAATAAATGCGATACAATCTCTGTTGGGGGCTGTCTTCCTCTCCCTCTCCGCAAGGTACGGTGGCCCTTCCCGAGTAAACAAGTTCTATGTTCCTGTAGTACATCCACCCGCCGGCCGGATCGGACTCCTCCAGGAGCTTGTATATTTGCTGATCTAACGGGTCGCTGCATCTTCCGTGAAGAAGCACTTTCTTTGCCGAGGGCTTGTCGCCCCTGTCAAGCAGCAGACGTGCGTGCACACTGCTCCTGAGGGGTATGTCCAGTCCGTCCCGTACCGTTTCGAACATCTCCGCGGCCGATTCGGGATCTCCCATCCTCTGGTACAATATTGCGGCCTCCAGCGCGGGCGCGCAGTCCATGGACCTGCGTTTAGATACCAGGTCCGGAAGTATAGACGAAAGGCGTTCGCTACCACTGTCAAACAGGAAGTCCATGAGCCTGACAAGTACTGCGGAATTAACGGAGCCCTTCGAGGCCAACACCTCGTCGGCCACCGCTTCGGCGGGACTGCCCTTCTTTCCGAGTGCAAACTTAGCAGACCCAGACCCCGAAAGTCTCCTCCACATAGCTAAATCCGAGGAACTCTGGAATACCGGCCCTGAACCCATCGGAAACGATATGAGAGATTCAGTAGATAAAAGTAGGTAGAGTAGGCGGATATGCGGCCCGGACGCCTTCCTTTCAGGCCATTCGGATTGCCCTGGGCGCCGCGACAGAGCACGGGGGGCACGGAGGCACGGCATGACGGAACCTACATCATGATTATATACCAGTGAAAAATTAAGGGAACCTGGTGCAGCTGTAATCTAGCTGGTTAGGATTCGAGCCTTCCAAGCTCGTCGCCCGGGTTCGAATCCCGGCGGCTGCACTCATNNTTTTCAACCTTCCTAAGCGGAATGTTTTTTGTATTCACACGCCATTCGGAAGCATATGGCCTCCGTAATCGTCGATATGGCTTTCTGTGACAAGAAGCACAAGATCTCCGCAAAACTCAGAGAAGACGGGGACCTGGACATCCATATCGCGACCGATTGCGAGCACATCCGGAGATACGCGGAAGGGCTCGGCAATAAGGTCACCGTCAAAGACGTCACGGATTGGCGCGGCAGCAGGGTTTACGACCCGGAGATATGTTCTGTTGCGTCGGCGACATGCCTTGCGCCGTCCGGCGTCATAAACGCCGCCTGGCTTGAACTTGGAATGCTATCCGAGAACAAGGCCAGGCGGATACACGCCAACTGCGTGCGATTTACCGCCGAGGGGTCAGATGACCTAATAGACGGCTGAAATGCTTTTTGTCGCGACCCCGTCCCGGGCATCAGCCGTAAAATAGGGTTTTAATGTCTGCGCCTTTTAAATACGGCCATTTGCTGACATTGTTTTATGGGAAGGATTGCCGACGCAAAGAACGGTCTTGTTGGTGCGTTCATAGGAGTCCTGAGTATCCTTCCGGGCGCCAGCGGAGGTGTGGCCGCCGTCGTTTTCGGTATATACGAAAGACTGATGGAGGACCTTGGCGACATCTTCCACAAATGGAGGACCGATTTCAGGTTCCTCCTTTTTGTAGGCGGGGGGATGGTCCTCGGAATGGCCGTCACGGCCTTCGGATTAGATTGGCTTATGGCAAATCTGGAGGTCCCGGCAATGTTCTTCTTCACTGGGCTGATTGTGGGGCAGTTTCCTGACGTATACAAGATGACAAAGGAAGACGGTAAAAAAAGCTCCGCGCTTAACTATGTCGCTCTGACGGCCGGTATCGCAGTAACTATACTGCTCATGTTCGCCGGGAGCATCGAGGAGACAGGCGGAGACAGAGGTATAGCTCACGAGGGGACCATGTACATGGTGCTGATCGTCACCGGGCTTGTTATAGCGGCTTCCAAGATCGCACCGGGAGTGAGCGGAAGCGCCATACTGCTGGCGATGGGACTGTACAAACCACTGATAAATTCCTTCACGGACTTCGATATCGTGGTAATAGTGTTTTTCGGCATCGGCCTCGTAACCGGGCTGGTCCTGTTCGCGAAAATCGTGACTTGGGCACTGAGATCCTATCGGAAATCTACGTTCTATATGATATTCGGCCTCACGATAGGGTCCACTTTTTTGGTGGCATACAACACGCTGACCGCCACAGACACCTGGATCGAAGCGGCAGGTGGCCTGACCGCTTTGGTGCTGGGACTTGCACTGAGTGTGTGGCTGTCGAGGCTGAGCGAGAAATATTCCAATGAACTGCAGGACTGACGTCTATCCGTGACGCATCGCAACCGATATAGCGTTCCGGGCCCATTACCGCCCGTGTTCGGTCGCGAAGGAAGCCTGTGGAAACTCAAAAGAGCGGCAAAGTCCGGGGACTGCGAGGCCGCGTTCGAAGTCGGTGCATGCTACCTTAACGGGATAGGCGTGGACAAGGACGTCGACAAGGCTGTGGAGTTCTTCAAGATGGGTGCGGAGAACGGTTCTCCAGGAGCCGCCCTGACACTGGGGGACATGCTGGAGCATGGATTCGTAAACAAGGATAATCAGAGGGTCGCCGACTTCGATTCGGCGTTCCGTCTGTTCAAGATGGCCTCGGAGGGAGGGCTCGCAGCAGGATCTTACCGCATGGGACTGATGTACAGGGACGGCAAAGGCATTCCCCAGGACATGGGGGCCGCCCTTGCACTGATAACGGATGCCGCCGGCAGGGGCTTCGATCAGGCGCTAGTGACCCTTTTCTACATGTACCGGGACGGCTGCGGCACCGACCGCGATATGGACAAAGCCATGGAATTTCTGAGAAAAGCGGCTGAAAGGGGGAACGAAGAAGCAGTCTCCAAATTGGAGGACCTTTTCCCCGAACAGAATGACAGCCGGGAAAAATGAAAACAGAGGCAAGGCAGTTGGATGGGATGTGTATGTCCCTGCCTCTGGTGGAAGACTCTCAGGTGCGTCGGGGGATGCACTTCCGGCCTTCTTATTCAATCATCGACGGCGTAGTATATGAACCAAATCAGGGGAGGTCACCGAAAGTGACTGAAAGTACGTGGTCGTAGTCATTTTGACTTGTGGCGGACACGAACTGCCATTCCGCGGTTCATCTGGACCATTTCCCTGCCACACATCTCGGCTACCCCTACGCCTGCGACCTTCCCGCCACGCATTATGACCGCTTCGTCTCCTATCCTTATTCCGGGGTCCGCTCCGACCGCTCCGACCGCGAACAGGTTCCCCTTGAGCTCGAAATCATTCATAGTGACGGCGTACTTTCCGGTCCCTGACAGAACTTCGGCCCCTTCCAGGGTAAGCGATATCATGCCTCTCTCCGGAGTCAGCATTCCCAGCTGTGTTTTTATGGACCTGTCCCGGGAATCTTCCCTGACGATCTTCCAGTATGGGAATTTACCGGTTGCGAACGTATTTTCGTCCATTATCGCGTCGGCGGCATCCTGTCCAAACTGGAAACGGAGGACCGAACGCACATTCTCCTTGCGGTCGACCATATAGCCCGGCAGGTCCATACCTCTCGAAGCCTCCCTCAGGGTTGCATCGAGCCTTCCGAGGGACGCGAACGATGTTGGATCCCCGTTCTCTACAGTGAATTCCATGTCCGCCAGGTCCTTGATCATCTCATAATCTGGGAAGTGGCACACTACCTTGTCATAGCCCTGCTCCAGAAGCTCCGACAGCATCGACCTGATCATCTGTTTCTCCTGGCAGTTCCATTCCCCGGTGACAGGTATGTCGTACGCGTTGGCCGGATAGAATACGTCGAGCTCTCTGGGAACAAGCCCCAGGGGCGATGTCAATATCACCTCGTGCACCAAAGTGTCATGGTCGCCCGTGTGTATGGCGGAAGAGAAGGCCTTGTGGGACTTCGACGTGTGATAGGGTTTCCTTGCAGAGCAAGGCAATAGCAACAATATACGCTTGTGGTACGGCTTCCTGTACCGGCCAGCAATCGTCCTGCGATAGCGCTCGACGTCCGGCCTGCGTAGGGCCTGGACCGTGTTGCTGCAGAACCTTCCCCCTGCCAGGGTGCAGGCCTCCTCCTGATATTCATAACCTTGACCGTCGTAAAGCCTCAGAAGTGCCACGGAGGAGGGAGATGCTGCGGACCTCTGGTCCACGAGCTCCCTGAGGCGCCCTGACACAGTGAACAGCGACACCTTCTCCACCTCTTCTTTCAGGGCCCTCGTGTTATCCCTGGAGACATCGTATCCCATGGCCACCTCGCCTTCCGGGATCATCCTCACGCCCATGAGACCGGCTGCGCTGGGCAGTACGTCGTCGAAGATGTCCACGCCCATGTAGCTCAAGATGGACAGGGTAGAAGGCTCCGCTATCCCGGACATGTAAACCAAGCGGCCGAAGCCTGCGGCCTCCCTGACCTTTATAATGGCATCCAGAAGCTTCCTTGCATCGCGCCTAAGCTCGAATGCGTTCGGGACGACGACCACCTCGCAGTCTTCCGGAATCTCCTCTGTGCCGTCCAAAGGCAGTCTGAGGACGCACAGCTTCCCGTAGGATCCGCGCATTCCCCCGCGGCCCGACGATACTGTGGTCAGCAACCCTTCGTCAAGAGGCACTTCGGTACCCATGAAATGCAGGACCCTTCCTTCAGGCTCCAGCGATACGAACGGCCCGGCCGACCTTCCCAGGGTTACGACCGCAGGAGTGGATAGATCATGCTCTCCGTCCTTGTATTTGCAGACTCTTCCCCTATGGGACCTAGCGATAATGTCCAGCATCTACATTCAGTGAGAGCCCCCCCGTTAATTAATGTTGGTACGCGCGGAGTAAGGGTTATATCGCAATGGCAGGATTAGCCACCATGGACTTCTATGACAGGGACGTCGTTTCCATAAGGGACCTGACAAGGGAAGAGATCGAATCGATTCTCGACTTATCCGAAAAAATGGTGCCGTACGCTACCGGCGAAAAGGTGAACCGGGTTCTTCACGGAAAGATACTTGGCAACCTGTTCTTCGAGCCTTCGACACGCACGAAGCTCTCGTTCGAAAGCGCCGCCTACAGGCTCGGATGCGACGTCATAGACGTGTCCGAGATGTCCATGACATCCATCTCCAAGGGTGAGACGCTGGCTGACACGATAAGGATGGTCGACGCATATTGCGACCTCATCGTCCTGAGACACCCGTACGAAGGCGCTGCACGTCTGGCGGCCAATTTCTCCATCAATCCCGTCATAAATGCCGGAGACGGCGCCGGATCCCATCCGACGCAGACCCTGCTAGACCTATTCACGATGCGCCAGGCTAAAGGTTCCCTTGACGGCCTCAACGTGGTGCTGGTGGGTGACCTGAAATATGGAAGGACCGTCCATTCGCTCGCCGAGGCGCTGACGATGTTCGGCGCCAAACTTACGCTCGTGGCTCCCGACTCCCTGCAGATGCCCGAAGAAATCATCAATCACATAAAAGAAAAGGGATGCAGGCCCACGAAGACCACGAGCCTGGAGGAGGCCATCGACAAAGCAGACGTGCTTTACGTCACCAGAATCCAGAGAGAAAGGTTCCCCGACCCGGCAGAATATAAGAAGGTGGCCGGAACGTATCGCATCAATAATGCCGTGCTCAGGGAGGCCAGAAGCGACATGGCGATCATGCACCCTCTCCCAAGGATAGACGAGATAGCACCGGAGGTCGACTCTTCGGAGCACGCCAAGTACTTCCAGCAGGCATTCAACGGTGTACCCGTTAGAATGGCCCTTCTATGCGCCATACTGGGAGGCGAGATCTGATGGACGTGAAGGCTATAAAAGAAGTAAAATTGGCCCCCATCAGAAACGGGACCGTCATTGACCACATAGCCACAGGACAGGCCCTGAATGTACTGAAGATCCTGGGCGTCAACGAGTATATGGACTCGACCATCAGCGTCGGCATACATGTATCGTCCAGAAAGTCGGCGGAGTGGAAGGACATCGTGAAGATAGAGGACTGCGAGCTGGACCAGAAAACCGTCGACAAGATAGCCCTTATCGCTCCGGACGCCACGATCTCGATCATCAGGGACTACTATGTCGCGGAAAAGTTCAGGGTCGTCCTCGGAGACCATGTCACGGGGCTCGCCAAGTGCTGCAACCCCAACTGCATAACCAACAAGAACGAGCCTATTGAGACGGAGTTCGCGGTGATCAGCAGGCGCCCCACCAAGCTCAGGTGCTCTTACTGCGACAGGGAACTGTGCAACATCTCGGACAATTTACTATGAAGATATTCATCATTACCGGAATGCCCGGATCGGGCAAAGAGGAACTGCTGACCGTGGCCCGCGAGATGGACATACCCTTTCTGAGGATGGGAGACATCGTGCGAGAGCACTATGCCAAATACCACTCCGAGAAGGGGCTCACCATAGGCGAGTTCGCGGACAAGGCCAGAAAAAAGAAAGGGAAAGACATCTGGGCCAGGAAAGCCCTCGAGAAGATGGAAGGCAACATCTTCCTGGTCGACGGATGCAGGAGCATGGAGGAGGTGGACGCGTTCAGGACCCTCAGCGAGGATGTGTACATCATCGCGATACACTCGAGCCCCGACACCAGATACGGGAGGCTCGTCAAACGCGGAAGAGAGGACGCCCCCAGGGAATGGGTCGAGTTCGCAGACCGCGACACAAGGGAGATATCCTGGGGACAGGCAGAGGTCATCGCCCTGGCGGACATCATGTTCATCAACGAATCGACGCTCGAGGACTTCCACGCGGACGTGCGGAAGACCTTGGAGGAATTAAGGGCATGAAATTCACGATCGCCCGCCTATGCGGCGGCGCGGCGCTCATGGCCGTCCCTCAGGAAGAATTTGAGCTTGATATGGAAAAGGCCGCAGAGGCCATCGGGAAGATGGGGCATGCCATAAAGCAGAGAGATGAGATGATGATCGTCTTCATGTGGGGAGATATCGAGGCCACCCTGTATGTGCAGGGAAAGGTGATGTTCTTCCCCTTGGAAAACAAGTCCCAGTGTATCGAGTACGCTACGTCCGTTCTCGAGAGCATTATGTGATTAACGCTTGGCACATCATTAATTACTGTCCCATCAATCCATGCGTCCATGGACCCTTTGCTGCAGGCCGTTTTGGCCGTACTGCTCTCCGTAGCACTGTCCGTAGCGGCACTGAAGGTCAGAATGCTTACACTTGACGGGGCGGCCGCTGCGGCCGCGGTATTGCTGGTAATCGGACTCATGGGGGGCCTCGACTGGCTTTTGATGCTGGTCATCTTCGCGGCCATAGGTTTCACCGCCACGAAGTTCGCCTTCATGGAAAAGAAAAAGGACGGGCTCCAAGAAGGGAAACACGGAGAGAGGTCCTGGAAGAACATTGCCGGGGTGGCCCTTGCGCCCGCCGCGGTGGCTGTTCTAGACTTCGCGGTTACCGGCCACGAGGGGGCATTCATTGTGGCGTATATCGGCTCCGTGGCCGTCGCGGCGTCCGACACGGTGGCGAGCGAAATAGGAGTGAAAGATAAACGCGTATGGCTCGTAACCACCCTGAAAAGAGTGGAGGCGGGGACCAACGGCGGAGTATCGTTATTGGGATTGGCAGTGTCGCTGGTCGCGGCGGCCGCGGTTTCGCTCATCGGATGGGCGGTCCTGTTCCGCGACCTGAGCTGGTTGATCGTTCTGCCTATGGTCGCAGGCATGGCGGGGAACGTTTTGGACAGCTTTTTCGGGGCCACCATCGAGGACCGCATTATATCGAAATACACGAATAATTTTATCACCGGAATATCCGGGGCTATGCTGGCCGCAGTGATGTACATGCAATTTTGAGCGTGTTTCCGACTTTTTTCAGAAAGCTATTTATACCATCTATGTATCCTCGGTATTGGTCTGACGGCCACAGCGGCGGGGAAACACCCGGTCCCATTCCGAACCCGGAAGTAAAGCTCGCCTGCGTCTCTGTCTGTACTGTACTGCGCAAGCGTACGGGAACTCAGAAACGCTGTCAGCCACTTTTCATTCTTCTCTTTCAGCCGAGGCTGTTTTCATCCTTGGATATTTGTGCCCGCGTCCGATCGGTGCAATAAATGAACCGGCGGCCGCGCCACCGGTAAAAGGTTTGAACGGAGACATAGACACCATGCAAAATTGTGCCGGCCTTATGTACGACCACATAGTTACATACTAATTATAAAATAATATGTAATTAGTACTACAATAAAATATTATAATAATAAATTAATAAAAAGTTTGAATACGACCGCATCGAACCCCGTCAAGCGGCCGACCCGGACTTAGATACCTCCGCGTACTTGCCGTACACGAGGACCAGGATCGCCCAGATGGCGACGGTACATATCAGCATAGCTCCGCCTATCGTCGCCATCTCGTTCAGCATCACAGATGTGTCCCCGGGCGTGGCCATCGCTGTCAAGAACGGGAACCACGGGACAACCTCGCCGCTCCAGAAATGCTCGACCGCCAGAGCCCCTACGACCGACCACAGCATCACATTGAGCCACCCGATGTGATATTTCTCAGGGATCCATCTTGCACATACTGTCGTCACTACCGCGACCGCCGCGGGTACCAAAAAACAAGCCATTCAACATACCTCCTTTGTTTCTTCCTTCTCTTCTGCTCCCATAGGGGCGTGGGAACGCACCCTCTGCACAATCGTCGCCAGCTCCCATACTGCGAATATAGGTATCAGCATGCAGATGCTCAGAATCAGGGGCTCGGCACCAATCTCCAAAAACGGTCCCTCCGTACCCTCTGCGAACCAACCCATCACATGATCAATGAATACAGACGCGGTCAGGGCCCAGAGGCCCAGGGAAAGGTATCCCAGGTTGTGCTTCTGGGTCTGAAAAAGGTATATTCCGGTGGCGACAAGGGCCGAGATTGCAAAAATTACCAACCACATTTTCATTATCTCCGGGTACTTTTACCCGAACTCATGTTACTGCATACTATTATTAAATTATTGTTATTAAGTGTTAATAAATAATAAAATAGTATGAAACTAAAAAATCCAGCAACATGCCGGACAGTATGAAAATGAGAAACGGGGGCGAACCCCCTTTATGGTTTAGTGCTTGGACAGGCGGATGAGGTTTTCCCATCTGCTGTCGATCTTTGCCTGCATTTTCTCCACGACAGGTGCCCAGCGCTCATCTTTGAGGTGCCTGTACCTGCCCTGGGCGTTGATCCAGTCTGTGACCGGCTTCTTCTCCAGCTTCCCGTCAGCGATCCTGAGGCTTTCGGCTGTGAGCACGTACTTGCCGTCTACGACCTCATAGAGAGGCCAAACGCATGTCTCGACGGCCAGCTTGGCCATGTCGACCGTCATCGAGGAAGCGGTCCTCCATCCCCTTGGACAGGGAGTTATCCCGTTGATGAACGCAGGGCCTCCGCAATCGAATGCCTTCTTCGCCTTTTCGACCGTGTCTCTCCAGTTGTGGGGCGACACCTGCGCGACGTAGGGGATGCTGTGGGCGACCATGATCGCGGTGAGGTCCTTCGAATACTCCTGTTTACCAGGAGAAACGGACCCGGCGGGCGATGTTGTGGTGTCGGCACCGATGTTCGTCGCGCTCGACCTCTGGATCCCCGTGTTCATGTACGCCTCGTTGTTCAGACAGACATATAGCATCTGATGGCCCCTCTCCATCGCACCGGAGAGCGCCTGGAGCCCTATGTCGTATGTTGCACCGTCTCCGGCGAAGTTGACGAAGTTCATCTCCTCTTTGATCTTGCCCTGTCTCTTCAGAGACTGGTACGCCGCCTCGACACCTGCGCATGTGGCCGCGCCGTTCCCGAAGGCTGTGTGTATCAGGGGCACATTCCACGAGGTGTAGGGGTACACGGTCGTCGAGACTTCGAAGCATCCGGTGGACAGGGAGACCACAAGCGGCCTCTGTGTGCCCATGAGGATCTGCTTTGCAAGTATGGGTTCGCCGCATCCGGCGCAGAGCCTGTGCCCGCTCGTCAGCTTGACAGGCAGTTGGTTGAGGCTTTTAAGCGATGTAGTCATAGTTTCATCCCCACGTAGTTTATCTTATCTGCACTGCCCTTGACCACAGACTCCATGGCTCCCTTTAGTATTGAAACGCTGGTGTCCGCCCCTCCGATACCGTATATGAAATTGTACATCTTAGGCATCTTGTCCAGATCCGTGGCCGCGGCGACGACCTCCGGGTACAGGGGCCCATAAGCCCCCAGGCTGACGTGCTTGTCGAATATTGCGACGGCTTTCTTGCCCTTGATCAACTTGGCGATCTCCTTCTCCGGCCACGGTCTGTATATGTGGGGCATCGCGGCCCCGACCTTTATGCCGGCTTCGCGCATCTGGTCGACGGTTTCCTGCATTGTGCCGAAAGAGGAGCCCAGTATTATGGCTATGTACTCGGCGTCCTCACATCTGTACTCGTCTACCAGGTGATACTCCCTGCCGGTGAGCTTCTTGAAATCCTTGAACACCTGCTCGGCAACTTCGAGGGCCTTGTCCATGGCCTCGACCTGCTGGTATTTATGCGCGTAGTAGAAGTCAGGCCCATCCAGCATCCCGTGTGAGGTGGGGTGCTTGTAGTCCAGCAACGGGCATATCGGCTCGAACTCGCCGACGAACTTCTTCACATCCTCGGTGTCGACCGGGGTCATCCTCTCGACCGCATGGGTCAGGATGAAACCGTCAAGGTTGGTGATGATCGGGAGCTGCACGTCCGGGTGCTCTGCGATCCTTGGCGCCATGATGGCGTTGTCGTAGGCGCTCTGGACATTGTCCGCGAACATCTGGATCCAGCCAGTGTCCCTGGCGGCCATGGCGTCGCCGTGGTCGTTGTTGATGTTGATCGGCCCGCTGACCGCCCTGTTTGCGACGGCCATAACGAGCGGGACCCTCATTGCCGAGGTTATGGGGAGCATCTCCCACATATATGCCAGGCCCTGGGACGCCGTGGCCGTGAAGGTCCTCGCGCCCGCAGAGCAGGATGCCGCGCAGAGCGTCAGCGCACTGTGCTCGGACTCGACGCAGACGTATTCCGTTTTGACCTCACCGTTGGCGACGAACTTGGAAAAGTCCTCGACGATTATGGTCTGGGGGGTGATCGGGTATGCCGCGCACACGTCGGGATCGATCTGCTTCCATGCGTATGCGACGGCACCGTCGCCGTTGATTGCTATGTCTTCCAGCTTTTTCTTTGCCATAATCAGGCCTCCGTCATAGTAATGGCCTTCTTGGGGCATATCTGCGCGCATATGCCGCAGCCTTTGCAGTGGCTCATTTTGAACCCTTCAAGACGGCCTTCCTTGATTATGACCGAGTTGTCGGGGCAGAACATCCAGCAGTTGAGGCAGTTGATGCACTTTTCTTTGTCCACGACCGGAGTGTAAGACCTCCAGTCTCCTGTGAGTATTGCTTCGGAGCTTCCTGGATTGCAGACTCTGGCCCCGATCGGCATGTCCTTGATCTTGATCTTCGCCATCACTGCACCTCCTCGTACGCCCTCTTCAGAGCCGAAAGGTTCTTTTCGATAACTTTTTCGGAAAGCTTTGCTCCGAGTTTGTTGATAACATGGTCGGCCATCGTATCGAAGTCGACGATTGGCCTTATCCTGACCAGCGCGCCCAGCATGGACGTGTTGGCCATAGGCCTCCCGATCTCCTCGATGGATATCTTGGTCGCGTTGACGGTGTGACACTCCAGGTCCGTTCCGATGGCGGCCCGAAGCTCTGCCGGCGTGCCGTCGTAGTTGGCCAGTATGAAACCGTCTTCCTTCAGTCCGGCGGCCACGTCGACCTTGCCGATCAGAGTGCCGTCCAAAACGAGCACTATGTCCGGTTCATAAACCTGGCTGTGCACCCTGACGGGTTTATCAGAGATCCTGGTGAACCCTTTGATCGGAGCTCCCATCCTCTCCGGTCCGAATTCAGGGAATGCTTTCACATACTTTCCGGCACTGATAGCCGCTTCGGCGAGAATCTCGTTCGCTGTGACGACGCCCTGCCCGCCTCTACCATGCCAAACTATTTCCATGTCCATGGGAACCATCAGTACGTCAAAGCGACATCTGATTTAAAGCCTTGCGCTTTGTAAGAAAATTAAATTCCACTTTCGTACGAATTTTATGATGAAACTCTTAATTTTCCGCCTTAATTCTACGAATATTGTAATAAATAGTACGAATATCGGAGATACATATATACCATCCGCTTCCGGAACAGACTTACCAAGATTGTAGTTAGTCAGGGCAAACAATATTAAAAAGAAGGCCTTACTCCGCATTAGTGCATCTGGTGCATCCAAATTCTTTCCTACGGGGGACTTAAATGGAAAAAAGAATTGTAGACGTCAATGAGCTGCGTGTCGAGGACATTCCGCTGGTGGGTGGTAAAGGAGCAAACCTTGGAGAACTGACCTTTGCCGGTTTCCCGGTTCCAGGGGCTTTTGTTCTGACTACGAACGCTTACGACTATTTCTTCAAAAAGAACAACTTGACCAAAGTTGTAGAGAAGGAGCTGACGACGATTGACGAAAATTCGGACCAGAGCCTGGCCGAAGCGTCCAATCGCATCAGGAATATGATCGAAGAGGGGGAGATCCCCGAAGATCTGAGATCGGAGATACTGTCGAAATACAACGTCCTGTTCCCCAAGGGGAAGAAAGGGTTCGTCGCTGTGAGATCCAGTGCAACGGCGGAGGACCTGCCGGACGCGAGTTTCGCAGGCCAGCAGGAGACATATCTCAACGTGACCGGAGAGGAGGACCTTATAGACAAGGTCAAGAAGTGCTGGTCCTCCCTGTTCACTGCCAGGGCGATCTCGTACCGCCAGAAGCGCGGATTTGCCAGCGAGGAAGTTAAACTGGCCGTCGTCGTCCAGAAGATGGTCAACTCCGAGATATCCGGAATTATGTTCACTGTGGATCCCAACAGCGGTGCGAACAACATCATCATCGAGGCCGGCTACGGCCTCGGGGAAGCCATCGTCGGCGGAGAAGTAACCCCCGATACATATGTCGTCGACAAGAACGAGATGAAGATCAACAAGGATAAGACGAGAAAGTCCACGCAGAAGTGGAAATATGTAAGGGGCAAGACCGGCGGGGCCGTGAAGAAGGACGTCCCGGCCGAACTGGAGAGCGCCCAGAAGATCCCTGACGACAGAATACTCGAAATCGCCGAGATAGGAAGGCAGATCGAGATCCACTACGAGAGGCCCATGGACATGGAGTGGTGCATCGAGGACGGCAAAGTGTTCATCGTCCAAGCCAGGCCGATAACCGCTGTCGGAGACTCAAAGACAAACGAGTCCGCAGGCGTAGACGCATCGCAGGAGAGCGTGATCACCACGGGAATGGGCGCAAGCCCGGGATTGTCCACGGGACGCGTGGTCGTGTACGACATCAGCATGAGCCTTGACGTCATAAGGGACGGGGACGTGCTGGTAACGACGATGACCATGCCCGACATGGTGCCTGCGATGACCAGGGCGGTGGCCATCGTCACCGACGAGGGAGGCATGACCTGCCACGCCGCCATAATATCCAGGGAGCTGGGCACCCCCTGCGTCGTGGGGACCGGCAATGCCACGTCGGTGCTCAAAGACGGAATGATCGTCACCGTCGACGGAACAACGGGTACAGTGTACAAAGGGGAGATCAAGAAGAAGGCCGCCGTGCAGCATGCGGACACACAGTCCGTGGCCGCCGAGTACGTGCCGGTCACAGGCACCAAGATCATGGTCAACATGAGCATGCCCACCAAAGCCGACGAGGTGGCGGCGCTGCCCTGCGACGGGGTCGGACTCATGAGGAGCGAGTTCCTGTTCACCAACTACATCGGGGAGCACCCCATGTACGTCATAGCCGACGGACGCTCGGACGAGCTCATAGAAAAGCTGGCCGAGGGCATCGCAAAGGTCGCAAGGGCGTTCTATCCCCGCCCCGTGGTGCTGAGGACCTCGGACTTCAAGACCAACGAGTACCGCGACATGCGCGGCGGTGCGGACTATGAGCCGAACGAAGACAATCCCATGATCGGATGGCGCGGATGCTCCAGATATGTCTCCCAAGACTACAGGGATGCCTTCATCTGCGAGCTGAAGGCCATCAAGAAGGTCAGGGACGAGATGGGGCTGAAAAACCTGAACATAATGCTCCCGTTCGTGAGGACCATCGAGGAAGTCCAGGAGATCACGGCTATGATGGACGAGATCGGCCTCAAGAGAGGGACGACCCTGAAACTTTACCTGATGGCCGAGGTTCCTGTGAACATTTTCATGGCCGAGGAGTTCTGCCAGTACTGCGATTCGTTCTCGATCGGGTCGAACGACCTGACCCAGCTAGTTCTCGGAGTTGACCGCGATTCCGATGTGCTCGGAAGGATGGGGTACTTCGACGAGAGGAACGAAGGAGTGAAGAGGGCGATCAAACAGCTTATCGAGGTCGCCCACAGGAACGGCAGGACGGTAGGCATATGCGGCCAAGGGCCCTCCGTCTACCCCGAGTTCGCAGAATTCCTGGTAGAATGCGGGATAGACTCGATATCCCTCAACCCGGACACCGTGGTCAAGACCAAGAGGTCCATTGCGTCCGTCGAGCAGAGGCTGATGCTCAGGCAGCTGCGCGAGCTTTCCGGTAGGAATTGAACTTCACGAAAACTCTCAAACCGCTTACATTCTTTTCAAAATCTCATGTCCGAATCGGAATCGCTATTGTCCACCAGCCTGCGGTTGATCGATACGGCATCCTCGTCGGGGAGGAGCATCGTGGCGGCCTCCATGAGAGGGTGTTTGGACCCTTCGATTATCTTCACGTCTTCGAGGCTCCTGAGGTTCCATCTCTCGGCAGTCTTCTCCAGCCCGAGCTTGATGTCGAACTTATTGGGCTCCAACACTATGGCCTTGAAGCTTTTGAGGCCCAGCTTCTTCGCCGCCATTATCCTGTGGTGGCCGTCGACCACCAGATAGCCGTTGCGTCTGGCGATCACGATGATCGGTTCGTTGAGCCCCCTCTTGATCTCATACTGGCGTCCTATCAGCTCGTCCATGTAGACCTCTTTCTGCGTCGGCAGCATCTGGTCCATCGGGATCTCCTTGTTCACTATACGCATCCTCAGACCGTTCTGCTGCTCCATGAAGTTCTTCACGGTCATGACCTTGCCCGGCCTGGACTTTTCGATCTGGGAGCGCACTATGTCGATGTTTGATATGATGCCTACCAGCTTGCGGTTCTCGTCGACGACGGGCAGATTTTTGAGCCCGTACCTGAACAGGATCCTGGTTGCATCGTCTATCGACATCGAAGGCACGGCGCAGAGGGTGCCGCGCCTCATTACCTCACGCATCTTGGCGTCCGGAGTATAGATGTATCTCAAAAGTTCCTTGGCGGTTATGAAACCGAGAAGGTAGCCGTTCTCGGCTATGGGGAACCCGTGGAAACTGGACGAGATTATCTTTTCTCTGACCTGGCTTACGGTCATGTCTGGTGTGATAGTGAGGACGTCCCTCACCATATAATCGGCCACAACGGCTTCCGGCATAATTTATCTCCTCAACACATATACCTCTAAGCCTATTTTTAACCTTATGAAACTACCAGCATGGAAGCGCTGGGGCCTGCGTTGCTGATAACCTTATATAGTGTTTCATATTATCAGGAAGTGCGCCCCGGTAGTGTAGTGGCCTATCATGGAGCCCTGTCGAGGCTCCGACTCGGATTCGAATTCCGACCGGGGCGCCATTTTAATCCTTGTATTCTGGCACTTTAATATGTGCTTGTCGAAGAACCGTGCATTATTACGGTGTTGCGACCTGACTTGGGATCTACTGATAGTTCGGCTTCCACCCCGAAGACCGTACGCATGTTTTCGGGAGTCAGTACCTCCTCTGTGCTCCCAAGGGCATGGATTGTATGGTCATGTATCATGAGTATCCTGTCGCAGTAGCGGGCCACCATAGGAAGGTCGTGGGACACTATGACCACGGTCAGGCCCTCCTTCCTTGAGAGAGAAGATACCAGATCTAGAATGTCGAACTGAGCGCTTATGTCCAGGTGGAGGGTTGGCTCGTCCATGAGCAATATCTTAGGCGTCTGCGCCATGGCCCTGGCTATGATCACTTTCTGCCTTTCTCCTCCGCTCATGGTGTTCACGTAACGGTCTGCCATTTCCAGTACGTTGGTCTTCCTCATCGCGTCTTCGATTATCCTGAGGTCTTCCGAGGAGTCGCCCTGGAAGGCATCCTGGAATGGCATCCTGCCCATTGAGACGATCTCCCTTACGGTGAAAGAAAAGCTGACACGGCTGTCCTGCGGAACCACCGCTATCTCCTTCGCGATGTCTTTTTTCCTGTAAGTGTGAAGGTCCTCCCCGTCCAGAAGCACACATCCGCCCTTGGGGCTAAGATTCCTGTTCAGATTGCCCAGCAGGGTCGTCTTTCCGCATCCGTTCGGACCCAGTATCCCAAGGACCTCCCCTTCTCTTACCTGGAACGAAACGTCTTTGAGGACGGGCTTGCCGTCATAGTTGTAGAACAGCTCGCGTATGTCCAGGCTCATACCCATCCCACCTCCCTCTTCCTCCTCCTCAGGAGGTATATGAAGTACGGGGCGCCTATGAGAGATGTTACAATACCTATAGGCATGACGCCCAGAGATTGGGCGAATAGATGTGCCAGATAGTCACATCCAACGAGGTATATTCCTCCCGTAAGCACACACATCGGCAGAAGCAGACGGTTGTCCGGACCCAGAAGTATCCTCAGTATGTGCGGGATCACCAGGCCTACGAAGCCGATGGTTCCGACAAAACAGACCGCCGCCGCGGTTACGAGAGATGAGGCGATCAACAGTGCCAGCCTTGTCTTTTTGACATCGATTCCCAAATCCATGGCATGGGCGTCTCCAAGCATCATCGCATTCAGGTCCTTGGCGTAATATAGCATGGCAAATATGCCTATGGCGCTGAGTACCAGCACAATAGGGATCTTCACCCATGGGAGGCTGACCGTCAGGCTGCCCATGCCCCAGAAGACTATCTCGGTTATGCTTTCGCCCGCTATGTATGTTAGCAAAGACACTACCGCCTGTGCCAATGCCGCTACCGCTATTCCGGCCAGCAGAAGGGTCTCCATGTGCGTCTGGTTGCCCACCTTGGCGAGAGAGTACACGAGGAACATGGTACCGAGACAGAATGTAAAGGCAAGGATCGGGACGGATGCGATCACCGGTACGAACGAAAGAGGGAACAGTATGCCCAATGCGGCGCCCAATGCGGCGCCCGAAGAGAGCCCGAGAGTGTATGGCGAGGCCATCGGATTCCTGAAAAGGGCCTGCATCACGGCTCCGGCCACCGCCAGCCCAGCGCCCACGATCATGCCGAAAAGCACACGGGTCAGATTGAGGTCGACGACTATTATGCGATAGTTCTTGTTCACCCCCGTCAGAGATTCCCATACATCCTGGGGGGAGAGTAGCCAAAGCTGCGCCCATCTGAGCTCCAGAAATAAGAGCAGGGCGAACACGGCTGCCAACGCTATCAGGATGATCGCTGTTTTCTTTCGCCTGTCCATGTTTTCACGGCTTTCGTAAGGGCGGTATGTTCGGTATAAAGCTTAGTGACGCCTGACCAGCACTACCGCGACTGCGATTATCACTGTCAATGTCAATATGGATGCTGCAATCAGCGCTCCGTTCTCCGAAATAAAGGAGCCGTCGTCATCGTATAGGGGTGCGTCGTAGAGCTGGATATATACCGCTTCGAGTCCGGCCGCCATTCCGGGGCAGGGATTGTTCCAATCTTTGTTCAGCTTGTAGACTTTGAAGCTGGAGGGAAGGCTGAATTCCTCTTTGAAATCGTACTCGCTCCCGTCGTAATTGCCGTCCAGGAAAACAACGTCGGCGTTGGCCTGTATAATAGCCGACGTGTCCGAGCTATAGGATGTCACCGAAGTTCCGTTGCTTCCTGCGTTCGTAGCTCCGCAGGTCTCGATTAATGACACTGCTAGTCCGCTGTTATAGACTTTGATAGTACCTCCTGTCACAGATATGTACATCGCTCTCGGCCTGTCTTCTTCAGCTATGCTTGCAATATTTTCTACCACGGTATCTCTGGCGGTTATCATGTTACTTACCGAGCCGGAAGAATCAAGACCGATGGCATCGGAAATAGCTTCGACGACGGCAATAGATTGTTCGTACGTCTTGGCCCCGAGGCAGATCACATTGTACCCTTCTGCGACCAGATTGTCGTAGACCGCTCCGGTGGCAAGCGTCGAAGAGAAATTGTTCAAGAAAACCACATCCGTGTCCTTGACGAATTTTCCATCTTCAACCAGCTGTGCCAGCCCTGATATCAGGGATGCCTTGTCGGAATTATATCCCGTACCTAGCATCGCGATTCCTTCAAGCACCTGCATCCTTTCGTCCCCGTTGTAAACGTAAGTGGAGTAATGGTCGTAGCCGACTATCTTGTCCGTGCCTCCAAGGTCCATAACAGTCAGTGTGAAGGCGAAGCCCATTGTGACCACATGCTCCGCGGGGGCGTTCAGGGTTATCTGATGACCTGCAGAGTCGGTGATGACGATCGGCGAAGTCGCGGAAACCTCGTCCCCATCGGTCAACGACACTACGGAAGCTGCGAAAAGCATGGAGCACGCGACCAGGATGATGAGGGCCTTCTTATTTTGCATGCGACCTCCATGCTTCGATACAATATAATGTTTATGTTATTTTTTTGAATTCATGTTACTATATGACATAATATGATTATATTGGTAATAATCCCAAAATAATCAAGCGACCGGATAGAAAATGCGTTCTAGGACAGATCGCGTTATAGGGAAAGTTTCTTTAACCAGTAACGAACAGTACCACTCATGCGTTGGATGCTCCGCAGCAAGATACACCGCGCCATGGTAACAGAGACGCGCCTCGACTACGAGGGCAGCATAACGGTGGACGGTGAATTGCTTGATATGGCAGGCATACTGCCGGGCGAGAAGGTTACCATAGCCGACATCAACAATGGAAACCGCTTTGAGACCTATACCATCTACGGGAAGAAAGGCTCGGGCGAAATCTGCATCAACGGTGCCGCCGCCCGCCTCTGCAGCGTAGGCGATCTGGTGATCATCATGGGATACGAGCTTACGGACTGCCCCGTGGAGACCAAGATAGTCAAGGTCGACAGGTCCAACAGGCCAGTGACAGAGAAATGTTGAAAATCTTCTCCGACGGGGGGTCAAGGGGGAATCCCGGCCCTTCCGCCTACGGTCTGGTGGTGACCGAGAACGGGAACACGGTTTATGAAGAGTCCGAATACCTGGGCATCCACACGAACAACTATGCAGAGTACCGCGGGTTGATCGCCGGGATACGAAAGGCCATAGAATTGGGAGCCAAAGAGGCCGAGTTCGTTATGGATTCACAGCTTGTCATAAAGCAGATGAGGGGAGAATACCGTGTGAAGAAGCCCGATCTGATCGAACTTCACCGCGATGCCAAGGCCCTGAGCTCGATGATACCCTATGTAAAGTTCACCGACGTACGCCGCTCCGAGCTGCTTATGCCCAGGGCGGACGAGCTGGTGAACAGGGAGCTTGACATAAGTCAGCCCTGAATGTGGCGGACGAGCTGGATTATCGGAACGGTCGCCTGATCGCCAGATGCCATGTCCCTCATGGTCACCGATTCCTGCTCCAGCTCGTTCTTTCCGACGATTATCGCAAATCTGGCTCTTGCCGATGAGGCATATTTGAGGGCCTTGGCCATCTTCCGCCCCATGATATCCATGTCGCACGAGACTCCTGCCCTGCGGAGCATACCGGTTATCTCCGCCGCTTTGATCCTCAAGTCTTCCGATACCGGGACGACGTATGCGTCGATACCCATCTGCTCGTAAGATATCCCTTCCTTCTCCATTGCCAGCAGTATCCTGTCAAAACCTATCGCGAAGCCTGTGGAGAAGACCTTCTCCCCGCCGAACAGTTCCGAGAGGGTGTAAGAGCCTCCTCCGCAGATCTGCTTCTCGGCTCCCAACACGGGCGCCTCCGCCTCGAATACCATCCCGGTGTAATAATCGAGCCCGCGGACAACTCCCAAATCTATCTCGACGCCCTCCACGCCCATTGCGGACAGTATCCTGATCAGGGACTTTAGATATTCCCCCGGCTCTCCTGGCACTTTATCGATGACTTCGGTTCCTCCGACTGTTTCCGTCAGTTCGAATATCTCTTCGATCTCTCCGGTGCCGATGTTCAGATCCTCCATCATCGGACGGGCCTCGTCATAGAGCTTCTTGTCCAGTTTCTGGAGGACTTCGGCTGTCTTCTCCTTTGGAACGCCGGCATCGGCGAGTTTCTGCCTCAACACGCCAATGTGGCCTATCCTTATCTTGTAGTTTTTGAGGCCCAGCGCTTCTATCATCGCCGCGGCCAGGGCTATGGCCTCAGCATCCGTCTCAGGTGTGGCAGAGCCTATCAGCTCCGCACCGAACTGGAAAAATTCCCTGTATCTGCCGCTTTGAGGCCTTTCATACCTGAAGCACTGACCGAAATAGAATATCTTGATTGGTTTCGGCTCGTTGCTCATGCTGTTGACGAACATCCGTATGGCTGGAGCGGTCATCTCGGGGCGCAGGGCAAGGTCCCTGTCCCCCTTGTCCTTGAACGCATAAAGCTCGTTCAGAACGTTCGGGCCGCTTCTGAGGATGAACAGTTCCGCATCCTCGAATATGGGCGTCTCTGTCTCCCTGAAGCCGAACCTGAGGGCAACGGACCTGAGCATCCCTTCATAATATCTGCGTCTCTCCATCTCGTCCGGAAGGAAATCCCTCGTTCCGCGGGGACATTGGATCATACGCTCCGCTATACGGGAAACGATAATAAACGTGTTGCTTTGAAAACGTCAAAACAGGGAAAAGGTTTCTTCAGGATCAGAATTTATCTTTGCGACGGTAGAGGAACATCTCCATCACGGACAGGATGACTATTCCGGCAAGGGCAACGTAAAGCCAGTCTATTTCTACACTATCGTTCGACTCCTCGTTTTCGAAGGTATCGGCTTCGGCCTCGTCGGCCTCGTAAACGGCGGCCCCGAATACGGCCGCAGAAAAGGCCAAGGCCGCGATTAACACGATCTTAGTTTTGCTGTTCATTTTCACACCCTGCCTCAAAAAGGCAGAAATCCGGGTATCATAAAGATGAGCTGGCATTTAACATGAACGCTCGTACCGCTCAGCGCCTTACGATTATAGAGAGGACGTCCTCGTCCTCCATTATGTGGTCCATGCCCACGGTCTGACCCGGAAACTTTGCACTCTTGCCCCAGACCATAGCGTATCTGAACTGGTTCCTGAAATCCCTGTGAATAAGCTCGCAGACGTCACCGACGTTGTTGCCCCTCTTCACAATGAGCGGCACGTCCATGTCGGCCTCCTGCCCCTGTGGCTTCAGATACACCCTTATCATGTCTATTGTGTCGTACAGCGCCTGCTTCAGGTCTTCGATCCCTTGGCCCGTTGCCGCCGAAAGAGGAACCGTACGGAATTCGCTGTGCTGCTCCTTAACCGCCTCCAGCTGCCCGGGCAAAGCCAGATCTATCTTGTTGACCGCCATGAGCGATTTGATGTACACCCTGTTGCCGGCGAGTACGTCCAGCATCTGCTCCACGTTTATGTCCTCGCGGACCACCACGGTGGCGTTTATGTGGCCGTAGGCTATGGTCATGTCTTTGATGACCTCCTCGCTTATCTTGGTGAGTTTCAGGGTGGGCTTAACGAGCACTCCTCCCTGACCTGTCGGAGAGATCACGACATCGGGTGCCTTCTGGTCGAGACGGATTCCGGATGAATAGAGCTCGTTGAAGAGGACATCTATGTTCGGATTGAACACGTCGACCACAAAAAGAATTATATCGGAAGATCTGGCCGCCGCGATGACCTCTCGCCCGCGGCCCTTTCCGCGGGAGGCGTCCTTTATCAGACCCGGCATATCGAGTATCTGGATCTTCGCATGGTTGTACTCCAGGATTCCTGGCACTACGTCCAGAGTCGTGAAGTGATATGCACCTATCTCCGATTTTGCATCGGTCAGCTGGTTCAGAAGCGTTGATTTCCCGACAGATGGAAATCCGACCAGGGCCACTGTCGCATTTCCGGCCTTTTTGACGTAAAATCCTTTCGTGGAGCCCTTGGAGGAGCGCCTCTTCTCCTCCTCGGCGGAAAGCTTGGCTATTTTTGCTTTCAGCTTCCCTATGTGGCCTTCGGTGGCCTTGTTGTACTTCGTATTGGAGATCTGCTCCTCCAATTCTCTTATCTGCTCCTCGATCGTCGCCAATTGCTTCCCGTTCCTTGATAGTGAAAGGTTATATTAGAGTTGGCACAAAAATCGACTTAGATACTTTTTAATCGATGAACCCGTTACAGGCCCGATGGCCATAGTGAGCACCGAGAAGTCGGCAGAAGGCAAAAAGATCGAATTGACCACTAAACAGATGGCAGCAATTGCTGTCAGCTTCGTTGTGACTCTGATGATCCTCATGTCCGGGATCTACATGATATTGGGCTGCCTTGCCATGATCGTCGTGGCCACTTTGCTCTACATGATACCGCACCTTGTAAAGGTCAAGAACCTCAAGGTGATGGTGATGCATGGCGCTGTGTTCGCTCTCGTTGCATTGCTCGCCGGAAGCCTGTACACCTCGCCATCTTACGTGGATTCCCACAGTGATTTCCAAGAAAGCGGGGATTTCACGGACGCTACCTACAACGTCACATCGGACTCCTACACTTTCGACGTCACATACACCGACACGGACCCGGTCCACAAACCGGTGGCCGTTGTCTCGCAGATAGACATGGTCGGATTTTCCAGCGTTTACGGGGTTAAAGGTTCTGAAAGGACGTTAGATCCCGTTTCGTACGACCAAACCACAGGCACCGCGACTTTCGACGTTCAGGTCGGAGACGGGCTGTATATCATATACTTCTACATGGCCGACACCTCGAACTCCGATGCCAAGGTCTCGGATTCCCAATCCGTCACCTTCTTCCTACAGGACCTGACGTCCAGCTCGGCGAAGAACTCGATCTACTGGATCGGTACAGGATACTACCTTGGACTCTGCATGCTGCTGTACTTCATGATCCTGTTCCTAACCTACGGAATGAGGTCCAGTGCCGAGAAGACCCGCGACAGGATGGTAAAACAGGGTCGCCTGTACCCCCCGGGATACGGAAGATGCAAACAGTGCGATTCCGTGGTCCTACCCGGCGAGATAAAGTGCCGCAAGTGCGGAGCTTACATCGATGTGCCAGCTGAGATAAAGCCCGCAAAGAAGGACTTCTTCATATGCTCGGACTGCGGTGCTGAAGTGCCGGACGACGCAGAGAAGTGCCCCAAGTGCGGCGCGTCCTTCGATGACGATGTGGAGGTTGAGGTTCAGCACGCCGACGGGACGGTTGAGATCGCGGAGTCTACCTTCGATTGCCCGGAGTGCGGAAAAGAAGTGCCCAATGCCTCCGAGTTCTGCCCCAAGTGCGGCAAGAAGTTCGACGGCAAGACCTGAAAAAAGCCTCCCCCATACCGATAAAGGTAAAAACGACCCAGTCATTCATACCTTCGGATGCGCTCTACTGGAGATGTTACCGATTCGGGACCTGAAACCAAAGGAAGGTCTATCGCTTACAAACTTGCAGACAAGCAGCAGGAGATTTCTGTAGCCGAGTTTTTCGAGAAGAACAAGCAAATCCTCGGGTTCGACTCCCGTTCCAAATCTCTGCTGATGGGCATAAAAGAGGCCGTGGACAACTCCCTGGACGCTTGCGAGGAAGCGGAGATAGCCCCAGACATATCGGTAAGGATAGAGCGCCTCGACGATGACGATTACAGGATAACTGTAGATGATAACGGGCCCGGCATAGTGCACAGCGCTATAAAGAACGTCTACGGCCGCCTGCTCTACGGTTCGAGGTTCCATGCGCTCAGACAGTCCAGGGGACAGCAGGGCATTGGGATATCCGCCACGGTGATGTACGGCTACCTTACTACCGGGAAGCCCGCCCATGTCATATCCAAGGTCTCTGGCGAGGACGAGGTTGCATGGGAGATGGACATCGTCATAGACACGAAGACGAACCGCCCGCTTGTAACGAACGAAAGGGCGTTCACCTGGGAACGGGACCACGGGACAAGCATAGAATTTACGATTAAGGGAAGGTACATGACGGGGAAGCAGTCCGTCTTCGAATACCTGAAGAACACCGCCATAGTGAATCCTCATGCCGCCATCACATTCCATGACCCGGACGGCAAGAAATGGACTTTCGAAAAGGCCACCGAAATAATACCTCCGAAACCCAGGGAGATTAAACCCCATCCTGAGGGAATGGAGATCGGCGACCTGATAAAGTTCGCCCACGGCAGTAAGCAGAAAAACGTGAAATCGTTCCTAAAGGAGGATTTCTCAAGGGTCACCGGACGTATCGCAGACGACATACTGGAACTGTCTAAAATAGATCCCAGGGCCCCGCCCCAGGACCTCACGAGAGACCAGTGCGCCGCGATGATCGAAGCTATCGGGAAAGTCAAGATAATGGCCCCTCAGACAGACTGCCTGTCGCCGATAGGCGACACTCTGATCAAGAAAGGGCTTATGCACGTGATGGAGGGGCTTCGTCCGGACTATTATGCCACGCCGGTCACCAGACCTCCTAAGACCGCGAACGGGAATCCCTTCGTGGTAGAGGCCGGCATTGTTTACGGAGGCGACATACCTTCTGAAGGACAGGTCAACATACTGAGGTTCGCGAACCGCGTCCCGTTGCTGTACCAGCAGGGCGCATGTGCGATCACAAAAGCCATATCCGAGATGGACTGGAGGCGCTACGGCCTGGAACAGAGGGGGGGCAAAGGCATCCCCTACGGGCCTGCCATTATACTCGTGCACGTGGCATCCACGAAGGTTCCGTTCACATCTGAAGGCAAGGAGGCGATTGCGAGCTATCCGGAGATACTCAGCGAGGTCTCCGCCGCCCTCAGGCTATGCGCAAGAAACCTGAAGAGCCACCTTAACAAACTGGAGAGGCGCTCCAAGACACATGCCAAGTTCGAGATAGTCCAGGAGATACTTCCGGACCTGGCGAAAAAATCCGCCGACTATCTCGGAAGGCCTTTGCCTTCACTCGAGAGGACCATCACCAAGATAATGAACGTGGTGTGGATCGAACCTTCGGTGGAGAAGATCGGCAAGAACAACCGCAGATACATCTACAAGATCTACAACTACACCAACAACGTGAGGTCCTTCGGCCTGCATGCTCAGGTCCCTAAAGAATCCGTAAACCTGGCACTTTTCATGAATCCGGCTTTCGTAGATCTCAACGACGAAGGTAAGGCGTACTGGGAGGTCAGGGACCTTCAGCCTTCCAGCTCTGCGGTCATTTCCTTCGAGCTCAGCGGGGAGATGGCCGACACGTTCTCCCAGGAGGACGTATACGTATCGGGCATCAATCCCGCCATAGTCATGGGTGCCGAGCCGCTGCCGGGAGACTGGGGGATCAAAGGCATGGAGATAACCGAGGAGGAAGAGATCCTCTCGGAAGACGACACTTTGGAAGAGGAAGAGGAAGAGCTCGAGGAAGAGGAATTCGAGAAGGAGGCTGATTTGAATGACTGAGAAGCAAGATTACACCATAGAGAGCCTCAACGGTATCGTCGAAAGCCTGTACGACCAGATGGACAACGGTAACGTTCCGGCGATGAATATCTCGCTGAGGTCGAAGAGGAACATCGAGTTCGATCCTAAATCCAGCGTGTGGAAGTATGGAGACCAGAAATCCGTACGCACCGCAAAGACGGTCAAGGGCGCCCTGATGCTGCTCAGGACCGTCTACACCGCAGACTTCATCAAGGGGATGCTGAACGCGAACAAATCCTCCACTTTGAGGGAGATGTACTACATATCCGAGGGGTGGAACAACGCAAAATTCCACAGCCAGGACGAGAGCAACATACTGGCTGAGGACCTCGAGGTTATCACCGGCTGTATGAGGGAGGAGTTCAAACTGCGTCCCGAAGAGGACGGCGCAAGGATATACGGCGACCTCACTCTGACGGAACTCACCCGCAAGGGCGAGAAGAAAAAGATCAACTGCATCGAAGACGTCGGAGATTCCGGATACGGAATACCCTACAACGTGGGGCCGGAGAAGATAGAGTTCAAAGACTGCAACGCCAAGTTCGTGATGGCCATAGAGACCGGAGGTATGTTCGACAGGCTTGTGGAGAACGGATTCCCCGAAAAGTACGACGCGCTGCTGGTACATTTGAAGGGGCAGCCTACGAGGAGCACGAGACGTTTCATAAAAAGGGTGAACGAGGAGCTGCGCCTACCTGTCACCGTATTCACCGACGGGGACCCTTGGTCCTTCAGAATATTCGCTTCTGTCGCATACGGCGCCATAAAGACGGCCCACATATCGGATTATCTGGCTACACCTTCGGCCCAGTTCATAGGGATTACTCCTTCGGACATCCTGAACTACGACCTGCCCACCGACAATCTCTCGGAAAAGGACGTGGGGGCGCTGAACGCCGAGCTTTCCGACCCGCGCTTCAAGGACGAATTCTGGGAGAACGAGATCCAGGCGATGCTGGGAATGAAGAAGAAGGCCGAACAGCAGGCGCTGGCCAAATACGGCCTCGACTTCGTCACCGACACCTACCTGCCGGAGAAGCTCACGGATATGGGTATACTCTGATCAGCCTGAAGCCTGGACTATCCTGTTGATCACGAAGTTCTTGTCCATGCTGGCCAGGAACGTCCCCAACCTGGGTCCCGCCTTCTTGCCGATGAATATCCTGTACATCGCTCCGTATCCTCCCTTGAGTCCCAGGGGAGATTCCTTGGCGGTGTCGGCGATCGTGGAGCCGATTGAGTCGGCATCCCAGTTGCAGTCGTACATCTTTACGGAAAGGGCCTTCAGGAATACCTTCTCGTTCATGGACAGCTCTATTCCGGGCGGAACGGTGCTGCAGACGGAGAACTTGACGCCATCTGGTGCAAAACCGTTAAGCCAGTATCTGACACAGTCCACGCGGCGGGCGAGCCTCTTCCTGTCGCCCTCCGTCATGTCAGAAAGATCTTCCGTGCGTTCGAGGACCTCGACCACTCCTTCGAATCCGGGGGCCATCTGAGCGACGTTCACGAGGTGCCTGTAGGGTATCTGGTGAGGGAGACGCGGAGGTACGTGGTTGTGCTGTGCGATCACATATGCCCTTACGGAGTTGTCTTCGGCCTCTGTCCATTCACCGGCGAAGTACAGGCGCTCCATGCGGTCGTACTCGTCAGCGATGTCAAGTGTGCCCAGACCTGAGTCGTAATCGATTGCCTTCGACGGATTGACCCTTAGGAAGAGATAGTTCAAAACCTCCGGGGGAGTCATGTTGATCGCATCGAGCCCCGTGACAGGGCATCCCAGCGACTTGTGCATCTGCCCTACGCCCTTGAGCTGAACGAATTCGTAAGGGATTGGATAAGGTGCCTTTCCACCATAGATCTCATCGACGATCCTCTTGCCTGTATCGTACGATCCTCCTGCCGCCGCATGGTCCTTTCCGAAGGGTTCCGCAGATGTGCCGAATATCTTCCATTTCGCCGGCCACTCGAGCCTCCATGTTAGTTTTCCTTCGGCCTTCTGTACGTCGGCCTTTCCATGGTTGCCACATGTGCATGCGTATTCCATGTATGGGAACTCATAGGTGTCGAAAACGGGCTTTGCAAATCTTCCGCAAGCGGTGCATATCGGATTATAAGGTGCATATTCGGGATTCTCGGCCTTGCCGGTGACCTCGGTCATTATCTTGATGACCTTGTCCCTCTTCTTCATCGCCAGGTCCACGGCTTCCGCGAATTTGCCTTCCTCGTAAAGCTCATGGGTCCAGATTATTTCGCACTGGACTCCAAGAGAGTCCACGGCGTCAAGGAACGGCTGCACGAAGTGATGCGCATAATTCCTGTGCTTTCCGCAGGGGCACGGTATCCTGGATATCGGCATTCCTACGTACTTCTCGAACTCGGCGGGCAGAAAATCATAACGTTTGCGGAGCGGGTCGAAAGAGTCTATGAGATAGATCAATCTAACTTCCTTGCCCAAGCCCTCTACCGCGCTTCGCACGGATTCACCGGTGATGGCCTCTCTCAGGCTGCCTACATGGATGATACCCGTGGGACTGATGCCCGTGGCTATGAGTGGCCTCTCGCAGCTCTCCGCGATGTCCTTAGCAATTACGTCCGCCCAATGCATTCGAATCGGTGCATCAACAGGTACGCTCTATTAAGACATTTTCTACACCGGACGCCGAAAACAGATAAGCTTTTTATATAGACCCACAATTGTGAGTCTGATGGCGCAGAAAAAGAACGATGGCGGATTCCAGTCTTCGGCCGGACTCATGAGATATTTTGACTCGGAGACCGACAAGGGGATAAAGATCACACCCAAGGCTGTCATAGGCATAGCCATAGCCCTGGTTGCCATAGTCATCGTGGCGCAGGTTTTCTTCCCTGTCTGATCAGGGCTCTTCCCAACACGATATGGCGGGATCGTCCGGTATCCCGTCAGGATACTTCTTCTTATAAGCGCGGTAGATGAGCGGCGGTGCCATCACGGTCGTGATTACCGACATTAAGACGATTGTCGCGTTCATATCCGGGGTCAGGTGGCCCGAGGCAAGTCCTATTGCGGCTATTATTATGCCGACCTCCGCTCTGGGCACCATTCCGATGCCTATTATGTTTGCAGACTTCTTGTCTATGCTCTTGTCAGCAATCCTGGCTCCGATGTAGCATCCTAGGTACTTCGTTATTACCGCAAGCGCTATCACATAGGCGGCCAGCATCAGGACGTTGACGTTGGTGAGCGATGACAGTCTGACCTGAAGCCCCACATTGAGGAAGAACAGGGGAAGGAAGAAGATTGTTATGGCTTCCACCTTAGGCTTGAGGTTCCATTTCTTGGCGTAGTCTGCCAGGACCATGCCTGCCAGGAACGCACCGATTATCGCGGCCAGCCCGAGGGCCTGCGACACCGCGGCCATGAAAAGGCACACCGCAATAGCGATCATCGTCTTGTTGAGCTTCCGCGGCTCTTCCTCCGTTGAAGGCCTGCATTCCTTCTTCCTCCCATACCATGATGCGATGCGAGGGATGCAAGAGTTGCAGAAGAAGAACACGGCCAGGACGAAAGAGACCGATATGAAGATTATCCTTGCGATGCCGATCATGCTCGCTCCGTCGGCGGATGCCATCCCGGCAACGATGGCCAATACTATCATTCCGAGAACATCGTCTATGACGGCTGCACCAACTATTATGCGTGCTTCCTTGGTGTCAGAAGCACGCATGTCCATTATGACCTTGGCCGTGACCCCCACGCTGGTTGCGACCATGGCAGCGGCCATGTACATGGCATGGGTCGTGTTGTAGTCGTAAAAGTAGACGGTCATCCCCGCGGCAAAGGGAAATACCACACCGAGTACCGCAACAGTCAATGCCGCCTTGCCCACGGACATCAGTTCGCATACGCGAGTCTCGAGCCCGACAGAGAAGAGTAGGAACATGGCCCCTATTTCGGCCACGAGATACAGGAATTGGTAGTTGAAGGATCCTTCGAAGCCGTTGAACGATACTTCCACGCCCAACATCCCAAGGAAGCTGCCGCTGCTCAGAATCCCGGAAAATGCCGAGCCGTCCCATATGATGTTCACCAGGATTATTCCGACGAGTATCTCTCCGATAAGCCCCGGAACTCCAAAACGCTCAAAGATTTCGGACCCGATGACGGCCAGAACGTAAAGGACGACCAACATCACAAGGATGGAAAGCAATTCCATATCAACAAAAAGTGAAAACTGGTATATTATAATTAAGAGGTTTGACAGACGTTCAATAGAAGCTGTGGATCGACTCCGATGGCCCGTTTCCGAAAACGAAGGAGACCAACGGGCTCAGGGAATGCGGTTCCGGGACTTCTTCTGTATCGAGAGCTTTGGCCTCTTCGGCCTCTGGCGCAGATACCATCTCGATCAGCATTTTGACCATTTCGTTGATCTCTTCCTCGTCCTCGGATGTAAGGGTGTGCCTCGCTTCCGGGAGGGCCTCTTCCATGGGCGCCGTCTCGGAGACTGCAACGGACAGGGCTTTTGCATTTCTTGCGGCCTCTTCGATCATCTGCTCGATGTCAATCGTCCCGACGGACTCTGCCTGTCCATTCTCCGGTTCTGCGGTGATCCGGATTTCGATATCGTCTGTGATATCGATCAAATGTGCCAGATTGTCCCTCTCGCGGTCGATTACGACGCAGAGTTCTTCCATACCGTCGTCGGGGATCTCTGTTTCCTTCAAAGACGTCGCGTCCAAATATTCTGCCTCGTCTCCGGCCATTCCGGCGACGGTGAGCTTCATTATACCTCCGACCTCATCCTCGATCTCGACGTACTCCGGCATCTGCGAGATGGTACTGGCCTCCTGGACCGTCGCCCTGTGCTCGCGTCTGACCGGTTCGGTTATGGGAGGCAGGAAATCGTATCCCGCGTAATCGGAATATTCAAGAAGGGAAGTTGTGCGCATCACAGCGGCGGACGATGTGTCAGCCAGCTGTGCGGAGCATTCAGCGCTGGACGATATCACTTCTTCCTCCGCTGCCACGACGTCTGAGATGGGTTCGATGCCTTCGGCATACAGTCCTGAGGGGAGCTGCGCCATTACAGCGATTGCCGATTCCTCTGTACCCTCGAGGGCCGCCTCCATCTCCTGCTCGGAAACCTGTGCAGGCTCGGGGAGCATGAGCATCATGGGGGGCGCTGAAACAGCGGTAAGGACTGGGGATGAGGGAAGGGCTATAACTGACAGAGGTGCCATCAAAACAGGCAACTCTGCGGATTCGAGGGTGGTTTCAGCCACTGATTCTTCGACCTCGGGTGCAGCGGGCTCTTCTTTCGGCACATGACGGGCCGCCGGAAGGCGCTCCGCATGGGCGGGAGCGGGCGGAAGGCGTTCGACATCTGCCTCCGCTTCGCCTCTTTCGGCTTCACGGTCAGCCAAAGGAGACGCGTGCTCCACCTCTATCTGGAATTCCTCCTCGAAACTTATGATGTTAGGAGAATTGACATTGGGCACCGATTCCGAAGACGACGTCATTGCCATCTGCGCGACAGGTGCCGAATAGGAGATCATGCCGGATTCCTCTTTCGCGACTATGACCTCTTCAAAATCGGACTTGCTGAATTTGATCTCTGGCAGTGCATTGCTGAACACAAGGCTTGGCTCCTCGATTCTGCCGAATATGGGCTTGGGAGCCTGTTTTGAGGGCAACGACTGGGCGTTGCGGATCCCTCCGAGGAACCTTCCCCCGGCCTTGTCAGCTTTTGGTTCGTCAAAATCGATGAAAGGATCGTCTGTGGAAGACGAAATGTAAACATCCGTTCCGGCACCGAGGCTGTACTTCACGTACCCATTGCCCTCGAAGCTCCTCGCCGACTTTTCTGAAGAGGGCCTCTTGTAATCGCGCCCGCCGTCGGACCCTTCGTTTCCTTCCTCGACCTCCTCTTTGTTTCTGCCAAAGAGGCGGCGCTTCAAAGACACCTTTAGAGTGCTACCGCTGTTTCTGCCTGAGTCGATACCCATGCCTATCCCATCCGCTTTTCATTATGCTTTACGCTATATAAAAAAGTATAGACGGGTGCTTAATTCGTCAGCTTTTTACGAATTTCACATAGTCCGCTTTAGCGACGGACTGTATCTCTCTGAGTATGGACTTGATATCATCCGCTTCTGCGGACATCACCATGACCTCGAGGCACTTGCGGTTCAGAAGGTGGGAGTGCATCTGGGTCTTTATCGACCCTTCGTGCTTTGCCTGTATCAGGCTCATCCACGGATCGGCATGGTCTCCCCTGACTATTATCAAAACCCCTTCCACGAAGCCGCTCAGCTCCTCGATCTCCTTCACTTTGGAACCTGCCGCTTTGATCGACAGCCGGACGGCCTCGCTGCGCCCGGCGAGAGAATAAGCCTCCTGTATCGCCTCAAGGGCCTCCACGCTATCGTCGTCCAGCGAAACGCTGATTATAGCCATGGTATACGGACAGGGGAGGGAATTATTAACTTTATCCCCCAATGATAATAACTTGCTTTTTTTATTGCCTTTCTAATCTAGGTCAGCTTTTTATAATGCGTAATACTCACGATAACTTATGTTCGCAGACGCCGAGCCGATAGAATGGGCAGGGCTTTTTCTCATTCTAATCGTACTCCTCGCATTGGACATCTTCGTCATCAACCGCGGCTCCAAGCACATAACCACAAAATCCGCATTGGTTCAGACAGCTGGATGGATCGCCATCGCGATGGTCTTCGGTGTTTACATCTGGATGACACGCGGAGCGACTGTGGGAATGGAGTTCTACGCCGGTTATGTCATCGAGGAGGCCCTGAGCGTCGACAACATGTTCGTGTTCATCCTGCTGTTCGCGATGTTCGCGATACCGGACGACTACCAGCACAAGGCGCTCTTCTACGGAGTGATAGGCGCCATAATGTTCCGCCTGGTCTTCATATTCGCAGGGTCCGAGCTCCTGCTGAGGTTCCACTTCGTGATGTATATCTTCGGCATCTTCCTGATATACGCCGCCATCAAGACGATGGTAAGCAAGGAGGGCGGAGGGTCCGGCAACAAGATTGCGACGGTCCTGTCGAGGCACATGAACGTCTCTCCGGAGCTGGACGGGGACAAGTTCTTCACACACAGGGACGGTGTGCGCTTGGTCACGCCGCTGTTGCTGTGCGTCATCGTGATCGAGTTCACCGACCTGGTATTCGCCATCGACTCGATACCTGCGGTCTTGGGAATAACGACCAACAAATTCGTAGTTTACTCGTCCAACATATTCGCGGTACTTGGACTCAGGTCGCTATACTTCGCCATAAGGGGATCGCTGACACACCTGAAGTACCTTAAGTACGGTCTGGGGATCATCCTCACATTCGTGGGGATCAAGATGCTGATTGTGGACTATTATGAGTTCGAAATCTTACAGTCCCTTTCGCTCATACTCTCCGTACTGGCCGTTACGGTGGCCGCATCGATAATATCGGGCAAGAGAGAAAAGAGAAGAGAAGGGACCGTCTGAACGCCGCGGCGTATGCGGTGTGTCGAAACATTCAGATGCGCCCGTGTTCCGATTCGGACCTGTATCTCTTTGGGAGTACGAAAAGTTCGCCGTCTTTGTCGAATCCCACAGATGCGGACACACCGTACACGTCTTCGATGAGTTCGGCAGTTATAATCTCCTTGGGAGGGCCGATGTCCACTATGTTCCCCTCCTTCATGATGATACAGAGGTCGCAGTACCTTGCCATGAGAGATATGTCGTGCTCGGCCACCAGGATCGACATGTCTTTCCTGACCATGGCGTTGAGGTACTCCATCACCTCGAGTTTGTACTTCATGTCGAGATGCGAGGTGGGCTCGTCGACCAACATCAGCCTGGGCTCCTGAACGTACGCCTTGGCTATCAGGACCCTCTGCATCTCTCCGCTGGAAAGCATGTTGAGCTGATTGTCCTGAAGCTTCTTCACTCCGAACTTCTCCATGGTCTCCATCACGAATGACTCGTCGTTCTCCGTCTCCCACCATATGTTCTTCATGAACGGATAACGCCCCATCATGACCGTCTCGTAAACGGTCAGGCCGAAGTTGTTCCTCAGCTGGGCAGGGACGTTCGCCACGCTTCTGGCCAGCTCGGAGGGGGTCTTCTTGAGCACCGACACTCCATCTATGAGAATATCTCCGGAAGAAAGCTTGTGGAGTTTGTTTATACACCTCATCATGGTAGATTTGCCGCACCCGTTCGGTCCGATCAGACCCACAAGCTTGCCCGTATCTATGCTGAAAGACACGTCTTTCACCGCATGGAATCCGTTGTCGTAATACTTGTTGAGCTTCCTGAGCTCCAGAAGGGGCGTGTCTTCAGTCACCGTACATCCTCCCTTTCTTAACGATGAGGTAAATGAACAACGGGGCTCCGATGATAGTGGTTATAGCACCTACCGGAAGCTCGACCGGGGCGATGAGCATCTTAGATAGGAAATCTGCCGCCATCATCAGAAGTCCGCCCAGGGCTATGGACGAAGGCATTACCAGCCTGTGGTCCCCGCCCATGATCATGCGGCAGAGGTGTGGGACCACCAGTCCAACGAACCCTATGGTACCGACGAATGCCACGCAAACGGCTGTGAGGACAGATGCCAATATGAGCATGGCCCTGTTGAACTTCCTCACATCGAGGCCCATCTCCTGTGCCTGGTCCTCGCCCAGAAGGACCAGGTTGAACTCCTTGGCCCATATGAGAGGTATCAGTGCCAGAAGAATGGCCGGGATCAGTACCAGCCATATGTTCCCCCAGTCGATGCTGGTGAAACTTCCGAAAAGCCATGTCATTGCGCTGTGTATCTTGTCGCCTGCGCTGTAAAGCAGCAGGGTCTGAACGGCCCCGAACCCGAGGCCGACGATCACTCCGGCAAGAACGTAGTTCGTCGACGAACCGCCTGCCTTCTCCGCGATGATCATGGTGGCCCCGAAGGCTATCAGCCCTCCTGCCATGGCCATGAGCGGCAGCGAGTACGTGACCGTGCTGAACAGCCCGAAGAATGTAAAGCCGGCAGATATCGTGGCTACCGCGAACGTCCCCGCCCCGGCCGATACTCCCATGATGTATGGGTCGACCAGAGGGTTCCTTATTATAGCCTGGTACACCGCGCCCGCCATTGACAGCCCGATGCCCACCGCAAAGGCGGCCATGGCCCTTGGAAGCCTGGAACCGAAGATTATGGTCTCGTCGCCCGTGAGCCCCTGCCCTCCCTTCGATATGGCCGACCCCAGGAGGCCGAAGGCCTCGGCCAGAGAATAATCTCCGGAGGGGCCGTATGCCAGGCACAGCAGGAACATGAGCGCGGACGCGACCGAGCCCAGAACGAGAACCCAGACCAGCCTCATCTTGTTGCGTTTGATCCTGGATTTACCGTAAGCCGCCGTTCCGAGCCTCTCGGAAATCTTCCCCCTCATGTAAGGTATCGGAGGGACGTCCAGTTTCTTTCTGATATAGACACAGTACGCAAGGAAAGACACTATCGCCGCCGCCAGGACCGCGGCAATCCATAACAATACGTTGCTTTCCTGTTGAGCGGCGGCAGGAATCTCCAGGAAACCGCCGGAGAATGAGTACGCCCCTCCGTCCGTACCTGAGAGCACCCACGTGCCTACCATCACAGGCGGCGACATGGCGTATTCGGAGACCTCGTCAGGCTGCCTGTACTGTCCCGCGAGGCCGCCGTCCGTGTCGATTTTGTAGATGTAACCATTTCTGTCGTATTCTGCAGCGACGATATACTCGTCGTTTACCAGGGTCCCGGGGGCACGCACGTTGGTGATGTTGCCGTTGATGAGCTCGTAGGTGCCGTCCAAATAGATTTTCACAAGACCGTCCGAGGTGAAAGAATACGCCCCGCTGAACGTGCTGTCCGACTTTATCAGATAGGACGAGGACAGACCCAGCTCCGTCACTTTGCTTATCTCCGTGAGGGTCGAACCATCGAACTCATAGACTGCATACCCTCCTGTGACGGCATTCATACCGCGCCCGTCATTGAAAGAGAAGATCAGCGTGTCTTCGACCTTCAGCACATTTGAAACAAGTCCGCACATCTTCCCGTAAGCTTCCACGGTGTAAACGGATTCGCTGCAAACAAGACTGCCGCTGAACGCATCGAACACATATAGCGAGCCGTCGAGCGCTCCAATGAACAGATTTCCGTCCTGCACCGTCGGCGCGTTGAAGTAGACCGTTCCTCCGACCGTGCCCTTCCACAGTACATTGAGGTCCAGGTCCGTGCAGAACACATATCCTGCGGCAGTTCCGAAATAAAGTGCTCCGGAATAATAGACCATAGATGCGGGTCCCGTCGCCCATGTGATACCGCTCCGGGGCTCATCCGCTTCGTCCCTTACGGAACCGAAAAGCCCGTCGGGGCTGACCGTTACGTTGGAACCGTCCTCGTTGGGCCCGGTCAACGGAATTTTGTAAACGTGTCCGTTCGATGCCGGAATATATATCGAACCGCCGACGATGACTCCGGTCGCGGTCTCGTATCCCGCACCTGTGTCATATTCATAGCTCCACAGCTCCGTGCCCGTCATCAGGTCGTAACAGTATAGGACCGGCGTTTGTGCGGGCCCCGACGAATCTGCCCCCATATTGCTGGTTCCTCCGCTGTTCACGAATACCCTGTTTCCGGCGACCAGCACGGCCGAATTGACGAAATTCTTGTCACCGTAGGATTTTACCCATCCCGGTACGTTTTCCCCTCCGAGGTCCGCGTCCTGATGCCCCTCGGATTCCGAACTTCCCCTGATACACGTCCAAGACGTCCTGTAATCGGGCGTTTCCGTGGGCACGGTTCCGACGGGATAGTATCCCAGAGCGACAGAGGTCGCAGGTGCCGCAATGGTTTCGTCGAAAGAGGCCGTCGAATCCTCCCAACCGGAATCCGTCCAGACGTAATATCTCCATGAAACTGCGACCGGAGAGGATATGGCAGATATCCCGTCAACCGTGATGTCCGTGCCGTTGTAGACATATGTGCCTCCGATCTCCGAAACCGCATAGGCGATAAGCCCGGATGCCGTATCGGAGTCGCCCGCGGCGACCCACTCCGTCCTGCCGTTCCCGTAATCTACCATGACATGTCGGTCGCCCGCGGCGGACGCCTCTCCGCTTAAGAATACGATCGACATCGGGACCATGAGGGCGGAAACGGCCACCAACAGCACTAACAATTTATTTTTCATGAAGCTCCCTCTGCCACCGGATCTCTGGCCAGCGAAATGTAGTCACTGTAGTCGTCGCCGATGTACTTAGGCATGTCGCCCTCGAAAGCCGTATCCTGGATAATACGTGCCATAAGCTCGGCGACCTGTGCGACCCTGGGCCCCGCACGGGACGCGAGGTCTGCAGCGGAATCCGTCAGGAAATAGATCTTCCCGCCTCTGTAAGCATCAGTGTGCTTCCATTCGTCTCCCAGCGAATCCATTATCGCCCGGTACTCGCTCTGGGACCTGGGACCGTTCGATGTTATCACCACTATGCAATCGACATCTTCGGTCACCAGAGACTCGGATGTCACCATCACCCACCCTCCCTGGTCGGAGAAGCTGTTGCCGACGGAGATGATCCTAAGGACGTCCGAGGCGTAAGTATAGGAACCTGACACCCAGGGGGACTTGTCTGTTGAAAGTGCTATCATGGCATTCTTTGGTGCAGACGAATTTCCGTCGATTATGTCCACTATGTCGGACAGGTCCTCGACGATGCTGCTTACTGTATTTTCCGCAGCCTCCCTCGTGCCCATGGCCGTACCGACCATCATGATGCTCTCCATTATCGAGCTTACGTCTTCTCCCCCGTCCGCAACGACGACATCGATGCCGGCGGAGCGGAGCCTCTCCGCCATGTCGATGTGGGAACGCTGGCTGTTTACGCAGACGACAAGGTCGGGGTCCGTTCTCACTATAGACTCATAGCTCGGGTTCGTGAACCCGCCGATGCTCGCTATATCGCCGGACGATCTGGCCGATTCGACTGATTCCGGATAGTTGCTGTATTCGTCCGTCCCTACGATTTTGCGCTCACCGCCCACCGAGCAGATCATCTCTGTGCAGGAGGGCGCCAGCGAAACGACCCTTTCCGGGTGCCCGTATCCGTAAAAACAGACGCCCGTGGCATCCACGGCCCTGGAGGGGGTCTCGTCCTCGGAACAATACGCCCATGCTACTGCCGCGTATCTTTTTATCTTCACTTCCCCCGGGTCACCGGAGATTTTTACCCATGGGTACGTCTGCTGCAGTTCCGACGATGGTTTCTCCACCACGTACAGGTTCCATGTTTTGCCGTCCGTTCCCGAAACCGACGAATCGATCGAGACCACTTCGTCGCCGTTGAGCACCAGAATGAAACCGAACACTGCGCAGGCGAGCTCCAATCCTTCATTGGCATCAGGATCGTCTTCGGGATTGAAAGCGCCGAAGTACGTGACGCCTTCGCCGAAATCCACGATCAGACCGTCCGTCCCCTGGACATACGTCTCGCCCGAAACAGCCATTGCTGTGAACATAACGCACAGGACGACGATCGCCGCAGACAGCACGGTCTTGACCTTGGTTGTTTTTTCCAATTGCGCACCTTATCGAAATTGAGTAAAAGGTTTGGCCCTGGCATTAACGGCTCACATAGCCTCCGAACCATAGACCAGCTTCATTTCATCGACATCGGAGGTAAGGATCCCGTCCATCATCGACGAACTTGTTTCCCATCCTGTCCCGTCGCTGGTGGGCACTTTCTGTATCCACCAGAACCATTGGCCCCCTTCCTGTGCCCAGGTTATACCGAACAGCGACTCTACTCCGTTTGGAGGATCGCCCGATGCTACGAACGGCACTGCATACCTATCGGTCGCATTCTCCAGCGCATCGATGGCGGTTTCGCCGGTTCCGTTGATCTTGAAGCTCACTCCGGTCTTGGACTCTATGGTGAATACCATCCCTTCAGTGCTGAATCTCCATATCTTAGCTTGGTCGGGGCCTACGGCAGGCAGGTCTGTACCGTCGGAGTAAACCAGGGCCATGGCATCCACATCGGAAGTGCTGTACTGGTCCATGTTATATTCATTCAGAACCCATGCCCCGTCCACGTAGCTGTACTGATTCCAGTAGATGTAGTTATTTTCCGAGTCCGGTCCCACTGTACCGAGCGAGAACATGGTGTCTATCCAGCCGTTCGCAAATTGCACTTGGATACCATATCTCTCGCATGCGTCGTCCAGAGCCGTCAGCTCGTTGTCTCCGTTCCCCTCGATCCAGAAGTACACTCCCTCGTTGTCCTGTATGAGGATCTTGGTCCCTTCCTGACTTTCCTCTCCCCCGACATAGTAGTACACTCCCGCGCCCGCTACGGCCACGGCAATGACCGCCACGACTATCAAGGCCATCGTTTTGTTTTGCATGATGATCACCATTCGTTTGATTCCGCTGACCGACGTAAAGCAAGTGGCAATTTATACCTTTGGATGATTCATCCAACTTGATTATGCGTCGGCACGGTTTTCATCAAGTGTTTGTTTTTTTGAACAGAAAGATGGTCCGCAGCTCAAACGATAAGGGCCAAGAATCTTCCGGCGAACGCCCCGAGAAGACAGCCTCCTCCGTTGAGGATCACGTTCCATGCAGCCTTCAGCATTTCATTGTCATAGAACAGGTACACCGTCTCCGATGTGAACGTAGACATCGTGGTAAACGCCCCGAAAACCCCCGTGAACAAGAAAAACGATGTGTTTTTCGACATCTGGTCGCTGAAGGAGAATGCGATGAATGTCAGCAGTGTGCATCCGATGATGTTCACAAAGAATGTGCTCCAGGGGAATTCGGATGTACATACGTAATGCCCGACCAGGTATCGCAGCACCGCCCCTATCGCTCCGCCGACCGCAACGCATGCAAAGACCGTCGGTACGTCCCAATTCATAGAGGCTGTGGATTTTATTCTTGGATATAACCTTTGGCTCGTACGGCCGCCTTACCGCGCTGTACGGCCTGAGGATGCAGAACAATGGACCGCTTAAGGGGAAAATGTTTTCATTTGCCCAGGATGGCGACGACGAACTCTTCCACGATCTTCTGCCATCCGTCTTCAAGTGGCCCCTTCAGGTTTTCGGGTTTGACGAAAAACCTCATTTCGGCCACCTTTGCCATCTCCTTGGACCTGAGGGCCTCGTCTATCATAGGTATGGTGCGACGCCGTTTCTCCAGCTCCTCTTCGGAAGGCATCTTGCCCGTCTTCTTGTCTGGCGCCGCCCCGCTGAACGTGCCGAAGACCGCATATTTCGTCCCCGGCGGCAATTCCAACTTCTTGACGAAACGCATAATGCCCCTGGTAGCCTTACCAAAATGTGTCGGGGACCCGAAGACATACAGGTCGGCACGAGGCAGATTCTTGGAGCCCGCTTCCCTGACGTGATGTATGTTGACGTTGCTGCCCTTCGTCTCGGCGAGCCTCTTGAACTCCTCTGCCACCCTGGCTCCGTTCCCGTATTTAGAATCGTGATAAAGTTCGATGTCCATTCCGATACCTCCCGAAAAACATATCGCGATGACCTCGTATTAATAGTCGTTTAATCCCTTGACACGTGAAAAATGAAGAGACCGTCTCGATTCCTTACAGCGTAATGCCGCGATATGATCAGGGAACGTCGAAGAAAAAAATGAACGCACGAGAGACGTGAAATGAAAATCGGGAACCGTCCAGAAAACGGAAGATGCACTTAAGGAAAAG